>NZ_JBBPXM010000016.1:0-71696 GCF_050446505.1 Providencia sp. SP181
AATCCAATAACGTTGGGTGTTTCTCACTTAGAGTATTTTTTCAATAATATCAATGAAATAGAGTCTTTGCTTAGTGTTTTTATTTATTGATATTCGATAATTGGTCTTGACAAGTTATCGAATATCAATAATTATTAGCTTTTAAAAGCTAAAGCCTATAGGAAATTAATATGAGGAATTTTTCTCACTCGCATAAAATACAAGTTCGGTTGTGTCTGACCTTGGAGGCTACACTATTATTTTTAATGTTTGCTCTTCCGGTTGTTTGTGCTTATTTATTGTTTTGGTCAGGGAGTAATAATCAATTTTTCCCTCAAGATGCGAAAATAATAGAGTGGACATCAGGAGATAGTTTATATTTCATTATTGACAATTTGGTAATTATTCTTGTCCTATTTCAAATGTATCTTTTCTGTAGAGGTGTGCGTAATGGGAATGTATTTACGAAAAGCAGAATTAGAAATGTAAAGTGTATAGGTTTGATACTTGTTATTGGATATATTGCTAATTTTTATATTCGTAATTTTTTTGATTCTATACTTGATGAATGGAACTCTGATTATATATCCATAATAAGTACTGAATTATATAGTTTACAGCAGCTACTACTGGGTGCAGGGGTCTTTTCTTTGAGCTATATATTTGAAAAAGGGAAAGAGTTGAAAGAAGAAAATGAGTTGGTGATTTAAAAATGTCAATAATTATTACTTTGGATACTGTCTTAAAAGAAAAAAAAATGAAATCTAAAGAATTAGCTGAAAGAATTGGAATTACAGAAGCCAATCTATCTATATTAAATAGCGGAAAAGGAAAAGCTATCCGTTTCAGCACTCTTGATGCTATTTGTAAGGTATTAGAGTGCCAACCAGGAGATATTATCAGGTATATCGCATGATAAGGTTAAAAGCTTGCTTTGACGACTGGCTGTGCCGTGACAAACCAGAGCTTTGAGCCAGGTTTGAGCCGCCTTTATGGGGCTTGTTGCAAAAATTATCTAGATGAGAAACACTCACAGTATTGATTATGTCTTATTAGGAATAGGCCATGCCATCGAATGAGTTTAAATGGAAACATTTTGGCACTGTTGCAAAGTTTGAATGGCTCATTATGCTAAGCTAACCAGCCCACTACGGAAGCTTACCTCATGAATGCATTTAAAGGTCGTCATTTCACTGGCATTATCATCCTCTGGGCGGTGCGTTGGTACTGCAAATACGGTATCAGTTATCGAGAACTTCAGGAAATGTTGGCTGAGCGCGGTGTAAATGTGGATCACACGACAATCTATCGCTGGGTTCAACGTTATGCACCTGAAATAGAAAAGCGGTTACGTTGGTATTGGTGTAATCCCTCTGACCTCAACAATTGGCATTTAGATGAAACCTATCTAAAAGTGAATGGTAAATGGGCGTATCTTTACCGAGCTGTCGATAGTCGAGGGCACACCATTGAATTTTATCTCTCATCGCGTCGTAATACCAAAGCAGCTTATCGATTTTTAAGAAAAATATTCAATCGAGCCAAAAACTGGCAAATCCCCAGGGTTATCAATACAGATAAAGCGGCACCGTATGGTCGAGCACTTAACCTTCTAAAAGAAGAAGGTAAATGCCCTGCACATGTAGAGCATCGACAAATCAAATTTCACAATAATGTGATTGAGTGTGATCACGGAAAATTAAAGCGCGTGATTAATCCGGCCTTAGGATTTAAATCCATCAAAACGGCACATGCGACGATTAAAGGAATTGAAGTGATGCGAGCATTGAGGAAAGGTCAGGCTGAGCATTTTTATTACGGACAACCATTAGGAGAAGTGCGTCTAGTGAACAGGGCTTTTGGGCTGTAATATAACTGAGCGCCAAAAACTCAGCACCACCATTTTATTTGCAACAGTGCCCTTTTTTTTAGTTGCGTTCAGGTTGTTTACTCGTTCATCCCTCATTTTCTTCAAAAGAAGACTTACATAGCTAAATCTTCCTATAATCGATTTTAAGCCATTTTTACCATTATTTAATGAATCATATTAGAGGTGGTTAGATATCCTCTCTTAACAAGTTCTGCGAAGCCTGTTTTTTGACCAATTCTTCTTGTTTTTTATTATTGCGCTTTACCGTCATTCTCCGCAATGGCTACATACTGATTATTTTCCCTTATTTAGTATGATCGTAATGCAGATCTTCACCATATCTTGTTAATTTGATTGGAAGATATTTATTGGAATACGTAACTTATTGCGGTTTAAAGGAAAAAACATGATAATAGCTAAATTCGCAGGGATAAAAATCGGCTCTAAAAGGAAAAAGGATCCGATGATCATCATGCGGGAATAGGCAACCTTTTGTTACCGCGTCACTTTTTATTTTATAGAGTAACAATAACAGTTGCTAACTATTAGTATCATGATTATAAAGGTGCTGTATGATGTCTACTTTTTTCCCTATCAATCCTGAAAGTGGTAAATCAATTTTACGTCGCCAATCTCAAGCGCTGTTATCAGAAGGGCATTTAGAGCGAGCTCGCCAATTACGCAGTTTAGCCATTGCTGCCGATTTGGATTGCCCAAAATATTTGTTAGCGCCAGAAGTGAATGAGTTACTCACCTTTATGCCAGATTTACATCAACGGACGTTAATTGAAACACTCTGGAATACGGGGGCACGTATCCATGAAGCGCTGGCATTAACGAAAGGGGACTTTCACTTGGATGAAGCAACCCCATTTGTTGTGCTGAGAACATTAAAGCAAAGAGAAAAACCGAATGAGGTGGGGCAAGTTAAGCCCAAATCGCGATCTAAACGGGTCGTTGCACTTTTTGATCCACACTATGTTCAGCTGATGAAAAGTTACTTTGTGACAATGCGTTATAAAAATCAAAGTCAAATCTGGCCAATACAAAGTGATAACACTGTCCGTAATTGGTTACGTGCGGCCGTTGAGCAAGCTAATGCCAAAGGGATTGATTACCTTGTTGATCCCATTACATGCAAGACATTTCGTCATAGCTTTGCCATGCATTTAATTTTTCATGGTGTCCCGCTAAAACTTATTCAATCGTATCTAGGCCACAAAAAATCCAGCTCTACGGATGTGTATACTAAGATATTTACTTTGGATGCGATGATGCACTTTGACATTTCTTTTAGATAACCATATTAGATATTATATTTTCAATATAGTGGTGATTTCAGAGTGAAATATTTAGTTGCAATTTAATAATTTCATTAAAAATCAATTTATTACAATAAATAAAATGATGGGGAGAATGATTTTAAAGAATATTATTGATAAGTAAACTAATTTTATATAATACTTATTTACTTATTTACTTATTTACTTATTTACTTATTTACTTATTTACTTATTTACTTATTTACTTATTTACTTATTTACTTATTTACTTATTTACTTATTTACTTATTTACTTATTTACTTTTAATATTATTAATCTTTTTTATTAAATATAAAATATCTTCTTAGAACCTATCCCAGAAGGAATTGTCAGTTAATACATAATGGCAATTTCTGAGGAAAAATGTGGCAGGCAGCAAATGGCAGATCAGCGATGAACTTTGGGAAAAAATGGCTCCACTAATCCCTGGGCACAAAACCCGTCATTCGCTGAATAAATACCGTAAACGTGCCGATAATTGTGCTGCAAGGAACGCTATTTTCTTTGTGCTCAGAACCGGTTACCAGTGGAATGCACTCAATGCGACAGGTATCTGCTCATCAAGCTTTGCCACCACCGTTTTTAGGAGTGCTGTGATGCCGGGGTTTTTGAGCGCTTCTGACAGAACGGATTACTTGCCTGTGAGCAATTGGGTAGAATCGACTAGTTATGGTTATCGATAAATGGTTGTATAACCAAATCACCGCTGGCAGGAGCAAAAAAAAGGTCGTAACCCCACAGGCCGGTGAAAACAGTGAGTAATGCGGAGTCTGATGATCGACGGTAACGGACTTCCTCTCTCACTGGCCGTCGTAGGGGCAAATACTCATGATACGGATACTTTCCAAGCTATTCAGACGGGCAGACCTGTCAGAAAGCTTCGACTGTGCATGGATAAAGACTATGAAGTAGAATGGCTGGAAGCCTACCTGAAGAGTCGCCGTCCAGTCACGAAAAGAAGAGTCTGAAGCCATCTGAACGACGGATTTTAAAGCGTATCGCTGGGTTGTTGAAAGAACTCACAGCTGGATGAATTGATTCCGTCCGTACTAACTCATTGAAAAAAAAGACTGAGAATTACGAGACCATGCTGTATTTCTCCTGTGGTTTCATTGTCTGGAATAAAATTCTATTGGGATAGGCTTTTAATTTTTCGTAGATCTATTAATATTGGCGATTTCAGACTGAAATACTTTCCTGATTTTATAACTAATTTCATATTTATCAATGCATTATAATTTATTTTTTGATGGAGATAAAATAATTCTGTAAAGGTTGTTTACAATGTCTAATTTATGTAGGATTATTCGTTCTAGTTAAGAATGCTGCATACGGAGATTATCTAGCATGGTTAGGGTAAATAATCAGTTCAACAAAATAGCAAGCCGTTCTGTAAAATTGTTACAGTCATTGACATCTCAAGTTCAATCGCAAAAAGAAGAACTCAATGAAACGACTTATTATCAAGTTTACTCTAAAGCTGCGGTCGCTAAATTACCTAAACTTACTCGAGCTAGTGTCGATTATGCCGTCAATGAAATGGAGAATGATGGATACTTATTTGAAAAAAGACAAGCCGGAACAGCATCAAAATATGCGATGACGATCCAAAATATTATCGATATTTATCATCACCGCGGTGTACCAAAATACCGTGATCGTTATTCTGAAGCGTTTACTTTTTTTGTTGGTAATTTAAAGGGAGGGGTATCAAAAACCGTCAGTACAGTATCATTAGCACATGCATTACGTACGCATCCTCATCTAATATATGAGGATCTTAGGATCTTAGTGATAGATCTTGACCCTCAGGCATCTGCGACGATGTTTTTGAATCATATGCAATCTATTGGAACTGTTGATACAACTGCCGCTCAAGCAATGTTACAGAATGTTAGCCGTGAGGAATTATTTAACGAGTTTATTTTACCTTCTGTTGTACAAGGCGTAGATGTTATTCCAGCGTCTATTGAAGATGCATTTATTGCATCTCAATGGGAGTTATTGTGTGCAGAACATTTATCTGGACATAATATTTATACTGTTTTACGTGAGAATATTATCAATAAAATTAAACAAGATTATGATTTTATTTTTATTGATAGTGGTCCTCATCTTGATGCTTTTTTATCTAATGCAATCGCAGCAGCAGATATCTTAATGACGCCGGTACCACCTGCACAAGTTGATTTTCACTCAACATTAAAATATTTAACTCGCTTACCCGAGCTCATTGACTTGATAGAATCAACGGGGGTCAGCGTTAATTTGATCAGTAACATTGGGTTTATGTCTAAATTAGTCAATAAAACAGATCATAAATTATGCCATAGTTTAGCAAAGGAAATTTTTGGTGGAGATATGTTAGATGTTACCTTGCCAAGACTCGATGGGTTTGAACGTTGCGGCGAATCATTTGACACGGTTGTTTCTGCTAATCCAGCCACATACATTGGCAGTACTGATGCGTTAAAAAGTGCAAAAATTGCTGCGGAAGACTTCTCTAAAGCTGTTTTTGATCGGGTGGAATTTCTTCGCTTGAATAGAGGTTATTATGCAAACTAAAAGAAAAACTATCGGAAGAACGTTGAGTGCCTCAACGTTAACGCATTTAGCAACGGATCAAAAGTACTCACAACGTTTTATGCTTAAATCAGGTAAGTCAGCTATTTTTTATTTGATTGACATTCCTGCTGATGAATTAGCAGAAAAAACTTTTGTAAGGTTCTTAGTTAATGGTCGAGATCAAAAAGCATTAACGCCAGAGTCACTTGCGGATATTACAAGAACCATTAAGTTACAACAATTTTTTCCTGCTATTGGCCACAAAATAAATGGAAAAATCGAAATTTTAGATGGCTCAAGACGACGTGCCGCTGCTTTATTATGTCATGTTGGATTATCTGTTTTAGTCACAGATTCAGAAATCAGTAATGATGATGCCAGGCAATTGGCTCTCGATATTCAAACTTCAAAAGAACATAACTTAAGAGAAGTTGGACTGCGGCTTTTAAAGTTACGAGAGAAGGGGATGTCACAAAAAGAGATTGCTCTTTTTGAGAATTTATCTGCGGCAAAGGTTACTCGAGCAATTCAAGCAGCTTCGGTACCAGATGACATTATTGCATTATTCCCGGTTCAATCTGAATTGGCTTATAGCGATTATAAAATATTGCTTACTATAGACCAACTTATTGATTCAAAAAAGCTTATTAAGCAAGACATCATTAATGATGTTAATGAAGGAATTGAAAGACTAATAGACATAAATAAAATAGCATCTGATGAATTAAAGAAAACAATTTTAACTACATTAAAAAATATTACAGAGCAGTTAGTCTCTAAAAATAAAAAAAATGAAGTTACAGTAAAACAACTTTGGGATTTTGAAGATAAAAATACTTATGCGAGAAAACGAGTGAAGGATCGAGGATTTAGTTACGAATTTAATCGGATGCCAAAACAATTACAAGAAAAACTAGATAAAACAATTCAAACAGTAATGCAGACATATTTTAAAAGTATAGTTAAAGAATAAAAGAAATTAAGCTTAAAGTGACCACGCTATAAGGTGGCAAGACATGGGATGAAACACACAAAATGTGCTGTAAACCCAAATAGAAAACCCCTGATATCTTCTCTATCTTGGCGGACTGAAAGATTATCAGGGGTTGTCAGAGTAATTCCGTTAGGGGTATGTTGAACTTCTAATGGGGAGTATAGAATTATGCGCAAAAAAATTCAACTCCTTCCGTACAACATAAGTGCGGAGAAGCATGAATAATGCCACTTCAAATCCTACAATTCCTTGTTCCATCGGTAAAATTCATCGGCATTATGCGCCAAAATTTTTAGGGCAATTACCGAAATTAGTACCTGTACGTCGCTTTGCTGCGGCCTTAAAGCGTCACGATTGGAACCGGAACCCCCATATTTACCAACTGCGTTATAGCCGAAAGCAACGGATATCTGTGCGTTCAGAGCGTCGAGAAACCTTTGATGCGTTAGCGATGGCCATGATTGCTTATGCAGATTATAACCCTGAAAGTGATGCACTGTTTGAAGTGATGTGCTCGGTGGAGAAGTTGGCCGAGTTGTGTGGACAACTGTATCGCTATGACTGTGGGCGCAAAAGTTACGACCCGATTTTACACGCATTGCGCGACTGGGAACAAGCCAACCTGATTGTCATTGACCGTGATTTTGATATCGAGGCCAAACAATACAAAGCGATGCGTATTTGGATACGGCCTGAATTTTTCCATGGACTCGGATTTTCTGCGTTAGAACTGCGTGAAGTGGTCGCTAGTTTTAGCCGTTGGATGGAAAAGAAGGGATTAAAAGAGAGCTACCAAAAACGCTACGCCCAACATGTCTTGCGACTTGCGCGCGCAAATGTGGCGTCACTCGACACTAAGCACAAACTTTGTAACTTGCTGAACAAGCTCAAAACCCTCGTGGTTGGGAAAGATGAAGTGCTCAAACACGAAAAGAAACATTTAGCTAAGGCCCTGAAGGAAAAGAAAGCGCTAGCCAAAAGTTTGGAAGCGCCAGAAAGCGCTGAACACGTCGCCTGGCGACGCTTTGAAGCCTGGAAGGTAACGCAGCCTATTGCGGCCGTCATGGCCTTCGAGCGCAAAATGAAATCCTTGTACCCAAGTATTCAAGGGAAGGCTATCTACCTGCATTACTTGAAACATTTGCTCGACTCCTAATTCATCCCCCTAAATTTACCGCCTTGACTGGCGGAGGTTCCGTTCGCCCTAAATCCGGACAGCTTGTTTTTTGAGGCATAAAGAGGTTGTCTCAATCGCTCAAATTGTCGCGATGATGACTGCTAGCCTATTTTCGGTTGCTATTTATGCTCTTAACTTCGAATGATGTTATACACATCAATTAACTTCGAATTTGTTTGGGGTTCTATAGTTAAATTCGTTTTTAGATTCTGAACTAAACGACCTTATAAATAAGGAGTTGCGGCTTTGCTTTTTCAAGCCGCACACTCTAAAGAGATAAAACCAATAAAGTCTTTGCTTACAAGCCATAAATGGCTGTCGCTCAGAAAACGGTGTCAGCATTGTGCCATTGCCCCCGTAAAGCTGGCCGATGGCCACCTTAACGCGCAGCTACAGCCGTTCATCGAGGCGATGCCTCTCGCCCGTCTCACTGCGTTTTTTAAAGGGTCAAATAAACAAAATAACGGTTTTACTTTCATTAGGCTTAACCGGGACAGGGGACGGATAGGGGCATTAAACAGTCCGTAACCGCTGACGCGGGTCTCGACGGCCCTAACCTTTATTCGTTATCTGCCACACTATTTGCCGTCTACAGCCCTACGGGCGGGTGATTTAGGTGAAATTTCATGATAACCTGCTATTAATGCATTGATGACAAAACGATTTTGGTGTGAGGTTGGAATGGAGCGCAAAACACTGACGTTAAAACGTCCGACGATAGAAAAAGAGTCGGAAAGTACCGAATCGGTTATTTAACGTCGCCGTAAACAGGTCGTTATCAATACACAGTGTAAACCGAATAAATCCACCAAAACAGCACCTATCCAACACCCTAAAAAAGTTATGCCCCCGTCTGCGAAAAAAAGGGCGAGGTTGTCATTCCTTTAGAAAAAAAGCCATCTCACAGACGCCGCCAAAGCAACATCTCCCGTTAAAGGAGGCTATCGGGAACCTTTCAGAACATTGACCACACCTATTTCCCAATGGACAACTTCGGCCGATGGCAGTTGGCACACGTGAAGCTTTATTAGCTGATAAAAAGATGCGTAAATTACCGATTTCGACTAAAAAGATGAAACGAAGTCTTGGTGGTTAGGAAGCTGGATGTCTTTTTTGCTCTAATATTCTAATCGCTATACTCAATGTCGATTATCAGTTTTATCGAACAGCGGTTGTTTGTATTTTCCTCGTTTAGATTTCTTTTTATACGGTTATTTGAATTTCCCAGCGGCGCTGGCACTGAGCCTCAAGAAATTGGCACCATTCGCGATAGTCACGAATATGTGGATAGCCCTCAGCCAGTAAGTTAAATGCGGCGTAATTTCTCCATAGTAAAGCAATGATAGCTTGACGCCAGTAACGCTCAACGATCTTTTTTTGAAAAAGATGGGCCGCCAGATGCCGTGTTTGAGGCAAAGTCCCTCGCAAGTCACGGATAGGTGAATATGTGGATGGGAATTCAGTTGACGCCCGTAGGTATGCAGGGTGACAAACAGGCCGATTTCGATACTGAGTTTTTTTGCCCATTTGAGCAGGGTATTGGCGGCGCAGGCGAAAAGTTGGTTGAGAATCGGCCAATTGTTTGTAAAAGCGGACCAGAGTTTATCGGGCATGGTGAAGGTAATGTGCAGCCATTCACAATCGGGGAGAATGTGTTGTTGCGGTGCAATCCACTGTTCTGTGGCTTTTACACTACAGGCGTTGCAACCTTTACTTTTGCAGCTTTGGCAGAAATATTTTGTATGAGAGCAGACAGGCGAAGTGCAACAATAACGGCGAATGCCCATAGCCCTGTTCCGCAGGCAAGCATGCGCTCGATGACGAGTTTAGTCCACTCGGGGACAGCATAACCGTTTTTAATGAGTAATTGGTTCCAGCCATCATCAATCTGGAAAAGAAGTTTTGCGGGGCGAGGTATATGCATTGATGATTATAGCGAGCGATGAAGTCTAAATAAAGTACAACTCTGACAGAGCCTTAGTTTCCACCGTAGGTGGGCAACTGTTCTACGTAATGACAACCTCTTAACTTCAAATAATGAGACACAATAGTCTATGCAAGAGTGCGTTCGAGTAGGTCAATCAACACTCTTACACGTGCCGGGACACACTTGGCTGTGGGAAAAAGTGCCCATATCGGCAAATTTTGAGGAGTCGCATCTTCAAGCGTGACACGGACTAAAGCGCCAGCTTCGACTGCCTTTTGCACGTCCCATTGACTTAGCAATGCCAGACCTATTCCCTGGGTACAGGCAGCTTTTACTCCCTCAGCACTGTTGCACGCGAAGTTTCCTGGGACGCCGATTTGCTTTAGCTCATCACCAACCATGAATGGCCAATGCTTCATCGACAATGCTCGGATTCCTCTATGGCTATTTAATTCCTGAAGCCGAGTCGGATGACCGAATTCCTCGGCGTAGCTTGGTGAGGAGTAGAGGTGACGGGGGTTTTCCGACAACTTTCGTCCGACCAACGTAGAGTCTTTTGGGTGAGTGAAACGAATAGCGACATCTATGCCGTTTTCGACAAGATCAAGGTGATCGTCGGTGCATATTAGCTCTATTGAGACATGTGGGTGAATTTTTTGAAGTTCGTGTAAAAGGGGAACCATGATCGCGCGTCCGAAGACGTTTGAACAAGTGAGCCGAAGTGTCCCAGAAGCTGTGCCTGGCTCTGGTATTACCGCAGTTCTGGCTGACTCCCACATATCCAGCATGGAGCGAACATAAGGCAGTAACACCTCTCCCTCTGGTGTTAGTGAACCTGCTCTTGTTGTGCGGTGGAACAGCCGGCAGCCTAGTTCTTGCTCCAGGGATGCAATTACTCGTGTCGTCGTCATGGCGCTGATCCCGAGACGGCGACTTGCCCTGGAAAAACTCCCCATCGAGACGACGGCAGAAAAGATTTCAATATCGCGCATGTCCATTATAACGCATTCCGTTATTTAGTGCATCATTAAACTATATTTACGACGAGTTTATATCACAATATGATACACCTATCAACAAACTTTGGAGATGAGTTTCATGAGGCATGAGCGAATAGCTCTTTCAGAAAGTAAACGGACAAACTGGGCAATATGGATTCTTGCCCTGGCAGCGTTCGTCATTGTTACAACAGAGTTCGTCGTTATCGGCATGGTCCCGACGCTATCCAGAGACTTGAATATTTCTGTCCCGATGGCCGGCCAACTGGTAACTGTCTTTTCCGTGATGGTTGCAGTTGTCGGGCCAGTAATGGCGACCTGGCTGTCGCGATATGAGAGGCGCAAGCTGTTCACATGGATTTTGGTGCTGTTTGCCATTGGCAATGCAGCCTCTGCGATGGCGCCCGGCTACTGGAGCCTGATGTTTGTCCGCCTGCTCCCGGCTGCATTGGTTTCTGTCTTCTGGGGCGTCGGCAGCGAGGCCGCCGGACAAATCAGCCCAAGGGGGCAAGAGGGAAAGGCCGTAGCACACGTTTATTTTGGTGTTACGGCCGCCTTGCTTCTTGGCCTTCCATTAGGGACTGTGCTTGGTGATGCAGTTGGTTGGAGGGGGGCTTTCTGGGTCTTGGCCGTTATGTCGCTTGTTATGGCTGTTGCGATTCATAAGGTTTTGCCAACGATCCCGGCTGATTCGCAGCGGAGTCTAAAATCCGATATTGCAATCCTAAAGAACCGCTTCTTTTTAGCCAATCTCGCCTTGTCACTAGGGATATTTACTGCAATTTTTACAGCGTACACCTACTTGGCGGACTTGTTGGAACGCTCGGCAGGAGTGGCCCCCAGCCACGTCGGATGGTGGTTGATGGGCTTCGGTGCCGTGGGTCTCATTGGGAACTATGTTGCCGGACGTATGGTGGATAAGCATGGGCTTGCAGCCACGGTCATCTTCTGCTTTGTCTTGGCCATTGGCGCTGCAAGCGCAGCCATCTTTGCCCAACAGACTGCAATATTCGTTGTTTGCTTGGTGGCTTGGGGTATCGCACACACAGCTCTATTCCCATTGTCTCAGGTTCGGGTGATGAACTCTACAGAGACCGGGAAGGCGGTAGCTGGAACCCTGAATATTTCCGCTGCAAATGGGGGTATTGCGTCTGGCGCTATTGTTGGCGGATGGGCTATAAGCATGGGTAGCATTGCCATAGCGTGTATTGCAGCCGCAGCTTTGGCTATTCTCTGTGGACTACTTTCTCTTATCATTGAACGCTGTCGTTATCCTCGAGGAACTTATTGACTAAAAAAACACGCTTCACTGCAAGTGTAGAACAGGTAATCCCGTGGAGGGGATTACCTTACTCATCACACTAAAGGCAAAAACATCTTTCCTTAATAAGGGCTTGTTGTAACAAGCCTGGGATAACCACCCACTACGCAGGTGGTTATGATTGCAAAGTACTATATAAAATTATCCCCCGAGTGAAAAAAATAGTACCCGCCCCACACCTTCCCCCGCAAAAATACACAGTGTAGCCAGTGACATTATTGCGGTGACAGGGAATGTTTGCCCTGCTTTTTGCCACAATAAACGACCAATAAGCAGCATTCCTAGCGCAATTAAAACGATACGTAAAAGGCTTAAACTGAGGAGCCCTTCGGGAAGCTCTCGGGGTGTTATTCCCATATAAATAGGCTCGCCCATATTGCCAAGCAGCGATAATGCACCCAGTAGCAGCATAATAATACCAATCAAACTGGTCATTAATGCCAGTTTAACGATAGTTTTTAATTGGTTTTCATCCCCTAAACCTAAACGGCGTAATCGTATCATGAAGAGTAACGCAGCGATGACACTGCCAAGCAGCAGGACAGTTCCAAAGAAACTCACGTAGGTGAATACCCCGCCCCAGAGTATAAACAGGGTGTCTGCATAGAGTGCCGACATTGTGTACATATAAGCAATGCCAGCAATTGCACTTAACAGCAATAATGGCGTATTGGCTTTTTGTTTCAACAACAAAAGGGCAGTACTGAAAAATAGCAGTGCCATATAGAGGATGGTTGCCCAAACTTCACGGCTCATCCAAGATGTTGATGCATGCAGTAAGGTATAAAACATGTGGAAAGGATTCCCTAAGTGGAAAAGGGAACCCAAAAGCCCGATACAACCTAAAGTAAAACTTGCGAGTATAGGGGGGGTGATTAGCGAGCTTACCGACGCATTATTTCTAAATGCACAGAAATAGCACAAAAGCGTAAACAGTAAGCAACCTACGGATGCTTGCATAAATAAGGTGAATATCACCAACGGAAATTCATGCATGATAAGTCTCCTTATTTTTTTGTACCGACAACCAGATTGGGTTTCGTGATAGTGGCGCTTGGAAGACCGCCAATATCTGCATTTGTGCCATATTTTTGGCGCAATTCACTGATTAGCCCAAACTCAATGGCTCGCATTGGGCAAGAATCAACACAAATTGGATTGCCACCTTGCTCACGAACATCAAGGCAGGTATCACATTTGGTCATCATCCCTAAGCTTGGATCAAATTGAGGAGCTTCATAGGGGCAAGCCCATGTGCAATAGCGGCAGCCAACACATTTACTGTGATCAACGAGGACAACGCCATCCTTTTCACGCTTATACATCGCGGTTGTTGGGCAATGGCTGACACATTGAGGGTCATCACAATGGTTGCAGGAAATGGATAAATGCCAGCTGCGAGGGCGTGGATATTCACCAACTTCAATATCATACACTCGGCGGAAATTTCGACCTACTTCCAGATGATTTTTGTCCTTGCAAGCAACGACGCATGTTTTGCAGCCGATACACATAGCCACATTAATATAAAAACCCACTTGTTGGTTATTCATTCTTCCCCCCTCCATTAAAGGACAATCCGTTGTGGAACACTGACATCAAGAGGTAATGGGTCACCTTGCCATTTTTCAATATTACATAGCATCGTGTTCCACCCAGATGTGCCAAGCCCCGTTGCAATTTGGATTGTTAAGGTGTTATCTGCACCCGCATGGTCAATTCCGGTTTTCTCGTCAATATCTGTCCAGCGACCATGGGGCAGTGCAACAACCCCGGGTTTCATCGTCTGGGTCACGAAAGCGGCGCGAAGAATTTTACCTTGAGGGCTACTCACCAGTACCGTTTCACCATGTTTTACCCCTAATTTTGTGGCGTCTGAGGTATTAATGTAAATCGGGCTGGACCATTGCTCGCGAAGCCACGGCACATTATCTAGGGTGCTGTGAGAACTTCTTAAATAGTGGGGGTTATATACTTGGAATGGGTAATCCCCTTTGATTTTTTTCGGAAAATCTTTAAAACTGGCTTCATAGCCACTTGCAGCAGGGATATATTCAGGGATAGGTGGTAATTTAGTCCACCCATATTCATTGGCCTTATCAACCAATGTCTGGCTGTAAATTTCAAACTTACCACTTGGTGTTTTTCTTGGGTGAGCCTCTGGATCACGGACGAAATCTTCATAAGCAATAAAGCCATAATTATCATCCGCAGTACGTTTGACTTGGTATTTTCCAACAGTAAGGAACTCATTAAGTGTTATTCGGCCTTGCTGTGTATTACCTGTGACTTGCCACTCATCAATGTCTTTTTGAGTGATGGTAATTAATGGTTCTTTTGTTTTTCCATCTTCCGCAATAATGGTTGCGCCATTCAATTTATTGAAAAATTGTTGCTTCTCTGAAATAGGGAATATTTCATCCACATCCGCCCCAAGTCTCTTGCCGAGTTCTTTTGCAATCCATTGATCACTTTTGGCTTCATACAGCGGAGGGGTAACATTCACCGCCGCAATTAAAACTTCACGATTGCTCGGTTGTAAAATAGTACCTTCTCGTTCCCATTCTGTCGTCACAGGCAGAACAATGTCCGAGTATTTGGCGCAGGTTTGTAAAACATAGGCGGCGGTAACCACTAATTCCACGTCTTTTCGATATGCTTCAATCCCTTGAGGGATATTGGCCCGAGTTTGTAATGTGGCATTAAACGGGTGCACAATCATCTGAATGTTTGCATCAACATCCCCAACACCCGGTTGGCGGAATTTCTTTTCCAGCAGGACTCGATTTAGCTCATTATGGTTGATTTTTAAGCTAATGGGATTTGGCACAGGGGGTAAACCGTTTGAGCCGGGTTCAACAATACGGGTGCCATTATTACTCGCAGCATAGTGTACGCTAACCCCAGTCATTCGACCTGGGCGGCCCATATGTCCAGTCATAAAACCCAATGTTGAAAAGGCATGTACCCAGCCTTCCCCATTATGAATGCGTGCGGGTGCCCAGCCTGTGAGTAATGCGACTCGGGATGTACCACCGATTTCTTTGGCTAAAGTGCGAATATCCGCGGCACTCAAGCCACAAATCTCAGCCGCCCACTCAGGGGTTTTCGGTTCCCCCGTATAGGTTCCCAATAAGTAATCTTTAAAATTCCCTTTAGGGTCGACACCGACTGGCATGCTTTCTTCATCAAAGCCGACGGTGCAACGACGTAGAAAATCCCAATCGATTAATGGGTTTTCGGGGCTGTCCATCTCTAATAAGGCGGACATAATCCCTAAGGCCAAAGCATGATCGGTTCCGGGGTTGACCGGATACCAATCCGCATCCATCAGTCCTGCGGTTGCAGTATAATTGGGGTCGATATAGATAAAACGTGCACCCGCTTCTTTAGCCTGATAATAATTGTAAGTTGGGCAACCTGGGCTGCTCCATGCAGGGTTGGCTCCCCAGAGAATAATTAACTGAGACTGCCTTAAGTCAAACCGATCATTGATACCAAAGCCATCATACCCTTCACCGACACCGATACATGTGGAGGTTTCTAACCATGCACCGTATGATGTTGTCCCCCAATCTTTGATAAATCCGCCAGTACCAGCATAGACTTTCTGAATATCAACGCCGTTCCCGCCAGTCACCCATACCGACTCATTGCCATATTTGGCTCTGATCCGCTTTGTTTCGGTTGCGATGAGATCTAATGCCTCATCCCAACTGATACGTACCCATTGATCTCGTCCTCGAAGGCTTTTATCACCACCGCCGCCGGGTGCCCAATTTTTCCTTTTCATCGGGTATTTTAGGCGATCTGCCCCAAAAACTTGCTTGCTCTGGGAGCGGCCTCTGAGGCAACCCCGTTGCTGAGGGAAATCAGGGGAGTCACTGGTGACATCATCTGTTTTTTGCCGAATGACAATACCATCAGACACTAATGCTTTATTAACGCAGCGCCCGCCGCAGTTATGCCAGCAAGCGACGGGTTTCCATGTGCCTTTTGTGGGAGGCACAACAGCGGGTGCGTCTGTCGTGGAAGGTAATGTTGATGCATGTAGTTTTTTGCTTAATGGTAGCGTCGCGACCGCAGAGGCTGCGGATGTCCAAGCAATAAAGGAACGGCGGCTCAAACCAATTATGGGTCTTTTTGACATTGCTTTTACCTCTTATTTTGTTCTTTTTATAAATTCATGAATTGATTCAGTTGTTTTAAATCGTGGCGTAAAAAAGCCTCCAGAAAATGGCTGAGTTGTTGGTAAAATAGTGTTTCGGCTTGGCTTGAAATCTGCTGACAAAAGGGCGTAATAAAGGTCAATAGGTGTGACTCAATAAATTCAGCGGAGATATGCAATAGCCCATTTATCTCATCCGTGAGTTGTAAATCGTGTTTAAGTGACGTGGTTATTTTTTCACTTAGGTTCCAGATAAAATCCAGCTCATAGCCAATATGGTCTGCGGCCTCTATTTCATTATCCGGCAAGAAAAAGGCATTTTGCTGATAGATGTTTTTGACATCTTGCGTGCATTGCTGGAACAAAACATGGTCGCTGGAAAGATAAGCAGACTCCCAAGGTGGGGCTGGGAGGGTTTCAGGGCCAATAAACAGACGTGTGAAATCCCAATGCACATTTTCATAATCTGCAACCCCTTGTTTTAACTTACGGGTCGATAAATCGGCCTGCATGAATGCCAATGCATTGGCTATGGCGGGTTGCTGATGACCAGATGCCAATAGGGGCAACCCGCTTTCCCGTAAATACAGTAATAATTCTGGTGTGGGCTCTTCGATAAATAATCGGCGTAGAAGGTCATAAGTTAATTGGCGTACAAAAAAGTACTCTAATCCTGAGCCATTATTATTCACATAAACTCCCATCAATATCAGTGAGTAAAAAATTGGTTGGTGTGGTGCATTCGAGGTGAACTTCTTTTAACACCCATTTCTCTTGGTTATCCGTGTCCACAATGTATGAGGCTAATAAGATGAAGAGATCCGGAAATTGAGTGAATACGGGAATATATTTTGGGTTAAATTGAATAAAGCCATGAAGTAAATCTTCATGAAATGGAATGTTATTAGCGCTAAGGATGGCAGCCAATTGATTGTTCTGATTATTAAAAATCTTCGCACATTTATAAAAATAATCTTGCGTAGAAAAGAGATAATATTCTGCATTAAAAAAGGTATTCTCTATTTTTCTAAACGGGCCATTGCTCTGATAAATTTGCCCTGTGTGTTTATTTTCAAGGGAACAATAGTGAACGCCAAGTGCTAAGTTTTCATTTAATGCAAATTCTAGCACTCTCAAGCAGGCTAACTCGCTACCTGAAACCGCCAAGCCTCCGGCATACCAATAATTATGGTAAATCTCATAAGGAGGATTTTTTAATAAAAATCCTCTTGATTGATAGGCTTGGCTATTGGTTAATGGAAAGCAAAACTCCAGCAAATTAATGCCGTCAATACCAATATCATCAAGTTTGCGCAAAAGTGCATACATTTGCGGTTCACTATTTGGAATAACAGGCATTTCAACCATTACCGAGGGAAAAATATGCCTTGCTAACGTAATACGCCGTAAAATTTTATCGATTTTTTCAGGGGGATCATCAATCTTAATGCTAAACCTAATCTCTTGCAGCCCAGCCTCAGCAAGTGCAAGCGCTGTTTTACGATCTAAAGGGTCTCCTGCAGTATAGAGCCGAGTGTGAGCCAGTGGAAATCGGTTGCGGACATGCTGAAAAAATTCAATACATTCATGGCGGTAAAGAAGAGGCTCTCCCCCCGTGAGCGCAATGTGCGTTGCAGGATAGCCCTGTGCAGCCATTTCATTCACTTCGTTGATGGCATCACGCATCTCATGTTGAAAGTATTCATAATTTTCTTGGTTTGGGTTGAAGCAAAAGTAGCAGTCACGGTGGCATTTTAATGATAAAAAGGAGGTATAGCTTCCTTCTCCGGTGCGGCATTGTTCACAAGCACTGGATATCCATTTGCTGTGGATGCTTTTTCCATTATTCGAAATCATCCCGCCGAGTAATTGAATATTCTTTTTTAAATCGCAAATTTCATTTTTATACGAAAAGGGTATATCAAAATCTAAACCATACTTTAATATGCCCTGTTTTGTCTCATTTTCAATATTACGGTAATTAAGCAAATAACGTTTAAGCTGATTATTTATTACTTTTAAAAAAATATCATCTTTGATTGGAGAGATCATAATGTACCATCTAACTTATTCACAATGACTAGTAAATAAAAAATATTATTACCTATCAAAAATGTTAATCCAGTGACTACTGGAACGGGATATTTGAACTAAAAAACCTTTATTTAAGATTAAATTATGTTTAAAAAATTTTTTTGTTCAAAATCAAAAAAAAGCCTAACATACCCAATTAGTAGTAAGTTAAAAATAAAAGCCTTTATCTTAACCAATTATAAAAACTTAAAGCTAAAAATTAGAAATAAGGAAGTGATGGAATAATGATACTGCAAGGTTCTGAGTAACGAGCTTGTTGCAAAAATTACCTAAGTGATAAACACTCACGACATTGTTCACCACTTTAGGGTAAACTCCTGCCACCAAACGAGTTTAAATGGAAACATTCTGCACCAGCCATCATCCTTTGGTGCTTACGTTGGTATGGCTCTACACCGTTAAGCTACGGAATGCTGGCTGAACGGGGAATTTCGGTTCACCGTTCAACGATTTTTCGTTGGTTTATTGAATATGCCCCACTTCTTCGTAAAAAACTCAAAAAGTATCAATTCCTTCGAGATGTTCCCTTCTGGCAGCTCGATGAAACTTGCGTCAAAGTGAATGGAAAATGGGTTTACCTTTACCGGGCCATTGATAAACACGGGGGAGACATTGGATGTTTATTTTTCACCTAAACGTAATCGTTATGCCGCCTATAAATTTCTCAAACGGATATTAAAACCTTATCGCTCCGAGTGGCAACCCAAAACCTTAAACACCGATAAGCATGCTGCTTACGGTTACGCCATAGCCCACTTAATTAAAGAAGGAAAACTCCGAGCTGACGTGAAATAACGGCAAATCAAAACCCTCAACAATCGGATTGAATCTGATCACGCCCCGATTAAAAAATTGATTGTGGCTACAGGAGGTTTCAAATCCGCTAAGCGTGCGTGGTCAACTCTCCAATGGTTTGAAATGTTGCGAAAACTGAATAAAGGTTAATTTGATAAATGGCTACGTCGTGACGAACCCGAATTTCGAGTGCAGGAGAGATCTGCCTTTATGAATAGATTATTCAATGTAGAGACCGTTTTAGCTTGAAATACCCGATTAAAACCGAGCAAAAAACGCACAAATTTATTATTTGCAACAAGCCCTTATCGACAGAACGATAAAGGTACACCCATTTACCATTCACATAGGTTTCATCTAAATGCCAATTGTTGAGGTTAGAGGGATTACACCAATACCGCCGAAGCCGTTTTTCTATTTCAGGTGCATAGCGTTGAACCCAGCGATAAATAGTCGTGTGATCAACATTTAAGCCACGCTCAGCGAGCATTTCCTGAAGCTCTCGATAGCTGATACCGTATTTGCAGTTCCAGCGTAAGGCCTAAAGGATGATAATCTCGGTAGAATGACGTCCTTTAAATGTATTCATACAAAGAGCCTTAGTAACGAAATAGTCAATTTTAGTATACCAGTCACTTAAACCTTGTAACAGTGACTATTGTAAAATACGTCCCTTCAATTTATTTATCGCAATAGTCATGATAACTGTTTTTTCATTTGATCGATGCTTTATGATCTCATTGAGGAATATCTTTTTTTATTGAATTTTATTATTCATTTAAATAGTTTTTATTTTAATTTTTTGAAGTTATGTAATTATAGTATATTTATCTTTATTTTTTATAAAAAATAAGATTTCTTATTTCATTGTTTTATTTGTGATAATTTCTCATTACTTTGTTTTGTCTTGGTATAAATAATATTTTCATATTTTTATATCTCAATATGTCTTTTTTGTGATGACTTTAGATATCTTTTATTGTGAAATTGATCTTGCCCCTGCGGAGTTTATGCCACAACGATTGCATTTCGATTAATTTATTCTAAAATACCGTGAAATGTTTAAATTGACGCTATTTTTACTCATTAATGATAATAATGGTGCTATTTTAAAACAATTAATTAACAAAGTGTAATGTGAAATGTTGTGTTAATTAAATGGAATATCAACTCGTACTCTCAAAGGTAATTCTGTGTTAAATAAATTTCAATACCTCGCTTTAGTGAGCACATTCGGTGTGGCTGTCACTGCATTTGCAAGTACAACAACGACATCATCAAGTACAAATGGCAACATGAATGTCTATCTCACCGTATTAAAGGCGTGTACAGTCTCTGTCAGTGATATGAACTTTGGTGAGCAATACAGTAACGCTGGCGACCAAACGACGGATGCTACCGCTTCTGTTGTTTGTACTCAAGGTACTGACTATAGACTAACCGCTGATGCGGCGCATGATTATGTGCTTAATGATGGTAATGGTAACAAAGTCGCCTATAAATTATATACTGACCAAGCGGGTCAAGTCCCAATGACCACAGGAACCACCGAAACAGGGACTGGCGCGCCTCAACAATTAAAGATTTATGGTAAAATCGCAGCAAGTTCATTACAACAAGCTCCAGCTGGAAAATATAAAGACACCGTTTCTATTCTAGTCGATTATTAAATTCCGCTATAAAAAAGGAGTCTCATTGGCTCCTTTTTCCAATATCTGACCCTTTTCCCAATATACAGTTAATTTATGCTTAAATTCGCCCATTTTTTTATCCGAATATCAATTTTTATTGCCCTATGGCTACCGCTTTCAAGCCATGCTGCGACATTACAAGTTTATCCCGTTAATATTGATTTTTCAGAAAATGAAAAAGCAAAGGCTGTCTATGTCTCTAATGCGGGGGAAAGTGCCATTAATGCACAAATTAGGGTTTTCCTGTGGCAACAAGATGCAGGTGAAAATAAACTCATAGAGACAAAAGATATTATTGTTAGCCCACCGTTAACGGATATTCCGTCAGGCCAACAACAAATGATCCGAATTATTTTGCCTAATCAAAAAACAACAAATGCAGAGCTATCTTATCGGTTAATTATTGACGAATTACCCGGCAGTGATGAAGCCCAAAATGGGGGCGCGATTAATTTTTTACTGCGTTATTCATTGCCCATATTTATTAATACACCATCCACACCTATTGATAATGCAAAAATTCATGTCTGGATTGATAAATCAACAACACCGGCATTATTAAAAGTCAGCAACGAAAATAACCAACATATAAAACTAAGTGATGTTGCAATCACAAATCAAGGTAAAAAGGTGGTTGTTAGCAAAGGGTTGTTAGGCTATGTACTCGCGAATAATCAAATGGAATGGCCATTACCTGCTCATCTTTCGTCTGGACAAAACATAGAAGTGACGCTCAATGAGCATAATGAACCACAAACATTCTCTATCAGCACTCGTTAGCCTTTTTATTTTTGGCCTATGCCCTGCGACTGCAAATACGGTTGAAACGCTTTACCTCGATGTTTCTATTAACAAGCGCGCTTTGCCTAATTTTGTGGAAGTTAGAAAAGAAGGTGATACCTTTTGGCTATCTGAATCTGAAATTAAAGCACTTTCATTAAATACGGATAATTTAGCTAAGCAAGATGGATGGGTACAATTAACGCCGCAACAAGGTATAAAGATTGATTACGACCCTCTTTCTCAATCTCTATCCATTATGGCGAGTGAACATTGGCTAGCAGGGGCACAAAAACCCAATATTCCTGGCCAAGGTTTTTTATTGACTGAAAACCAAATTGCCCCTGAAATTAAAGGTGGCGTCCTTAATTATGATCTATTTGCTAGCCATGATACATACAGTAAGAATATAAGCGCATTTACTGAATTACGGTTAATTGGCTACGGCTCCGGCCACCTAACAACCTCATTTAATAACCAATTATCACGAACACCTCAATCGACTGATAATAAATTCAATCGGTTAATGACCACATGGCAAACGAGTAATGTCGATACATTAAACACATTCATGTTGGGGGATGGGATTACTGGGGGCCAGTCATGGAGTAACCAAGTCCGTTTTGGTGGCGTCCATTTATCACATAATTATACCGTACAACCTAATTATAATATTACCTCAAAACCGATTTACAGTAATACAGCGGTATTACCCTCAACCGTTGATCTGTATATTGATGGTATAAGAAATAGTACACAACGTGTCGACCCAGGGCAATTTACACTCAATACAGCACCACACTTTTCAGGCGCGGGTAATGCTCAACTGATTATTACCGACATTAATGGCCAGCAACAAAAAATCGATGTCTCCCTTTATAATACAAATCAACTCATTTCGAAGGGGCTCTATACTTGGGATCTCAGCTTAGGCTGGTTGAGAGAAGATTATAACGAACGATCTTTTGGCTATAATTCTAAATTAATGCTTGTCGGCGATGGCCGATACGGTGTCACCGATAATTTGACACTAACAGGCCATAATGAAACCAATAGCGCATTACAAAATATTGGTGCGGGATACCATTGGCTAGTTGCCCCTTATTTAGGGGTAATACAAGGTAATATGGCTTGGAGCCAATACCAAAATCAATCCGGAACACAATGGGGCGCAGGTTGGCAGTGGAATAATAGCCAATTTAGCCTCTCCGTCAATCATCAGCAACGCGAAAATAATTATGCCGATGTAGCAACTCAGACGGGTAATTTAATGCCACGAAAATCAGATAATGCCTTCATGAGCTGGTCCTTTGAGACATTGGGAACCCTTGGCGGCGGCTGGATTTCCCGAGATTACCCTTCGACTCAAGTACAATATGCCAATCTATCTTGGTCAAAAACCTATACTAATTTTTTAACAGTATCCATTAATGGTGCAAGAGAGCTAGGGAGTCGGCAAAATAGCTCAATGTATTTAATGGTGAGTATTCCGCTATCCACCGAAAACTATGTCTCTCTTCAGACAAACTATGACAATAAGCGTGTGAACCAGCAAATTCAATATCGCCATAACTTACTGCCTGACAAGAGTGGCTGGGGTGGCGGAATAACACAACAGCTTGGCGAAAATAATAATCTTCATATTGATCTTATCAATCGAAGTGCATCAAATGAATGGCAAGTGGGTTATAACCGCGACCGTAATGATAATAACTATTATGTCAGTAGCAATGGTGCTATTGGTGTTCTCGATGAACATGTCTATTTTATGCGAAGATTAGGCAATGCATTTGCAATAGCAGATACTTCAGGCGTGCCTGATATCCCAATTTATTTACAAAATATTGAGGTAGGCAAAACAGACAAACAAGGGCGTTTACTGCTAAATGATTTATATGGATACGAACCGCAAAAAATAAGAATTAATGCTTTGTCATTATCTGCCGATTACCGTATTAAGGATACTGAAAAAATCATTGTGCCTCGTGAAGGAAATGGCACATTAGTCTCCTTTAATTTATACCGAGCAAATGCACTATTATTAAACGTGAAGCAAAACAGCGGCATTGAAATACCTTTTGCTGCATCGGTATCCATTCACCGTAATAACGCTTCAAATGATGATGTAGAAAAAACCCTCGTCGGGTATGGTAGTCAAATCTATTTAGAAAATTGGCAGACAGTGCAATCGATCGATGTCGTGTGGCCGAAAGGAAAATGTCAGATTTCTCTACCTCAAATGAATGATAGCGCTGAAGCATTTGTTGAAAAAGAGGTTATATGTTTCTAAAAAATAAAAATATACTCTTATGCGTACTAATTAGTCTACCCGCTGTTTCATTTGCGAGTGCTAATTGCTGGAATGGCTCAGGGACACAATTTAATTTTGGCACAGTGACACAAGGGCAAACATCTACAACAACAGGGAAAGTAGTTTTTACCTGCAACAATTATGATGGTGATACCCGTTTTATACGAGCATGCCTGCGCCTGCAAGATGAGGCACCACTTGCCATGCGGACAAATAGCACCCCAGCAAATACGCTCTATTTCAATGTTTATCCACTCAATAACCAGTCTATCCCTTTAAGCCGCTCTACCCCGCAATATGCCCAGCTAGACTATCGGTTGCCGAATGGTTCAACAGAAGAGGCCTATTTTAATTTGGCGGCTAAAATAGCCCCAAAACAGATGTCTCTCGCCGCGTGGACTTATTACAACTATGGCTTTATGACAGTCATAAAATACATGGTGGCTCAGCAAGAATCCCAATTGCTGTCATGTGAAGCGATGCCGGAAACAAACATACGAATAGTTCAATCTGCGGCAACCGCTGATGTCAAACAAGGGTGCCAAATAGATAATATTAGCGACATGAATTTTGGCTCGTTATCTCCGGTGAGTGGCCAAAAGTTATCAGCAAAAACAACAGCCAGAATATCGGCAACCTGCCCGACGGGCACCGCATTTTCCCTCGGATTAGGCCAAGGCTTACACTTTAAAGAAAACAGCCGCCAATTGTGTTCTGACACAAATTGTGTTAGCTACCAACTCTATCAAGATGCCGCTTATTCAACAGTTTGGGGAGATACTATTCACCACAATACTGTCGATAAAGTGTCTTCAGATGGACAAAGTCAACAAGTGGTTGTTTATGGGGCAATTCCCCCTCAAGAATGGCCGCCATCAGGCAAATATACAGATACGGTTGTCGTCACGCTATTTTATTAAGTTATATCATTTAATTAATCACATTTATCTACGGATGTATTAGTTGATTTCATTAAGTAATAATATCATCAGAAAATTGAATAAATTTCATTTACCAGTGAATTTTATTCCTCATGTCATGCATATATTAATGATATCTTGAATGACTTAATTGAATAGAGAGGAAAGATATTAACATGGCAACTTTCACCCCCCCATTTAAAGCGGATGTTGTTGGCAGCTACCTCCGCCCTGAATATTTGCATACAGCTCGCCGTGATTTTGCTAACGGTCATATATTAGCAGATGAATTTGAGTTGATTGAAAATAAAGCTATCATTGAATTAATCGAAAAACAAAAAGCGGCAGGACTTTCTGTGATTACTGACGGTGAATTCCGTCGCAGTTGGTGGCATTTAGATTTTATGTGGGGGCTAAATGGGGTTGAAAAATCAATTTTGTCAAAAGGATATACCTTTGATGGAATTGAAACTCGGCCTGAAACTGCGCGTCTAACCAGTAAAATCAGTGGTGAAAACCACCCTTTTATTGAACATTTTAAATTTTTACTGCCTTTTGCTGAAAATAACATTGTTCCTCGCCTAACGATCCCAGCGCCAGCCCAATTTTTTAAAGAACTGTATCGCCCTGAAAATAGAGAGAGTACACAGCAATTTTACCCAGAACAAGAAACATTAATGAGTGATATTGCTAAGGCATATCAGACGTTCATTATTGAATTATATCAAGCTGGTTGCCGTAATCTTCAACTTGATGATTGTACATGGGGCATGATGGTTGATTCGCGTTACCACAATTCTGGTATTGCAGAGAAAACCGCACATTCAAGCTGTGATTGCCATCCGAACCAAACGGTCATCAGCGACGATGTAAAAGCCTTAGCTGAAACCTTGCTCACATTGAATAACCAAGCTGTATTCAATGCACCAAGTGACCTTGTTTTGACAACCCATGTCTGCCGTGGAAATTACCGTTCAACATGGGCTGCAAGCGGGGGCTATGAACCCATTGCTGAAGTTCTTTTTGGGCGAGAAAATGTCTCCGCTTACTACCTAGAATTTGATACTGACCGCGCCGGCGATTTTTCACCTTTAGCACACGTAACTCAAGGGAAAAAAGTTGTTCTTGGGCTCATTTCATCAAAAACAGGGGAGCTAGAAAAGAAAGCAGAAGTTATCTCGCGTATTTATGAAGCAGCCAAATACCTTCCATTAGAGCAATTATGTTTAAGCACACAATGCGGCTTTGCATCTACAGAAGAAGGGAATGCATTATCAGAGCAACAGCAATGGGATAAAATAGCCTTAGTGAATGAGATTGCCAAAGAAGTATGGCCAGCTAATTAAGCGTAACGAGGTCATCCTAAATAGATGTGATTAAGGCAATAACCGGCTATTTATTGTTACACAAAGGATCAGTAAATAACGGTTATATGCCTTAAGGCATATATTAATATATTACCTTCTCATCAGAATAATCTTAATCTTTATTTTTTTAATCATCTTAATAATACTGAAATATCTATTTCCTATTCTCCAAGCTCACAAATTTTATTATTTCGACAGGGAATAAATTATTTATGCGCTTTCTAAAGTCACTTGCTTATAGTGCTATTTCAATTTCACTCACTTTTCCGCTATTCTCCGCCGCTGCGAATACCAGTGAGAAGCCTCAAACCGTTAAGAATGTGATTGTCATGATCCCAGATGGGATGAGTGTCACTGGTACAACACTTGCTCGATTATATAAAGGCGAATCCCTTGCCCTTGATCCTCTAGCAAGCGGTTTAATGACGACGTGGAATGGTGATGGGACTATTGCAGATTCCGCCCCCGCAGGCTCTGCCATTTCTTCAGGCTGGAAGTCCCAAAGTGGCAATATTGCAAGTACGGGTAAGAAATATGATTGGCCTGGTGTTAAAACACCAAGTCAAGGTGAAGAGCTTCGTCCAGTCGCTACATTGCTCGAAGCATCACGCCTTAGTGGCCGTTCCGTGGGGATAATTAGTACAAGTGAATTTATGCATGCAACCCCCGCTGACTTTAGTGCCCACGACCCTTCGCGCAAAAGCTATGACAATCTAACAGAACAAATTGTCTACAATAATCTGGATGTTATTTTAGGTGGTGGGGCTAAATATCTCAAACCTGAAAATCGTGCAGATAAAGAAGATATGGCGAAAATACTGTCATCTCGAGGGTACAACATTGTCAATACACCGAAGCAGCTAGATGCGTTTTCAGGTAAGAAACTTGTTGGCGTTTTCGGTAAAACTGATGAACACACCGCGCTTTCCTATGATTTAGATCGTGATGCAGCGCTTGAACCTTCACTGGCACAAATGACTCAGAAGGCCATTGATGTATTATCGCAAAACCCAGATGGATTCTTCCTCATGGTTGAAGGCTCTAAAGTTGACTGGGCTGCCCATGCCAATGATCCCGTTGGTATTATTAGTGATGTATTAGCTTTCGATGATGCTGTCGCTAAAGCGGTTGATTTTGCTAAAAAAGATGGAAATACCTTAATCGTCGCGATGACTGATCACGGTAACTCGGGTATTTCAATTGGTGACCGCTCTACCTCAGAGAACTATGATAAAACCCATTGGACCCGCTTCATTAACCCGCTGAAAAAGGCAAAAGTCACTGGCGAAGGTTTTGAAGCTATTCTCGAAAGTCAGTCAGCCAAACAAGATGCTGTAAAGATCCGCGCATTAGCAACACAATGGCTGGGCGTAGATGACTTAACGGATGAAGAAGTTAATAGCATCATGGGGGCTAAATCGGGTGCACTCAATTATGTTATCGGCCCTATTCTTGCTCAAAGAGCCAAAATTGGTTTCACGACAAATGGTCACACGGGTGAAGATGTGGTGCTGTATAGCTATGATCCACGCGGCCGTTTACTGGGTGGCTTAATGGATAACACTGAGGTCGCTCATTTCATGGCATCCGCACTTGATGTCAACTTGCAGCAGGCAACTGAGCAATTGTTCCTTGACGCAAATGCGGAGTTTAGTGCTAAAGGTGCGACCGTCAGTGAGGACTTATCTGATGCAGAAAACCCTGTTTTAGTGGTCACAAAAGGCGCCCAAACTCTACGGATCCCTCGTAACAAAAGCGTTGCTTGGTTAAATGATAACGAAGTTACCTCAGATGGCGTCAATGTCTATAATGGCTCACGCTGGTTTGTATCAAAATCACTGATTGACCAAATCAAATAACCTCATTTATTAGCAAGTAAAGCGCGCACCACTGGCGCTTTACTGACTTTTTTAGCCCCATAAAATCCGCCAAGATACGATAATTGCAGTTGGCAAACAGAGCTCAGTTAGTAAACAGAAATC
Organism: Providencia sp. SP181; assembly: GCF_050446505.1. Lineage (NCBI taxonomy): Bacteria > Pseudomonadati > Pseudomonadota > Gammaproteobacteria > Enterobacterales > Morganellaceae > Providencia > Providencia sp. SP181. Next base: position 28,263 of record NZ_JBBPXM010000016.1, read on the forward strand.
GAAAAAATTATTGGTACTCCTTCGCACGCTGGATTTTTTTCCTCTGCGCATTTAACGCGAGCAACAACACCAGAAAAACAGTAAAATACCCGAGCACAATCCACCCCGTATTTTTTCTGCTTTCCAGATAAGGGTCCGCTGTCCATGCCAAGAAAGCCGTGACATCTCGAGCATATTGCTCCGCGGTTTCCGGTGCTTTTTTGCCTGTGGCATCAATAGGGTATTCAATGTCTCCATCATTTAACTGCTTCGGCATTAAGATCATGCCACCCGGAAAATAACGGTTAAACACCGTCGTCTCGGTTTCAGGGATCGCGTCAGAATACCCCGTTAAAAGCGCAAAGACATAATCTGAGCCTTGATCGGTGTAAGGCGTAAACATATCAAATAAAGATTGCGGAAAACCACGATCATAACCGCGAGCACGTGTAATATAGGTTAAGTCAACCGGTTCCTTTCCATTATTGAGATAAATGGCTTCTTGCGTATTGGCAAAAGGTGACGGAAAATGATCCGCAAGAGTGCCTGGCCGCTCAATAATCTCCCCCATGTCGTTGATGGCGGGAAAGACATTCTCCGCAGCAATAGATCTCGCTTTATCAATAGAAAGCTCAGGCCCGCCCACATCAGTTAACTGATGAAATCCAAGATAATTCAGGCTATGGCAGGCTTGGCATTTTTCTTGATAAACCTGCAATCCACGCCGAAGTTGCTCTTTGTCATATTGGCCAAATAACCCTGAATATGCCCAATTTTGCTGTTGTGGGGTTTCAGTTGGCGGCAACGGCTCATCCGCATAAACGGGTTTACAAAGTATTAATAATGAATAGAAAAACACGATGACTATTTGGTGATATTTTTTCATCATGATTAATCTTGAACCTCGATATATCGACGAGAAGGAAGAACAATAAAGAAATAAGCAAAATAAATAAGTGTAGAAGCTTGAGATAATGGCCTAACCCAGCCACTTTCCTGATTATTTTCGCTAAATACATTAATTAAATCGGGTCCTGTTAATGCTTTAGACCCCAACCAAGTTAGCAGCATCGCATTAGCAACCCAAAGCCAAAATGCGGTTTTGATAATGGGGTGGTAATGACGAAAACGTGATTTCGAATTATCTAACCAAGGTAGGAAATAAAAAACGAGCATGGCTGCGAACATCGCAACGAGACCAACAAGCTCATTAGGGAAGCAACGGAGAATGGAAAAAAACATCAGAAAATACCATTCTGGTGCGACAATTTCAGGTGTCACTGTTGGATCCGCTTTGATAAAATTATCGGCATGCATTAAATACTGAGGCGCAAAAAATAAAAACCAGACAAAAACCATGCAAAAGAGGGTCGTCTTTATCATGTCATCATTGGTTATTTGAAAATTAAATAATAATTTTTGCTGCTGTTTTTCTGTAAAAGGCTGTTTAATTGCCTTAGCAAAGGCTTGTTTTACTGTACGGATATGAATAATCGTAAATATAACAATAATAAAGGGGATGATGAAATGTAGGACAAAAAATCGCCCTATCATTGGTGTTCCAGCAGAAAACCCACCAACGACATACTCGTGTATTGTGCCACCAACAAACGGGATAGCTTTGCTAAATTCCGTCATAACGGTTGCGGCCCAATAACTCTTTTGCCCCCAAATCAGGCTATAACCAAGAAATGCCGTCACCATCAATAAAACATACAGTGTTACGCTCACCATCCACATTTTTATATAGGGGCGGCGATAAACACTGTAGTACATGCCTCGAAACATATGGATATAGCAGGCTGCAAAAAACAGTGATGCGCCTATTGTGTGCATATTTCGAACTAATTCACCTTGGTTCACATTCCTGACAATATGAATAATAGAGTCAAAAGCAAGTTCTGCTGTAGGAACATAAAACATGGCTAAAATGACGCCTGAAATAATTTGTACCAGCAACATTAAAAGTAAAATAGTTCCGATACCAAAAAACCAGAGGCCTCGAGTGGTTTTAGGCAATGGTATTGCTTTAAAAATCGTAAAAATAGAATTTTTAGCTTTTTTTTCCGCTATTTTTGAATGGTTTTGTCGCGACATTTAAGCGTCCTTTACACCAATACGTAATGTTAAACCATCATTCAAAAAGATGTAATCTGGCACCATTAAATTGGTTGTCGACGGACCTTTAACCACGCGACCAGAATTGTCGAACTCAGAGCCATGACAAGGGCAAACCCAGCCTATATCAGGGTGTTTAACTTCTCTTGGAATACAGCCTGCATGGGGGCAATTTCCAAAGACAACAAGCCAACGTTCATGGCCTACCTTCACTCGCTGTGAATCAGGTTCAGGATCTAACAGCTTTGCCGTGTTGTCTGCTTGGGCTGCGATGATTTCATCTTCTGTACGATATCGAACGATAACAAGCTTATCTCGCCAGATTTTTTTTAAAACTTGCCCTGGTTGCATATTTTCGAGATTAATGTCCATCGGTCCACTGCTGACTAAATTCCGTTTATCTGGGCCAAATGTCATGATTAATGGCCACGCCGCAATAGCAATCCCTGCGGTACCTATAATCTGTGTGAGTCGCAGTATACTTTTCCGACGAGTGAGTTGATCTACTTGTGTTTTGTTTTCATTCATTCTTGGGGCCCTGTAATAATATTTTAACAATCTGAAACAATTAAAATACATAAGAACAAGCTATAAATAAAAAAGTAAAAAGGCAGAGTAAAATATTATTTATTATTAAATTTAAATCATGATCCTTCCGTTAGAATAAAAACACCAATAGTAAATATTAATTAACATAATGATAACGATTTTATGTATTTAATTTTTATTTGATTTTTTATAATGTTTTTATTTAATTATAACTCATTGATATTAAATTATTATTTTTTAAAAAGTATTAATTCAATAAAGTATGCTATCACAAATGGAAATTATTATCATTTGAATTGTTCAGTTTTTATGATATTAAATACACCCGAATAAAACATAAAAAAAATATCTCTGTATATTCCGGGATGTATTTTTACTATCAATGCTGATTTTTTCTTAATAGGTATTTACATGAAAAAGGTACTCCGATTCGCCCTTCCTATCATTGCTGGCGCACAGTTATTTGCATCGGCCGCGTTAGCAGAAAAAAGCCATTATCCCTTAACCATTGACAGCTGTGGACACGCTTTAACTTTCGATAAAGCACCAGAGCGAGTTGTGGGTATAGGACAAGGGACAATAGAAATTCTTTATTCTTTGGGATTAGCGGACAAAGTGGTGGGGACATCCCTATGGGTTGAACCGGTTCTAGCTGAATTCAAAGAGGTTAATGACAAAATTGATGTTTTAGCGGACAACGACGTCAGCTTTGAAAGTATCATTGCCAAAAAACCGGATTTAATTACTAACCAATTCCAATGGCAAATTGGCGATGTGGGGGTAGTTGCAACGGTTGAACAATTTTCAGAGCTAAATATTCCCGTGTATACTTCGCCTGCTGACTGTGTGGGTAAAGACAACAGTGAAGGCGGTGATGGTGTTCGAAAAGATGCATTTAACATGGAATTGATATACAAAGAGATTTCAGATCTGGCTAACATTTTTGATGTACAAGATCGTGGTGAAAAATTAATTACAGATTTGAAAAATAGAGAATTAGCGGCGAAGAAAAAAGTTCAAAACTTACCCGCAAATACCTCCGCACTATTCTGGTTCTCAAGTGCAGATGCCGAGTCTGACCCATATGTTGCGGGGGCAAAAGGTGCACCAGGATTTATCATGTCAAGTCTTGGAGTTAAGAACATTGTCACCACTGAAGAAGAATGGCCAACGGTTAGCTGGGAAAATATTGTCCGTGAAAACCCAACCGTTATCGTTGTTGGTGATATGAATCGACGTCGTTTTCCTCTCGATGATGTCAACGTTAAGTTAGCATACTTAAAAAATGATCCTGTTTTAAAATTAATGCCTGCAGTTGAAAACCAACGAATTATTGTGATTGGTGCACAATCTATGAATCCGACATTGAGAACAATGGAAGGATTAGAAAAAGTGGCAGATGCATTGTCTAAAATGAATCTTCAATAAAAAATGGCATTAAATATCTTAAACCGCATAGGACTGGTGCTGCTTGCAGCGCTGGTTCTTTGTCTTACTATATTAGCTGGGACAGCGATTGGGGAAATTTTTATTCCTTTTGACGTTGTGCTAAAAGTGATTGCCAACAAAATGTGGAGTGCGGGTTATCCACTCGATAGGATCGAAGAGGGCATTGTTTGGAATTATCGGTTAAGCCGAACGGTTATTGCTGCGTTATGTGGGATGGGACTAGCCTTATCAGGCACAATCCTGCAAGCACTTTTGCGTAATTTACTGGCTGACCCTTATCTATTAGGCATATCTGCGGGGGCATCTACAGGGGCTGTTGCCATTGTGGTATTAGGTGTGGGGGCGGGTACCCTTTCTGTTTCATTTGGTGCCTTTGTCGGTGCTATTGTCGCCTTCGTGCTTGTCTCTTTACTGGCATTTCGAGCGGGAAAGGGAAATGGGGGCGTTATTCTTGCTGGGATAGCAGGCTCGCAGCTTTTTAACGCATTGACCTCTTTTATCATTACACACTCGGCCAGCGCTGAACAAACCCGTGGGATTATGTTCTGGCTATTAGGCAGTTTGTCAGGCGTTAGATGGCCTGATGTGTCGCTCGCTTTTCCAATTACGCTGATTGGGCTGCTTGTTTTTCTTTGGTATGCCAGGTCACTTGATGCATTTACATTTGGTGGTGAATCCGCGGCATCCCTTGGGATACCCGTAAAACGAACGTATGCTATTTTAATTATTTGTGCCACGTTGATTACGGCAACAATGGTCAGTATCGTGGGTGCAATTGGTTTTGTTGGGCTAGTCATCCCTCATGCAACCCGTTCTATTGTAGGCTTAAAACACCATCGTCTCTTGCCTGCAGTGGCAATCACGGGAGCCATTTTTTTAGTGGCGGCTGATATTGTTTCGCGAACAATCATTATTGGGCAAGTGTTACCTATTGGTGTGATTACGGCGTTAGTTGGCGCACCCATATTTGCATTAATATTAAGTCGGAGAGCACGTTAGATCATGGCTATCTTAGCGGAAGATCTATATTGGAAAAGTGGTAATAAAGAGATTATCAATGGTATTTCATTACATATTAAGCCAAATGAATTTGTGGGGATAGTGGGACCGAATGGTTCAGGGAAAAGCTCTTTAGTCTCCTTACTTTCTGGGATTAGAAAACCAACTCGAGGGCAAGTCACTTTATTTGGTCATGCCTTAAGTACATTGAAACCGAGAATGATCGCTCAACAGGTTGCTTTTGTACGCCAACATATTGATACTGAAGATCACATCACCGCTAAGCAATCTGTTGAACTTGGACGAACCCCCTATTTGAGTCTTCTATCTCCTTGGTCAAAAAAAGATGATGAAATCGTCAATCATGCTTTAGACATTGTTGATATGCAAGCAAAGGGAAATCAGTTATGGCCAACATTATCGGGCGGTGAGCGGCAGCGATTACACATCGCGAGAGGGCTAGTCCAAAAGCCTCAATTAATCATTCTGGATGAACCGACCAATAATTTAGATGTGCATCATCAACTGAATTTACTCAGTCTTGTTAAAAAACTGCAACTGACGACTGTGGCTGTTTTGCATGATTTAAATCATGCCGCCATGTACTGTGACCGCTTACTGGTGATTGATCGGGGATGTATAGTTAAAGAAGGTATTCCAAACGAAGTCTTAACAAAAGAATCGATCAAACAGATATTTAAAGTCGAAGTTGAATGCTATCAAGATCCAGCAGGATTGCCATTTATTCGTTTTATTCAATCATGTTAACTTTATAAGGTAATACTATGCGTCAGTCATTAATAGCTATTTTAAGCTTTTTCGTGTTAGTTGCTTCGTCTTATGCCGAAGTCCATGAGGTTAAAATGCTTAATCGCGGACAAAATGGGCCGATGGTTTTTGAACCAGACTACATTGAAATCAAACCGGGTGACTCCATTAAGTTTATTGCGACACATAAAAGCCATAATGCCGCATCTATTCCGGAATTAAGGCCAGAAGGCAGCGCATTATTTAAAGGAAAAATCAATGAGGAGCTTGAAGTGCCATTTGATATTCCTGGTTTTTATGGTATCCAATGTACACCCCATTTTTCAATGGGAATGGTCATGGTGGTTAAAGTCGGTGAAGCAAACCTTCCGGATAATTTCAGAACGTATAAAGCCCCAGGTAAATCAGATAAACGACTCAAAGACATCATTAACAATAACAAACTATAATATTGCTATTCAACCGTAAATTATGACAATAAAATCAGTACAAAAGCAAGAAGTTACCTTCAAACGTTACTTGTTGCTAGTCGTGCCATTGACGCTATCAACAATCACAGTCCCCTTACTGGGTGCTGTCGATACAGCTTTAGTGGGGCATTTGCCAAATCCGAGCTTTATCGCTGGCGTTACGATTAGTACAGTTATTTTTAATACATTGTACTGGTTACTTGGTTTTTTACGGATTAGTACAACCAGCTTTGCTGCCCAAGCCTTAGACAATCAAGCTCAGCTAAGCAGCGCCTTTGTGCGACCACTCTTTATTGCGCTCATATTGGGGGGGCTATTTATTTTATTTCGCTCGATGATATTTGAATCATTTATTCAAATATCATCCCCTTCCCCTGAAGTCTATCTATACGCCAAACAGTACTATGAAATCCTCATTTTTGGCGCACCATTTACCTTGATAAACTATGTTATTATCGGTTTTTTGATGGGTAAATCTCATGTGAAATTGGTATTGTATTTACAACTTTTCATTAACTTAGCGAATATTTGTTTATCGGTCATCTTAGTTTGGTATTTTCATTTAAACGTCAAAGGTGTTGCAATTGCAACGTTACTCGCACAAATCGGGACGACGGTTATTGGACTCATACTGATTAATAGAATGAGGGTGATAAAATTAACCTTAGATGAACTGAAATCCTATTTATCGCCATCATCTTTACGTGAAATAATTTTGATTAATGGTGACTTACTTATACGAACAATCTGTTTATTGATTGTCACCAACCTCTTTATTTCGCACAGCAGTGACTTAGGTGTCGAAGTTTTAGCCGCAAATAGTATTCTTTTCCAAGTTCAATATTTAATGGCTTATGTGTATGATGGCTTCGCTAATGCTATCAGCATATTAAGTGGTCAGTCTAAAGGACTAAAAAATAGTAAGTTATATAATAAAGTCGCAGGATACGCTGTCATTTCTGGTATTGGTGTATCTCTCGTTTTGACGCTAAATTGGTTAGTCTTTGATTCGTATGTTTTACGGCTCTTTACGAATCAGGATAACATTTTAACCTTAGCGTTAACATACAGCAACTGGCTTGCATTTTTTCCAATATCGATTGCCATGGGATTGATGATATACGGATTATTTTGTGGTATTAATTATGTCTCATCGATTCGTAACTCAATGATAATTAGTGTCATTATATGGTTATTATCCTCTAATATTCTTATTCCTTATTATGGTAATAATGGTTTATGGCTGTCATTTATTCTATTCTGCTTTGGGCGCTCATTACTGATATTATGGTTATCAGTGTCATATAAATTCATTGGATTAAATAAAAATGAAGATGTGAGTTCTAGATAAAAATTGGAATGTATTCAATTCAATGAGTGGTGACTATTATCCATAGCCAAAGTTGATATAAAGGTTATTGTGGTAGAATGTGTAGATAAAATTATTTTTCATGGTTAGATATCTTTACCAACACAGTGACGCTTTAATCAGGCGGACTGAGTATTATATTTCTATTAAACACTGACTACTTTTTCGTTTATTGACAATGAGAACAGTAATTCACTGAAATTATCATCTAAAAGCCTAATAATAGGCACTCTGCTCCTAGGGCGCGGTTTGTAACTTCACTCTACAGGTTTTTTTCTTTAGTTACATTCATGTTGTTTACTCGTGAATACCTCTTTTTCTTCAAAATAAGTTTTACGTAGCTAATTCTTTACATAATCGATTCTAAGCACTTTTTATCATTATTTAATGGATCTTGTTCACTACCCATTAATTGAGACACACCAAACTAGAAATTTCTAACGATTTGCGATATGCCTCTGTGGGAGGTGATTTAAATTTTCATGGGTTCGGTGAAGGTTATAATTTTATTGCCAAAGCCACACCATTTCTCGAAACTAGCTTAATGATTTAAATAAATACTCATTTAAAAACTCACGGTGAAACGGGCCATTAAAACGTTAGATAAAGCCATTTTGTTGCGGTTTACCCAGTTGAATATGACACAGTAAAACTTAATAATTCAATAGATTAACTGAGATTAATTCAGGGCCATTATCAACTCGAATTTGTTTCAGCAATCCTCTTTCGGTTTTTAAGCGCTCAAGCACTCTTATAATGCGCTCCGCGGGTAATGATGTACCAACCTCAATCGCCAAACATTCACGTGTTCCTTCATCAATAATATTGAGTGTCCTGAAGCGCTTACCACAATATAAACTGTCATGTACAAAATCCAGCGCCCATAGAACATTCGAGGGTATTTTCAACCACTAATGGTCTTTTTTCGACACTGTTGCAAAGTTTGAATGGGTAATTTATTTGATTAATCAAATTTAGAAGATCCATATTATTTATTTGTAATAGCCTCTCAAAGATGAGTAATAAAATTACGTACCTAGAATACAGCAGATGTAAGTATCAAATAGAAAAGCGACACACTACCATGCTTACGCTTAACTCCTGTATGCATGGTAGTCTTTTACCTCAAAAAAGATTACATCGGTAGCGACCATAAATTATAGAAGGCTATTCGACCAACCAGCTCAGCCATAAGCACCACGACTGCCATCATAAAAATTATCTTTTCAGATTTAAGTAACATATAACCAATTGCAGCAGCTATGCTAGCAGCCAGAAAAGCAGCTTGAACAATAAACCAACTATTTTGTGCAGTTGTCAAGGCAACATTAGCATTCATTAGCATCGATAAATATCCTGGGCGTATGATAAAGCTAACCAAGATTGCTATAATACTCACTAGCAACCCCAGGCGGTGAGCACCAAACAGTGCAGCTAACGTTCCTCCACCAATCAATGGTGTCAACATCATTATTGCTGTCGTATAAGATGAACTCCAAGTATCTACAGTAGGTAACTGATAAACCTGTGGAATTGCAAATAAAAATACAAAACCTACCGCCGCCGACAACCATGCTATTGTATTATACATAGCTTTTGCGCTACGCTTCAGCAGTAGACCAAGAGCGCTAACCCCTCCCAGAGCACCAAACACAGCAGAAAGTACAATTTCATTACTCATTGGAGAAAGTCCGACACGAAACAACATATTTATTGCACGGAGCGGCTGACCAATGTGGAAAATACCGATAATAGCGCCTAAGCCAAAAAAACATACCATAATAAAAAGGCCAATAGCCTTCCGTCGTTCATTAATATGACCCAAAGCACCGCTAATCTGCAACATGATAAATGCGCCCACAGCGCTTTGTGTAAATACTGTAAAGAATACCAAAGGTAGCTCATGCATGGCGCACCTCCCGAATATTCATGATTGCACCCTCTGTATCACCTGAAGCTCGCGAGTTTGGATGTGGTTTAATAATGAGGTTAGGGTGGGTTAGCGATGCAGTTGGTAATGGTGCAATCTGGTTTTCAGTTCCGTATCGAACTCTCAATTCATCAATTGGGCCAAAATCTAACGCACGTTGTGGACAAGAGTCCACGCAGATCGGACGTAGATTTTTTTCTAGTCTATCAATACAACCATCACACTTGCGCATCAGTTTAGCCTTAGCATCGAATTGCGGTGCTCCGTACGGGCACCGCATTTCACAATAACGACACCCAACACAAATGTCCTCGTTAACTAATACCAAGCCATCTTCTTTACGTTTGTGCATAGCACCTGTAGGACAGCCTGACACACAGGCTGGATCATCACAATGGTTACAGGCGATGGATAGATAATAGGAAAAAGTATTATTATGCCAACTATTACCTTCTTTTACCCAACTACCTCCACCATATTCATATACTCGACGTAATTTAGGTCCGACATCTAAATCTTTATTATCCTTGCAACTTATCTGGCACGTTTTACAACCAGAGCAGCGCGAGGAGTCAACATAAAAACCATACTGTTTCATTTTTGTTACTCCTTATGCGCGCTTAATTTCGACTAGGTTAGTATGATGAGGATTTGCTTTTGCCAAGGGGGATGGTTGATATTTAGTTAAAGTATTAAGGCATCCCCCAATATCTACACCGTTGCTATCTAGTTGAGTCCACGCACCTTGTGGCATGGCAACCACCCCAGGTAATATTCGATTAGTCACTTTACAAGGAACTTCTATTACCCCCCGGTCGTTAAATATATGCACTAGATCGCCAGACATTAGCTTACGCTCATTAGCATCTAACTGGTTAATCCACACCTCATCAGGAACTGCTTCACGTAACATTGGTACATTAGTGTAAGTTGAGTGGGTATGCCCTTTGGTATGAAAGCCAGTCAGTTGCAACGGGTATTTTACAGTCAGTTCCTTATTAAGGTGTGATTCTTGTACCACACAAAACTCTGGTACTGCAGGAATTCGTTCATATCCCTGTAATGGTAAATTTTTAGCTAAATCAGCCAGTGACTGTGAGTAAATTTCGAACTTTCCTGACGGTGTTGACAATGGGTTCGCTTCCGGATCAGCACGAAAATCAGCAAAAGCTATACTCTGCTCTTCGGTGGCAATTCCTTGATCAATCAATCCCATATTCTTAGCTTTATTCCATTCAGGTAAATATGAACGTTTTTCTCTAACTTGTTCATAAAGTATTTCAGCCCACTGCCCTTGAGTCCGACCTTCTGTATATTCATCTCTAAGGCCCAGATGTTCTGCAATATCTGCACAAATATCGTAAGTACTACGTACTTCCCACATAGGCGTAATAGATTTTTGAAATGCAATCATATAATTATGGGAGCCCACAGCATATGAACTATCAATCAAATCTTCCGCTTCAAGGTAGCTAGTTTCCGGTAATAGAATATCTGCATACTTAGCACTAGGTGTCATATGATTCTCAATGACAATAATAGTTTCACAGAGTGCTTCATCTGAAATAATTTTACGTGTACGACTTATCTCACTGTGCTGGTTCAATAAGACATTGCTTGACTGATTGATTATTAACTTAATTCCCGTTTTTAGCTGCTCAGCACCTTTTAACCCTATACCCATAGTCTGTGATGTGATTTTTTCGGGGTTTTTAATTGCATCAGTCCAAAGATAGAAAGAAATTGAGGTTTTAACCGGATTAACTCCGGTAGGTAATGCAGGTACGCCATACGGGGTACCGTAAGGCCAGTTACCACTATTTGTTCCCTGCAGTCCAAAATGTCCAGTAAGTATAGGAAGAAGTTGGATAGCACGTACGGTTTGTTCTCCATTTGCGTGACGCTGAGGTCCCCATCCCTGACATATATAACAAGCATTAGCAGCGGATAATTCACGAGCTAGTTGCCGAATTCGGCTCGCAGGGATACCACAAATATCAGCGGACCACTCAGCCGTTTTTACGATACCATCCTCACCCGTTCCCATGACATAATCTTTATAACTAGCATTTACTGGAGCAGTATCAGGTAAAGTACTACGGTCATAGCCAACACAATATTTGTTGACTTGGCTTTCATCGATTAAATTTTCAGTGATCAATGTGTATGCAATTCCAGCAACAAGTGCAGCATCGGTAGTTGGTCTAATAGGCAGCCATTCCGCATTTTCGGTTACTATAGAGTCGGTATAACGAGGATCAATAATAATTACTCGGGCTTTTGATTTGTCAATTGCACGACGAAGCTCTTCTACCTGACCTCCACCTGACATTCTTGTCTCAGATAAATTTAAACCAAATAAAACTACAAGGTCAGAATGGGCAATTTGTGTAAAATGGCTTCCTTCATATTTTCCATATGAAAATTCTGATGCAACATTAATTTGAGCATCTGAATAACTATTGTGAAAATTGAGATAACCCCCTGACAAATTTAAAAGGCGCTCCCAAGCATGTGTTCCTTGGGTGTTATGCCCTATAGCACCTGTAGAATAATTATAATAAATTGCCTCACGTCCATATGTCTCTGTTACACGATTCAATTCAGCAGCCACTAAAGCTGTCGCTTCATCCCATGATATACGCTTAAACTTACCCTCTCCCCTTTTACCAACACGTTTCATTGGGTATTTAATACGATCAGGGCTATAGACACGCCAGCGACTAGAACGTCCGCGTAAGCAAGGCCGAATCTGATGCTCACCAAAAATAGAATCGTTTTTTACATCTTCAGGCTCAATACGAACAATTCTATCATCCTTCACAATAACTTTAAGTGGGCAACGACTGCCGCAGTTAACTAAGCAAGCGCTATGTTGGACAATTTCAGCAGATGGTGTTTTTTGGGGGGATGATGCCCCCGCGGTTGTAGAAAAAGGCAAAGAGATTGTATTACCAAGTGCAATTGCAGCACTTAATTTAGCACTAACAGTCAATGCATCTCGTCGTGATACAGATGCTTTTAACATTTCTTTTATTTTCATATTTAATGTTCCACGCATTTTCTTTATTTATTATAAATAGTCAAAAATGGCATTAGAGCCCATCACAAAATCGAAATAACAATGATAATTGTGATTCAATCAAGCCAAAATACTCATGATCAAGATCAACCAATTAACCAATTAACCAATTAACCAATTGAGTATAATTAAATCATTAAATTATGGGGATATTATGAGTAACTTATGGAATAAATTTTTAACTTATAAATGTCAAAAAATATCTTTATAAACAATAATATATTGAATGATTCGAAACTAAAAGCAATAACACCTAAACTATGCTGTGGCCAACAAACATCTGGGCAACGAGCCCCTCAAAATACATTCGCAGAGCATAATTCACACTTTAGTATAATAAAAATGAACACATCGAGCCTTAGTGTATACATTTCTTATATTTAGGTTTTAAATGCATTTTATGATTTAAATTTAATAAGTTAGGGCTAATAACCGTACCTAGATTACAGAGCATAAAAAAGTCAAGTAAATAGCGAGGCTCCTCTTTTCAATAGATTACCTCAGTAGATAGGTGTAGTTAGCCATCTACTTAAAAGTAAAATATAAAACTTTCAAAAAATATCAAATATTGAAAATTCGGATGAAACATGAAAGAATGAGTAAAAACAAGAAATCAAATTAAGAGGTGTCATATGCTCAGTCAAGAGCGCCAAGATTATATCCTTGCTCAATTGGCAGAAAATGGGAGAGTAATTGCTGCTGAATTAGCAAAAGAATTCAATGTATCAGAAGATGCAGTAAGACGGGATCTTCGAGAATTAACACGCTTAGGTTTATGCCGCAGGGTTTATGGTGGAGCTTTGTTACCCGCTCCAAATTCTGGGAATATAAAGCAACGAATGACCGACTTAGTTGAAAATAAACATCACCTCTCCAAGCAAGTCATTAAATATATTGAAGATTACCAAACCATATTTATAGATGCGAGTTCTACTAATATTACCATTGCATCTGAGCTTCCTAAAACAAAAAACATTACAGTCATAACAAATGCACCAGCAGTTGCTGTCGCACTATCTGAACACCCTCTTTGTAAAGTCATTGTGCTGGGTGGAATTTTTAATCAAAGCAAAGGGGCTTGCTTAGGTAATACAACTATTCAAGAATTAAAAAAAATCTATATAGATGTATTAATTCTTGGTGCATGTGGTGTCGATAAGACTTTAGGCGTTACGGCATTTGATCCTGAAGAAGCTGAATTTAAACGTTGCTTACTAGAGCAAAGCTCTCGTGTTGTAGTTGCTGTTACCTCAAACAAAGTAGGAACTATTGCCCCTTATAAGTTAGCTGAAATAAGTGAGATTGACGTTCTAGTGATTGAAAATAATATTAGTTCAATAATTATTAAAGAATTTATTGAAATGGGGATAAAAGTAGATGTTGCTGAATAATTTTATTAATAACTCATTAACTCCTTTTACTAGCTATTAAATGAAAAATGGGTATGAATACTGAAAATATAAAATATCTCAAAACTCGCAGGGCATTGTTCGGGTGTTTCCTTGTACTCGGTTTCGTGATGGCCTCATGGATCGTGCGAACCCCCTCAATCCGTGACGTATTGGATGCATCCACTGCAGAGATGGGACTCATCCTTTTTGGGTTCTCGATAGGCTCGATGGGCGGGATTCTCTTAGCCGGCAACATCGTAGCTCGCATTGGTGCAGACCGTGCAGTCTCCGTTGGGATGATGCTAGCTTTGATAGGTCTGTGCATTCTGTCGAGCGGTACACACATTGCTCAAGCTTGGATTACAGGTTTGGGGTTAGGACTGGTCGGTTTCGGAATGGCTCAAGCCGAGGTTGCTGTCAACGTGCTGGGGGCGCATGTGGAACGTGGTCTTGCTCGCCCGGTGTTGACCCTGGTGCACGGCTGCTTCAGCTTAGGTACGACTTTAGGTGCCGTATGTGGCCTGATGCTGGTCGCACAAGGCCTATCAGTCAGCTCACACATGCTCTTCATTTGTGTACTATTGAGCCCAATGCTGATCTATGTCACCTACGGTGTGACCGGAGCGCATGGCGCACGCTCAATGGATTCAGGAAAAAAAAGAGGTTTCGTGTCCACCATCAAGGACGATCCCAAACTCATCCTTATTGGTTCAATAGTTCTGGCTGTGGCTCTGGCCGAAGGTTCAGCTAACGACTGGCTACCGCTGCTGATTGTGGATGCCCACGAAACGTCCGAGGCCATTGGGTCCCTTCTGTTCATCGCATTCGCTGCTACGATGACTTTGGGTCGATTTCTGGGTGTGGGCGTGCTACGCCGCTTCGGCCCTGTTCAAGTAATTCGCGCGAGTGCACTCATAGGTGCCATTGGAATACTGATCGTCGTTCTGGCCCCATCCTTATTTGTCGCAGGTGTCGGTGTGTTCCTCTGGGGGATCGGGGCATCACTGGGATTTCCCGTGGCGATGTCAGCTGGTGCCTCTGTTGGTCACGACACATCTGCCCGCATCGCGGTTCTAGCCACGATAGGCTACATGGCATTTCTGGTAGGCCCTCCGTTACTAGGCTTCATTGGCGAACATATCGGTCTTCGGCTCACAATGCTTGTCGTCTTAGCACTGTTGGCTCTACCATTACTATTAGCAACAACGCTCCAAAGGGGGAAACTCTAGGTGTTCTCTGAAACTTTAAAAAAGCCTTGCTACCACGTCAGATAAACAGAGGCATATTTCAGTTTTACTCAGAACCTCGGCTGTCATTTAACTCTTAAAGAACTAGTTTTTTTCTTAACACTGACGGTATTTTACCAACATGAGCTGAGTAGGGACGAGCACAGTTATAAGAAACTCCCTATTGCGGCCGCTAGCATGCTAGGGCATCTTAGTGTCTTGCTGGGTTCCGCTTTGCTTGGTTATATAGCTCAGGGCATAGAATTAGTTGGATCTTTCGATGGACTGGAGGTGCTACTCGCTACAATTGTACTGATCATACCGCTTGCATTTACGAAGCGACTGAGTCGCACCATGAATCGTTGAGATCCTGAGTGGACTGGATTTGGCTGTGTAACAATATAGAATCATCTAAGTTATGGGGCTTGAACGATGTGTGATGGCCCCGTCTACATAACTCGGGTCATGTGCAGAACTCTTTTGAACTGACAGATTTTTACTCTCTAGTCTTAGGGCCATGAAAAATAATTTGCATGTTTGACCACAAATAAGCGAGCTTCATTCTTAAGCCAGTTATTAAACATCACACCAGAGTTTTAGTCCCTCGAAACTACCCATACGACAATTAAAGAGCATCTAATGATAGTATAACTGAGGTTCAAGGATTCAACCACATCATGTCATTTGTAACAAAGCCTTCTAAAGTGAACAAAATAAGCTCAAATATTCCTTTCTATTTCTGACTTCACTGTCTTTTCTAGTATTTTAGTTAGCCATATACGAAATGGATTATCATTGCTTTTTCGATGCCATGCGACGGTCACATCAAACGGAACCATTTGTTCTTTAGTTTCCAGTTTACAAAAATTACCCTGTGCCCCTATCGCTGCAGTAATGAATGCAATAGCATCATTCGCTGCGAAAAAAGCACTAAGAGTCGTATAACAGGGTAACGTAGCTATAATATTGTTTTTCAACCCTGCATTGTTAAAAAAATCATCAACCAGATTTTCTATATTACCAGCACTTGGAGCAAACTTAACGGCGGGAATGCCTGAAAATAGCATATTCATTTCGAGTTTTTTTGGAATGGCTGAGCCATTTCTAACCACACAGCAGTATTCTTCACGTAGGATGTTTTTTCGTATTAGTCCAGCATCAATATGGTTCGAAAAACCCAAGACCAGATCGATCCCTCCAGAATTAAGACTCTCAACGTGATAGTCAGCATTGAAGTCTTTGATTTCAATGCTGGCTCGCGGCGCTAGAATATGAAGTACCTTCAGGAAGGATGGGATTTAAATAAGTTGTGCGTATTCGTTGGCCATTATACTGATGCTAAAATCCTGAATATTAGGATTAAATATCTGGGGCGAACGGAGCCTATTTACTCCATCCAGAATTTTCTCTACCTTAGGCTCAAGGGAAAGTGCATAGTCGGTTGCCTCTAGTCCTGAGTTCCTGCGTACAAACAACTCGATGCTGAAATAAGCTCTGAGTTTTTTTAGGTATATACTAACCGCCTGCTGAGAGATACCCAGTTTTAAAGCTACCTTTGTGACATTGGGTTCTTTAACTAGTAGTAAAAATACACGCATATGTTTGATATCAATAGAATCCATTTTAAGTTGTATCTCATACAATCGAATTTTAATTTAAATTGTATCATATCCAATATATGATTTATTTGTTTTCAGTAAACATATCCGAGGTAAGTAATGAAAACAGTTATTCTGATTGGGGCACAGGGAAAGATGGGTAAAGCAGCCCTAACGGGCTTGGAAGATCATAACGTTATGACTGCTAGCCGTTCAGGAAACGGCACTGATTATCAGGTGGATATAACTAGCACTGAATCTCTAAGACTTCTTTTCGAGAAAGTTGGTTCTTTTGACGCTGTAGTTAACGCAGTTGGACACTGTGAGTACGCCAATTTTGTTGACATGACTGACGAACAATGGTCGCTGACTGTGCAGAGTAAAATGCTTGGTCAAATTAATACCGTTAAAGTGGGTATCGAATACATTAATGATTGTGGTTCATTCACTTTAATCTCAGGTATTCATAATGTGAAACCTATTTCTGGCTCAATCGCTGATGCGACTACTAGTGGTGCTATCGATACTTTCGTGCAGTGTGTAGCTAATGAACTGCCACGTGGCATTCGTATTAACGTGGTAAATTCAACCGTACTGGAAGAAGCCTGGGATGTATACGGTCCAATGTTGCCAGGCTTCCAGCCTGTTCCAGGCAAATTAGTCGGGAAAGCCTTTCAACGTTCTGTTGATGGATTTATTAACGGTAAAGTTTTATTTGTTGATGCCTAACTACCTTTAGGTCTGCGATAAAAAGTAACTACCATAGCCTGTGGGGGATTGAACTTCTAGGCTATGGATAGTAGGAAAGCATAGAAAGTGTGGGCTTGTTGCAAATAATAAATTTGTGCGTTTTTTGCTCGACTTTAATCGGGCATTTCAAGCTAAAACGGTCTCTACATTGAATAATCTATTCATAAAGGCAGATCTCTCCTGCACTCGAAATCGGGTTCGTCACGACGTAGCCATTCATTAAATTGACCTTTATTCAGTTTTCGCAACATTTCAAACCCTTGGAGAGTTGACTACGCACACTTAGCGGATTTGAAACCACCTGTCGTCACAATCAATTTTTTAATCGGGGCGTGATCAGATTCAATCCGATTGTTGAGGGTTTTGATTTGCCGTTATTTCACGTCAGCTCGGAGTTTCCCTTCTTTAATTAAGTGGGCTATGGCGTAACCGTAAGCAGCATGCTTATCGGTGTTTAAGGTTTTGGGTTGCCACTCGGAGCGATAAGGTTTTAATACCCGTTTGAGAAATTTATAGGCGGCATAACGATTACGTTTAGGTGAAAAATAAACATCCAATGTCTCCCCGTGTTTATCAATGGCCCGGTAAAGGTAAACCCATTTTCCATTCACTTTGACGCAAGTTTCATCGAGCTGCCAGAAGGGAACATCTCGAAGGAATTGATACTTTTTGAGTTTTTTACGAAGAAGTGGGGCATATTCAATAAACCAACGAAAAATCGTTGAACGGTGAACCGAAATCCCCCGTTCAGCCAGCATTTCGTAGCTTAACGGTGTAGAGCCATACCAACGTAAGCACCAAAGGATGATGGCTGGCGCAAAATGTTTCCATTTAAACTCGTTTGGTGGCAGGAGTTTACCCTAAAGTGGTGAATAATGCCGTGAGTGTTTATCACTTAGGTAATTTTTGCAACAAGCCCTTTAATCGTGACTCACCCGTTGGAAGAAAATAGTCGAAAACTATGAGGTAATGCTACATTTTTTTTGTGCCATCATTGTCTGGAATAAAACCATTTAAGGGTCTAATCTTATTATTTTATCTTTAGTTATAATGTCCACTCTCCATTAATTGAGACACGCCAACTTAGAGTTTTCTAACTGTTTACTATATGCCTCTGGTGGGAGGTGATTTAAGCTTTCGTGTGTTCGGTTTTGGTTATAATCTTGTTGCCAAAACCACACCATTTCACGTACTTGGCTTAATGACTCAAATAAATACGCATTTAAAAATTCACGACGGAATGAGCCATTAAAACGTTCGATAAAACCATTTTGTTGTGGCTTACCGAGTTGAATATGGCATAGCTCGACTCGATTATTTGTAGAATAATTCAATAGGTTGGTTGAAATAAGCTCAGGTCCATTATCCACGCGTATTTGTTTCGGCAGTCCTCTGTCAACTTTTAAGCGTTCAAGCACTCTAATAACCCGTTCAGCTGGCAACGATGTATCCACTTCAATCGCCAAGCATTCATGTGTTCCTTCATCAATAATATTCAATGTTCTGAAACGCTTGCCACAATATAAACTGTCATGTACAAAATCTAGTGCCCATTGAATATTCGAGACTTTTTCAATCACTAATGGTCTTTTTTCTCGTTTCTGCAGCGTTTTTTTAGTCCGCCGCTTCAGGTTTAGCCCTAAGCGACAATAAACGCGATAAACTCGTTTATGATTAAAGGGATAGCCTTGAAATCTTAACCGGAAATAGCATTTCCAGAAACCTGACTGAGGCGATTTTGCTAAAACAGTTTGTATGGCATCAATCACTACACCGCCTTTTTTACGCCAATCAACGGGTTGACGGTAAAACGTTGCTCCGGATAACGACGTTAACTGACAAGCCTTACTGACTGATAAACCTGCCTGTTTTAACGATTGAGCGCAGGACTTCTTCTCAGCCACTACCAACCCTTTTTTGCAAAAAGTTCCTTCATCGCATGATTTTCAAGGCTAACTTCCGCAAACATTTTTTGAGCTTAGTATTTTCGTCTTCTAGTTCTTTTAATCTTTTAACATCATTAGCTTCCATACCATCGTACTTTGATTTCCAATTGTAATAGGTGGCATTGCTAATTCCATTTTGGCGGCATATATCTTCCACTTTCATACCAGAATCAGCGAGTTTTAAGATATTAACGATTTGAGTTTCAGTAAAACGGACTTTTTTCTTCATGACCTCTGCAATGGTTAGGGCAGAAAATCTAATTATAGCTGTCTCATTTTAGGGGGAGTGGACAATAACAATAAAGGTTTTTTATATTGAAGTTTTTTCAGTATAAAAGTCTAACTTTTCAGTTAATAATAATTGCTTGCCATAAGTTATATTGATTTATATAAAGAGGAAAATAATGAGTATTGAATCGGTTAAAGAATTTATTGCACATCATGCACCAGACATAGAAATTATTGAGACTGAGGGTATTACTGCAACAGTTGAACAAGCTGCAAATGTTCATAATGTAGAACCTAATCAAATTGCAAAAACCTTATCACTTAAAGTAAAAAATACTGTAGTTCTTGTTGTTTGTGCAGGTGAAGCACGGCTTGATAATTTAAAAGTGAAGCAAGCTTTAGGTGGTAAGGCTAGAATGCTTAGAGCTGATGAAGTTGTGGAATTGACAGGGCATCCTGTTGGTGGTGTTTGCCCTTTTGGTCTTCCTACTAATTTACCAGTGTATTGCGATATATCTCTTAAAATGTACCAGGAAGTTGTTCCTGCCGCGGGATCGATAAATAGCGCATTAAGGATATCACCACAACGTTTAGTTGAGTTAACAGAGGCATCCTGGATTGATGTTTGCCAATAATAAAGGGTTATATGAAGTAACGTAAATTTCTAACTCAAACTGAAATTGACGCTTTGTTGAGAGTAACAAATCAAGGGAGGTTATCCTGAACGCCATTATAGCCTATTCTTAATTGAATTTTTACGCTGTTTTCAATCGATAAATAATATTAATTTTATGGAGAATATCTTCTATGTTAGAAGATTGAAAGGTGGACTCTATCAACCACTAGATTCTTTAGAAATTGAGGTAATACGCAGAGCCCAAGAACGATTGGTTTTTGTAGTCCTGAAAGAGCTCTGGCTATTTCTTTCACGAAAAAATTAGCGACTATAACGCTCCCTAATTTTTTAATTAATGGAACGTACGGTAAAATAGCAGGACTGGCTATGAAAGTTCTTACATGCCTTATTTATTTTTATGTTTATCAGATACCTAAAATATAATTTTGTGGATAAACAAGACCTTATTTGGGCTAAAAACATTCATAAAGTTTTACATAATGAAGAAGCTGGCGATATTGGTCATTATAACCTTAGCAAAAAAGAGTTTATTGGGTTCTCAGCCTGTGCCTTATCATCCTCACAATCAGTGTAATTATTATTTCGCTGATTATTTCTCAATTTCAATCATCTGCGCAGCATTACTGGCGCACTCACTGTCTACTATAGTTCTGATTATCACAGTTGTTGTTCATGCTTATGCAGCCTTTTGGGTAAAAGGCTCGATTCGTAGCATGGTCGAAAGCTGGCTGGCTCGTGGATGGGCAAGAAAACACCATCTTCGTTGGTATCGCGAAGTGTTAGAAGAAGAAAAAGAGAAGAAAGAATAATCGTAAATTAAAGCCACCAAGCAGCGTCATTTATGGTGGTGTTTGGCAAATATTTCGGCATTGTTGCAAAGTTTGAATGACTCATTATGCTAAGCTAACCAGCCCACTACGGAAGCTTACCTCATGAATGCATTTAAAGGCCGCCATCTCACTGGCATTATCATCTTTTGGGCTTTGGGTTGTGCGTTGGTACTGCAAATTCGGTATCAGTTATCGAGAGCTTCAGGAAATGCTCGCTGAGCGTGGTGTTAGTGTTGATCACACGACAATCTATCGCTGGGTTCAACGTTATGCGCCAGAAATAGAAAAGCGATTACGTTGGTATTGGTGTAACCTGACAGACCTTAATCATTGGCATTTGGACGAAACTTATATCAAAGTGAATGGGAAATGGGCATATCTTTACCGAGCTGTCGATAGTCGAGGGCACACGATTGAATTTTATCTCTCACCGCGTCGTAATACCAAAGCAGCTTATCGATTTTTAAGAAAAATATTCAATCGAGTCAAAAAATGGCAAATCCCCAGAGTTATCAATACAGATAAAGCCGCACCTTATGGTCGAGCACTTAACCTTCTAAAAGAAGAAGGAAAATGCCCTGAATATGTTGAGCACCGACAAATCAAATTTCACAATAATGTGATTGAATGCGATCATGGAAAATTAAAGCGAGTGATTAATCCGACTTTAGGTTTTAAATCCATCAAGACGGCACATGCGACGATTAAAGGAATTGAAGTGATGCGAGCATTGAGGAAAGGTCAGGCTGAGCATTTTTATTACGGACAACCATTAGGTGAAGTGGGTCTAGTGAACAGAGCTTTCGGTCTATAACCCGCTTTGTACAGAAAGGTTCAACTTTATTAGTTTATTTGCAACAGTGCCCGTATTTTTAACAGAAAAAAATGGGGCAAACACGGTACCTTTTCGACCAAAATCTTGATCTGGAGCAAACCAGATAGCTTTCCCTTTTTTTACTTCTTGTACCATAAATCTTAAATTTTTGCGGTTAATCATTCCTCTTCCTGATCTACAACGTCCTTTTGTTTGAATGTATTCCATCGCCTTATTATTATGCGGCCTATACATCGCATTAACTGGAAAGCAAAGCCCCATTACCCTCTCGCCTAACTCTAATGACATAAAGTGAACGCCGATGATAATGACCCCTTTATTTTTGGCATAGGCTTCTTTATAGTTAGACATCCATTTGACTTGAAATAGTTTTTTTATTTTTTTATCGCTCCAAAACCACGCTATTCCTGTTTCAAATAATGCGATGCCAAGCGCTCTTAAGTTTTGTATAACTAGAGCGTCAATTTCTTTGGTATTTTTATTTGGAAAACATAATTCCAAGTTTCTCTTTATTATTGAAACTCTTCTTTTAATAAAATACTTCGAATTTTTGGTCGTGTATTCAATATAGAGATCATCATAATAGATAGTGTTCACGTTCAATGAATGTCCCGATGATTTTGTCATGCATTTCAGGTGACTTCGAGTAACCTAACGTCTTACGGTTAAGGCGCTTCAAGCGGTTTCTCAGGTTCAAATTCTCTCTTTCTATTCGTTGCGTATAAAACTTACTTGCCATATGTTTCTGCTTGGGCAATATCTCATAAGCACTGAACTTATCCGTGCACCAAAAAGCCACATTAAACCTAGACAGTAAAGCCAGTAACTGGCGAAGAGTCCTTTTGTTTCGACGACCAAAGGTATGAGCAATAATCCGTTTTAGGCGGAGCTCCCACGCATACCAAAGCCAGCGTTGTTGCTTCTTATTAACTACAAAAGACCACTGTTCATCTACTTCGCAAAGGAGTTCAATGTGCAGATTATCAAGGGGTAAAGAGGTTACCTGCCTTGGCGAGAGTTTTTTAAAGTGCGAACAACCGCATTAATGCTGATATGAAGGGCTCTAGCGGTATCACGAATACCGGCATTATTCATCGTGAGGTCGATAATTTTATCTTTGGTACCGGGCTGGCAGGCACGATATTCATAGTCGAGTTGGAAGCTTCGGCAGCAGCCTTAGCAGCGATAACGTTGATGACCAGTGCTCCCTAGGCCATGTTTTTTCACTGAGGGAGTTTGTTGACAAAATGGGCACCTTACATCAACTTTAGCCATGAATATTCTCCGATAAATTACCCTATATTACAGGTTACTCACCAGATTGAATACATGACCCATTTTGGATACACTAGAGTAACTTTTTATATTTGGAAAAGAGCCCACGAATAATATAGTGAAAAAAATGTTTATCAGTAATAATAGTTATCCTATTTAATTAACAGCAAGATAATCTAATCAAAAAATTATATAACAATGATGAATTTTAATAATCAAAGCCTTAGACCTACTTGGGTTGAGTTCGATCTTTCTGCAGTAAGATATAATATACGGCAATTAAAAACTCTGTTAGGGCCCCAGACATCTATCTATGTTTGTCTCAAAGGAGATGGAAATGGGGTCGGGGCAATCGCGGTTGCTGTGTGTGCCCAAAAAGAAGGAGTAGCAGGCTTTACTTTTGGTAATATAGATAGCGCGCTTCAATGTAGAGAGGCCGGCATAGTCGCCCCCATATTACTTTACACAAGTTGCCTTCCTGAAACAGCCGCTATATTAGCTCGCTACGATATTATGCCCACTATTTCAACTTTGGATGATGTTGTTCAATGGGATAGATCGACTGAAGCGCCTTTGTCTGTCTTTTTAAAAATAGATGGCGGGGGCTGGCGAGCTGGTGCCTTTCCTGAGAATGCAGCTGAAGTTGCCTTTGCAATTAGTCAAAGTGAACACCTTACCCTAGCTGGCGTCTATGGGCATCCCATGTCAAATTATGATTTTTGCCATGATGATAAATATACGTTACAGCAAATTCAAGCGATACGCCTAGCTTGCGATATGATAGAAAAAAGAGGAATAAATATAGGCACAACAATAATATCTAGTTCATCTATTATACTGGAATACCCTTCTGCGGATATGAATGCTGTTGACCCCGGCAGATTAATTGTAGGAATGCCTTTTAATGCTATTTTGGAAAGAAGCATTAATTGGCGTCCAGCTCTTGTTGGGCTAAAAAGTAAGCTTGTTATGGTTAAATCTACAGATAATATTGAAAATACTCCAAGCCCCCCTTTTTGGGGAGAAACTATACCAACAAAATTGGGATTAGTGCCGTTTGGATGGAGTGATGGTTATCCTCGCTCTATTCCCAAAGACAAAAATATAACAGTTTTAATTCGAGGGAAACGTGCAAAATTACTTCCTCCGTGTCACTCAGAGATGTTACGAATTGACCTCAGTGATATCCATGATGCTCAAATCGGTGATGAGGTTGTATTTCTAGGTTATTCAGGTGACGAATGTATTACGTTGAAAGAACTAGCTAATCAGTGGGATATGAGTATCCAAGATGTTTATTATGCTATTAGCAAAAATATTCATCGAGTTTACAATGATGAATATTAATTTTGGTTCTGTTGAAATGATGTGATGGGCGCCCCCCATAATGTAGCCAGTGCTATAATTTGATTAACTACAATTAATCTGGGAGTAACATCATATGAACAAGGTCAGAGTTGTTGGTATTGATATCGCCAAATCTGTTTTTCAAGTATGTGTCTGGATGATTGATGGTTCTATTGCTTGGAACAGAAAAATATCTCGCCAGAAATTGCTAGATACTATCCGCCAGTTTGAACCAGATACTGTAATTGCAATGGAGGCTTGTTCAACCTCTGGTAATCGTCCCATTTTTAATGGAAATTCACAGTAGAATTTTGGAGTTGCTTTTGGTTTAATTTTTGCATAGGTGTTATACCACCGAGCCCCATGTTAGGGCGCTCGTGATTATAAGTCCATAACCAGTGCGTTGCTTTATCTATGAAAGTCTGGACTTCGATTGACAATTAGTTTTTTCTAATTGTAGCCGGAGGTCAGATATAATGAACGTTAAAGCTAAACGAGATATTGCACATAAAACAAAAATCTTAAATCATGCCCGTGAGAGCAAAAATATTGCTAAAACTTGTCGTCATTTTGGGATCAGTAGAGAAACTTTTTATACTTGGAAAAGAGCTTATGAACGAGATGGCGAGAAAGGATTAATCAACAATAAACCTTGCCCTGAAAATCCAACCAGAAGAGTTGCAAAACACATCGAAGAGCTGGTTATTTATCTGCGTACGACTTACCATTTTGATCCCCAACGTATCGCCTGGTATCTTCTACGGTTTCATAACATCAAAATATCACGCTCTGGCTGCTACTATGTATTGCTAAGAAACAAATTAAACCAACTTCCCCAGAATCAGCGAAGTCGCTCTAAACCACTATTTAAACGTTATCAGAAACAAGTGCAGGACACCATGTTCAGGTTGATGTGATTTAATACGCCTGATGGACAACGAATCAAACGTTTTCAATATACGGCGATTGATGATGCGACACGGATCAGAGCACTTAAAATTTATGAAAGGCACAATCAAGCTAATACTATTGATTTTATTAATTATGTTGTAAATAAATTTCCCTTTAGAATCAAAACAATTAGAACGGATAATGGGCACGAATTTCAATCGAAATTTAATTGGCATGTTCATGACCTAGGGATGGAGCATGTTTATATCAAGCCAGTTACCCCCAGATTAAATGGGAAAGTAGAGCGTTCTCATTTAACAGATAAACAGGAGTTTTATCAATTAATCGATTATAAGGATGATGTCGATTTACATGAAAAATTAGCTGAATGGGAGGCGTTTTATAATTGTCATCGCCCCCACTCAGCTCATGCTGGTAAAACACCGTATGAAGTGTTAAAAAATAAACTTGGTCTTTAAGACTAAACGTCAGCCGAGGTTCTGAGTGACACACATTAATTAATAACAGATTGACCTTCTATTATTTTTAAAGACCAACGACTTCCACCATACAGTGTTGAACCAATGATTTCTTCCCATATATCGTGTTCGGTGAGTAAGTGTTTAATCGATTGGAATTCGATATGCGTTAAAACGCCTTCTTCTTCCCCATTTTTTGATAGCAAAAGATAACCTTCAGGTATGCGAACCGAGGATTGAAAGGCGGCCTTTGCAGATAAACGATAAAATGTGGTGATTGTATATCCTCGACGTAATATTCCGAGGAGTTGTTCTGTTGGTATCGCCATACGTTTTTCCTCTCTAAATAGAATGCTGATTATTTTTGTTGATAACGTAGTTGAATTCGACAGACTTGAGAACAGCTATAGCCAGTAGCCTCAGCGGTTTCTCGAATACTCAGCCCTTTATATTTTCGGTAATAAATTACTTTCTCATGACGTTCTTTATCCGCCTGCTTTCCTTTGTATTTACCTAAAGTTTGGGCGCGTTCGATACCTTGTTTTTGTCGTTCACGGCGACTGATCCAATCTTTGTGTGACATGGCTGCCATCAAATCAATCAACATGGTATTAATAGCAGAAAGTACTGCTTGAGTGATGGGATCATTTTGTGTGGGGTCATAGTTATTTAAGGCTTGCCAAGATGTTGGAATATCAAGGCTGACAATCCGTAACTCATGTTGCTCTATCTGCATATTGATCTTCAGAAGAGGCCCTGAGGTAAGCTCGTATGAACATTTTTTCACCAATCTATCGCATTTAAATTATCTCATTAAAAGTATCGCATATAGGTTATAGCATTGATAGTGAATTGATGGTTTTTAGCATATATCATTGGAGTATAACCATATGACAGGAACGACCTAATATAGGTTTTGCATATCATTTAAATTGTGTTTAATAGTAATATGATACGCTATTATTGAAATAGCCTTAATGAAAGATAAACAACTATTCTTCAGGCACTGATTGAAATTAATGCAACAATAATGGGCTTGTTGCAAATAATAAATTTGTGCATTTTTCACTCAGTGTTTTTAGGGTATTTCATGCTAACATGGTCTCTATATTGAATAATCGATTCATAAAGACAGGTCGCTCCCGTACCCGAAATTCAGGTTCATATTGACGTAGCCACTCATCAAATTGACCTTTATTCAGTTTTCGCAAGGTTTCAAATCCTTGAAGAGTTGACCAAGCCCGCTTCGCCGATTTGGAGCCGCCCGTGGCAACAATCAACTTTTTTTATCGGGGCGTGATCCGATTCAATACGGTTGTTAAGGGTTTTGATTTGCCGTTATTTCGCGTCAGCTCGGAGTTTTCCTTCTTTAATTAAACGCGCTATAGCGTAACCGTAAGCTGCGTGCTTATCGGTATTTAAGGTTTTGGGTTGCCGCTCGGAGGGATAAGGTTTTAATACGCGTTTGAGAAATTCATAGGCAGCATACCGATTACGCTTGGGTGAAAAATAAACATCCAGCGTATCTCCGTGTTTGTCTATTGCGCGGTAAAGGTAAAACCATTTTTCTTTCACTTTGACGTAGGTTTCATCGAGCTGCCAAGAGGAAACAGCCCGAATGAATTGATATTTTTTGAGTTTTTTACGGAGTATTGGTGAATATTCGATAAACCAACGATAAATGGTAGAGCGAGGAACTGAAATACCACGTTCAGCCAACATATCACTGACGTGGGCATAACTCAGTGAGGTTGGACCATACCATCGAAGGCACCACAAGATAATGGTTGGCGCAAAATGCTTCCATTTAAAATAGTTAGACACCATGGGTTTCCCCGTGAACGAGATGAATACTTCAGTGTTTATCATCAACTCAATTTTTGCAACAAGCCCCTATATTACAGGTTACTCACCAGATGGAATACATGACCTAATAAATTGTAATAATCAAGTCAATCTACTTAATTAATCTAAGTGTTAAAATATTAAGGTTTGAGTTTTAATAATTAAAACTCAAACCTAACTAGCACTATATCTCCATAGCAATAAATACGTTTAAGTTTAAAATGTCACAAGTACCTTTGATGAAACTGTTTTATCCGCTGCTTGCAACAAGGCTTTTTCTATCTCTTGATACGGGTATGAACCTGAAATAAGAGGCCTAGGATCAATGATACCATTTTGCAGCCATGTCACAGCGGTAGCAAATTCATCGATGAATCTAAAAGAGCCTTTCCAACTGATTTCTTTTACCAGCATTTTAGCTACTGGGTATTCAACAGTATTTTTTCCCATACCTACTTGGACAACAATACCATTTCTTTTTGTCATATCAACAGAGGCAGAAATAGCGATCGATGAGCCGCTTGCTTCAAAAGTGACATCAAAGTAGCCTTTATCTTCCTGATAAGCCAATAAATCGTGATTATTTGAAGCGTCAAGCACTTTATTGGCACCCATTTGTAATGCAATTTCTCGACAACGTTCACTTACATCGGAAGCAATAACTTCACTAGCCCCCGATGCTTTTGCTGCTGCAATGATCAAACCACCAATGGGGCCTGCACCAATGACCAGTACTTTTTTGCCAACAAGGCTGCCAGCAACATTGATTGCATGAATGGCTACAGCAGTGGGTTCACTGAACGCCATAATTTTTGAGTCTATTTGAGGGTCATAAGGGTAGCATTGTTGTTCACTGACGACGACGAACTCCGAGAATCCGCCATCAACATGCGGGTTAAATTGCGCGCTGCCCATAAATCGCATATTCGAGCAGACATTTTGCTTTCCTTCAAGGCAAAATTGACATTGATTGCAAGGTTGTGATGGGTTTACTGCGACTTTGCAGCCGACTTTCAATGTCGAATTTTTGGGCGCAATATGCACAACCCCTGAGAACTCATGGCCAATAACCATTGGGTGTTTTAAAATAGAGAGTCCCGCATGCCCTTCTTGATAATAGTGGATATCGGAGCCACAGATACCGCCTGCTTCGACCTTTACGACAACTTGATCTTCCGAGTATTCCAATGTTCTTTCATCAATGCGGATATCTTGCTTTTGATGAGCAAAGCAGGCTTTACAATGTAATTGATTCATTTTTATTTATTCCGTTATGACGCATTAAAGTACAGCTAACCAACCACCATCAACATAAATAATCTGGCCATTGACATAATCAGAAGCGGCAGATGAAAGGTAAATTGCAGTGCCAATAAGCTCATCAGGTTTACCCCAACGCTCAGCAGGGTTGCTATTGATGACCCAAGAATTAAACTTTTCATCTTTGATCAAATCGGTATTCATATCCGTCAATATATAGCCAGGGCCAATGCCATTCGCTTGAATATTATGTTTTCCCCATTCCGCGGCCATAGATTTTGTCAGCATTTTAATCCCCCCTTTGGCGGCGGTATAAGGTGCTACCGTTGCCCGCGCCTGCTCGCTTGTTAAGGAACAAATGTTGATAAATTTCCCGCCTGTTTTGTTTTTAATCATGCGCTTAGCTGCTTCACGGGAAACTAAAAATGTGCCAGTTAAATGGATATCTAGCACTCGTTGCCAGTCTTTTGATGCTAACTCAACGAGAGGTTGTCGGTGCTGGATACCCGCATTGTTAATAACGATGTCAACCTGAATATGGTCACTATCCATTTGATTAAATGCATCAATAATTTGTTCTTCTTTGGAAACATCAATGAGGTAGCCCTTTGCTGGGTAGCCACGGTTAATTAATTCATTGACGGCGGAATCTAGTGCATCCTGATTAATATCACTTAATATTATGGATGCACCTGCTGAGGCTAGACCGACAGCATAGGAAAAACCCAGTCCACGGGCTGCACCAGTTACAAGCGCAGTTTTACCGGTTAAATCAAATAAGGAATTCATATATTCACCTATAATATTGTATAATGACAAAAGAGTGATGCGCCCAACAATGTCATACAACTTATAAAAAGAGAGAATACAACAGATTCAACAGCACCTATTCTTTAAAAGCAATTAGCAGCCTTATTATTTGTGATTTAGTTAACAGAGATTATTTTCCTATATCACAAGAATGAGACTATTTTTATAGTGAGATAATGTTTGTTATCTATTGATATTTAATAAGAAAGGATTTTTTATGAGTGATTTCTCAACAGAAAAAAATAATATTGCAGAAGTGATATACCAAAAAATGCTGCAGAATATTATTGATAAAACGTGGGCGGAGAATGATAAATTACCGACGGAATTCGAGCTTACTGAGATGTTCAATGTCAGTCGCACCAGTATCCGCAGTGCAGTTCAAAAGCTTAGGGACAAAGGGATTATTTATACTAAGCATGGCCGCGGTTCATTTGTTTCATCCGGTATTGATACCCAAAGTATTTTAACATCAGAAAAGCCGATTATGCATCTGAGTAAAACTGAGTTTTTAGATATGATGGTATTCAGGCAAACCATTGAATTTAAATGTATTGAGCTCGCGGTTGAAAATGCAACGAGTGAGGATATCGCACGCATTGAAGATGCATTAAACCGTATGCTAGTGAATAAAAATGATTATAAAAAATACAGTGTTGCCGATCTTGATTTTCATATTGCTATTGCGAGAGCATCCCACAATATTATTTTTGTTAAAATCATGAATGACGTTAAAGATATCTACTATTTTTACTTGGAAGAATTGAACCGTGTTTTAGGCATAACACTGGAAAGTATTGATGCCCATATCCAGATTTTTATGGCGATTAAAGATAAAAACATTGATATTGCTAAACATTCTCTGAATGAAGCGATGAAGACAAATGAGGTCGCTATCCGTAAAATTGAATCTTGATGAGAAAAGATTGCAGTCAAAATAGAGTTATGATAATTTGCAGTTGCGCCTAGATGTCATACAACCAAAACTTAATGTATTATCAGTTGAGGTTGAAATGATCAAAATTACGAATATCAAAACAATTCTCACCGCCCCTGGCGGTATTGATTTAGTTGTTGTTAAAGTTGAAACGAATCAAGATGGTCTCTATGGGCTAGGCTGTGCCACTTTCACCCAGCGTATTTTTGCAGTTGAAGCGGCTATCAATGAATACATGAAACCATTCTTAATTGGCAAAGACCCGAGCCGAATTGAAGATATCTGGCAATCTGCCGCCGTGAGTGGGTATTGGCGAAATGGTCCTGTGATGAATAATGCGCTATCCGCAATTGATATGGCATTATGGGATATCAAAGGGAAAATCGCAAACCTACCCGTTTATGACCTGCTGGGCGGAAAGTGCCGCGATGGAATTCCGTTATATCGCCACTGTGATGGCAGTGATGCATTTGCCGCAGAAGATAATATCCGCCAAGCCATGGAAGAGGGCTACCAACATGTCCGTTGTCAAATGGGGATGTATGGTGGGGCAGGAACAGAAGATTTAAAACTGATTGCTACACAGTTAGATAGAGCCAATATTAACCCTAAACGCTCCCCCCGAAATAAAACAGCAGGTATCTATTTTGACCCAGATGCTTATGCTCGCAGTATCCCTAAATTCTTTGATCACCTTCGGAATAAAATTGGTTTTGATGTTGAATTTATTCATGATGTGCATGAACGAATTCAACCCATTGCAGCACTACAGATGGCGAAAGATTTAGAAGAATATCGCCTATTCTACCTAGAAGACCCAGTTGCGCCTGAAAATATTGATTTTCTCAAAGTGATGAGACAGCAAACCTCAACGCCAATTGCGATGGGGGAGCTGTTTGTTCATGTTGCTGAATATAAAAACCTGATTACGAGCAACCTCATTGACTTTATTCGTTGTCATATCAGCATGATTGGTGGTATTACGCCAGCTAAAAAATTGGCGACTTTATGTGAGTATCATGGTGTAAGAACCGCATGGCATGGCCCAGGTGATATCTCGCCAGTTGGTGTGATTGCCAATATGCATATTGACCTGAGTATTTCTAACCTTGGAATTCAAGAATACACACCAATGAATGATGCTTTGCGTGATGTATTCATTGGCTGCCCTGAAATTACCGAAGGCTATGCTTATCTTAATGATAAACCTGGTTTAGGCATTGATATTGATGAAGTTAAAGCAAAAAAATATCCCATCAATGGTGGCTTACCCGACTGGACAAACGCACGTTTACCGGATGGGAGTGCCGCCCGTCCATAACGAATAACAAGTTAGTTTATTTTAGAAATCCTCTGTACCCGAATAAAACTAACTTTTAATACTAAATATGGTAGTTCTACATAGAAATAATGGTGATCATCGTGCAACAAACAACTACTCGAAATACTAGAAGCACCAGTGATTTAATTCGAGCCGCCATGTCTGGCTGGCTAGGAACAACGTTAGAATTTATGGATTTTCAACTTTATGCTTTAGGTGCGGCATTAGTTTTTCATCATATATTCTTCCCTGAACAATCAGCTGCTATGTCCCTTATTCTTGCTATGGGGACTTATGGCGCGGGATACGTCGCCCGAATAGCGGGGGCGTTCTTCTTTGGTCGGATGGGCGATAGTATTGGTCGTAAACAAGTACTGTTTATTACAATTACGATGATGGGGCTATGTACGACACTTATTGGCATTTTGCCAACTTATGCTCAGGTTGGTATCCTGGCACCAATTCTTTTAGTGCTCTTGAGAGTCGTTCAAGGATTTGGCGCTGGTGCTGAAATTTCGGGTGCGCGTACAATGTTGGCTGAGTATGCCCCGAAAGGTAAAAAAGGGGCTATTGCCTCATTGGTTGCATTAGGAACAAACTGTGGAACACTAAGCGCTACGGCGATTTGGGCCATTATATTTATTATTTTTGACCATGAAACGTTGCTTGATTGGGCATGGCGCATTCCTTTTCTAGCCAGTGCGGTTGTGATGGTGTTTGCAATATGGTTACGTTTAAACCTTAAAGAAAGTCCTGTATTTGAAAGTCAAAGTGAAGTTGAAAAAGTGCAAGAGAAGGAAGCGACTTTTTTTGAAATTGTCAAAGGGAAATCATTTTGGTTAGCCATGGGTCTAAGGTTTGGACAAGCAGGTAATTCCGGGATTATCCAAACATTTTTGGCAGGGTATATGGTACAAGCCCTGTTATTCAGTAAAGATATTCCGACAGATGCAATTTTATTTAGCTCAATTGTCGGCTTCTTTAGTATTCCATTTATCGGTTGGTTATCCGATAAATTAGGGCGCCGCTCTGTTTATTTAGTCCTAAATACCTTATCAATTGTACTGGCATACCCAATGATATCCATTATTGTGGATAAAAGTTATGAACCAAGCACAATTATATTATGCATTATCCTCATCCATAATATTTCAGTGTTAGGGCAGGCAGCTATTGAGGCTATTACAATGGCTGAAATGTTTGGTGCAAGAAACAGGTTTACGCAAATGGCACTTGCAAATGAGTTTGGCGGATTAATGGCGGTTGGGTTTGGTCCATTAATTGCGGGAATTTTAACAAATATTTATGACTCATGGTGGCCAATAGCGATTATGGTTATATTTTATTCTGCTGTAGGGTTGATTTCGACATTGATTATGCCAGAAATAAAAGACAGAGATTTGACTGATCCTCGAAACGCAACAGACAGCTAAAATAAGCCATGGGCTTTCATGGCAGTTTATTTTAATCTGCCATGAAGCTTAGATTTTAGTCTATTTTTTAGTGCTATTGAAGTATACCTTTTCAAAACTATAAATGACTGGTGCTATTTAGTAACTAAAACACCATGTTAATAGAACTAGTTCTCCATAAGGACTTCAGTTGTACTGAACTACCTTGTTATAGCTTTTGAAATCACAACGAAATACAGGATGACAGAAATTTTCTAGCTCATATAGAAAACTCAAAACTTGATTATTTTTCTATCAACAACCATAATTATGCGCATAACTATGTGCATAGGAGTGATAGTTGTGAATAGATCCACCGCCCGTATTAATACCAAAAAGAGTACCAACGTGTACCTGACAGCCTCATTAGTTGATAAAGCTCGAAGCATGGACATGAATTTATCGGCTACATTAGATCTCCTTCTAGCTCAAGCAATAGAAGCTAAAAGTATCGAGCGTGAAAAGGAAAAAGAGGATATCCAAGCAATGAATCAATTTATGGTTAAATCAGGAATGCTGACTGACGATGATTTCTTTGGGAGTTTGTAATGCCAAAGCAATTTGATGTTTACCGCAATCCTTCAGCTAAAACAAATAAGCTTTGGCCATTTTATCTTATTCTTCAAAATGATTACTTTGATGATTTAACAACAAGGATTGTTGTTCCTCTTGTGTCAACAAATGATATTACCCTCAATAAAAAAAGAATAACGCCTGTATTGTCTATTGGGGCTTGTTGCAAATAATAAATTAGCGCGTTTTTTGCTCAGAGCTCATTGGATGTTTCAGGCTAACACGGTCTCCACATTGAATAATCGATTCATAAAGGCAGATCGCTCCCGCACTCGAAATTCAGGTTCATATCGACGTAGCCAGTCATCAAATTGACCTTTATTCAGTTTTCGCAAGGTTTCAAATCCTTGAAGTGTTGACCAAGCCCGCTTCACCGATTTGAAGCCGCCCGTGGCAACAATTAACTTTTTTATCGGGGCGTGATCCGATTCAATACGGTTGTTGAGGGTTTTGATTTGCCGTTGTTTCGCGTCAGCTCGGAGTTTTCCTTCTTTAATTAAACGCGCTATAGCGTAACCGTAAGCTGCGTGCTTATCGGTATTTAAGGTTTTTGGTTGCCGCTCGGAGGGATAAGGTTTTAATACGCGTTTGAGAAATTCATAGGCAGCATGCCGATTACGCTTGGATGAAAAATAAACATCCAGCGTATCTCCGTGTTTATCTATTGCGCGGTAAAGGTAAAACCATTTTCCGTTCACTTTGACGTAGGTTTCATCGAGCTGCCAAGAGGAAACAGCCCGAATGAATTGATATTTTTTGAGTTTTTTACGGAGTATTGGCGAATATTCGATAAACCAACGATAAATGGTAGAGCGATGAACGGAAATACCCCGTTCGGCTAACATATCACTGACGTTAGCATAGCTTAGCGGGGTAGAGCCATACCAACGCAAGCACCAAAGGATGATAGTGGGGGCAAAATGCTTCCATTTAAACTCGTTCGATGGCATGAATTTAACCTAAAGCGATAATCAATAGTGTGAGTGTTTCTCACTTAGGTAATTTTTGCAACAAGCCCCTTTTTGTTTTTATTCTTCGTTAGCTAAGGTTGGTTCCTGGTCTTCTGATTCGTTACTTTTTAGCGTGGAAAAAGTAGGCTCAAAGTGACTTTCTCTTATTGCTTTTTCAATTTCATTTGCAATGTATGGGTGGTCTTTAAGATATTGAATTGATTTGTCTTTACCATTATCGAGTTTTTCAGCTCCGTAACTATACTAAGCGCGAGTATAAAAAATACTTAGAAAAAATCTTAGTTAAATTTCACGACGAATACCAATTTTAAATACACCAGCTAACATCAGTGCGCCTATTACGGCAATGATACCTAGCAAATATAGTCCAGCAACTTCGGATTGAAATACATTTTCTGCCCACACTCTAATATTTGGAGCAACAAAACCACCTAAATTTCCTAGTGAATTAATTAATGCAATACCAGAAGCCGCTGCGGCACCACCTAGGTAACTCGTTGGAAATGTCCAATAAATAGGCTGAACTGCAAGTAATCCTGCACATCCAATACAAAGAGTTATAAAGGCTAATATTGGTGTTCCAGCTAACATTCCTGATAAGGCGACACCGATACCACCAAATAATAAAGTAATGGAACTTATCCAGCGACGCTCTTTATATTTCATTGATAAATGAGGAATATACCAAGCAGCAATTAATGCGCATAACCATGGAATCCCAGAAAGCACACCAACAAGAAAACCAACGCTCTGTCCTGAAAGTGCGGCGACTTGAGAAGGTAAAAAGAATGCGATACCGTATGAGCCAACTTGGATTGCAAAACAAATCATGCATAAATATAAGACTCGAGGGTCACATAGTGCTTTTAGGACTCCTTGAGGGCCATGATTTATCTTCGATTTTTCCTCTTTTTCGATAACGTCACTTAATACCTTCTTTTCTTCCTCTGTTAAGAATTTGCATCTTTTATCCGATGGCTTATCACATAAATAAAAGAATGCGATGACACCGACTATTGATGCTAACAAGCCTTCAACTAAGAACATTAATTGCCAGTTATGCAATCCCCATAAATCATGAATGCCTAATAACCCACCAGAAATAGGGCCTCCAACAATAAATGCAATTGGAGGGCCAAACCAGAAAAAACCAGCAACTTTGGCGCGCACATTTAAAGGAAACCAATAAGTCAGATATAGCATGACTCCTGGCATAAACCCAGCCTCTGAGGCTCCCAATAAAAACCGTAATACAATAAAGGTAGTTTCATTGTGAGCGAACATCATCGCTGCGGAAATTAATCCCCATGTGACCATAATACGTGATAGCCACATTCTGGAACCGACTTTATATAATAAAATATTACTGGGAACTTCAAATAAAGCATATCCGATAAAGAATACACCGGCACCAAAAGCATATGCAGCATTACTTAATCCAGTATCAAGTTGATAAGCATCCTTAGCAAATCCAATATTGGCTCGATCTAGGTAAGCCATAACATACATTAATGCAAGAAATGGCAGTAATTTGACAATAGATTTTCGGACAGCAGAATTCAATATTGCTTCGTTATTATTTAAATTCATCTTCATGCTTCCAATGTAGAGTTTGGAGGCATTCTATTAAGAATGCCTATCTTTCTGGTTTAATTAATTTTTCCATTCCAAACCATCAGGCCAAGTAAAACGAGTAATGGAATCAGATTTCATTTGAACGCCATAGCCAGGTTGCATTAATGGGAAATATTTTCCTCTTTTGATGACTAATGGCTCTTCAAAATTTTCATGTAAATGGTCGACATATTCTAAAACTCGATTTTCTAAAGAAGCGGAAACAGCAATATAATCAAAAAGAACGATATTTAATGAGTACTGGCAAAGCCCTACACCACCACCATGTGGGCAAACAGGAATACCAAATTTTGCAGCCATTAATACCACGGCAAGCACTTCGTTTAATCCACCTAATCGGGCTGGGTCTAATTGACAAAAATCTATCGCGCCTGCTTGGAAAAATTGTTTAAACATGACTCTATTATGTGCATGTTCTCCTGTTGCAATACCAATATTACCGATGCGGGCTTTGATAGCCGCATGGCCGAGAATATCGTCAGGGCTTGTTGGCTCTTCAATCCATAGCGGATCAAATTTAGCTAGTTTTCTCATAGATTCAATAGCTTGGTCAACCCCCCAAATTTGATTTGCATCCATCATCAATTTACGCTCCCAGCCAAGCTCTTCACGTAAAATGGTGGCGCGGCGGATATCTTGTTCTAAATCTGCCCCGACTTTTTGTTTGAGGTGGGTCCAGCCATCAGCAACTGCTTGACGAGCGAGTGTGCGCATTTTTTCTTCGGAATAACCGAGCCAACCTGCCGCGGTCGTATAACCCGGATAACCATTTGTTAGCATTTCTTGTTCACGTTGAGCTTTTCCTGGTTCTACACGGCGCAATAATGTGATGGCTTCTTCAGGGGTTAAAGCATCTGAAATATAAGTAAAATCAATGCAGTTAACAATTTCTTCTGGCGTCATATCTGCCAGTAATTTCCAGACAGGTTTATTTTCTGTGCGAGCCCAAAGATCCCAAATAGCATTGATAATGGCTGCTGTTGCTAAATGGATGACTCCCTTTTCAGGACCAACCCAACGTAATTGGCAGTCACCAGAGACTAATTCGCGCCAAAAAGCTCCAAAGTTGGCCGTAATTTCTTCGAGAGTTCTACCAACAACAAACATAGAGGCTAGAGATTTAACCGCGCTGACACATAAATCATTGCCACGTCCAATAGTAAATGTTAATCCATAGCCTTTTAGGTTATTGGGGTGGTTAGTATGTAACGTGACATATGTTGCTGAATAATCTGATATTGCATTCATAGCATCAGAACCATCAAGGTTCCGTGATGTTGGAAAGCGAATATCGCTCACACTAATATCTTTGATCAAAATACTCATTTTTTACTCCTAGTCGTTATTCTTTTCATGGTCTACCTAATTTAGATTGATCACAGTTTAAATTTGATATGTAAAACTGTATTTATTTCCTGCTTAGACTGTGGGGCATATGGCAATTTTATGTTTTTAATGTGTATTATATAACTCATTGTATATGAAAAATTTCATGTTATAAAAATATAAGAAATATAAATAAATGCTATTTTTAAATAGTATTTTAAAAATTAAAGTGTTTTTTGTGAGTTTGAATTAAATAAGATTAAAGAAATTAATTGATTGGCAATATAAAATAAAAAGAGTGAAAAGGAATAGTATTTTCCTTATCGTTGGGTATTTTTATTATTTTTTTCTTAATGAACGAACCATGGAGAGTTTCGCCGTGTTTAAATGGTTACGTAATTCATTCATGGCTTGTAAATCGTTGTGGCTGATTATGGCACTTAAAATCGTCATATGTTCTTCGATAGCTAATACATTGCGTTCGCGAAGGTCACTATCATCCCATTGATAGTGAAAGTGAAAAATGATAGTTACCATATCTAGTGATTGGTCGAAAAAAGGATTTTGTGCAGCAGATAGAATTAATGCATGAAACTTTCGATCTAGCTCGGAAAAGGCATGGTAATTGTCAACAACAGTTTCCCTTAGTTGGCGATGTTGATATAACAATTCTTTTGCTTGGATCCAACGTTTATCATGCTCAGGCAAATTCATAAAATGAGTCAACGCATGAGTTTCAAGTAACTCCCTTAATTCAAATAGTTTTTCTGCATAGTTTTGTTCGAATGTTTTTAAACGCCACAACCCACGCCGTAAATTTTCAATTAAATTATAGCGAGAAAATTTTAACAGAAATTCCCTTACAATTACGGGGGTAACACCCGCTTGATGAGCAAGTTGCATTTCAGTAAAGTTATCACCGGGCTGTAATGCTCTTTTTTGAATAAGCTTATAGAAAAAGTCTTCAATGACATTAAATTCTGTAATGGGGGAGTCAATAGTAATTTCTAATAAATCATTTTCGTTAGGTTCACGGATAATCACATAATCATTGCCTACGCTGTCTAAAATACCAATTTCTTTTAGGTGAGTTAATACATGGCGAACAGTAGTACGACTTATGCTATACATATCTGAAAGAACAGATTGAGAAGGTAAAGGGGAACGAATATATTGGTTGCTTATTGCATCAATAAACTGGTTGATGACTTTATGTCGTAAATTTTGTGTTCTCGCCATGATTACCCTCGACCCATTTCGCTAAGATATTAAAAGCATACTTATTTTATGATTCTTTATAAATGGTTAACTTGCTATTATTGTAATGTGCCACATTAAAATGAAAGGTGGCACATTGCCGCATAAGTTAATTCAGTATCTTCATTGCATTACGCATTCCTAGTGTTAGGATTTCATCGAGATAAAGTGAAACCTTTTCCACTAATTCAGGGTATTGGCATAGATCACACTGCCAATGATTTTTATTAGACAATACTTCAGTAACTAGTGATTTTGTCGTCAGTTTCTGTCCAACTTGTGGCCACAATTGAGTAAAACAATTAATCCAGATTTCATCATCTTGTAGTGGATAGCTTTCACCATCACATTGACCACGGTAAAAAGCGAGTAAAGCCGCGAGTGAAAAACATAACCGTTCAGATATTTTTCCGTTTTCTATAGTCGATAATAATTGTGGTAATAACCGGGTTTTGAACTTTGTCATACTATTCAACGCAATGGATAATAATTGATGTTGAATATATGGATTCTGAAAACGGGTTAACACTGCATCGGCAAAAGTATTCAATTCGTCTTTTGGCAAATTAAGTGTAGGTATAATATCGTCATACAATAATTTTTGAACAAAATTTTTGATATCCGCATCATTCATTGCGTCACCAACCGTATTGATCCCAGATAGCCAAGCGACAGGCACCATTGCAGTATGTATGCCATTGAGAATAGCGACTTTACGTTCTTTATATGGCTTTATATCATCCACAATTTTTATATTCATTGGGAATTTATGTAACTTTAATTCTTCAGCTAGCCATTTAGGGCCTTGGATAACAAATAAGTAAAAATACTCTGCGATATCTAAGAATGCATCTTGATAGCCCAGTGATTTTTCAATTGCTGTGTTTTCTTCTTTTGGGTATCCAGTCACAATACGGTCAACTAATGTTGAACAAAAAGTATTGGAATTATTTATCCATTGGTGAAATTCATTAGGTAAATTCCATTCTTGTGCATAACGTAGTACTAATGTTTTTAAAGTTTCGCCATTATAATCAATTAGTTCACAAGGAATAATTATCCACCCTTTCTTTAAATCACCATTAAAATAAATAAATCGTTCATATAAAAGTTGTGTCAATTTCGCTGGGAAACTATTTGGAGGCTGATCGGTTAATTTGTCATTTGTATGATAGGAAATACCTGCCTCTGTAGTATTAGAGAAAACAAAACGAATACCCTCATTACGGGCCAGTAATAAATAGTCTTGAAAATTTAGATAAGGGTTTATTTCGTTATTAACTGAGCGTATTAATCTGGATTGACTAATATTTCTACCATCTTCATTTAATCCTCGGATTAATGTTGTATATAAACCATCTTGCTGATTTAACGAAGGTGGGAGTTGAGTGTTTATTGGACGAATAATGGTTATTCCTGCATCAAAATCTGTATTTTCATTTAAAATATCAATCGACCAGTCAATAAATGCACGTAAAAAATTACCTTCGCCAAATTGAATAACTCGTGTTGGGTATTCTTTCCCTGGAAAGTCAGTTCTGTTTAATGTTTTCATAAGATGTTCCAAAATTAAAAATAAATCACACCTTTGATTAATTCACGATTATTAATCACTTCAGTTTCATAATGTTCAGCAAGAGTAAAAAAGGGATAGTGGTGAGTTAGCATCATTTGTGCATTTAGCTTACTTTCAGACATTAAGCGACCCACTTTGGCAAAATCTTCCAAAGTCGCATTACGACTTCCCATCATTGTGGTTTCTTTTTTATGAAAATCAGGGTCAGGGAATTGTAAGTTTCCTTTAAATAAACCAACAAAAACAATGGTTCCACTGTGTCTAATTAAATTAATGGCATTATTCATGGCATGTGGGTTACCTGTTGCATCAATGACTTTTAACGGTAAAGCACCTGAGAAATATTGACGTAACTGGCTATCAAAGTTATCTGCAGCAGGGTTTATGGTAGGAAGTGACAAATGCAGGGAAACATGTTCACGACGTGCAGCGCTGGTATCGGCAACAATGACATGTGCTCCATCAGCGTGTGCGATTGCTGCAACGCCTAAGCCTATGGGACCTGCTCCGACAACCAATACGGCATCTTTAGGTTGAATAGCAGCTCGACGAACGGCATGTGCGCTGATGGCAAAGGGTTCAATCAATGCTGCAGCATCAGCTGCTATACCTTCTGATGATAATAAATTTACTGTCGGAACGTTCAAATATTCAGCAAATCCACCGTCTTGATGTACACCAATAACAGAAATATTTTCACAACAATTGGTATGTCCACTGAGGCAAGAAGGGCAGGTATTACAAGCAATATAAGGAATAACAGAAACTTGTTGTCCAATTTTAAAATCGGTATTGCCATGGCCCATCTCTATTATTTCACCACAAATTTCATGACCGAGCACACGAGGATAACTAAAAAAGGGTTGGTTTCCTGCCCAAGCATGAATATCGGTCCCACAAATACCGACAGTTTTTATTTTAATTTTGGCTTCATTAGGTTTCGGGGGGGTAATTGTACGTTTTTCCCAAACTAACTTTTTGGGTTCTAAACAAACCAATGTATTGATTAGTGGCATAGTGCTCTCCTTATTTTTGATAAGGATAATTTCAACTAAAAAGGCAAGATAGCAGTATAT
The DNA here is from genome assembly GCF_050446505.1 of Providencia sp. SP181. NCBI lineage: Bacteria > Pseudomonadati > Pseudomonadota > Gammaproteobacteria > Enterobacterales > Morganellaceae > Providencia > Providencia sp. SP181. The sequence goes on from NZ_JBBPXM010000016.1 coordinate 70,447, forward strand.
TCTCTAATTGATTTGTGATGAGTCATGCATAAAACAGCTTTAAACATGTTTTTTATCTGTAACATAGGGGGTTGGAGAGTAACGGAATCATAATGATAGTTAACATATTTATGTTGTGTGGTTAAAATAATAAAAATCAATATGTTGTTGTGCTTTAATGAAGGTGAACACTTTGATAAAGGCATATATTCACCTTTAAAATAAGATGTCGATATGAAACGAAAATCACCGAAGCAATATACTGAACGTTTTAAAAAAGAAGCGATTAATTTAATACTTGAACAAGGCTATACAGTTCAGCAAGCTGCTAATGCGCTTGGAATTACCACTAAACTGCTCTATGCTTGGCGAAAGCGCCATGAAGCTGAAAATAAGCCTAACGCATTAACCCCTTTTGAGCGACAAGAGCTACTCGCTTTACGCAAAGAAGTTAACCAATTGAAAATGGAGAAAGAAATCCTAAAAAAGGCGAATGTAGATTCAATCTGTCAACACAACACCCTTTTCAATTATCTCTTTCGGTGTTTTGAACATCTGTGTCTTTCCTGGTCTGCTGTTTAGCTGAGTGGCAACCTGATCCAGTTCACCGGGGATAGGGAGAGGGTCCAACCAACGGGTTTCCGTGCAAAAAGGTCTAACACGACGGCGAGATAAGCCCACCGTTTTCCTGTCCAAATATACGTCACATCGCCGCACCACACTTGATTGGGGGCTGTGACTGCAAATTGGCGGCCGAGTAAATTAGGGATGTCGACATGCTCCCTTGTCCCTCGTTTATAGCGGTGTTTTACATACTGGCAACTCGTAATCCCGATTTCTTTCATTAACTTACCAGCAAGATAACGGCTCATCTTCACTCCGTATTGCATCGTGACAATGGTGGCGATAGTCCTTGCGCCTGCAGAGCCACCACTTAAGTTCCAAGCCTCTTTAGCTAAACTCCGTTTAATCGCCCGTGCCGCATCTGGTGCGGCATTCTTCATTCGATGGTGCCAATGCCGATAGCTACTGCGATGACGTTCAAAAAGTTGGCAGAGCGTTGTGACGGGGTAATGCGCTCTTAGTTTGTCGATTATCGCGAATCCCTCAGTGAGTCCGACATTAAGAGCGCCGTAGCCTTTTTTAGGATTTCGTTTTCCATTTCAAGGCGTTGTATCTTTTTCTTCATCTCACGAAGTTCAATCTGCTCGGGCGTAAGCGGAAGTCCCATCGGGGTTTTACCTTGTCGCTCTAATAACCCATCGATTAAG
>NZ_JBBPXM010000017.1:0-60013 GCF_050446505.1 Providencia sp. SP181
GCTCTTTCTGAATAAGAAAGAACTACTTAGTAAAAAGGGCGTCTTATAGACGTCCTTTTTATACGTTGCAAAATTAAGAACCTATCTCATCAATCATTTCTAAATAATTATTGGTGAGATAGGCTCTGAAACAACGAATTAATAATTGCGTTGGTTCCTTTGCGCAGTTATATGAGATTTATTAAGGTTTTGCTCCGAAGATATGGTATATTTTACCGCTGCCACAAAAAGAACCTGGTTTTTCCTATTGGTGTGGCTGAAAATTTACTGAGCATGCTGAAAATCCTGCAAAATGGATAGCACTTGTGAAATGGAAAGTACTGACGAACGAATAGTACTTGCGAAATAGAATGTGGCTGCAATGGGCTGTATTTGCAGAACGAATAGCGCTAATTACCTCCATTAACAAGGCTAATTGTTTTAACTCGCGGGTGATGTTATTGATATCCCTATCAAATTTTGCAGGCTTAGTTTGTAGTAATTGAGGGATATGTTGGCATATTCTATTGGTTTGGCTTGATTGTTTTACCTTTGTAAGCAAACAGGCTTTGTACATACTTCATGGTAACAGGTTGAATTATGAGTGCGAATAGCGAAGCTCAAGGAAGTGGACGCAGTGCAGACATTTTCAAATGGGTGATTGTCTGTGCCCTATTAATAATTGCAATTGTTGGCAACTATTACTTCCGTCAATATAATCTCGCGCTGCGTGCTTTTGCAGTTGTGGCTGTGGTCGCTATTGCAGGTGCTGTCGCTTTATGGACAACAAAAGGTAAAGCAACACTGGCGTTTGCACGCGAAGCTCGTGTCGAGATGAGAAAAGTCATTTGGCCTACTCGCCAGGAAACATTACAAACTACTTTAATTGTTGCCGCAGTAACGGCTGTAATGTCATTAATACTGTGGGGATTAGATGGTATCCTGGTGCGTTTAGTTTCATTTATTACAAGCCTGAGGTTATTCTAAATGTCCGATTCACCTAAAAAGCGCTGGTATGTCATTCAGGCATTCTCTGGTTTTGAAGGTCGCGTAGCACAATCTTTACGTGAACATATCAAATTACATGCTATGGAAGATTCTTTTGGCGAAGTTATGGTTCCAACAGAAGAAGTTGTTGAAATCCGTAGCGGTCAGCGCCGTAAGAGTGAACGTAAATTCTTCCCAGGCTATGTCTTAGTCCAAATGGTCATGAATGATGACTCTTGGCACTTAGTACGTAGTGTACCTCGTGTAATGGGGTTCATTGGTGGGACTTCAGACCGTCCAGCACCAATTAGCGATAAAGAAGTTGATGCTATTATGAACCGCTTACAACAAGTTGGTGATAAACCACGTCCGAAAACATTGTTTGAACCAGGTGAAATGGTTCGCGTTAGCGAAGGTCCATTTGCTGACTTTAACGGTGTTGTTGAAGAAATCGACTATGAAAAGAGCCGCTTAAAAGTCTCTGTTTCTATTTTCGGTCGTGCAACTCCTGTCGAATTGGATTTTGGCCAAGTCGAAAAAGCCTAATCTAAACGACAAAACTGACTTGCAAAAGGCGTGAAATTTGACTACAATTTCGCGCCTTTTGTTTTTATGCTTTGCCAGTTTTGCTTCTTAATTGAGCTTATATTATAGGCAGGGCATGTTTAATGTAACGGGGAGCCTTACGAACGTTAAGGCGTTATCACCCATCTAGAGGAAATATCATGGCTAAGAAAGTTCAAGCCTACGTTAAGCTGCAAGTTGCAGCTGGTATGGCGAACCCAAGTCCACCAGTTGGTCCAGCTCTGGGTCAACAAGGTGTTAACATCATGGAATTCTGTAAAGCGTTCAACGCAAAAACAGACAGCCTGGAAAAAGGTTTACCAATTCCTGTTGTTATTACTGTTTACGCAGACCGTTCTTTCACTTTCGTTACCAAAACTCCACCTGCAGCAGTTCTGCTGAAAAAAGCAGCTGGCGTTAAGTCTGGTTCAGGCAAGCCTAACAAAGAGAAAGTTGGTAAAGTGACCTCTGCTCAGATTCGCGAAATCGCTGAAACTAAAGCTGCGGACATGACTGGTGCTGATGTTGACGCAATGATGCGTTCAATCGAAGGTACTGCTCGTTCCATGGGCCTGGTTGTGGAGGACTAAGACAATGGCTAAACTGACTAAGCGCATGCGCAATATCCGTGAAAAAGTTGATGCTACTAAACAGTATGACATCGCTGAAGCCGTTGCACTGCTGAAAGAATTAGCGACTGCTAAATTCGTTGAAAGCGTTGACGTTGCTGTTAACCTGGGCATCGATGCTCGTAAATCTGACCAGAACGTTCGCGGTGCAACTGTACTGCCACACGGTACTGGCCGTTCAGTTCGCGTTGCTGTGTTCGCACAAGGCGCAAATGCTGAAGCTGCTAAAGCTGCTGGCGCTGAACTGGTTGGTATGGAAGATCTGGCTGATAAAATCAAAGCTGGCGAAATGGACTTTGACGTTGTTATTGCTTCTCCAGATGCAATGCGCGTTGTTGGCCAATTAGGTCAAGTTTTAGGCCCACGTGGTCTGATGCCAAACCCGAAAGTAGGTACTGTAACGCCTAACGTTGCTGAAGCGGTTAATAACGCTAAAGCAGGTCAGGTTCGCTACCGTAACGACAAAAACGGAATCATCCACACCACTATCGGTAAAGTTGATTTCGACGCTGACAAACTGAAAGAAAACTTAGAAGCACTGCTGATCGCGCTGAAAAAAGCAAAACCAGCTTCTGCTAAAGGTGTTTTCATCAAGAAAGTTAGCCTGTCTACCACTATGGGTGCAGGTGTTGCTGTTGACCAAGCAGGTCTGTCAGCGACAGTTTAATTGCTATAGCTTCGGCTAATGAGTAATTAGGCTTTACCTTTGCGTCGATTTTGTATAAAATTTGACGCCTTGAGTTTGTTGGGTATAGAAATGTATCCAACAAACCACAAATTTCGGTATGGAGTCTGGCCTTTCCAGACCCCGTCCAAGACCGCAGGTGTGCTATTTATAGTCACTTAATTTACCTGCGTAGACGGTGACAGAGATACCTAGAATTTTATTCTGGATTCTATTCTGCTCACCGTGTTTTAGCGCTCAAATACATGTTGTATTCGAGTGATGTGAGTCCCGGGGGTTTCCCGGTTAATCCAGGAGCAAGAAGCTAATGGCACTAAATCTTCAAGACAAACAAGCGATTGTTGCTGAAGTCAGCGAAGTAGCCAAAGGCGCGCTTTCTGCAGTTGTTGCTGATTCACGCGGCGTAACTGTAGCAAAAATGACTGAACTGCGTAAAGCAGGTCGCGAAGCTGGCGTTTATATCCGTGTTGTTCGTAACACACTGATTCGCCGTGCTGTTGAAGGTACTTCTTATGATGTACTGAAAGACGCGTTTGTTGGTCCAACCTTAATTGCTTTCTCTAACGAACACCCGGGCGCTGGCGCTCGTCTGTTCAAAGAGTTCGCGAAAGCGAATCCAGCATTTGAGATTAAAGCTGCGGCCTTTGAAGGTGAGTTAATCCAAGCGAAAGATATCGATCGTCTGGCAACTCTCCCAACTTACGATGAAGCAATCGCACGCCTGATGGCAACCATGAAAGAAGCCGCTGCCGGCAAATTGGTTCGTACTCTGGCTGCTCTGCGCGATCAGAAAGAAGCTGCATAAGCCCTTTCCTTCGTTGCTTTTTAACGTATAAACTATTTCTGAATTTTAGGAACACTTGTTATGTCTATCACTAAAGACCAAATCCTTGATGCAGTTGCAGAAATGTCTGTAATGGACGTTGTTGAACTGATTACTATGATGGAAGAAAAATTCGGCGTTTCTGCTGCTGCAGCTGTTGCTGTTGCTCCAGGTGCTGCTGCTGAAGCTGCTGAAGAAAAAACTGAATTCGACGTTGTTCTGTCTGCTATCGGCGGTAACAAAGTTGCAGTTATCAAAGCAGTTCGTGGCGCAACTGGTCTTGGCCTGAAAGAAGCTAAAGACATGGTAGAATCAGCTCCAGCGACTATCAAAGAAGGCGCAAGCAAAGACGAAGCTGAAACTCTGAAGAAAGCTCTTGAAGAAGCAGGCGCTTCTGTTGAACTTAAATAAGTTCAATTTCAAGAACGCAGCTTAATTTAATTAGGCTGACGGCTGGTGATTTTTTAATCACCAGCCTTTTTGCGCTGTAAAGCGTGATGGGTGTTAACAGCTTTTCACGCAGTTTTAATGTTAACAACAACCCTCCAATACTTCTTTCTATTGACGACTTAATATACTGTGTTCTTCGCTACGACCCGCTCGGGTAGCTCGGTAGCCAAAGCGCGCAATGAAATGATTTAAGAGTAATAGCAATGAGTATTAAGGAAAGTATTCATTTTCCATTTCTTATATAAAACGCGTTGCGGTTAAGACTCTTACTTTAAGAGCTAACCACTTGGGTCACTGATCAACGAGCTGAGGAAACCTATGGTTTACTCCTATACCGAGAAAAAACGTATTCGTAAGGACTTTGGTAAACGTCCACAAGTTTTGGACATACCTTACCTCCTTTCTATCCAACTTGACTCGTTCCAGAAGTTTATCGAGCAAGATCCAGATGGCCAGAATGGGCTGGAAGCAGCTTTCCGTTCTGTGTTTCCAATTCAGAGCTACAGCGGTAATGCTGAACTTCAATATGTCAGCTATCGTTTAGGCGAGCCTGTTTTTGATGTTAAAGAATGTCAAATTCGCGGTGTGACTTATTCTGCTCCTCTACGTGTTAAATTACGCCTGATCGTTTATGAGCGTGAAGCACCAGAAGGCACCGTTAAAGATATCAAAGAACAAGAAGTCTACATGGGTGAAATTCCACTCATGACTGAAAACGGAACTTTCGTTATCAACGGTACAGAGCGTGTTATCGTATCTCAGTTACACCGTAGTCCAGGTGTGTTCTTCGATAGCGATAAAGGTAAAACACACTCTTCAGGTAAAGTGCTCTATAACGCACGTATTATCCCTTACCGTGGTTCATGGCTTGATTTCGAATTTGACCCGAAAGATAACCTGTTTGTACGTATTGACCGTCGCCGTAAATTACCAGCGACCATTATTCTGCGTGCAATGGATTACAACACCGAAGAAATTTTAAACCTGTTCTTCGAAAAAACTGTATTCCAAATCCGCGATAACAAACTGATGATGACGCTGGTTCCTGAGCGTCTGCGTGGTGAGACTGCTTCTTTTGATATCGAAGCGAACGGTAAAGTCTATGTTGAAAAAGGCCGCCGTATCACTGCTCGTCATATTCGTCAGTTAGAAAAAGAAGAAGTTAGCAACATCGAAGTACCTGTTGAATATATCGCAGGTAAAGTTGTTGCAAGAGACTACATCGATGAAAGTACTGGTGAGCTGATTTGTGCAGCGAACATGGAACTTTCTTTAGACATGTTGGCACGTTTGAGCCAGTCTGGTCACAAAACAATCGAAACATTGTTTACCAATGACTTAGACCACGGTGCTTACATTTCTGAAACCGTTCGTGTCGACCCAACTAACGACCGTCTGAGTGCATTGGTAGAAATCTACCGCATGATGCGTCCTGGTGAGCCACCGACCCGTGAAGCGGCAGAAAACCTGTTCGAGAACCTGTTCTTCTCTGAAGATCGTTACGACTTGTCTGCTGTAGGTCGTATGAAGTTCAACCGTTCACTGAACCGTGATGAAATCGAAGGTTCAGGTATCCTGAGCGAAGAAGACATCATCGAGGTGATGCGTAAACTCATCGATATCCGTAACGGTAAAGGTGAAGTCGATGATATCGACCACTTAGGTAACCGTCGTATTCGTTCCGTTGGTGAGATGGCAGAGAACCAATTCCGTGTTGGTCTGGTTCGTGTTGAGCGTGCAGTGAAAGAGCGTCTTTCTCTGGGTGATCTTGATGCATTAATGCCACAGGATATGATTAACGCTAAGCCTATTTCAGCCGCAGTTAAAGAGTTCTTTGGTTCCAGCCAGCTGTCACAATTTATGGACCAGAACAATCCACTGTCTGAAATTACGCACAAACGTCGTATCTCTGCATTAGGCCCTGGTGGTCTGACTCGTGAGCGCGCGGGCTTCGAAGTACGTGACGTACACCCAACTCACTACGGTCGTGTATGTCCAATCGAAACGCCTGAAGGTCCAAACATCGGTCTGATCAACTCATTATCTGTTTATGCACAGACCAATGAGTACGGTTTCTTAGAAACCCCATACCGTTTAGTTCGTGATGGCTTAGTCACTGATGAAATCCACTATCTGTCTGCAATTGAGGAAGGTAACTTCATCATTGCTCAGGCGAACACCGTATTAGGTGAAGATGGTAGCTTTATCGAAGAGTTAGTCACTTGTCGTAACAAAGGTGAATCAAGCTTATTCAGCCGTGAACAGGTTGAATATATGGACGTTTCGACTCAACAGGTTGTTTCTGTTGGTGCGTCACTGATCCCATTCCTTGAACACGATGACGCCAACCGTGCATTGATGGGTGCGAACATGCAACGTCAAGCGGTTCCAACTTTACGTGCTGACAAACCATTAGTTGGTACAGGTATGGAACGTGCAGTAGCGGTTGACTCGGGTGTAACGGCTGTTGCAAGACGTGGTGGTTCAGTTCAGTACGTTGATGCGTCTCGTATCGTTATCAAAGTTAACGAAGATGAGATGTATCCAGGCGAAGCTGGAATCGATATTTATAACCTGACTAAATATACCCGTTCTAACCAGAACACCTGTATTAGCCAGATGCCTTGTGTATCTTTAGGTGAGCCAGTTGAGCGTGGTGACGTGTTAGCAGATGGTCCTTCAACAGACCTCGGCGAATTAGCACTGGGTCAAAACATGCGCGTGGCATTCATGCCATGGAATGGTTATAACTTCGAAGACTCCATCTTAGTTTCTGAGCGTGTTGTTCAAGAAGACCGTTTCACGACTATTCACATTCAGGAACTGTCTTGTGTGTCTCGTGACACCAAATTAGGGCCTGAAGAAATCACTGCGGATATTCCAAACGTCGGTGAAGCTGCGCTTTCTAAACTGGATGAATCCGGTATCGTTTATATCGGTGCAGAAGTGAAAGGCGGCGACATTCTGGTTGGTAAAGTAACACCGAAAGGTGAAACTCAGTTAACCCCAGAAGAGAAACTGCTGCGTGCTATCTTCGGTGAAAAAGCGTCAGACGTTAAAGACTCTTCTTTACGTGTCCCTAACGGTGTTTCTGGTACGGTTATTGACGTACAAGTATTTACCCGTGATGGTGTAGAGAAAGACAAACGTGCATTAGAGATCGAAGAAACTCAGTTACGTGATGCGAAGAAAGACTTAACAGAAGAGCTACGTATTTTCGAAGCTGGCCTGTTTGCCCGTATCCGTTCTGTACTGGTTAACGGCGGAATTGAAGCTGACAAACTGGACAAGCTGCCTCGCGATCGTTGGTTAGAGTTATCTTTAGCTGATGAAGAGAAGCAAAACCAGTTAGAACAATTAGCTGAACAGTACGACGAACTGAAATCTGAGTTCGAGAAAAAACTCGATGCAAAACGTCGTAAAATTACCCAAGGTGATGATCTGGCACCTGGCGTACTGAAAATTGTTAAGGTTTATCTGGCTGTTAAACGTCAGATTCAACCGGGTGATAAAATGGCGGGTCGCCATGGTAACAAAGGTGTTATCTCAAAAATCAACCCAGTTGAAGACATGCCTTACGATGAAAACGGTAACCCAGTTGACATCGTTCTGAACCCACTGGGCGTACCATCACGTATGAACATCGGTCAGATTTTGGAAACCCACTTGGGGATGGCAGCAAAAGGTATTGGTGAGAAAATCAATGCTATGCTTAAACAGCATGAAGAAGTTGCCAAACTGCGTGAATTTATCCAAAAAGCGTACGATTTAGGTGATGATCCACGCCAGAAAGTTGACTTGAACACTTTCTCTGACGAAGAAGTGATGCGTTTGGCTGAGAACCTGAAAAAAGGTATGCCAATTGCGACACCAGTGTTTGATGGTGCGAAAGAGAAAGAAATCAAAGAACTACTGAAACTGGGCGGTCTGCCAACTTCAGGTCAGATTACATTATTCGATGGTCGTACTGGCGAGCGTTTCGAGCGTCAAGTTACTGTCGGTTACATGTACATGCTGAAACTGAACCACTTGGTTGACGATAAGATGCACGCCCGTTCAACAGGTTCTTACAGCTTGGTTACTCAGCAACCGCTGGGTGGTAAAGCGCAGTTCGGTGGTCAGCGTTTCGGGGAGATGGAAGTGTGGGCACTGGAAGCATACGGTGCAGCCTATACTCTTCAAGAAATGCTTACAGTTAAATCGGATGACGTTAACGGCCGTACGAAGATGTATAAAAACATCGTCGATGGCAGCCATCAGATGGAACCTGGCATGCCGGAATCTTTCAACGTATTGCTGAAAGAAATCCGCTCACTGGGTATCAACATCGAGCTGGAAGACGAGTAATTCGTTTTGTGCCGGAGGGTTCGCCTTCCGGCCTATGTAAGCACTGGGATTTGGGGAGAGTGTCTTTGAATACTCACCTGACAGGTCTAACTCCGACAGGAGCATTTTGTGAAAGACTTAATAAAGTTTCTGAAAGCGCAAACCAAGACCGAAGAGTTTGATGCTATCAAGATTGCTCTGGCATCACCTGATATGATCCGTTCATGGTCATTCGGTGAAGTGAAAAAGCCAGAAACGATTAACTACCGTACGTTCAAACCTGAGCGTGATGGTCTTTTCTGTGCGCGTATTTTCGGGCCAGTGAAAGACTACGAATGTCTGTGCGGTAAGTACAAACGTTTAAAACACCGCGGTGTGATTTGTGAGAAGTGTGGCGTTGAAGTTACACAGACCAAAGTCCGTCGTGAGCGCATGGGTCACATTGAACTTGCTTCTCCGACCGCACATATTTGGTTCTTAAAATCACTGCCATCCCGTATCGGTTTGCTGCTCGATATGCCACTGCGTGATATCGAACGTGTTCTGTACTTTGAATCATATGTTGTTGTTGAAGGCGGGATGACTAGCCTTGAGCGCGCACAGATTCTGACAGAAGAGCAATACTTAGATGCGCTGGAAGAATTCGGTGACGAATTTGATGCGAAAATGGGTGCGGAAGCTATCCAAGGCCTGCTGAAAAACCTCGATCTTGAGAACGAGTGTGAAACGCTGCGTGAAGAGTTAAACGAAACTAACTCTGAAACTAAGCGTAAAAAGCTGACCAAACGTATCAAACTGCTGGAAGCGTTCATTCAATCTGGTAACAAACCAGAGTGGATGATCTTAAACGTGCTGCCAGTATTACCACCGGATCTGCGTCCATTAGTTCCACTGGATGGTGGCCGTTTCGCAACATCAGATCTGAACGATCTGTATCGTCGCGTGATCAACCGTAATAACCGTCTGAAACGTCTTCTGGATCTGGCTGCGCCAGACATCATCGTACGTAACGAAAAACGTATGTTGCAAGAAGCGGTTGATGCGCTGTTAGATAACGGTCGTCGTGGTCGTGCTATCACAGGTTCTAACAAACGTCCTCTGAAATCTTTGGCTGATATGATCAAAGGTAAACAAGGTCGTTTCCGTCAGAACTTACTTGGTAAGCGTGTTGACTACTCAGGTCGTTCTGTTATCACCGTAGGTCCATACCTACGTCTGCATCAGTGCGGTCTGCCGAAGAAAATGGCTCTTGAGTTATTCAAACCATTTATCTATGGCAAATTAGAATTACGTGGTCTGGCAACAACCATCAAAGCTGCGAAGAAAATGGTTGAGCGCGAAGAAGCGGTTGTTTGGGATATCTTGGATGAAGTTATCCGCGAACACCCAGTCATGCTGAACCGTGCACCAACACTTCACCGTCTGGGTATCCAAGCGTTCGAACCAATTCTGATCGAAGGTAAAGCTATCCAATTGCACCCACTCGTTTGTGCGGCATACAACGCCGACTTCGATGGAGACCAAATGGCGGTACACGTTCCTCTGACTCTGGAAGCTCAGTTAGAAGCACGTGCGTTGATGATGTCAACCAACAACATCCTGTCACCTGCAAGTGGTGAGCCTATCATCGTTCCTTCTCAGGACGTTGTATTGGGTCTCTACTACATGACTCGTGACTGTGTAAACGCGAAAGGCGAGGGCATGGTATTAGCCGGTCCTAAAGAAGCTGAGCGTGTTTACCGTTCAGGTCATGCTTCACTGCATGCCCGCGTTAAAGTCCGTATCACTGAAGAAGTGAAAGATTCGGAAGGTAACATCACTATCAACACGGGGTTAGTTGATACCACGGTTGGTCGTGCAATTTTGTGGATGATCGTACCAAAAGGTCTGCCTTACGCGTTGGTTAACCAAGCGTTAGGTAAGAAAGCGATCTCTAAAATGCTGAACACCTGTTACCGTGTTCTGGGCCTGAAGCCTACGGTTATTTTTGCTGACCAAATCATGTATACCGGATTTGCCTATGCGGCACGTTCAGGTGCATCAGTTGGTATCGACGATATGGTTATTCCAGAGAAAAAAGCTGGGATTATCGCCGAAGCAGAAGCTGAAGTGGCAGAAATTCAGGAACAGTTCCAGTCTGGTCTGGTTACAGCAGGCGAACGTTACAACAAAGTTATCGATATCTGGGCAGCGGCAAACGAACGTGTTGCTAAAGCGATGATGGAAAACTTGTCAACTGAATCCGTTATCAACCGTGATGGCGTCGAAGAACAACAAGTTTCTTTCAACAGTATCTTTATGATGGCCGACTCTGGTGCTCGTGGTTCCGCCGCTCAGATCCGTCAGTTAGCGGGTATGCGTGGTCTGATGGCTAAGCCAGATGGCTCCATCATCGAAACACCAATCACGGCAAACTTCCGTGAAGGTCTTAACGTTCTCCAGTACTTTATTTCGACGCACGGTGCGCGTAAAGGTCTTGCCGATACCGCATTGAAAACAGCGAACTCTGGTTATCTGACTCGTCGTTTAGTCGACGTTGCACAGGACTTGGTTGTGACTGAAGACGACTGTGGAACTCACGAAGGTATCCTGATGACTCCGGTTATCGAGGGTGGCGACGTTAAAGAGCCACTGCGTGAGCGTGTACTGGGTCGTGTGACTGCTGAAGATATCCTGATCCCAGGTACAGCGGACATTCTGGTTCCACGTAACACCCTGCTTCATGAAAAACTGTGTGACCTGTTAGAAGCTAACTCTGTCGACAGCGTGAAAGTACGTTCTGTTGTAAGTTGTGAAACAGACTTTGGTGTGTGTGCACACTGTTATGGTCGTGACCTTGCTCGTGGTCATATCATTAACAAAGGTGAAGCTATCGGTGTTATCGCGGCACAGTCAATCGGTGAGCCAGGTACACAGTTAACGATGCGTACGTTCCACATTGGTGGTGCGGCATCTCGTGCTGCAGCTGAATCTAGCATCCAAGTCCGTAACACAGGTACTCTGAAACTGGTTAACGCGAAATTCGTTACGAACTCAGAAGGCAAACTGGTTATTACTTCGCGTAATACTGAGCTGCGTCTGATTGACGAATTCGGTCGTACGAAAGAAAGCTACAAAGTACCTTACGGTGCACACCTGTCTAAAGGTGATGGCGCTGCGGTAACGGGCGGCGAGACTGTTGCGAACTGGGATCCACATACCATGCCAGTCGTCAGTGAAGTTTCTGGTTTCATCAGCTTCTCTGACATGCTTGATGGTCAAACAATGACGCGTCAGACTGATGAATTAACGGGTCTGTCTTCAATCGTTGTTCTGGATACTGCGGAACGTACCAGTGGTGGTAAAGACCTGCGTCCTGCTCTGCGTGTTATTGACGCAAATGGTAACGATGTTCTTATCCCTAACACGGACATGCCAACTCAGTACTTCTTACCGGGTAAAGCAATTGTTCAGTTAGACGATGGCGTTGCTATCAATGCGGGTGATACTTTAGCGCGTATTCCACAAGAATCTGTGGGTACTAAAGATATCACGGGTGGTCTGCCACGCGTAGCTGACTTGTTCGAAGCACGTCGTCCGAAAGAGCCTGCAATCTTGGCTGAAATCAGCGGTATTATCTCGTTTGGTAAAGAAACCAAAGGTAAACGTCGTCTGGTTATCACCCCATTAGATGGTAGCGATCCGTACGAAGAGATGATCCCTAAATGGCGTCAGCTTAACGTGTTCGAAGGTGAGATTGTTGAACGCGGTGACGTTGTTTCTGATGGTCCAGAATCTCCACATGATATCCTGCGTCTGCGTGGTGTCCATGCTGTTACGCGTTATATCACGAATGAGGTTCAGGAAGTTTACCGCTTACAAGGCGTTAAGATAAACGATAAACACATCGAAGTTATCGTTCGTCAGATGCTGCGTAAAGTCACCATCGCGGATGCAGGAAGTTCTGAATTCCTTGAAGGTGAACAAGTCGAGTACTCACGTGTTAAAGTTTCTAACCGTAAATTGGAAGTGGAAGGCAAAATTCCAGCCAATTACGCACGCGACCTGTTGGGTATCACTAAAGCATCTCTGGCAACAGAGTCCTTTATCTCAGCAGCATCGTTCCAAGAAACAACACGCGTACTGACAGAAGCAGCCGTTGCAGGTAAACGCGATGAACTGCGTGGTCTGAAAGAAAACGTTATTGTTGGACGTCTGATCCCAGCAGGTACTGGTTTTGCGTATCACCAAGACCGTATCCGTCGCCGTCATCTGAACGACGTTGTGGAAGCGCCACAAGTTAGCGCAGATGAAGCAACAGCGAACTTAGCTGAACTGTTAAATGCAGGTTTCACGAGTGACAACCAGAATTAATTTCTGATTTCCAAGTGTTTCTTGATAAAAACTGGTGTCGTAAGGCACCAGTTTTTTTATGCCTAACAGATGATAAAAACGCTTATTTATTACTAAGCAATGATATTGGAACGGTGACTCTTCGACTTTCTTGCTTATCCTCCCAGCTTTTTATATCAAACATCCATAAATGATCGACTGTCACTTCATAAAAGCGTGAATGGCCATTGCTACGTAATGCATTTAAGTTTACCTGAGTGAAAGAGGGCGATATTTCATCAAAAGGTGATTGGGGATAAAATTCTTCAAGGGCTTCTTCACATTCCGCATCCGTGAGCTCTCGTGCTTTCCCTGTAAATTGCATTCCATCTAGACCTGATTTTAGCATTTCAGGTAATGAGTGATTAAATAATGAGCCACTGATCTTTTCATTTTGTTGGATATTCTTAGAGTGCTTTGCTTGTCGAGATGAAAACCAAATAAAGCGTAGTGGGTTTAATTTGACGCAATGTTCGACGGTTGATGCCCAAGGTAATTGATCATTACCTTGTGTAGCCAGTGTTAAAAAGCGGGTATTTTGCAGTAGTAATAAACTGCGTGTTTTTAAATTCATATAGGGTCCTTTAATCAAAATTGTAGGTTTATTAGAAATAACTATGCGGTTTTCGATGCAGTTATAAGTAGGGCGTGGGGACATTGTAGGTAGTCCAAATATAGCTCTGTAGTTTCAGAATGGTCGGCAATTATGTTTCCATATTGAAGATAGCTGAATCCAGCCTGTAAAATAGTATTACCTAAAGTGTTATAGGAATAATAGTAAGCTTGTATTGTTTCATTATACGGAGGGAGGCAAATATTAAAATGAATGGAACTTTCATATTTTCTTGGTTGTTTTTCAATTAACCGAAAACCATAATTATAATAATATTCGTTATTTCCAGAAAAATCAGGGTTAATTGTTAATATCGTGAAGCGACCATTTGGTTTCAATACACGATAAATTGACCGCACAATAGAATGTATGTCATTCGTATGCTGGAAATAAGGAAAAACATAAATGGCAAGAGCTAAATCAAAATATTCAAAATAATTATCAAGATTAGAGGTGTAAATAATATTTGAATTATTCAGTTTTGCATTTTTTCTTGCCAAATTGAGCATATTGGATGAAATATCAAACCCAAATATATTTTTTTCTCCTTCTTTCTCTAACCAGTGTGATATAAACCCTGCACCACATCCATAATCTAAAATAGCCAGTGTTTCTAGCTTATCTATATATGGTTTTATCGTAGAAATATCGATATGCATACGAAAGGGCCACTGAAAGGCATGACTGTAAATTTCAGTAAGTTGATCAAATTTTTTCATGTTACTTTAAATCATTTATTAAGTTGAATTAATCGTTTATTTTTATATTTATCATAATTTTTTAATTGGATGTTTTTACTGGTTATTTATTTTCTCTCACATGAGTTTTGAAAAAAATTTGAAATAATATAATGTTGGTAAATTTATATGTAAATATTGAGTTTTATTAGATGTTGTTAATTTTTATAGGATGATGATAAATAAAAAATAGTGATAATAAATGACCTCGATATCAATTAGAGGGAATAATAAGGGGATTAATTATTTTTTATTTTAAATTTTAAAGGAATATTAAATGGATAAAGATATTATAAATAATCAGAGTGATAATGAAAAAATGAACTTGTCTACCCAACAAGGGAATTTTTCGAATAATTTTGCCGCTATTAATACTTCCCAGATTGTCACTGGAAGTGGTTCTATTGCATTGGATTTAGTCGTTATTATTGATACCAGTGGTTCAATGTCTGATGAGTCAAATGACCTGAGTCAGCAAATTGATGCGGCTATCGAAAAAGCAGCTGCGAATTGTCCTTCTCAGTTAAGAGCCACTTTTTTAGGTATTCAAGGGACATGGGATAACACAAAATTTGACCAATCAGTGAGTGACTATTTAACTGCTTTAGGCGTTAATCAAAGTAGTTTACAGGCAAGGCAGCCTTTTAAAGAAGCTGATGGTATTGACCATGCAGGTAATAAAGAAGATTTGTGTCGCGCGGTGATTGATGTCAGTAACTATTTTGATTGGCGTGATAACGCACGTAGAGCGATTTTTGTCTTGGGGGATGAAGGCTTAGAAGGCGGCGGAGGGACGTTAACGAGCGCGGCGGTATTGAAAAATAACGAGGCTATTGCCGTTGCACAAAATGCCCATGTAAAAGTATATACTTATCAAGGCACACCAAATGATGATCCATCCAATATTGACCGTTTCCCAACCTTGAGTGACCGAGACAAAGTCACGAAAGAGTATGAGCGTTTAGCAGTACAAACGGGGGGACGTGCGTATATTTATACTACTGGAATAGCGAATTTTTCGTTGGTTCTGCAAGAGATTTTATGTGATAGCTTAACGCCTCCGAGTCGCCCAGATACAGAGAAGTCTAGCTGTGCAACGGTTTGTGAACAGCTCCCTTTAATTATCGCGACAGTTAATACATTGGCTGAAATTATCAATAAAACGATAGATGCTTGTTGTCCAGGAGGATCCGATAAGCACCATGATGTGGTTAAGGCTTGCCAATGTGATCATTGATTTTTAAGCAAAAAAAGAGGGAGTTTCTCCCTCTTTTCTATTTTGTGACTCATAGTCATACAGACTAATAGAAGATACCAATGATTGCACAGTGTGCAACAAAACCGACCATCAGCGGTACCGCCGTTCGTTTCACCACATCGAAAGGCTGTAGTTTTGCTCCACTGGATACGGCAATGATCACGCCTGCTACTGGGGACATACCACGACCCATATGGGAAGCTTGTTGCATCGGTAGGATCATCGAGATCGGGTTCACGCCCATGCTGTGTGCGATTTGCGGAATTAACTCCACAAACGCTAAGAATGGCGCATTACCTGAGCCCATGATAATTGCGGCAGCAAGTGTCACTAGGGCAAAGACGATCGCCATAGCAAATGGCGGTAAGCCGACTGACTCCGCCCCTAAAATCAGTTGGTCAATCGCACCACTGACTTTGATACCGTGAGCAAATACCCCAGCTGCAACGAGTAAGCCAACAACGTTACTAAAAGCATGTCCCATTCCGTTAAGGAACGTCTGAAAGCCATTACATACCAATTTAAAATTACGTACTCTTAGGGTTTCAATCACCATACAAATTGCCATCGCAATCAATACAATGGTCACCACATCTAAGTGAATACCTGCAAAGAATAGATTGGATGTACCGACCGCCATCACGATTGGTAGCATAGGAAGAAATGCATAGTATCCTGGAACGGATTTTTTGCTTTCAGCTTTCTCATTGGATTGAACGGCTTTACCGATTTCAGGCACAAAGCCTTGTTTACGGTCACAATGACGTTGCCAGAAAATATGTGTAATACCTACCACCAGCACAGTGGCTAATGCCGCAGGGCCTTGGTAGTAAAGGACATATTCAACGACAGACATATCAACGGCTTTTGCGCCACGAATCGCATCGATGGCGGTTGGTGTGTATGCAACACCGAGGGAGGTTGCAATAACCCCAGCCGCGGATGCAGGGGATAAACCCAAGCCAATCATTATCGGGAACATGGTTCCCATCAGTAATACAGCAAGACCAGTTGCTGACGGGATTGCCAGTTGTAGGATACTTGCCAATAAGAAAGAGAAAAACAGCAACACATATGGCGAACGCATGTTTTTCAGTGGCTTAGTGGCAACACGAACAACGGCTTCATTTGCACCGATATGGTCCATATACTGTGCAAAGCCCATCAAAGCCATGATCATCAAACCAAGATCTGCCGCACGACTACTGAAAAGGTCACGCATTACTTCAAATGGATCGAGCCAGGTTATCCCTGTTGTTGCGACGTTTTTAGGCAGGATTGGCCCCCAACCCAGTGCCATGGTGAAGATCATCAGTGCTAAACCCGCGATGAGTAACACAGGTTCTGCTTTGTAGCCCTTCAAAATAAACCGCGCAACCAAAACAACGATAATCAGAACCGTTAGAATTGGGATCATGCTTTCGCTCCTGGTTTGAAGCGTTCAGCCGTAATTTGGACCACTTGTTTCAGAACATCGCTTGCTGCGTACAGAGATTTTACTGGGAGGTATTCATAGATTGAATGGAAGTTATGAGCACCAGTAAAAATATTCGGGCAAGGTAAGCCATTTTGCGACAATGCCGCACCATCATAACCCCCACGCATTGGAATAACTTTCGGTGTAATTCCGCAAGCTTGGTAAGCATCAACAGCAATATCAATCGGATAGCTGTTATCACCTTGCAGGCTGTTATACACATTTGAATAGCGGTCGGCTAATTTGCAAACGACGCTTTCTTTGCCCCACAGGTCTTCACAGTTTTCAGCCAGTTTTTTCAAGAAAGCCATACGTGCACGGTAGCCTTCTTCAGTAAAATCGCGAACGTCCATTTTTAACACAGTACGCGCGCTGTTTCCTGACATTTGTTTAACCCAGTAGTAGCCTTCACGCCCTTCGGTATATTCGGGTGCTTCACCCCCAGGTAACATGGCAATAAATTTTTGTGCCATCAGTAATGAGTTGATTAATTTACCTTTTGCAGACATTGGGTGGGCAGATTTACCTGTAAAGATAATTTCTGCATCCCCTGCGTTCCAGTTTTCATACACTAACTCACCAATACCACAGCAGTCGAGAGTATAGGCAAAGTCTGCACCAAACTCTTTAACATCAAACACTTTTGCACCGCGCAGGCCTTGTTCTTCATCAGGTACAAAACCAACTTTGATGGTTCCGTGTTTTACGTCAGGGTTTTGTTTGAAGTACTGCAGCATATCCATGATAGATGCGATAGCCGCTTTATCATCAGCACCTAATAAGCTGGTTCCATCGGTGACAATGATGTCATCGCCAATGTAATTGACTAGCTCAGGGAAGTCGCTCTTACGTAAGTAAATATTCAGTTCTTTGTTCATACACAAGTCTTCGCCGGTATAAGGCAATATTTGTGCTTTAGTATCATTAGTTTGTTCTGCACTTGTGTCTAAGTGCCCAAAAAATGCGACAGTTGGGACGTCGTAATCAAGGTTAGAGGGCAGTGTGGCGGTGACAATGGCAGTGTCACGCAGTTTAATATCTTCAACGCCCAGAGCCTCTAGCTCCTGAACCAGTTGTTTCGCAAGTACACGTTGCCCTTCTGAGGATGGCATAATTCCTGCCGCGCCCTTTTCCCTATCAGTGGTGGTGTTAATTTTGGTGTAAGAAATAAACCGCTCAACAATATTCATTCTTTTAATTCCCCAGCATCTTATAGAATGCGTTTTACATTAGTTATATCTGTGACTGTAATTTCATTTCACAGTATTATTCTTGTATCACAACTAAAGATATTTTGAATATCAGACCTGTTGAATTTTTCTAAGAAATGCTAGTGAGAATATAAAATTGATAATTAATAGTGGCATTATTCGTATAATGAATTAAAATGAGCGACTTTATTCCTACCTTATTTTTCCCAACTTTGCATTGTTAAATTATTGATATTGATACGTGATAATATTCTTTCACAATGTATATTTTATTTAACACCTAGTATTAAACTCGCTCTATCTTAAATTTAATTAATATATATTTTTGTTAGGTAATTAAAAGATAATTTATTCTAAAAATAAAAACAATTTTAATTTAACAACATTAATAGAAAAGTAGATGGAATGAATGCTTAAAATCATATTTTGACATTTTATTTCTTTATCTTTCATTTAGATAATTGAATAAATTTTATAATGCCTCTTATATTGGTTGATTTTTATAGGGTAGTGATAAAAATTTTTCTTTGTATTGTTTCACATTGCCTCTATCTACCCCTTATTTGAAAGTAAATGAAAAATTACTGTCGACTGTTTAACTACCACTTGCTATGTAATTTCAAAGCAAAATTCCACTTTTGTGCTCAGTATCTCTGAATTATTAATTTTTATTAAAAATCAGTTGATTATGGTTATTTTTCCTAAGTTGTTATCATCTTTTTACAGCGAGGTAATCGACTTATTTTCGATGAATTGCTTACTTTTTGTGATCTCTACTTGAATTTTGGTATTTTCGATCACTTACTTTTTGATCTTATGTAAAAGTATAAATAATATGTATTAACCAAAAACGAAAGAAAACGTAAACAAAAAGAGGATGAAGCAATGACTGTTTCGCGAAGAACCTTTATAAAAGGATTAGCAGCCAGCGGTGCAGCAATATCGGTTTCTAGTCCCATTTTAGCCAATGAAGGAAAACCTTCAAACGGTACACCTTATCGGCCTGATAATGCGCCTAATTTATTGATAGTATTTCCTGATGAAATGCGTGCCCATGCGCTACAATTTATGGGAGAAGATCCGTCAATTACGCCTAATTTAAATAAGTTTGCCAAACAGGCGAAAGTCATGACGCAAATGGCGTCAAATTACCCATTATGTTCTCCATTCCGTGGCATGTTTATGACAGGACAATATCCTGTTCGTAATGGTATCACTGGCAATGCACATGATTATGGCGGAAAGGTAGGGATTGATTTATCGCCTTATGCTAATTGTTGGTCTGATGTATTAAAATCACTAGATTACAGCACAGGTTATATTGGTAAATGGCATTTAGATGCGCCATACGCCCCTTTTATTGAAAGTTATAACAACCCGATGGAAGGGCGTTATTGGAATGAATGGGCAGCGCCAAATCGCCGCCATGGCTTTGATTTTTGGTACTCCTATGGGACATATGACCTGCATATGAAGCCAATGTATTGGGCTAACGATACGCCACGTGAAAAACCTGTTTATGTCGACCAATGGGGACCAGAACATGAAGCGGATATGGCCATAAAATTCTTACAGAATAAAAATGGGCAATATCGTGACAATACAAAGCCATTTGCGCTGGTTGTTTCAATGAACCCCCCACATTCACCGTATGACCAAGTTCCACAAAAATATCTCGATGTCTATAAAGGAAAAACATCACAAGAGTTAAATACTCGGCAGAATGTTAAATGGGATACGGAATACCAAGAAGGTTACGGCCCTCAATATTTTAAAGAATATCTGGCAATGGTAAACGGCGTCGATGAACAATTTGGTCGTATTGTTGATGAGCTTGAAAAACAAGGGCTTGCAGATAATACACTAGTCGTTTTCTTTTCGGATCATGGGAGTTGTCTTGGTGCAAATGGCCAACCGACGAAAAATAACCCATATGAAGAATCGATGCGTGTTCCGATGATGTTCCGCTTGCCAGGTAAAATTAAACCAGGACAAGATGATGCATTAATGTCAGCACCAGATATCTATCCAACGATCCTAGGCTTATTGGGGTTAGAGCAGTGGATCCCTGGCTCAGTTGAAGGCAGTAACTTAGCTGAGCGTGTCGTTACTGGTGAAGGTGAAGTCGCCAATTCTCAACTTTATTTATTTATTCCTTATGGTGAACCTTCGTTTGGTAAACGTGGCGTAAGAACGAAAACACATACATTGGTTATTGACCGCCAAGATGGACAACCATTGAAATATACGCTTTATGATAATGTAAACGACCCTTATCAAATGAAAAATGTGGCAGACGAAAATAAGCCAATTATTGATGAATTAATTAAAGATGAGCTCATACCATGGTTAGAAAAAACGGGTGATTCTTGGAGACCAACAGAATTCATTACAGCAACAACAAATAAATTAAATAAAAAAGTTTCAGCTTGTGAAGTTAAATAAATCATTTTTTGCCACCTAATAAACTAGGTGGCATTAATTTAAAAAAATGAAAATATTATTCTCTAATAAAACAGGGAATCACTATCCTCGTGCTTAAATAGTACACAGCTTTGGAATAAAGATAATGAAAAAATTAATTATTGCTAGTGCAGTATTACTTTCAATTTCATCACAATATGCTCTTGCAAATAACTATAAAACAACAATTGAGTATCGCCATCAATATTTAGATGCATCAGGAAAAAGTGGAGATAGAATTAAGGCTTTTTTGGATACAGGGAAAAATATTGGATTTGAACTAGATGCTCGTTATGGGAATAAAGATGGTGCCTATGATGCAATGAAAATTGATGGCTCCGAATTCTCAGCATTTTATTATAAAAAATTGAACCCAAATTTAGTGGGACTAGTTGGTGCTTCTCTTGATTTTGATAAATTAGGTCTAGTGTATGTTCCTTATGTTCGTTTAAATTATACATTCGATAATGGCATTCGTTTGCAAGGCCGTTATAAATGGAAAGTATGGGATTATGGCCAAGCAGGGGAGAATGGCAGTAATTATCACTCTAAGATCCAAGAGTTTGATAGTTGGATCGGCTACAAATGGGGGAATTTAGATTTACAATATCAGTTAGATTTAATGTGGGAAATGGCTGACAACGCTCAACCTCTTTATAATGATAAGAAATTCGATTATCAACACAATGTTCGTCTTCGTTATGATATCAAAGCTGATGATGGTGCTTTGTGGCGCCCATTTGTTGAAGTGGGTAATGTAAAAGAAAATAGATTTTCAAGTGACCGACAAACACGTTTCCGTGTGGGTATTCAATATACCTGGTGATATCACTTTCTATTAAATAACTATATGCCCACGAGTGATCGTGGGTTTTTTTATTGCTGGCTATGTAAATAAAAGTGGAAGAATGATACGAAAAACAGTAAGAAAAATGGCCAATAAATTGGCCAAAAATAAATTAATGAAATGACAACTTGAGCAATGGTAAATTGGGTTGTAATAAATTAAATTTTGAGTTGAATAACTTCACTTGCTGCTAATAAATAGGCTCCAGCGCCATAATCCATATTATGGTCATACTGGACATCTCGTGGGTTGAATGCTGGAAGCTGCACCCAACCTAACATCCCATTGGGATGAATACAGCTTTGTAGTGCGCACCATGATTTTTCGAGCAAAGGCAGGTAGTGTGTTTCTTCCAGTAAACCTTGGTTTAAGCCCCACGCTAAGCCATAGCAAAATAACGCAGTGGCACTACTTTCGGGAGCTGGAAAGCTTTGGGGATCGAGCAAACTGGTACGCCAGAAACCATCTTCTTGTTGGTATTGAATGACAGTTTCTATTAGCTGAGTAAATAAATCCACATACTGCTGACGAGCAGGAAAATCATCAGGTAAAGATTGTAAGATGCGCGGGATAGAAGCTATAACCCAGCCAATACCTCGACTCCAAAATACTTTTTCACCATTTTTTTCACGCAACTCACCACCTTTGCCATCAGGAATATAGCGATAATCACGATAAATTAAGCCAGTTTCAGGATCTCGTAAATGTTCTATCGCATCCCAATAAGCAGTATGCATATAATCTAAATAACGGCTGTCATTTGTATGTGCAGATAATGCTGCAAAAGCGGGAGGAGCCATGAAAAGAGCGTCACACCACCACCAGTCCTCTCGACCTGGTTTTGGCTCAACTAACATAAGGTTGAATGCGTTAATAGTGGGCTCAAGGACTTCTGGATGATCAAATTGTGAGCTTACGGCTAAATAGGCTTGGGTACAGACATGGTCATCGGCAAATCGCGGGTTAGGTCCTGTACGAAATCCTGTATGTAATGTGTAATCCAATACACCAGCGAGATATTCGTTATCCTGTGTTGCTTGCCATGCAGCAGCAACACAAGACCACAGAACACCACGTTCCCAGTCCGTATCTTTAATAAAACGGGTTTTGCCACTACGACGAAGCACACTGCGTACTTGGTTTTTTGATTGATAACGGTAAACCCGTTTCATATCGTCTAAAACTGTATTACGTTGTAATGGTTTTGGTAATGATGATTGTTCCATTCTTTTCTCCAGATGGGTTAGCGAGCTAACCAGCCACCATCAACCGCAATGGTATAACCATTAATATAGTCACTTGCTTTGGAGGCTAAAAAGATGGCAGGTCCCGCCAAATCCTCTGGTGTTCCCCAACGGCCTGCTGGAATACGTTCTAAGATAGCTGCGTTGCGATCTGCATCAGCGCGCAGTGCCGCCGTGTTGTCTGTTGCCATGTAACCTGGGGCAATTGCATTCACATTGATATTGTATTGGGAAAGTTCAGTGGCAAGTGCTCGAGTGAGCCCCATGACAGCTGACTTACTTGCCGTGTATGATGGAACTCGAATACCACCTTGGAACGAGAGCATTGACGCAATGTTAATAATTTTCCCGCCATTACCTTGTTTCACGAATTGGCGCGCAACGCGTTGAGATAAAAAGAATAAGGTTTTTTGATTAATATTAATCACATCGTCCCAATCTTTTTCACTAAACTCTAATAAGTCTTCACGGCGAATAATACCTGCATTATTGACAAGGATATCAACATGGCCCATAGCGGATACTGCATCATCAACCAAAGTTTGTAACCCATCTTGTTCCATTAAATTCATAATAATATAGTGAAACTTACGGCCTAAAGCTTCAACTTGAGCACGTGTTTCAGGGGCATCTTGGATACCAACTCCGACAATATCCGCGCCTGCTTGGGCTAAACCAATTGCCATCCCTTGACCTAAACCGGTATTACATCCAGTGACAATCGCAACTTTTCCTGTTAAATCAAATAAGTTCATCTGTGCCTCACTTACGATGTGACAGTACTGCCACATCGTTTTTTATTATGTTAAAAAGATAAAAGGGTTATTTCAGATCTTTCATCGCGACATGGTCCATATCGTGGAATACCTGGTTTTCCCCAACCATTCCCCATATAAATGTATAAGCCGCAGTTCCCACGCCTGAGTGAATAGACCAGCTTGGACTAATGACGGCTTGTTCATTACGAACAACAATGTGACGTGTTTCGGAAGGCTCACCCATATAATGGAAAACAACGTTGTCTTCTTTCATATTAAAATACAGATACACTTCCATACGGCGCTCATGGGTATGGCATGGCATGGTATTCCATAAGCTACCGGGTTCGAGTACTGTCATGCCCATTGATAATTGGCAGGTTGGTAAAATAGATGGGTGTAAGAATTTATAAATGGTTCGAACGTTACAATTTTCAACATTACCCAATTTTTCTGGTGAAGCTTGTTCGATAGTAATTTTGCGTGTTGGATAGGTATGGTGTGCAGGAGCACTGTTGATGTAAAAACGTGCAGGGGTAATGGCATCGTTACTGATAAACTCGACAGATTTAGCACCCATACCAATATAAATAGCTTCTTTTGGTGCGATATCATAAGTTTCGCCATCAACGATAACTTGACCTGCCCCCCCAATATTAATTGCACCTAGTTCACGACGCTCAAGAAAGAACTCAACGCCTAATGCTTTTCCTGCCATAAGAGCGAGTGGCTTTTGTGTTGGAACAATGCCGCCCACAATAATGCGATCGATATGGCTATAAGTGAGATTCATTTCCCCTTCACGGAACAAGTTCTCGATCAGGAACTGTTTGCGTAAGCCTTCAGTATCAAGTGTTTTTGCATGCTCACTGTGAATTGGTTGACGAATTTCCATTATAAATACCTCATGATTTACTGATAGGTAACCAACCTTAATGGTCGGTATCCCCGAATACAGAGTGAACGTGTTCACCTCTGATGAATGTGTCTGTTAGATAAAAATTATTATCAACAACGGCAAAATTAGCTTGAGCCCCAACTCGGATGTAGCCAAATTGGTCATCAATTCCAAGGTATTGAGCGGGGACCGATGTGGCCATTTGTACAGCTTCCCACTCAGGAACATGAGCGAGTTGCACCATATTGCGCAGTGCGTTATCAAGGCTGCACGTACTACCAGCAAGAGAACCATCTGCAGTGCGAGCTTGCCCTTGGGTGACTTTCACCGTCTGTGCCCCTAGGGCATAATCACCATCTGGTAGCCCTCCAGCTCGCATGCAATCCGTGATTAACGCTAGCTGTTGGTAACCTTTCATTCGATAAGCCAACTGCATCATGACAGGGTGAACATGAATGCCATCGGCAATCAGTTCCGCAAGGACATCGTGGTACAACACTGCGCCACAACAACCAGGCTCTCTATGATGTAAACCCGTCATGCCGTTATAAAGATGCACGCCACAATCTGCACCATGTGAAAATGCGAGGCGGGTTTGTATAAAATCGGCAGCAGTATGTGCAACACTGGTTTTAATACCGTGTTGTACTAACCAATCAATAACCTCAATAGCGCCTTCTGCTTCAGGTGCAACAGCTACACGCAAAAGGGTGTGGTTAGCACATTGCACAAGGTCTTCCAACTCATGAATGCTCGGCGCCTTTAAGTACTTAACAGGATGTGATCCTCGATGACGTTCAGTGAAGTAAGGGCCTTCTAAAAAACTGCCGACTAATTGGGCGCCTGATGTTTGCGGCTTGGTGATAAATTCACACACTTGGATTAGTGCGCGTTTGATATCATCCATGGGGGCGGTGACGGTCGTTCCCACCCAAGCCACAACACCTGTTTTGACTAATGCATCAGCAATGGTTTGCAACCCTTGTTGGCTTGCATCCATGACGTCTGCACCAGCACGGCCATGAATATGGATATCAACAAATCCTGGTAGTAAGGAGCGGCCTTCAAGACGAATGACTGGGCAGTGTTCGGGGGCGGTATCCGTAATTTCCTGTATAATACCGTTACACACTCGAACATATTGCTGATAGCGAATTCCCTCTGGAGTAAAGGTGCGATCCGCTAAAATGGCATATTGCTGTTTCATAGGCCATCTTCTTCAAATTCAGGTGCTGATATCATAGTCAGTTGCTGACGTAGGTCTTGAATACTGCTAGTGCCAATATCGTGTAAGATAGAAAGAAGTTCTTTTGTATCAACGCCTTCACGCTCTAATGCCGCATTGACGATCATCGGCAGATTAACGCCAGCTAAAACTTCAACGGATTTATCTTCCATCATAATTGCCATAGCGCGATTACAAGGGGTTCCACCAGGAAGGTCGGTGAGAAAAAGCACATGTTCACAATTCATGGTGTCCATTGCTGCTCGCATTTGTTGTTCCAATTCGTTGGGAGAAAGGGTCTCAACAAAATCAATAAACACCATATTTTCCTGTTCACCTGCGATGGCTTTAACTGCGGAAGCCATGCCACTTGCAAAATTAATGTGTCCAGAAACAATCAAACCAATCATTTACAACTCCTTGCTGGTGGGTAACTTAGTTACCCACCTAAAAACAATTTAATACGATTCTGTTACATCACACCAAGTACATGGCCAATAACACCGAAGGCTAAGACAGAGAAGATAAGTACTGGCGGTTTTGCCCAGAAACCAGTCCCTTTCACCATTTTGAACATCAAAAAGACAAGGCACAGAGGGAGCAAGTTAGGCATGATTTTGTCGAACAAGGCGGTTTGTAGTTCGACCACCTTGCCACCCACCTCGACTGCGGCGGTGGTTTGTACCTTTATGAAAGTGGCGGAAAGTGCTCCAATCACAAAAATACCCATGATGTTAGCGGCTTTAGCCAGTTTTTCTGTTGCGTCGCTCATGTTAACCATCGCTGCAGTACCTGCGCGATAGCCCATGAACATCAAGCCGAAATAGACAAAAAAGTGAACAATTTGGTACAAAAAGAAGAAAACGAATGGGCCAGCAATTGAGCCTTCCATTGCGATAGATGCACCTAACGCTAAAGTCAGTGGCATCAATGTCATATGGTCGATAGCATCGCCAATTCCACCTGTTGGGCCCATACCCGCTACTTTCATGACGTTAACAGTAGAAGGCTTCTCTTTGTTTTCTTCCATGGCAACAGCAGTACCAAGTAAGAAAGTAAATAATTTTGGACTCGCATTAAAAAACTGTAAGTGGTTTTTCAGTGCGGTTGCATAATCACGTTTGTTATTACCATGAATTTTGCGTAGTGCTGGGATGATGGAGAATGCAAATCCTCCCCCCTGCATACGTTCAAAGTTAAAGTTACCCTCCATAAATAGCCCGCGAAAAGCACAACGCCATAGATCGCCTTTCGTGATGACTTTGCGGACAGTGGTATCTTGATACTCATCAATGCCATCAACGTAGGATTCCGCTGGTAAGTTTTTGGTTTCTACTGCAGTTTTGTTATCAGATACCATCTTCAAAATCCTCATTTTGTTGTGAGTTATTCTTGTTGTTGTTACCGCTGAAGAAGTAATACAGTGCCGCTGCAGATGCACCGAGTATTGCTACGGCCATAATTGGTAGTTTGAGATAAGTGGTCATAACGAAACCAACAAAGAACACGCCAGCCACTTCTTTTGACCACATGATTTTTAACAGCATAGCGAAACCAATTGCTGGAACCATTTTTGCCCCAATACCTAAGCCTTCGAGGAGCACTTTTGGCGTGTTTTCATCAATCCACTGTGCTGCGTGTTCACCAAAGTAAACTGTTACAAAGGCGACGATCGCATAGAGTAAAGAACGAACGGTAATTGTGGCGATTAATAATCGGGAGATCCCAGCTGCATCCGCTTTTTCCGCGTAGCGATCAGCTTTCCCCATGGTGAATGCGGTGATAGCGAAAAACCCGATAATGATCATTTGCATGAGAACAGCAATTGGCATTCCGATCCCCATAGCTACCGCTGGTGACTGGTTAGTCATGATGGCAAATGCAACAGCAGCGATAGTTCCTAAAGTGACATCAGGTGGCTGAGCCCCAGCATTTGGAACAAGCCCAAGCCAAGCTAATTCTAATGTTGCACCTGCAATTAAACCGACTTGCATATCACCCATAATCAGGCCAACTACAGGCCCTGTGATCAGCGGGCGGTGGATATTGAGTGCAACGTCATACTTATCTATACCGCAAAAGAAGGCCCATAAAGCCACAAGAGAAGCTTCATAAATCATAATAGTTTTCCTTAAACGCCTTAGTGTTAAGTTGTTATTTCACTCTGCCTATGCTGATGCGAGAGTCAGAACATTAACGGGGGTTTGATCGGGAGTATTTTGAATCGTGCAAGCTACTCCTTTGTTAACAAGCCGACGAAATGCATCTAAGTCGCTTTCATCCACTGACACCGTTTTGGCAATTTGGCGCTTTCCTTCATGGAAATGCATATTACCGACGTTGCAGTGAGTGATAGGAACGCCGCCTTCGACAAGACGAGCAACATCTGTTGGGTTATTGCAAAGAATAAAGATTTTTTGACGAGGAGATGCTTTGTGAATGACATCAATGGTTTTTTCAATAGAGAAAAACCGGACGGCATATTCTCCACCCGCGGAGGCTTTCATTCCTGCTTGCATAAAAGCGGCGTTAGGACCATCCGCAGCATCGTCATTAGCAACAAGAATTAAATTTGCTTCAGTGTGTTTACCCCAAGTGATTCGAATTTGCCCATGTAATAAACGCTCATCGATTCGGGTCCAGACAATATTTGGTGCGTGCATATAATTGCTCTCTTATTATTAGCTATATTTATCATTAAGAAGGTATGACGCCATCTTCTTGATATGAGAACGGGTAAATAGTGACACCTTGAACAACTCGATTAATTTCTCCAGTTGGAGATGGGTTATCAGGTGTATTCCCCAGTGCAATGGAACTATGGAATGCAAAGGCCTGTGCTAACATTAAATAAGGAAAAAACAGGGCTGAGTCTGAGCATTTCTCCATTTTTTTAATATAAACAAAACTTTCTTCTATTTGTGTGTCATCAGAAGAGGAGGTGACCGCGATCACTTTTGCTGAAGCATTATCGTGAATTACCTCTCTTAATAAGTCAGTTTCATACTGTCTGGTGTATTTATCGTTTGACAGAAACAGCACGACCAACGTTTCTTTATTGACGATAGATTTCGGTCCATGGCGAAAGCCTAAAGGAGTATCGAAGTTAGCAACGACCTTACCAGCCGTTAATTCCAACATTTTTAAGGCGGCTTCTTGTGCTAATCCTTGTAGGCCACCACTACCTAAATAAATGACTCGTTTAAATTTACCTGCATAATCTTCCCGGATACGACGGTTAAATTGGGTATAACTGTCGTGATAATCTTGGAAATAAGGTTTAATTTCGTTTAAATAGAAGGATTCGGTTAAGAAGATACACAGTGCAGCCATCATCATGGATGAAAAGCTTGACGTCATTGCTAATGAACGGTCATTTGACTCTTCAGGCATTAAAATGGCTAATGCATGGGTATTATTTTGGCAATAACGATATAGCTGTCCTTGTTCGTTACAGGTTAAAACTAAGTGATAACATTGAGTTAAGCATTTTTCTGCCACATCGAGGGCGGCAACACTTTCGGGGCTATTGCCCGAGCGAGCAAAAGAAATGAGTAACGTTGGTACGTCTTCCGCTAAATATTCTTTTGGGTCGGCAACTAAATCCGTGGTGGCAATGGCATCTACGCGACGTTTTAAATGGCCTGTTAGAACAGGGGCAAGAGCGCGCCCTGCAAAGGCTGATGTTCCAGCACCTGTCATGATAATCCGTGCGTTTGATGCCTGAAGTACTTTAGCTAAAAATGCATCAATTTCAGCGCGTTGCTTTTGTATTAGCTGGTTTGTTTTTTCCCAACACTCAGGTTGTTGTTCAATTTCTTTT
Organism: Providencia sp. SP181; assembly: GCF_050446505.1. NCBI lineage: Bacteria > Pseudomonadati > Pseudomonadota > Gammaproteobacteria > Enterobacterales > Morganellaceae > Providencia > Providencia sp. SP181. The sequence continues at coordinate 29,369 of NZ_JBBPXM010000017.1, forward strand.
GCTGTCCAGAATGCGTTTAGCTTTTCGAGTTCAGGTGTTTGATAGCTTAAATATTCCATGTCAAACCTCAGTGACTAAATTTACATGCATCGGCATATACCGAAAGTACGTCGCGAATTTTTGCAAAAATAAAGGACTTCGCTGAGCCGTCGATCATGCCTTCTCTCAATTGTTGGAATTGATGCGGCATGTATTGGCTTAAAAGTGGTAAAGGGATCGGTTTTGAAGATAAGTTAGCCATCAGTGTTTCTATGGCTTGGTTAATTTCTTTATCAGGCCAGTAATAACGAATTCGGTCACTAAAGCTATAAACGCGTGCAAACGCTTGCTGCTGGGCATCACCATGGTAGTACTTTTGCCAAAATTCGGGCTCACGGCACATCAGCTGTTCCATTTTCTCTTTTAAGTGGGAACACTGTTCCGTCGGGAACATTTCATCCTCAATTTCACATAGAGAATAGAGTGCTTCTCGCATAGCAAATGTTAAAGCAGGGCCAACTTTTAAAATGGCAAAGTGGTCTTGAACGAGCTGCTTATAGGCATCTGGTGTTTGGTAATCGGTTGAGTGTGCTTCAAAAACGAGGTGAGGATAGTCATTAACAACTTTACTCAAGGCTTGTGCTTTTTGGGGTTGGTAATCAATAACATGAATATGGTCAAACTCCACGCCAGGTTGAACGACTAGGCCAATAACACGTGTCCAGCAATCACTGATACCTGCTTTTTCGAATGCTTTCGCATGGCAGTCTAATGTTTTCTTCGCGGCTTGTGGGGCTGTCACTTCAACGCCTTCAAGATCTTCAGTTGCTCCACCAGGTACAGGAACTTCTGTACCAATAACATACACGATATCGCTGTAACCGAATTTTTCTTTGGCGGTCTTTTCTGCAATAACGGCGAGTCGGGCGGCACGTTGTGCAACAATTTCATCCGTGAGTGGAACGGGATCATCTGCACAGGACATACTGCAATCAAGGTGGATTTTCTTGAACCCTGCGGCAACGTAATGCTCAATTAAGACATCCGCATTATTCATGGCATCAGCGGCATTAAGCCCTTGCCAACGATTAGGACCTAAATGGTCACCACCAAGAATTAACTTATTCAGAGGGAAATTGATTTTTTCTGCTTTTTCAACTACATAATTGAAAAAATCAGCCGGAGTCATACCCGTATAGCCACCAAATTGGTCAACTTGATTCGATGTGGCTTCAATTAAAAGAAAGGAATCATTATCCAGCGCTTGGTGCAATGATGCTTCAATCACAAATGGGTGGGCTGAGCAAACAGAATAAATACCATTCTGTTTACCAAGTTTATTTTGCTGAACAATCTTTTCTAAAGGATGCATTAATACTAACTCCACAATCAACACGGTTGTATTGTTAATGGAGTTAGCGAATTATTGCTCTTTATCGACGATGACTACTTCAATTTTATGGTTTTTCAACTCTTGGACATATTCTTCAGGAATCCCAGAGTCTGTCACCAAAACATCAATATCAGCGAATTCACGGATCATATGACAACTGCGCTTACCAAATTTCGTAGAATCAGCAACCGCAATAACTGTTTCCGAGATTTCACACATTAACCGGTTAAGGCTAGCTTCCTGTTCATTGTGTGTTGTGATACCAACGCGTAAATCGAATCCATCAACCCCAAGAAAAACCTTGTCAAAACGATAATTTCTGAGGCTATTTTCTGCTTGTGAGCCAGAAAACGATAAAGCATTTTTGCGCAATGCGCCGCCAGTCATTAGTACATCAACGCCTGCGGCTGTTGCTAACTCCATTGCGACATCTAAACCGTTAGTCATGACAACGACGTTATCCCGCGACTTTAAGTGTGTCGCAATTTCCCGTGTCGTTGTCCCCGAGTCTAAAATGATCGTGTCGCCATCATTAATGAGCGCGGCGGCGGCTTCCCCTATTAATGTTTTTGTGCCCGCATTCTGCCCACGCTTTTCGTGGATGCTTAGTTCAGCAATAAACCCAGTATTCGGAATTGCTGCCCCATGGGAGCGGACCACATAACCATTCTTTTCAAGAAAGCTTAAATCGCTACGGATGGTGACACTTGAAACTTTAAATATTTCGGCTAAATCTTCGACTCGTGCTTTACCTTGTTGGTTAATCATGTCTAGGATTTCCATACGCCGTTCAACTGCCGCTTTCACTTTCGTCTCCTTACGAAACCAAATGATTTGCTTTCATTTGATTTCGAATTAAGTTTACTACGCTAAAAAATACCGACAACGAAAAAAAACAAAACTTTTGATCTCTTTCACAAAGTTTCGATTTGCGTGTTGTTTGCTTACGGATATTTTCAAATTTTAAATATCATATCTTCGAATAAGAAAGTATCCAATCAATAAAGTATCAATAATTGTACTTTTACTGAGCAAACTCGGTGTTTTGCATAAATATTAGCAATATTTGCAAAAAATTCGCGGAATATAAGCTCAAAAATCGGCATAAAGTGTGAAGGTGATATTTAAATTTCGAAAGGAAGAGAAGTTTCTTTAAATCAAAAACAAAAGTCAGCGGTTTACTGTATGTTATTTATACTCTCTTCAATTGTTCTAACTCAAACTACTTTCTTTCAAATTCTTTCATTTTGCCGTTTTGTGATTTCAATCTCTTTTGATTTTTCGTGTTTTGGGTAATGCTATAAAAATAACCTGACTGTTTCGGATTAATTTAAATGCCTGCAAACCAACCCACTTACTTTCATATGATGGCGAAACCCACGAGTTATCGCTGCAATATTAAATGCGAATACTGTTTTTATCTGGAAAAAGAAAATGTGTTTCACGAGCAACCTGCGCAAGACCAACATGACGTTATGCCTGATAACGTGCTACGTCGTTATATCAAAGACTATATCCAGTCCCATGCAGGTGAGCAGGTCGATTTTTCATGGCAAGGTGGTGAGCCAACACTTGCAGGGCTCGAATTCTTTGAGCGAGTTGTAAAATATCAAAAGCAATATGCCCAAGGAAAAACCATCACAAACAGTGTGCAAACTAATGCGATAGCGATTAATCGGCAATGGGCGCAGTTTTTTGCAGATCATCATTTTTTAATCGGTGTATCTATTGATGGTTTAGAAGCAGTTCATGATAAATATCGAATTTCCGTTAATGGCAACCCAACTTTTGAGCGTGTTAAAAAAGCAATTCAGCTTTTGATTGAATATGGTGTTGAATTTAATACCTTAACCGTTGTTAATGACCAAAATTGGCGGAAAGGGAAAGAAACGTACCGTGCGTTGAAAGCATTGGGTTCCACGTTTTTTCAGTTTATCCCTATTGTTGAGGTGGATAGGCGCTTTCCTCATATCCAAGGTGGCCATTATGCACCTGGGCCAAATGCCGTGATGGCACCTTTTTCAGTGCCCGCTGAAGGTTATGGGCAGTTTATGGCTGATATTTTCGATGAATGGATCCATCAAGGAGATATTGGCAAAGTTTATATTCGTCTATTTGATAGCTTATTAGGGACTTGGATGGGCTATCCAGCATCAACCTGTGTGCAATCTAAAACGTGTGGGCAAGCGCTGATTATTGAATCTAATGGGGATGTCTATTCCTGTGATCACTATGTGTACCCCGCAAATCGATTAGGTAACGTACAACAACACTCCCTTTCTCGTATTGTCTCCTCTAAGCAGCAAGTCCGTTTTGGGCAAAATAAATATGACAAGCTAACTAATCTTTGCCAGCGCTGTGAGGTTCAAAGCCTCTGTTATGGTGGTTGCCCTAAGCACCGGATCACGGCGATAGAAGGTGAAAAATATCGCCATAATTATTTATGTCATTCATATAAAAAGATTTTTCATCATACCGCTTTAGGTATGCAGTTAATGCGCCAAGCGATATCACGTGGCGCTTTAGCCAGTGATGCACTGGGTGCAATACAGCATGCTTACAAGCAATAATCATATTATCTGGAGATATTTTTGTGAGATTACCTTCTATGAAGAGAAGCCTGCTAGCTGGATTGATAGCAGCGAGTAGCCTAGTGCCTCCTATTGCGGCGAATGCGGGCGGGACACCAGAAAAGCCGAATGTTTTATTGATTATCATGGATGACTTAGGAACAGGGCAGCTCGATTTTGTGCTTGATAGTCTTGATGTCAAAGAACTTGCACAGCGCCCGTCACCACAGCGTTATCAGGGTGATATTAATCAGATGGTGGAAGCAGCAAGAGTGGCAATGCCAAATGTTGCGGATATGGCTGCTGGTGGAATTAAGATGACCAATGCATTTGTTGCTCATCCTGTTTGTGGCCCATCACGAGCGGGTATTTTTACTGGGCGTTCTCCTGCGAGCTTTGGCACTTACAGTAATGATGATGCGATGTTAGGTATTCCACAAGACATCAAACTATTACCGGCACTATTCCAAGAAAATGGTTATGCCACAGCTAGTATCGGGAAATGGCATAATGCGAAGGTCTTGAAAAAACCTAAAATTGCATCAGAAAAGCAAACTCGTGATTATCACGATAATATGATTTCGACACCAGAGCCTGGTTTTTCACCTCATGAAAGAGGTTTCGATTATGCGTATAGTTTCTATGCATCGGGAGCGGCACTTTGGAACTCTCCGGCAATGTGGCGAAATGGTGAAAATGTGCCAGCGTCTGGCTATACCACGCATTTACTAACGGATGAAACTATTAATTTCATTGATGGGCACAAAGATAAACCTTTCTTTATCAATCTTTCATACAGCGTACCACACATCCCATTAGAAGAAGCCTCGCCAGCGAAATACATGGATAAATTCAACACGGGTAATGTTGAAGCCGACAAATATTTTGCTGCATTAAATGCGGCTGATGAGGGAATTGGCAAAATTATCAACACGCTAAAGGAAAATGGTGAATTAAATAATACGCTAATTTTCTTTATTTCTGACAATGGCGCAGTGCATGAGTCGCCAATGCCAATGAATGCGATGGATAAAGGCTTTAAAGGACAAATGTTTAATGGTGGTGTACGTGTTCCATTTGTCGCTTATTGGCCAGGGCATATTCCAGCGGGTAAACAGAGTGATGCGATGGTCTCTGCGATTGATATCTTACCAACTGCATTACAAAACGCAGGGATCTCCACACCTGATAGCATGAAGGTTGAAGGCAAAAATATTATGCCACTCTTAATGGGTAAAACAGAAAAGTCACCACATGACTACCTGTATTGGACAGGGCCAGGGACGAAACATTACAGCGAAGAAAACCAAGATTTTTGGCATGGCTACCATGAATGGATCACTTATCAACGCAAAGAAATTCCAAACAACCCAAATTTAGAAAAACTATCGAAAGGTTCATGGGCGATCCGTGATGGGGAATGGGCACTTTATTTTTATGATGATGGTTCTAACCAGCTTCAATTATTCAATGATAAACAAAACCCAGCCGAATCGAATGATTTAGCGGCGCAATATCCAGAAAAAGTAAAAGAGTTAAAATCTGCTTATTATCAATGGGTTAAAGATAAGCCTAAACCCGTTGTATGGGGGCAAGATCGTTACCAAGTTCTGATTGAATCAGCAAAATAAACACAAGATTTTATTTTAATCTGCGCGCAAGGATGCGCCTGTTTGCATCATAGAGAAATACGTATGACAATACCGACTGAACGCCCAAAGCTGCCTTATGAACACCCTGATATCAAAATTTATCAGAAGTTATTCAAAGAGAATATCATTCGAAGATTAATTAGAAAGTCAGCCTATCAATGTAACGATAACCACATCACCAAAGCCTTTCAAGATGAAAATCAACCTCTTTCAGTTCTTTGCGAATTATTAGTACGCTATACGACGGAAGCCTTTGTTCATTATCAAACATGGGGTTACTCCCACGCTTACTACCCTGGTAGCCCAGGCCAGCAAACAGTGCGAACTGATGCCCTAGAAGGGGTTAGTAGGGTACTACCTTTACTTGCTTCATGGCTAGTTCACAGCCAAAAAGCAACATTGAATGGGTTAAATTTAGCATCAATTGACCTTTCTGAAATCATCAAAAATGCATTTTTACATGGTACAGACCCTGCTCATAAAGGCTATTGGGGAAGGCTTGAAAATTATGACCAAAAAATTTGTGAATCTGCAGATTTAGCGCTGACTCTCTGGTTGAGTCGTGAGTGGGTATGGGAAAAATTAGATAACCTTGCGCAACAACGAATTATTGAGTGGTTTGAACAGGTTAATCATTGCGATATCGTTGATAATAACTGGCACCTTTTCCCGCTTACTGTGCAATTTGTGCTCCAAGCTCTCACTGGTCGAGATGCCATTGCAACGTGGCGGTATGAAAGAGTAAAACAATTTTACGTGGGTGATGGCTGGTTTCGAGATGGCGCGAAAGGTAACTTCGATTATTACAATGCATGGGGATTTTACTACTCATTATATTGGCTAAACCAAATTTGCCCAGACTTCGATGAAGAATTCATTCGTAGTTCACTAAATCAGTTTAACCATCATTATCGTTATTTTATGACACCACAAGGGATCCCCTTTTTTGGCCGCAGTGCATGTTATCGCCTCGCGGTGTCCGCGCCTTTACTTGCAGGCGTTGATTTAGGTGGTGATGCAGTGAGTGTGGGTGAGGCTAAAAATGCACTAGAAAGCACTTTACGTTATTTTATTGGCCATGGTGCTTTAAAAGCAGGAGCGCCAACTCAAGGTTTATTTGGTTATGATGCCCGCTTAGTCGATAATTATAGTGGTCCTGCGAGTAGTTTTTGGTCATTACGTGCAGTGATTATTGCTTTGTATTGTGGCAACCGCATTCAACTTTGGGATAGCCCTAGCAGTCCGCTGCCAATTGAACACTCAGACTTTCATTTCGAAATATCGTCCATTGCAGCAACGGTTATTGGTGTGAAAGAAACACAAGAGGTTACTGTGATATTTCGTGAAGATTACCTCAAACAACAATCTCCTCTGACACGTCGCTTAGAAAAGCAGTTATGTTCTCAGAAAGTAGTTGAAATGCTATTAGGTCAATCAAGGCGCCCTAAAAACAATCTGTTACGTAAAGGAGTCACGAGTTATAGCTCTAAAATGGCTCACTACTTCTAGCCTTTCTTTCATTTGCTTTCAGTGCGAAAGGGATGGAAATGTGATTTAGATCTTTTACCTTTCCTATTCTTTCGTTTAATATTAATCGAAATCAATCGAAAGTTAAGAGGCGACTATGTACTTGGTATCTACCCGTAATATGTTGAACAAAGCCCAACTGGGAGGCTATGCAGTTCCCGCATTTAATATTCACAATTTGGAGACCATTCAAGTTGTTATGGAAACTGCCGCAGAAATGGCGTCTCCCGTTATTTTAGCGGGGACACCGAGTACATTTTCTTATGCAGGAAGTGACTACTTGATCGCTATTTGTCAGCAAGCGGCTGAGCGCTATAAAGTCCCAGTCGCTTTACATCTCGATCATCATGAAGATATTCCAGATATTTTCCAGAAAGTCTCTGCGGGGGTGCGCTCTGCGATGATTGACGCTTCTCATTTTCCGTTTGATGAAAATATTCAAATCGTTAAACGGGTTGTTGATTTCTGTCATCAATGGGATTGCACAGTAGAAGCGGAGCTGGGGCGTTTAGGCGGACAAGAAGATGACTTAGTTGTTGATGCCGCGGATGCGCTTTTTACTGACCCTGATGCCGCCGTTACTTTTATTCAAAGAACGGGTATTGATTCATTAGCCGTTGCAATCGGAACAGCTCACGGTATGTACAAAAGTGAGCCACATCTGGATTTCGCTAGGCTAGAAGCAATCCGTAAAAAAACAGATGTGCCTTTAGTGCTTCATGGTGCTTCGGGGATCCCTGATGCGGATGTTAGGCATTGTATTGAGCTTGGAATTTGTAAAGTCAATGTCGCAACAGAACTCAAAATCGCATTTTCTGATGCAATTAAGCAGTATTTCATTGAAAACCCAGAAGCGACAGATCCCCGTCATTATCTGGTTCCCGGAAAGGCGGCGATGAAAGCGGTTGTGATGGATAAAATTCGTGTTTGTAAAAGTGATGGAACACTTTAATAAGCCAAAATAATCTGAATTTGTTTGATGTATAAACCAAATTTGTTGTTGATGATACGCAGTAGATCTTTTTAAAAAAAGGAATGTTATGAAACAAGTTGCTGTTTTACTCGCTGATGGTTTTGAGGAAGGAGAAGCGGTCGTTTTCATTGATGTCATGCGCCGGTTAGATATTCATGTAGATGTGCTGTCTTGCATGGATACGCTTGTTTTAAATACGTATTTTGGTACTAAAATTAGTGCAGATCATCTTTTAGTCGATAAGCTAGCCCATAGTTATGATGCGGTGATGATGCCTGGGGGGCCAAAAGGAACTGATCGCTTGTATGCGAATGAAAAGGTGGTTGATTTTCTTCGTCGGCATATACATGAGGATAAATATATTTGTGCACTATGCTCTTCAGGCGCAAAGGTATTAGCCGCACACGAGTTACTGGAAGGGAGATACTACAGTACAGGCGACAAGCTGGCTGAAAAATTTAATGATGGTATTTATCTTGATCAGGATGTTGTTGTTGATGGAAAGTTTATCAGTGCAAAAGGGCTTGGTGTGAGTTTTGAATTTGCATTTACAGTTGCAAAACATTTATTGGTCGACAATATTGATAAAGTGGATTGGCAAGCTAAGCATATTTATTTTAAACACTGGCCGCTTTCCTATCTATAATTTTTATTGGTAACTACGTACTTTTATATCGGCAATAAAGGTAATAAATAAAGCGGGAATAATATTTTCCCCCGCTTTATTTTTATCAACTAGTCGAATGAAAATAAAAATAGAGAATTAATAGCGTATGAAGCTATTTTTTATAATGATAAGAATAAATGATGATTTATAAATATCATAACAATTAGATTTAAATTAGAAATTTTCCGTTATAAACATTAAGCTGGTCAGATATATAATCACCAGTAAGGAATGAAAATGCGGAATATTGCTATTACAAAAAATAATATTATTTCTGGCTTTCAATGGTTCTTTTTTATCTTTTGTAATACGGTTGTTATTCCCCCGACGTTACAGTCTGCTTTTCATTTGTCACCACAAACCACGTTTGTTATTACTCAGTATGCTTTTTTATTAACAGCTTTAGCTTGCTTGTTGCAAGCATTTATAGGCCATAAACGCTCCGTGATGGAGGGGCCAACAGGGTTGTGGTGGGCAACAATTTTAACCGTAACTTTGTCAGAATCTATGCAAGGAACTCCTCTTGAGACGATTGGATGGAGTTTAGCCATGGGGATTTTTCTGTCTGGGATTATTACTATTCTTATTGGCCTAAGCGGTCTTGGTGGTTGGTTAGCGGGTTTGTTCAAGCCTGGTGTGCTGGTGGTCTTTATGTTTTTACTTGGCGCGCAACTGGTCACTATTTTTTTAAAAGGAATGTTAGGGCTACCCTTTGGTGTTGGCAGTGAAAATATTACAGTTAATTATCCTGTATTCTTTTTGGCGCTCGCAGTACTGATATTTGTGATAGGGGTAATTGTGTATTTACCCGTGAATATTAGCAAATATGCATTATTGATTGGAACAATCATAGGGTGGGTTGCCTATAGTGGGTTATTTGGTAGCACGATATCATCTGTTTCATCAGGGGAATGGGTATTATTTCCATTAGGCCGCTCTGATGAAATTAATATAAGCATTGTGATAACAGCGATTTTGGCTGGGATATTAAACACATCAAATACGTTTGGAGCAATGCGCGGAACGGATGTTTTTTACCCTAATTCATTACCCGTTAAGTCCTTATATCGGCGTAGTTTTATGATGTCAGGAGTTGTAACAATATTAGCAGCGCCGATAGGCGTAGTGCCTTTTTCACCGTTTGTTTCATCAATTGGTCTAATTACTCAAACAAAAGATTGTTCACGTATCTCTTTTACTATTGGCAGCCTTATTTTCTTATGTGTGGGCGGGGTTGCAGTATTGACTCAATTTTTCCGCTCTTTGCCGTTAGCCATTGGTAGCGCGGTTATGTTAGCAACTTATTTGCCGTTATTGTTTTCGTCATTTTCATTTCTGACGGATATGAAATTAAATGCACGTAATATTTATCGCCTCGCATTACCTATTTTTATTGGCATTTTTTTGATGTCAGCACCTGCTGCGGTACTAAATTCGTTACCAACAATGTTTAGTTCTTTACTGGGTAATGGGTTACTTATAGGCATTATATTGGCTCTTATTTTAGAAAATACGATCAAATGGGATAAAATCTCCTAAATAATAAAAGAGCACTAAGCGGTTGTGCAGCTAATGCTCTTTTTCAGTAAAATTCTAACGGCCTAAATAACCATCCCAATCTTTCCAAACGGGCTGTAAACCGGCTTGCACAAGTGCATTCGCTACTTGTGCGGCACTGCGGTTATCATTTGGGGAAAATTGTTCTAGCTCTTCTTTGGTATCTGCATAACCCCCTGGTTGGGTTTTTGAGCCTGCGCTGACATTATTAATCGCGAGTGGTACTACATGGTCGCGAAAATACGGAGACTCACGAGTCGACAGTGAAAGCTCAACATTGGGGGCAAGTAACCGAAAGGCACAAATGAGTTGGACCAATTCCGCTTCATTCATCAGTGATGCAGGCTCAACGCCACCCGCACAAGGGCGCAAACGCGGAAATGAAATGGAATAGCGGCTTTGCCAATAATATTGCTGCAAATACAGTAAATGCTCGGCCACCATGTAGCAATCGGTGCGCCAACTATTAGATAAACCAATTAATGCCCCAAGACCAATTTTATCCACACCAGCTTCACCAAGGCGTTCAGGGGTGGCTAAACGCCAGTGGAAATCTTGTTTTTTACCCTTGAGGTGATGCAACTGGTAGGTTGGCTCATGGTATGTTTCTTGATACACCATCACACCATCTAAGCCCAATGTTTTCAATTCCTTATATTCGTCAGTGCTTAATGGCTGCACTTCCATCATCAACGAACTGAAATAAGGGCGAATGATAGGCAAGGTATGGCGGAAATAATCCATCCCCACTTTACTTTGGTGTTCCCCTGTGACTAACAATAAGCTATCAAACCCAATTTTGCGGATCGTTTCGCACTCATTGATTATCTCAGCATCATTGAGTGTTTTGCGTTTGATTTTGTTACTCATCGAAAAACCACAGTAAGTACAATCGTTTGCGCAGAGATTGGATAAATAAAGAGGAACGTAAAACCCAACTGCATGACCAAAACGTTGGCGGGTGAGTCTTTGTGCTTTTTGTGCCATTGCCTCGACATAAGGGCGTCCAGCAGGGGAGAGTAGCGCCATAAAATCATCGAGGGTGAGGATATCACTCGCTAAAGCGTGTTCTACATCGTGGGCGGTTTTGCTGTTGATTCGCAGTGTTGTGTCGTCCCAATCCAATGTACTTAAGCGCTCTTGGAAACGGGGGATCATGATAATGCCTCCAAAAAGCTGGTGAGTGGGCTGGAAGCTTGGGCTTGTTGCTTCGGTGCCGCTAATCCACTTTGATAAGCTAGTTCAGCGGCCTCGACGGCAAGTTTAAAGGCTTTCGCCATTAAAATGGGGTGCTTGGCAACGGCAATCGCGGTATTCACCAACACCGCATCAGCCCCCATTTCGATAGCCTCTGCGGCGTGGCTCGGTGCGCCAATCCCTGCATCGACAATAACGGGCACGGTGGCTTGCTCGATAATAATCCGCAGCATCTCTTTAGTGGCTAAGCCTTTATTGGTGCCGATAGGCGCACCTAATGGCATAACTGCCGCGCAGCCAACTTCTTCAAGACGGCGGCACAGTACAGGGTCTGCACTGCAATAAGGTAATACCACAAACCCTTCTTTGACGAGCTGCTCCGCGGCGAGCAGGGTTTCGATAGGATCGGGTAATAAATAGCGCATATCAGGGTGAATTTCGAGTTTGACCCAGTTGGTGCCCAGAGCCTCTCGAGCAAGGCGGGCAGCAAATACCGCTTCTTGGGCGTTTTTTGCCCCCGATGTATTGGGTAAAAGCTTTACGCCAAGCTCTTGAAGAGGTTGTAAAATACCATCATCCTGTCCACGCAAATTAATTCGTTTCATGGCCATGGTGACTAATTGGCTACCTGAGGCTTGAATGGCATCTTGCATTAGCCTGGCATTGGCAAACTTTCCTGTTCCTGTAAATAGACGTGATTGAAAGGTAAAATCGGCGATTTTTAACATTGTTAGCCCCCAGCGATAGCTTGAAATAACAAGATATTGTCTTGGTCATTAATGAGATGAGAATCCCACTGACTCTTTGGAATGATCACTTGGTTGATAGCCAGCGCTGTGCCAGCGGTGGAGCGGCCTAGCGTCTCAAATAACTGGTTGACAGTCAGCGGGGCATCAAGCGCCATAGTTTGGTCATTAATTAGGATATGCATGCTTCTTCCCGACAAACTGGACATTGCAGCGAAGGCGTTAACTGCAAAGTGTTCCACTGTTGTTGTTTTCCATCGAACAAGCGTAGTTTTCCGCTTAAAGATGAAGGCAACCCGACAAGTAATTTAAGGGCTTCAAGTGCTTGTAGCGTACCGATAACACCAACGACAGGCCCTAATACTCCCGCTGTGCGGCAGTTTCGCTCAGGTTCATCTTGATCGGGGTAAAGGCAGGCGTAACACCCTGAACTAAACGGCGGTTCGAGCACCATTAGCTGTCCACCAAAGCCCACTGCGCTACCGCTAACGAGTGGCGTGTTGGTCATGACACAGGCGGCATTGACGGCATGGCGTGTTGCCATGTTATCGCAGCAATCAAGCACTAAATCGACCTGCTCAACGAGTGGGATTAATGTTTCAACTTCTAGTTTTTGCACAACTGCTCGTGTTTTCACGAGCGGGTTGAGTTGATGAAGCCTCTTTGCTGCAAGTTGGGCTTTTGACTGTTCGATATCATCAGTATTGTAGAGCACTTGTCTTTGTAAATTAGAGACATGCAGGTTATCGTGGTCAGCAAGCCATAATTCGCCAACGCCTGCACCAGCTAAATAGAGGGATGCGGGAGAGCCTAACCCACCTAAACCGACAATCAGCACTTTGCTATTTTTCAGTTTTTGTTGCCCTTCAGGGCTAATGTCTTCAAGTAATAGCTGGCGGCTGTAACGCATGAATTCTCGGTCACTTAACATGATTAAATTCCTCGAATTATCAACCGTGTGTCTATTTCACTAAATACACGGCTAATTATTTGATTATGAATTAATTAACAAGCGCGATGACGCTCAATTAAATTCAGTAACGTTTCAGTGGCTGCCCGCCAATCATCGGCTTTGGTAATTGCACTGACCAGTGCCACACTGCCAACACCTGTTGCTAAAACAGCAGGTACGCGCTCAATGGATATTCCACCAATGGCGACAGTTGGGTAATCAGGTGTTGCCTCAACCATCGCTTTTAGCGTTTCCAATCCTTGAGGAGATGACGGCATCTCTTTGGTTTGTGTGGGGAAAATATGCCCCATTGCAATATAAGAGGGGCGCACGGATTTGGCGATGGCTAACTCATGTTCATCGTGAGTTGAAATGCCTAACCGAAGCCCTGCTTGGTGGATTGCCAGCAAGTCAGTGGTTTCCAAATCCTCTTGACCAAGGTGTACGCCGTAAGCGCCAAACTCCACGGCTAAGCGCCAGTAGTCGTTGATAAATAACCGTGCGTTATGTTTTTTACCCAAAGCAATAGCTTTTTGGATATCATCGCGTACATCAGCATCCGCTTTGTCTTTGATGCGTAATTGAAGGGTGGAAACACCTGCACTAAGCAGGCGTTCAATCCATTCAACGGAATCAACAACAGGGTAGAGACCGAGGTATTGCTCGGTTTCGGGAAATGGCGATGTTGGCGTAATAATAGGATTAGGCGATTTTTTCATTATCAGCGACCTCTGCATTCACAATTTCTGCGCCATGGTATAGCTCGCTACCGTGGGCTCGGAAGGCTTCAGACATCTGTTCCATACCCGCTTCTTTTTCGTTTGCTTCTTTTTGGGCTGCGTAATCACGTACTTCTTGGGAGATTTTCATCGAACAGAATTTCGGCCCACACATTGAACAGAAATGGGCAATTTTCCCCGAAGCTTGTGGCAAGGTTTCATCGTGATATTTACGTGCGGTTTCGGGGTCTAATGCCAAGTTAAATTGGTCTTCCCAACGGAATTCGAAACGTGCTTTTGACATGGCATTGTCGCGAATTTGTGCACCTGGGTGGCCTTTGGCAAGGTCAGCTGCGTGCGCTGCAATTTTATAGGTGATAAGCCCTTGTTTAACATCGTCTTTGTTCGGCAGGCCCAAATGCTCTTTTGGTGTGACATAACAGAGCATTGCACAACCAAACCAGCCGATCATTGCTGCACCAATGCCTGAGGTAAAGTGGTCATAACCTGGTGCAATATCGGTTGTGAGCGGCCCTAAGGTATAGAATGGGGCTTCGTGGCAATGCTCCAACTCTTCCGTCATGTTGCGGCGGATCATCTGCATCGGTACGTGGCCGGGGCCTTCAATCATCACTTGGACATCATATTCCCACGCAATTTTGGTTAACTCGCCAAGGGTATGAAGTTCGGCAAATTGTGCGGCATCGTTTGCATCTTGGATGGAGCCTGGGCGCAAGCCATCACCTAATGACAAGGAAACGTCGTAAGCGGCACAAATTTCACAAATTTCGCGGAAGTTTTCGTACAGGAAGTTTTCTTGGTGATGAGATAAACACCATTTTGCCATGATAGAACCACCGCGCGAGACAATGCCCGTCAAGCGTTTAGCGGTCATTGGTACGTAACGCAGCAAGACTCCAGCATGGATAGTAAAGTAGTCAACGCCTTGCTCGGCTTGTTCTAATAACGTATCGCGGAACATTTCCCACGTCAGGTTTTCCGCTACGCCATTGACTTTTTCAAGGGCTTGGTAGATGGGAACTGTGCCGATGGGGACTGGGCTATTACGTAAAATCCATTCACGGGTTTCATGGATGTAGCGGCCCGTGGACAAATCCATTACGGTATCTGCGCCCCAGCGCGTTGACCAAATCAGTTTTTCCACTTCCTCTTCGATGGATGAAGTGACCGACGAGTTGCCGATATTGGCGTTCACTTTCACCAAGAAGTTACGGCCAATAATCATCGGCTCAGATTCAGGGTGATTGATATTGGCTGGGATGATGGCGCGACCCGCGGCGACTTCTTGGCGAACAAACTCAGGCGTGATATTTTCGGGCAAATTAGCCCCAAAGCCTTGCCCTGGATGTTGTTGCAGCAAAACCTCACCACGAATACGTTCACGACCCATATTTTCGCGGATGGCGATAAACTCCATTTCTGGGGTAATGATGCCTTTACGAGCGTAGTGAAGTTGGGTGACGCATTTGTTGGTTTGCGCTTTTAATGGGTGTGGGCGGTTGTTAAAGCGTAAGTGGTCGAGACCCGCATCAGCGAGACGCTGTTGTGTGAAGTCAGAACTTAAGTTTTCGACTTCGGTGGTGTCTGAACGTTCGTTTATCCACGGTGCGCGAATTTTTTTCAGGCCTTTGTGAACGTTGAGTTCTGATGTTGGGTCGCCGTAAGGGCCTGAGGTATCGTAGATAGGAACGGGTTCGTTATCTTCAAATTGCGGGTTATCTTTGTCGCCACCAATGAGGGTTTGCGAAAGCTGGATTTCTCGCATCGGGACTTGAATATCGTCTCTTGAACCTTGGAGATAAATACGTTCAGAATTCGGAAATGAAACACCAGAAACGGTGTTAATAAAGTTTTCAGCGGCGTCACGTTGGGCCTTACGCGTGCGAGCAGGTGCAGCTTGTGGGGATAAATCAGCGGTCGGTATAACATTATTTGTAATATTGGACATAGCAATTTCCTGACATTGTCACGGCTATGATGCAAAGCGCACCAAGCGGGTTTATCGAAAGAAAGTTGCTTGTCAGGAGTTCGGAGGAGTAATAAAAAAGACGTTGCGTTTAAATTTTCACCAAAAGGAAAAGGTCAAAAATGGCGCTGAGTGATTACTCTTGTTCCCTTCGCGGGTATTAACCCGATCAGGTTCCGCGGATCCCGAATTAACGGTCTCAGCCTGATGCTATGCATACTAGGCACTCCGACAAGAGATTTCAGTATAAGCTTTCCTCGTCATTCTTCAAGCGATAAGTGCGTTGGCTGCGCTCGTCTCCCCAAGTCACATACTTATGTATGCTCCTTGGGATATCCTCGTTTACCGCCTTCTTCTCACTTGAATTATTTAGAGGAAAGAGGAAAGAGGAAATTAAAGTGGAATAAGGTTATTTCCTCGTCACTCTTCAAGCGATAAGTGCGTTGGCTGCGCTCGGCTCCCCAAGTCACATACTTGTGTATGCTCCTTGGGATATCCTCGTTTACCGCCTTCTTCTCACTTGAATTATTTAGAGGAAAGAGGAAATTAAAGTGGAATAAGGTTATTTCCTCGTCATTCTTCAAGCGATAAGTGCGTTGGCTGCGCTCGGCTCCCCAAGTCACATACTTATGTATGCTCATCGGGATAATTCTATTTATCTCCTTCCTCTAGCACGAATAATTTAGAGGAACCTTTGAAAGGCAAGTTAGTTAAAACCTAAAACCTAAAAAATTGAAATCAAGGTTCGGATAACAATAAGGTTTATAAATTCCACTGATATTGCGGCCAATTATTTTCATTGGCGGCTTGGAGAAGTCGGTGGTCGCCGTTGACAATAAACGTTTCGTCGGCGAATTGGCACATCGGGAGGTCGTTAGCAGAGTCGGTGTAGAAGTATACATACGCATCGGTGATTGGCTGGTGGCGAACCCAATTCATAAGGCGTTTAACCTTACCTTCCTTAAAGGTTGGAATACCATCAATTTCGGTCGTATAGCAGCCATTTTGCTGCTTAATATCAATGCCCATGGCGACATCGGCATTGAGTTGAGCCGCGATCTTTTTGACAATAAATGAAACGGTTGCAGAGATCACAATAATCGGGATCCCCTTGGCGCGGTAGCGGGCGATCGTTTGACTCGCTTCAGGGTAGATCTTTGGTAAAACCACGCTTTGCACGAAATCATCCAGCCAGATATCCACTTGTTCCGTTTTGATATTAGCGAGGGTTTGCAGGTTAAAATGCAGGTAAGTCGGCATATCCAAAGTGCCTGCATTATACTGCGCCATCATGGCTTTATCGGCTTCCACAAACTGCGGGTCACTGATGATTTGCTTATCCCACAGGTATTGTGTCCACAATACGCTGCTATCCCCTTGAATCAACGTATCATCTAAGTCAAAAATGGCTAATTGGTTTTGCATTATATTCCTATCGTATGATTAGCTAAGTGCGCGAATTTCATTTTTATTAAACATTAACTCAAGGCGGGTGCCAGGTTCAAATAAACGTTCAGAAGAGCGATTGAGTAGGTCGACGGTCATATCTCCTACAGGGGTATTCACGCTATAACGAATAATATTGCCAAGCAACTGATGATCTAAAATCACGGCATCCACAGGGTGAGAAATATGTGTACCGTATTGGCGACCCGCTTCTTTCACATAAATAGATTCAGGGCGGATGGCGAGTGTACCCTGTAAATTTAACCCTAACATGGTATTGGCTTTGTGAGCATCCACCAAATTGTAGTGCCCCATAAAACGAGCAACAAACTCGTTCGCTGGCTGGGTATAAATATTCTCTGCCGTATCACTTTGTACGATCTGCCCTTTATTCATCAAAAAGATCCTATCAGACATGATCATCGCTTCGTCTTGGTCATGGGTGACAAAAATCGTCGTTAGCCCAAGTTCCCGCTGAATATGTCGAATTTGCTGGCGCAAATGCTTACGAATGCGTGCATCAAGGGCGGATAACGGCTCGTCGAGTAATAAAATTTGCGGTTTCATTACTAGCGCCCTTGCTAGTGCCACGCGTTGGCGCTGTCCGCCTGACAATTGGTGGGGAAATTGCTGCTCTTTACCTTGCAATTCAACCAGTTCGATTACTTCTGCAACGGCTTTGGTTCTTTCGTTGCTATCGATTTTACGTATTTTTAAGCCGAAGGCGATATTGTCTGCGACGGTCATATTGGGGAATAGCGCATAGCTTTGAAACACCATGCCCACACCGCGTTGTTGGGCAGGTTGGTGGGTAATATTTTTGTGGTTAATATAAAGCTCACCACTATTAGGTTGCTCAAGGCCTGCAATACAGCGTAATAACGTTGATTTCCCGCAACCACTTGGCCCTAATAGGGTGATAAATTCGCCTTTTTCAATGGTAAATTGAATATCGGCGAAGACCTGATTTGACCCGAAAGATTTCGTTAAGTTTTCAGCAATAACATAGCTCATCATTCATCTCCTGAACGATTTAAACGCATTGCTAACCACGTCAGCAATAACGTAAATAAGAAGTAAGACATCACTAGTGCAGAAGTGAAGTGCCCACTGGTTTGGCGCATATTGAACAAGTAGATTTGCAAGGTCTCATAACGTGTTCCCACTAAAATATTGGCAAACACAAACTCACCCATCAAAAATGAAAATGAAATTAATAATGAAACCAACATGCCTTTGCGAATATTTGGCAGCACAATCATCATGAAAGCATTAAAGGTATTTGCCCCCAGCAAATGTGCCGCATCCATTAGGTCATGTAAGTTAATCCCTTGAAAACTATTGGCGAGGGCGCGGTACATAAATGGCAGTGTGATGGTGAAATAGGTGCCAATTAAGATCCATGGAGTGCCCACTAACATAAATGGTTCATCCGCGAAAATTTGCAATAAACCGACGGACGACACCACGGGGGGGATCGCAAAAGGGAGGATAATCAATAAATCCATTAGCCCTTTTAGCTTGGGAAAGCGATAAAACACAGCAAATGTCATCGGTAAAATGACCAAGGTACTGATTAACAGCGTGCCAAAACAGATAATCAACGAACGGCCAAATGCCATTAAAAACCGCGGGTCTTGCCACAATTGCAGATACCATTTAATGGACAAAGCATCGGGTAACACGGTTGCGCCCCAAGAACTGGCGATGGAATACACAAACGTAGCAATAATAGGCAGTGCTAATAAGCTGGCAACACTGATTAGCACTAACTTATGAAACCATAATCCAGAGTTCTTATTGGTTATGGTAGGGCTAATCACATTGTTATTTTGCATGGTAGCTCCGCTTGATTAACCAATGATGGATACCCGTGATAAACCCTAAGATCGCGATAAGTAGGACAGATAACGCCGCCGCCATATTTGGCTCGAGGAATAAATCACCAGACACTAAGCTGGCAATACGGATGGTCACAAGGTTGTAGTTACCGCTAGTTAATGCATAGGTACTGGCGTACGCACCCATCGCATTGGCAATTAAGATAATAAAAGTGCCAAGTAAAGCTGGGGAAAGCACTGGAATAGCGACTTTCAACCAATAGGTTAATTTGCTGGCCCCCATAGTTTTTGCCGCATCTTCCCACTCAGGTTTGAGGGCATCAAAGGCAGGGTAGAGCAACAATACACCGAGTGGAATTTGAAAATAGACATAAAGCAGCATTAACCCGCTGGCGCTGTAGATATTAAAATCTTCGATAATCCCCCACGCTTTGAGCTGCAAAGTGATTGCGCCATTAAAGCCCAAAATAATGATAAACGCGAAGGCCAGCGGAACGCCGCTAAAGTTACTTGCCATAGTGGTGAATGAAATCATCATTCGGCGCACCTTGCCTTGCATCTTGTAGATAGAAAAGGCGGTAACACTAGCGATAAACAAACCGATCACGCTACAAATCAACGATAACCATAAGGTATTTTCGAAGGCTTGCAGGTAAAAATCATTGGTAAACACATCAAAGTAATTACCTAAGGACCAGGCTTCTTCATAGATAAAACTGTTGATAAACACCCAAATCATCGGGGCGAGTTGAAATAGGCCAAACAATACAAAAAAGGGCAACAGGAGTAATGCTGCGCGCCAATGAAAACGGGCAAAGGTTTTTTTTAACATGGCCATTTTCCCCAGCTGTGGTTGGGCTTGCTCGTAGGGCGCAGTCAGGTCAGCCATCATGCATCTCCTTGTAATAGCGCATCACACACAGGCTTGTCGAGCGGGTCGATACCCAATAAACGGCATACTGTGCCACAAATGTCAGTTTGCTGAATATCACAAGGCTGATGGGCAAATTTTGAACCCATAACAAACAGCGGAACCCAGCACTCTTCGGGGAGTGTACCGCCATGGCTACGGTCATTGTTCATGCCATGGTCACTAGTGACAAGAATTTGATAGCCTTGCTCAATCCATGTTGGGATGTAATTCGACAAAATAATATCGGCATGACGAGCTGCATTGCGGTATTGCGGTGAATCAAACCCGAACTTGTGCCCTGTATCGTCAATGTTCATCGGGTGAATCAACAAGAAGTCAGGATCAAATTGGTTACGCAAATACTCTGCATCCAGCAAGAGATGGTCATCGGGGTAGCTGTCTGCTTGGTAAAAACAGCCGTGCTGAATAGTGAGCAATTCATCGTGCGTAAAGCGGTCGCGAGTCGCCACGAATGGTGCGCGGTTATATAGCTCGCTCACCCAATAATAAGCGGCAGCTGCTGTGGTTTTGCCTGCAAGACGTGCGAGAGAGAAAATGCTGTCAAAGTGGGATAAACGTACAACCTCATTGTTGACGATCCCGCTTTTCACTGGCGGCACACCTGTTAAAATGCATTCATACAACGGGCGGGACATGGAAGGGAGTTCGCACTCCAATTGATAAAGTGTTGCGCTATCGGCTTTGATAAGTCCATTGAGATAGCCCATGCACTGATGGGCTACTGAATAACTTAAGCCGTCTAGGACAACAAGTATGACTTTTTCAGACATCAGACTTTTATTCCTAAATTCAACAAATTCAATTACTGCTGGTGGATCAGAACTTGTTGTTGCCACATTTTTGGTAAATTACGCGATGATTTTTCCCAGCCGTCAGCATCTTTGATTGGCTGAACATTTTTATACTGTTCTTCTGGTAGTAATTTTGCTTTAACATCATCAGGTAATGTCAGATATTGGGCACGAATTGGACGAGCATAGCCTTCTGCCAGGTTCAACTGACCTTTATCACTGAAAATAAATTCACGTGCTAACTTGGCCGCATTTGGGTTTTTTGCAAATTTATTGATGATAGTGGTGTAGCCAGAGATCACTGAGCCATCGGATGGAATGACAACAGTAAAACGATCTCGGTTGATCTGATCGCGATAATTCAAGGCGTTAAAGTCCCATAAGATCCCAACTTCCACTTCACCTTTTTCAATATTTGCAACGGTAGGGTCATTGACTGATAGGCGCTTTTGCTTAGCTAACTCAGCAAACAATTCAATGGCAGGTTTAAGGTTATTTTCATCACCACCGCGGGCAAATGCAGCGGCTAAAACGGCATTGTTGGCTTGTGCTGCAATGCCAACATCACCTACGGTGACTTTGTATTTGCCTTTTAATAAGTCGTCCCAACTTTTTGGTGCATCTTTAACTAAGTCATTATTAATCATAAAGGCAATTGAACCGGTATAGGCTAATGCCCAGTGGCCATCTTTATCTTTTGCCCAATCAGGAATTTGTGACCATGTGGTGGGTTTATAAGGCTGGGTGACTCCTTTTTGTACCGCTACAGGGCCAAACGATGCGCCTACATCACCAATATCTGCCGTTGCGTTATTTTTTTCGGCGGCAAATTTGGCAATTTCTTGTGCGGAACTCATATCCGTATCTTGGTGTTTTAAGCCATATTGCGTGGCTAAATCTTGCCAAGTTCCTTTCCAGTTTGCCCAAGAATCAGGCATCCCAACGCTGTAAACTTGCCCTTCTTTTTTCGCTGCATTGATTAACTCTGTTAAATTAGCATCAGCAGCAAATGTCATACTGGATGCGGTCAGTGATAGTAAAATCGCAGGAACGATAGCTTTCATTGTTTTCTCACTTTTGAGGAACGGTGAACCAGATTGGTTACTGAGCATCCTAATTTTAATTAGTGACAGTGAGTTGACCGTTTTATGACAGTTTTTAGACATTTTAAGGGATGAATTGTCTAAAAACTGTCAAAATTGACAGGGATAGGAAATGAAACAAACGTTTGAATGACATTGTGTCAAAGAAGTGTATTGTGTGATTCGAGACTGATTTTTTATCGACAACCTTTTTATCAACAACAAAAAGCCAAAAAAGATAGAGAAAATGAATAAATTAACGTTAGTAGGAACAGAAAGTGGCTGGTGGTTCGTCTGTTTCGCTGGTCGATTGTGGTTACCGAAAGGGGATATTCCACGCGGCAGTGCTAAAGACTATTCATTAGAAGGTAAAAGTGCGACGCCAATCGGTGAATGGCAAGGGGAAATTGTCTGGCTGATCGCAGAAAAAATGCCATCAGATATGGCGTCTCCGCGGGTTGTTGCAGCGCAAGATGAAGGCTTATTCCGCCTAGCAGGGCGCGGCGTACAACTGGCTGAATTCTATCGTTCCCACCGCTATTGTGGTTACTGTGGCACGGCAATGCGCCACAGTGCAACAGAATGGGCGTGTTTGTGTGATCATTGCCATGAGCGTTATTACCCGCAAATTGCCCCTTGTATTATCGTAGGGATCCGTCGTGATGACCATATTCTCTTGGCGCAGCACCGTCGTCATTCCCAAAACCCATTATTTACCGTATTAGCAGGTTTTGTTGAGGTGGGTGAAACATTAGAAGAAGCCGTTATGCGCGAAGTCATGGAAGAGAGCCAGATAAAAGTGAAAAATATTCGCTACGTCTCTTCACAGCCATGGCCTTTCCCTCATTCCTTAATGATGGGCTTCCTTGCGGATTATGAGAGCGGTGATATTCAGGTTGATCCAAACGAGTTAGTCAGCGCAAATTGGTATCATTACAATGACTTACCGCTTATCCCTCCAGGGGATACTATCGCAAGGCGTTTAATTGAGGACACAGTAGCGTTGTGTCGTCAAAGTGAGTACGAATCGGACAAGTAGCAGTGCGCTGATATTGTTGCCTTTTACATGTTACAATAGCCATCTTTGCTTATAGCCATTTGCGGCGGCCACTAATAATAATGGAGTAAATAATGACTGAGTTAAAAAATGACCGCTATCTACGTGCTCTGCTACGTCAGCCTGTAGATGTGACCCCGGTATGGATGATGCGTCAAGCGGGGCGTTATTTGCCTGAATACAAAGCAACGCGCGCCGAGGCTGGTGATTTTATTGCGCTGTGCAAAAATACTGAGCTTGCGTGTGAAGTGACATTGCAGCCATTACGTCGTTTCCCATTAGACGCCGCAATTTTATTCTCTGATATCCTAACTATCCCTGATGCCATGGGACTTGGACTGTATTTTGAAACAGGCGAAGGTCCACGTTTTCAAAAGCCTATCACCTCTGTGGCGGATGTAAAAAACATCCCAATTCCCGATCCTGAAATGGAGCTGGGGTATGTGATGGATGCTGTTCGTGCTATTCGTAAAGCCCTTGAAGGGAGCGTGCCACTAATTGGTTTCTCTGGAAGCCCATGGACATTAGCTACTTACATGGTAGAAGGCGGTAGTAGTAAAGCCTTCACTAAAATCAAAAAAATGATGTATGAAGACCCGAACACACTGCATTTATTATTGGATAAACTGGCGGATAGCGTCATTTTATACTTAAATGCGCAAATTCGTGCGGGCGCACAATCCATCATGATTTTTGATACATGGGGTGGTGTATTAACTAAACGTGATTATTTACAGTTCTCTTTGAACTATATGCATAAGATCATTGATGGATTAATTCGTGAAAACGATGGCCGTCGTGTGCCAGTTACCTTGTTCACCAAAGGTGGCGGACAGTGGTTAGAAGAAATGGCTGCAACTGGTTGTGATGCATTAGGCCTTGATTGGACAACAGAAATTGCCGATGCGCGCCGCCGTGTTGGTGATAAAGTTGCGCTGCAAGGTAATATGGATCCGTCTATGTTGTATGCGCCACCTGCACGTATTGAAGACGAAGTGCAAAATATCCTGTCTGGTTTTGGTCACGGCGAAGGGCATGTTTTCAACTTAGGTCATGGCATCCATCAGGATGTGCCACCTGAACATGCAGGCACATTTGTTGATGCGGTTCACCGTTTCTCTCGCCAATATCATCAGTAGTCATCATTTCTTGATGTTCTTGATGTTCTTGATTTGTGGTGTATTTATAGAACCTTGTAAGTACACCATTATCATCTATGATTAAGAATAATTAAGTATCGAAGCATTGGATGCGCTATGGTTTTAGATACTCAACAGCTACGAAAAGAACAAACTAACCAAGCCTCAAAAATCATTTTGCAGGATGAGTTTCCATCATTGAAACTGATTGGTGGGGCGGATGTGGGCTTTGAACAACAAGGCACAATTACCCGTGCAGTGATCGTTGTGCTGTCTTGGCCGCAGTTAGAACTCGTTGAGTATCAAA
This sequence comes from Providencia sp. SP181, assembly GCF_050446505.1. Lineage (NCBI taxonomy): Bacteria > Pseudomonadati > Pseudomonadota > Gammaproteobacteria > Enterobacterales > Morganellaceae > Providencia > Providencia sp. SP181. The sequence goes on from NZ_JBBPXM010000017.1 coordinate 53,885, forward strand.
TAGCACGAATCCCGACTCAGTTGCCTTATATACCTGGGTTACTTTCTTTTCGTGAAGTGCCTGGTCTAATGGCTGCGTGGGAAAAAATACAGCACAAGCCTGAATTAGTCCTCGTGGATGGGCAAGGTATTGCTCACCCAAGGCGCTTTGGCGTGGCTTGCCATTTTGGTTTACAGGCCAATGTTGCAACGATAGGCGTTGCAAAAAGTCGTTTATGTGGTGATGCAGCTGAATTAGGCGACTCTCCCGAAAGTGTTCAGCCATTAATGGCAGGGAAAAATCAACTCGGTTGGGTATTGCGGAGCAAAAAACGCTGCAAACCATTATATGTTTCGCCGGGGTATAAAGTCGGTTTTTCGTCTTCCTTATCGTGGGTTAAGCAGTGTCTAAAGGGTTATAGGTTGCCTGAACCAACACGTTTTGCTGACGGAATTGCATCAAATCGAACGTTTTTTAAGCGAATGAATGAGAAAATCAGCTAATTATCAGCAAAATATGTGGCATTGACAGATTTTCAGGTAAACTGCGAAGTATTAAGATTGATGAGTCAGAAATTATGTTAAGAAATCCCATTCATTTGAGGTTGGAAAAATTAGAAAGCTGGCAACATACAACTTTCATGGCAAGTTTATGTGAAAGAATGTATCCCAACTTTCAGATGTTTTGTCAGCAAACTGAATTTGCCGATGCAAAAGTTTATCGTTCCATCCTTGATTTAGTTTGGGAAACTTTGGTCATTAAAGATAGCAAAGTCAATTTCGACAGTCAGTTAGAGAAATTAGAAGAAATTATCCCATCAGCAGATGATTTCGATATGTATGGTGTGTATCCAGCTATTGATGCCTGTATTGCATTAGGTGAAATCATTCACTCAAAATTGAGTGGGGAAACCCTTGAGCACGCAATATTGGTTAGCGAAGCCTCCATTCGTACGGTTGCCATGCTCGAAATGACTCAAGCAGGGCGGGAAATGACAGATGAAGAACTTAAAGAAATTCCTGCGATTGAAGAAGAGTGGGATATCCAGTGGGACATTTTCCGTTTACTGGCAGCTTGTGAAGAGCGCGACTTAGAGTTAATTAAAGGATTAAAATCTGACCTTCGCGAAGCGGGGGTGAGCAATATAGGTATTACTTTAGGCTAATTTTTACGCTTTCGTTATCGAAAACGTGACTTAGCGCAGTAATGCTGAGTACTAAGACTTCACATTTGCCCCTACTCTGGTCTACATTTAGGGGCGAGAAGAAGTGGCTATCGGGGGCGTGTATCAGGGGCTGTCAATTTGGCATATCCGACGCACTCGATGCTTTGCAAACGATAAACACACTGTGTAAGGATAATTTATGAACAAGACTGAATTAGTTGATGCTATCGCAGAATCAGCAGACCTGACCAAAGTTCAGGCAAAAGCAGCTTTAGAATCTACTCTGAATGCTATTTCTGAAACGCTGAAAAAAGGTGACAGTGTACAACTGGTCGGTTTCGGTACTTTTAAAGTTAGCCACCGTGCTGCTCGTACTGGTCGTAACCCACAAACTAAAGCAGAAATCCAAATTCCTGCGACAACTGTACCAGCTTTCTCTGCCGGTAAAGCACTGAAAGAAGCTGTAAAATAAGTACATTGTATACTCGAATTATCAGAGGGGGTAAGAAACTACCCCTTTTGTTTATTCAAAAAGGGTTGCTGGTATTGGGAGCTCTCTCAATGCTAAGCGCCTGTTCCTCGAATGCACCAAAGCTTCCAGAGTTTAGTGCAAGTGGTTTTATTGCCGATGATGGCGTCATTCGTATGTGGCGGCTGAATGATGCAAAAAGCCAACCCCTTGTCCTGATGATGGTTTACAGTCCTTATAAAGGCACTGATACTTCCGTTAATTTCTTCGAATACCGTTCTGGTAATCTCTGGCAAATTCGCAGCCAAATCTTGAACCAAAAAGGTGGCGATATTACGGAACAGCTACGCTTCGATAAAAATAATGATGTTATTTTTATGCAGCGTGCTCAGGATGGTACTAAAACACCTCTTTCTACCGATGAAATCACGCGTTGGCGCTTTGAAGCAGCTCGGGTACTTGAGACCAACACCGCGCTTATCGTGGGTGGCGTTAAACTTTATCAAGGGCGTTGGCAGCAAGGTAAAGTGACGACTTGCGAAGGTGATGTGAGAGACGTGACTTTCGAACCATATGCTGAAAACTGGTTACAAAGCCGTGCGAAAGTGTGGCATTCTCAGCTGAATTTGGCGTGGTTGGAGTCTTCCGAGGGAAATCAGCTTTTGATGGTGGCGGATACGGATTTTTGCCGCTGGCAGCCTTCTAAAGATTCACTCTAATTTCACCGCTCGTCGTCTTTCAAATCCTAGCGTTGTTGGCTTCGGTGACTTAACCCAATCACATAGTTATCTATGCTTCTGGGCATAAGTAACCTTGCCGCCTAGCTATGCTTCGAAATACTTAGAGCCATTGGCTGCTAGTAAAAACAAACAACAATAAAAAAGCTGATAAAAGTTTCCTCTTATCAGCTTGTCGATTATTGGATTTTATTACTTAATACGTGCGATGGCGCGGTAGCCGATATCGTTGCGATAAAAGCTATCATTCCAGTGAATATTCTTAGCGGCTTCATATGCTTTAGTTTGGGCTTTCTCGATATCATCACCCAACGCGGTCACGCATAGTACACGGCCACCAGCAGTAACGACATCACCATCTTTCATGCGAGTGCCTGCATGGAACACTTTGCTATCAGCGGCTTCAGTGGTTGGCAATCCAGAAATAACATTACCGTTACAGTAATCCCCAGGGTAACCCCCAGCAGCAATGACAACACCTAAAGCAGGGCGCTCATCCCACAGTGAATCTTTGCCTGCCAGCTCACCGTTCGCGCCGGCTAAACACAGTGCGACTAAGTCTGACTGTAAACGCATCATGATAGGTTGTGTTTCAGGATCGCCAAAGCGGCAGTTAAATTCGATAACTTTTGGATTGCCCGCTTTATCAATCATTAACCCTGCGTATAAGAAGCCTTGGTAACGATTACCTTCCTGATCCATGCCTTTAACAGTAGGATAAATCACTTGCTGCATCACACGTTGATGAATTTCATCTGTGACAACCGGAGCGGGAGAGTAAGCCCCCATTCCGCCTGTATTGAGACCCGTATCACCATCACCAACACGTTTATGGTCTTGGCTAGTGGCCATTGGGATGACATTCTCACCATCGACCATCACGATAAAGCTGGCTTCTTCACCATCAAGAAACTCTTCAATCACAATACGGTGTCCTGCATCGCCAAAGGCATTACCTGCTAACATATCTTGAACAGCGTCTTTTGCTTCTTGAAGTGTCATCGCGACAATAACACCTTTGCCCGCCGCTAAGCCATCAGCTTTAATCACGATAGGTGCGCCGACTTTATCTAAATACGCTAACGCGGGTTCCACTTCTGTGAAATTTTCATAAGCCGCAGTCGGAATATGATGGCGAGCTAAAAAGTCCTTAGTAAATGCTTTTGAACCTTCAAGTTGTGCAGCCCCTTTTGTTGGGCCAAAAATTGTTAAGCCTGCCGCTTTAAATGCATCGACAACGCCAATCACTAAAGGGGCTTCAGGACCGACAATCGTTAAATCGATTTGTTTTTCTTTGGCGAACTGCAGCAGGCCATCAATATCAGTAGCAGAAATATTCACATTTTCGATAGCAGACTCAAGTGCTGTTCCTGCGTTACCTGGTGCAACATAAACTTTTTTTGCTAAAGGCGATTGCGCCGCTTTCCACGCTAATGCATGTTCACGGCCACCACCGCCAATAATTAATATATTCATGAATAATCTCCTAATAATTAGTGACGGAAATGGCGCATATTAGTGAAAATCATCGCAATACCATGTTCATTTGCCGCAGCAATGACTTCTTCGTCACGAATTGAGCCACCTGGTTGAATAACACAAGTCACACCAACGGCGGCAGCCGCATCGATACCATCGCGGAATGGGAAGAAAGCATCTGAGGCCATCGCACAGCCTGCAACTTCTAAACCTTCGTCGGCCGCTTTGATCCCCGCAATTTTAGCTGAGTACACACGGCTCATTTGGCCTGCACCAATCCCGATGGTCATGTCATTTTTAGAATAAACAATCGCATTTGACTTAACGAATTTCGCGACTTTCCAGCAGAATAAGGCATCTTTTAGTTCACGTTCAGTAGGTTGGCGTGTCGTAACAACGCGTAGTTCTTCTTTTTCTACCATGCCTAAATCACGGTCTTGGACTAATAAACCACCGTTAACACGTTTGAAATCTAAGCCTGCAACGGGTTTATTCCATTCACCGCAAACAAGTACGCGAACATTTTGTTTGGTTTCAAGAATCGGTAATGCATCATTTGCTACTGAAGGTGCAATAATGACTTCAACAAATTGACGTTCAATAATAGCTTGTGCAGTTGTTTTATCTAACTGACGGTTAAACGCGATGATACCGCCGAACGCAGAGGTTGGGTCAGTTTTGAATGCATTATCATAAGCTGCATGAATATCTTTGCCGATAGCGACACCACAAGGGTTCGCGTGTTTTACAATCACACAGGCAGGCTCATCGAATGACTTCACACATTCCAGAGCAGCATCGGTATCGGCGATATTATTATAAGAAAGCGCTTTGCCTTGAATTTGCTGTGCGGTTGCAATCGATGCTTCTTTTGGATTTTCTTCTATATAGAAAGCGGCATCTTGGTGGCTGTTTTCGCCATAACGCATATCTTGTTTTTTGATAAAGTTTAAATTCAATGTGCGAGGGAAACGACCAGAAGGCTGCGTGGTATCACCATAATAAGGGGCAACTAACTCGCCAAAGTAGTTCGCTATCATGCTGTCGTAAGCGGCGGTGTGTTCAAACGCTTTTATGGCCAAGTCAAAACGGGTTGCCCAATTCAGCGAATTTTGGTGACCATCCATTTCATCAATAATAGTTTGGTAGTCATTGCTGTTGACTACGATCGCAACGTCTTTATGATTTTTAGCCGCAGAGCGCACCATGGTTGGGCCCCCGATATCGATATTCTCAACCGCATCTTCTAGTGTGCAGTTTGGTTTTGCTACTGTTTGAGCAAAAGGGTATAAATTCACAACAACCATATCAATAGGCGAAATATCATGTTCTTGCATGATTGCGTCATCAGTGCCACGACGCCCTAAAATGCCACCATGAACTTTCGGGTGCAACGTTTTTACGCGGCCATCCATCATTTCAGGGAATCCCGTGTAATCTGAAACTTCAGTCACGTTAAGACCTGATTCTGCGAGGAGTTTCGCAGTACCGCCAGTTGATAGAAGTTCAACACCACGTTCGGAAAGCGCTTTAGCGAATTCAACAACCCCTGTTTTATCAGACACACTAAGCAGGGCACGACGAATAGGACGAAGCAGTTGCATGAGATAGATCCCTTGGATTTGAATAAATAAGGCAATACGAATATCAATGAGTGAAAAGCCACTGGCTTTTCTTATATACCTATTTATAAAAGCGGAATTTGATTGCTTCTTCAATAGCGATATATAAGTCACTAACAATTTCAGAACATAAAAACAAAATCAATGCTGAAATTTCGCGCTAATTGTAACGCAAACGTTTGCGTAATGCGCGATAAATTTTAAATTATTTTCGCTTGTGGATAACTTGGTGGATAAGTCAGTATAAGTAGGGGTTTTGCTGTGGAATGCAGCAGTTGAATAAAAAAATGCAAAAAAGGGGTTGCCAGATTTTTCTGACTCCCTATAATGCGCATCCACTGACCGGGAACAAGACAACGCAAAGCGCGGTGAACACTGAAACGGCAGCGAGAGATTCTGAAAAGAAAAAGCAAAAAATTGCTTGACTCTCACGGAGGAAAACGTATTATACGCCTCCTCGCAGCAACGACCCAGAAGGTCAATTTCACGACGAAATGCTGCAACGCTCTTTAACAATTTATCAGACAATCTGTGTGGGCACTCACAGGACACTATCAAAAAAATATTTGATTTTAAGTCTTGAAGAGTGACTAACACGTTAATTCATATATATGAACTAATAGGTAATATGTTTTCGTAAGAAGACATACGACAGTAAACATTCTTTGAGCATCAAGC
>NZ_JBBPXM010000018.1:0-59172 GCF_050446505.1 Providencia sp. SP181
ACCGTATCAACGGTAATTTGCCCTTTTTGCGGAGCGGATTGATTCCCTGCCACATCGGTTGCCGTTATCGTATACTTATGCAATCCGTCTTGCAGTACGGAGGGGGGAACCGTAAACGACCATTCCCCTTTTCCATTCACTTGAATGTCTTTATACGAATTCCCGCCTATCTCTACCGTGATCACCGAGCCAGCTTCACTGCTGCCTTTAAAGGTCGGTGTCGATGAGTTCGTTACGATAGACTCTTCAGTCTTCAATGTATTTGGATTAACCGCCCCCGAATCCACCAGCGTTGGGGCAACCGTATCAACGGTAATTTGCCCTTTTTGCGGAGCGGATTGATTCCCCGCCACATCGGTTGCCGTTATCGTATACTTATGCAATCCGTCTTGCAGTACGGAGGGGGGAACCGTAAATGACCATTCCCCTTTTTCGTTCGTCGGAATGTCTTTAAACGAACTCCCCCCGATGTCTATCCTGATCACCGAGCCAGCTTCACTGCTGCCTTTAAAGGTCGGTGTCGATGAGTTCGTTACGATAGACTCTTCGGCCTTTAATGTATTTGGATTAACCGCCCCCGAATCCACCAGCGTTGGGGCAACCGTATCAACGGTAATTGTCCCGGAGTTCTTCACTTCATTACCTGCACCATCAACAGCTATCACTTCATACTGATAAGCTTTATCTTCCCATTCATCTGTGACGGCTATTTTCCACTCCCCTGATGCATCAACAGTGACCTCTTTATATGGCTTACCATCAATCATCAATACAATCTTGACATATTCCTCACTCGTCCCACTAAAAATAGGTTTATTGTGATCCACCGCTATCTGGCTTTTATCTTTATCTGCATTTAGTCCTGCAATATCCAATGTCAACAGCGGAGGTGTCGTGTCAATCACAACTTTACCGGTTAGCCCAGTACTGCTGAGGTTTCCAGCAATATCTTCCATTATGATAGTATATTCATACTCGCCATCTGGAAACGGTTGTGGAAAGGTGTATGTCCATTGGCCTTGTTTGTCTACTTCAATTAGGACAAATACAGATTGGCCAAACATCAGTTGCAAATTAGCCCCTGGTTCGGCAAATCCACTGAAAGTGGGTGTTGTGTTATTAGTCAGAATATGGTCTTTAATCATGAGATCCTGGTGATCAACAACGCCACCAATAAGCCCCTCTGGTGCTATTGTATCGATGGTCAGCTTACCGCCGATTTGACCAGAAATGCCTTGCTGTAGGTCTTTAGTGGTGATCACATAATCATGAGGGCCATCTTCTAATTTAGAAGTAACCTCTATTACCCACTGACCTTGATCATCGGCTATCGTTTCATAAGCAAAAGCTATTTTATTATCAAAGATAAGTCGTACAATCGCATTCGGTTCTGTAATACCTTCAAATTTAGGTTTATTGAAATGGGTAATTCCATCATCCTGAATGCCAGAATCTTCATTGGGATCTAAACCACCTGAAATAAATGCCGTCGTTTTGACGATAAAATTACCATTGACTTTTTGTGTGCTGACTTGCCCTAGAATATCGGTTGCTTCTATCTTGTATAAATAAGAACCATCATCGAGAGGCGTTTCTGGGGGAATAGTATAATGCCACTTTCCATCAGAACCTGCTGTTGTTGTAAATACGTGGGGACCAATCGTCAGTTTAACATCTGCATATGCTTTCGTTTCGCCACTAAAGGTAGGTGTATTAATATTGATTTGCTGTATATCTTCTAATAAAACATCGTCGACAGCGCCTGTAATTTCGGGGGGTTGATTATCATAAGTAATATTAAAGTTTAATTGACTTTCGCGATTGAGTAGATCTTTTACATTAACGACCAACTGAATACTTTCATCATGTAAGATCCCAATAGGAATAAGACTTTCAGATAATTGTAGTTCCCATACACCGTCATTATTCGCTTGAGCTGTTCCTAATAAATGGCCTTGTGCATCCATGACTTCGATATTACTACCAGGTGTTGTGGTTCCAATTAACTTCAGGGTATTATTGTTAAATGCCACATGCTTATCTGATTCAGATATTAATAATTTATCATGTAAACCCACTGAAATTTTAGGGGGATTAATTGCTTGGTCTCCCGCTAATACAGGTATTATAATATCGTGTTCTAATATGTTACCGGCTTTATCATAAGCAATCACTTTACCATGATGCACACCATTAGGTAGTTTTAATACACCGCCAATTTGCGTGCTATTTCCATCAAAGGGTTTTTCCACCCGATTATGTGTAATTGTTTGGTTATTGATTTCAATCGTATAATAATCAACTGGCGTTTTGTAATTTAAGAAAATATGAAATTCATTATTATTCGCGACTAAAGTACCTGGATGGGCATTTCCAGAATAAACACTTCCATCTATATATTCAGGGGCTATCGTATCAATAGTGAGCGTATCTTTCGCGACAATCACCCCATTATTGACTTGAATAAATTCAATTTGATAATCCCCATCCCCTGTTATTGGAACTTCAAAACTCCATTCTCCATTGTTATCAACATCAATTAGATATAATACTCCATTAACTTTTACGGATAATTTTGCACCAATCTCAGCAATCCCTTTATAGACTGGTTTCGTAGTATTGGTAACATGGTCACCAAGCTTCCCTGAGTCACAGTCTGGATCTAACCAATATTTAAAATCTGAAACAGTAACATAAGATGAATATTCAAACTTAGAACCATATATGTCAGTCATAGTAAGAGTGTAGTTATTTTCACCTAATAGTAATTGTGTATCTGAAGGTAGAACGATATACCATTTCCTACTATCCTTGGAAAAGGATAATTGATATTGCTTGTTTCCAATATCAATATATCCACTCATTTTATCACCATCGGTAATTGAGCCTTGTAATACAGGGTTGCGAGAAAAAGTTAAATGCTGACCTTCACTTCCCGTTGGACTGGATTGTGCAGCGACTCCCCCCGTAATAGTGATAGCAGCATCCCTAATATGTATACCACTTGGGTGAAATTTCTCCGTTGTTTCCCCTCCTGACGGCGATGTCGCTTTAAACTCCATATTGTTAATTCGATAATAATAATTTGTATTCCCTTGAATCATTCCTTCAGGAAAGGTGAAAGACCAATTACCATTTTCATCAATATCCGTAATTGTAAAGTGTTGCGGATATGTTTTACTGTTAAATGCCATATCAAATGAAAACTCTAAACTTGACCCAGGGGAAACTTTACCCGTAAAAGTTGGCGTTTTATCATTCGAGTACCAGGTGCTATAATAATTATTATATGGAGATGTAAATTTGATATCTGATAGGACAGGCATCGTATTATCAATAACCAGTTGGCCTTCTTCTGTATAGAGGTTACCTGCAACGTCTGTAATGGATACCTCAAACCTCCCTGAAAAACTCTCTGGTAACTCATTTGGCAGCGTTAACGACCATTCCCCATTACTGTCTGTAAGCATAGAAACAGTTTGATTATTTAACGCCAATGTAACTGTACAACCCACTTCGCTTTTACCTGTAAATACAGGATTGCGATTACTGGTAATAAAGTTACCTTGTGTACCAGAATCTGTTTCTGGGGTTAGTGTAATAATAGAACTAGGAGAGATAGTATCAACAAATGTATGTCCGTGTACTTCCGTTGGTTTGCTATAACCAGAGTGTGTCGCGGTAACCACATAACTATGATTTCCTTCTGGCAATGGTTTGGTCGTAACTGTCCATTCACCTGTGGTCATATCCGCGGTAACTGGGTAATCTACACCATTAATATTTAAGGTAATTGATGCCCCTGCTGTCGCAATCCCTTCAAATTTAGGTGTATTAACATTTGTAACGTTATCACCTTGTATACCGCTGTCACTGTCAATATGTAACTTGGCTGTCAGCTCAGGGCTTCTTTCTGCACCGACAAGGATGGGTAAAAAGTTAAAATCTTTGGTGATTGTTTTCTCGTTACCTGCGATATCACTCGCCGTAATCGTGTACGTATTACTTGTATCAGTATTTGCATCAACATCAAATACTAATGACCACTTCCCATCTTGATCAGCATATACAATTTTAGTCGTGTCTTTGAACTGCCCTGTAATTTTAGCCCCTGGATCTGATGTCCCGCTAATCTGTGGACGGGCTAAATGCGTTGTTTGCCCATCAAATACGGTATCACTCTGACTCGCAGGATCCAAATCCACCGTCAATGCAATTTGAGTATCAATGGTATATTGACCTTGATATGACGAGGTATTACCTGCCAAATCAGTGACTGTGACAGTATACGTGCTTGTATTATCAGATTGTGGAACGGTAGGACGAACTTCCCAATAGCCATTTTCATCTGCAATTCGCTCTCGCGTACCTCCCGCATAACCAGGTAAATTAATTATTACGGTTGAATAAGGCTTCGTCATACCACAAATAAATGGCTGTATCTTCTGTGTAATGTTATCGCCAATCACACCTGTATCGCTTTCAGCTTTCATGCCTGCGTCCGCAGAAGGAGGGACGGTATCAATCTGGACATTTTCCATGAATACGCTTTGGTTACCCACGTTATCGGTTACCTTGACCGTTAATAAATGGGAGCCATCAGTCAACGCATCAGAGATTTGTAACGACCAATCCCCATTCTCATCCGCTTTACTGCTGTACTCGTGCTTTCCTATCGTTACCTTAATGGTCGCATTTGCTTCGGTTTTTCCTGATAACGTTGGTGTGGTTTGGTTTGTTAGAAAGCCATGCCCTCCCTCTAAAATGGTCGTTGCATTGGGCAAGGATGTTTTTATGATGACCGTATCTTCTACCGTTTTCTGATTTCCCGCCGCATCAACCGCGGTCACTTGGTATTTAGATAACCCTTCTGGTAACGGTTGTTTGACAGAAATATCCCAAACACCGTTTTCGTCCGCAACCGTAGTCAGTATTTGACCAGCAATATTGAGGGTAATTTTGCTGTTTGCCTCCGCCGTACCTGAAAAAATAGGCTGTTTATTGTTAGTTAGCTTATCCCCTACCGCGCCGCTGTCTGTTTGAGTATCTAAACCAACGGTAACGTTTTCTACTGTCGTATCAAGGGTAAAAAACCCATTGAATGAGGATTCGTTTCCCGCTAAATCAGTAACATGTACTTGATAGTCGTAATTTCCATCTTGAGTGAGCGTTGGCAGAGTCAAATGCCATGAACCATCAGCTTCGGTGGTCACTGGATATGAATTGCCATCAAAAATAATGCGGATCGCTGAATCAGGTTTCGTGGACCCCGTCAATATAGGTTGAGGGTCTTGGGTGATATTATCCCCTTCTTTTCCACTGTCACTTTCGCTTGTGAGTTTTGCCGTAGCAGAAGGCTTTCGCGTATCTACCACTATACTATCGGTAACCGTACTCTGATTTCCCGCCGCATCCATTACCTTGACGCTAAACAAATGGTTTCCATTCGGCAACCCTTGCAGAATTTGTAATGACCAATTTCCTTGGTCATCTGCCTGCGCGCTGTACTCTTGACCATCAATAGATACCTTAACCGTTAATCCCGCTTCCGTTTTCCCCATTAATATTGGCTGCGTCTGATTGGTTAAAAAACCATTGCCCCCATCAAGAGTAGCGGTAATTTCTGGTGCCGTGGTTTTTATTGTCAACGTGTTCGTGGTCGTATTTTGGTTCCCAGCAGCATCCGTTGCTGTCACATGGTATGTATATTGGTCATCCTGAAGCAAATTTCCTACTGTCACCCGCCAGATGCCTTTTTCATCCGCGACAGTCGTTAGTACCTGTTTATCAATTGTAAGAACAACAGTGCTCCCAGCTTCCGATACACCAGTAAATGTCGGTTGTGAATGATGCGTCAGCTTATCTCCTAACGTGCCACTGTCAGCATGCACATCAATATCAGCAGTTAATGTGTTAAGCGCTGTATCAATTGTCAGTTGCCCTTTAACCAGTATAGGTGCCTCATTACCTCGCGATGCTCCTAATTCATAATCATGTACCCCATCTTTGAGCGGGGGAGTAATTTGCAATACCCAGTTACCATTGTTATCGGCGGTAATGGGGTAGCGTGTACCACCAATCATTAAATAGGCATTTGAGTCTAATGAAACAGTTCCCGTAAAAGTTGGGGTATTATTTTGAGTAATGTGATCCCCAACTTTGCCTGAATCGCTCTCTTCACTCAATTTCCCTGATATATGTACTGTCGAAGGCGGAAGAATAGCAGCATTATTATCTTTAGGTTTACTCGCAGAAGAGCTTGTTGACACTGATGAAGACGGTGGCGCAGGCGGCAGTGAAGGGGGAGCTGAAGGCTGTGTAGCAGCCTCCTCTTGTTTATCAGCCGCCTGTGCTTTCGCTTTTGCTTGTTGTTCTAATTGGCTATTCGCTTCAGCTAACTTTGCCAATGACGCATTTATTTGCGCCTCTTGGTTTTCATTTATCAACTCCAAACCGCTTACAATCTCAGCTAACTCTTCGTTCTTTTTATTTAAAGCATCTAATTTTTCAATAAATTTCTGTGAATCATTTTCTATGTCATCCTCAATTTCTTCATTATCGTTCATTTCAACAAAGTCACTGGAGAACTGCTCTTTGATATATACTGAATCCACACCAATATTCATTTTTATTGAAGATATAATTTCATCTTGAGATATTGAGTTACCATTTTCATTTGTTAAGGTAATATTCCCCAAAATAATATCAGATAGTCCATTAGGAATTTTACTCGATGTTCCATCTGGTTTAATAACAATGAGATCTAACCCTTGAACTTTAAAGGATTTAATCACTATATCTTTTTTATCTGACGAATTATTTATACTTTCCATTTTCCCACTTAATCTTCTATTAATTTAAAAAATAAATATTTCTATTTTTACATTATATAGGATTTATAAAAAATAATTAGACTCACAGCACCATATGAACTGATACTCCATTATTTTGAGCTGATTATCTTATGAGCTAAAGATAATAATACCTATAATAGCTCGCAGTAAAGAATGCTCATGGAGTTAAAAACAAAATGAAAGAAGAGGACTATGATGGCTCGGATGAAGAACTCGCCCCCATGGTTGATGGATTAAGTGGAACACTATGTATTATAATTTTAGTTTCTATGGTTTTTATATTCAGTGGCATGAAAAACGTTATCTCATATATAAACTATGAAAACCTTAATTTTGAAAGTGCTCATATTGATATAAAAAAAAGAGTTATTTATTTCAAAGGAGGCATTAACTTAAAAGAAGATAACGCTCAAGTACTAATTGAGGAATTTAAAAATAGCATTGGTAACAAAATAATATTGAAAGGGTATGTTGATAATAACATATCTGAAAGTGAAGATAAAAACATCTATAACCTTATTTATATAGCATCATTAATAAAAAATCTTGAATTAAATAAAACTGTACTTTTTGAAAAAGGAATGAGTGAGTATTGTTCAGGATGGAATTCATGTATCTATTGGGATTACAAATAATATGTATTATATTGGATTATTCTTTTATGCGGTGACTTTTTCAGCTTCTTTTTTACTAAAAGAAGTTAAAGAAATGATAGCACAATGTCTTTTATTAGCGCCCGAGATAAGCTATGCCATGATTGGTATATATATTTATCCGCTAATTATTTTCTTGTATCACAAAACTTTCAAACGGAATGAACAGGAAAACTATATTTTTCTATCTAACCAAACCAAACTCTCTGCATCTGTTAGTGTGTCATTAGGGCTAATTGGTACATTTATCGGTTTAACAGGGATGATAACTGCGATTTCTGCATCACTCGGTGGCGATGGGGATGTCTCGGAAAAAATGAATGCCATGATTTCGTCTATCTCTATGGCACTAAATTCAATGTCATTTGCTTTTTTAACCTCAATTCTTGGTGTAGCCATCTCAGTTTTACTTTTGATTAGTCTAAATTTCTTTAATTTCTTTTATAAAAAGGAACAGAAAAAAGAGAAAAAGGAATCTATTTCAAAATACACCAACGAAATAGATGATATTCAACAAAAGCTGGCTTCATTAAAAGATATCAATATTAATATCGCTGAAAAAATAATTTCCATTTCAGAAAACAATGATTTAGCCAAGGAAATATCTGTTCACTTAGCAACGTTATCATCTTGTACGATGGAAAATCTTAATGTTTTGAAATCGATTAAAACATCTCATGATGATTGGAAAGAAATACTCGAAAATCACTTAACTGAAGAAAAAAATATGAGAAAAATTGATAATGCCAAAATGGCAGAAATTATATTAGAAATCAATAAAACCACGCAATGGATGAAAGAAAAATCCCTTGAAAATAAAAACAAAATGATAGCATTGCTATCGATGGATTAAAGCATGCGTAAAATATATTATACATTAGCTATTTCTATGGTTATTTTTTCTATCAATCATTGTTTTGCAAATAGTGAAAGCTTCAATTTATTTATTGATAAAGTATTAAATAATTCAACTTCAGTAAAAATAAAAGAGCTAGAACTAGAAGCTGAAGGATATCGAGCCAAACAAACTGAATATTTTTATTTACCCAAAGTATCTGCTACTAGCAAGATTAAAAATAACAAAGAGCCAGCAGATGGAAGCTTGACGGCAACATCACTGATTTATGACAGCGCTCTAATGCATCGATTTTCAGAGAAGAATCTCAAGCTAAAAATTTCTGAGCTTGCACTCAATAAAGAAAAAGAGGAGCTTTATACAGCAGTAACGGGAAATTTAATTGGTATTCATTTCCTATCTGAATTAACTAAAAGCACAACAAAATTACATCATAATGCACAAGATATCTTTAACCTAATTAACCGACGCTATAATAGTGGCGTTGCCAAAATCAGTGATGTTGAGCAAGCAACATTGCTAATGCAACGCATTGAGACAGAAAGAAAAAACATTGAAAAGGAAATCGAACAATATAAATCGAATATTGAAGTGATCTCTGGTATTACCTTTCCTAAAGAAGGTGTTAATGTTCCTAGTAGGTTAATTAAAAATTTAAAGTCAACCTTTATTGATAATGACCATACCAATCAAAATATAGATTACAACATGCTGAAGATGCAAGCAGATGCCATAAAAGAAAATGCTTATCAGCAAAATTCCCTGTTCAGTATTAATTTAATTGCAGAAGAAAAGTATGCCGAGAAAAAAAGAAGTCATAATGAGTCTTATATTGGATTAGATCTCAAAGTTAATGTTTTTGATATTGACAAAATTTTTTCCGAATCAGCTCAGCTAAAAACATATTCCGCCGTACAAAAAAAAGCTGATTATAAATATCAAGAACTCACTGCAAAAATAAAAAATTTAAAATTGATATCATCCTCTAACCAATCAGAATTGGCAGGACTCCAAGAGCAACGTAATACTATGTACTCTATTATAAAAAGCCAAGAGCGAGAATATAGTATTTCACAGTCGTCATTTTACGAAATGGTCAATACCTTATTCGATATACTGACAATAGAAAGGCGTATTGCAGAACTAACGATTTCAGATATGAAAAATAAGATGGAATATATACAACTAATTGGAAATATAAATGAAATTAAAAAACTGCATCAGTAACATTTTCCGTACATCGAAAAAAATTCGTGTTTTCATAGGCATAATATCCATATTTATAACATATTTAATTTTTGCTGAAATTGATGTTTCTTCTCCTGGTGAGGGGGTTATTTCTGGCACATCTAATCGTTTAGAGATTGTAAGCCCTGCATCGGGTTTTATTAATCAATTTAATATAAAAACAGGTGATAATGTTAATAAAGACCAAATTTTATTTTCATATACTAACTTGGATACTTTTCATCAAGAGAAAACACTCACCAATTTAGTTAGTTTTGCTAGTGACAGAATTAGTGAACTAGAGGAAAACAAAAAATTATTAAATAATATTTTAGATGGCGATATTAATAATGAATCAGAGTTTCTTGCTAGAACCACCCATAAAAAAAGTAAGACATTCAGTGCTTATAAAGGGTTATATGAAAATATTTTATTACACATGGAGATCCATAACCTAAAAGAGCAGTATATTGCTCAAAATAAAGATTTAATTGAGCTAAAAAATCAAATTACAATTCTAAAAAGAAAAGGAAAGTTATTGGCTTCAGCTGGAGCCCCTGAAATAGAAAAACTGAATAATAATGCAGATATCAGCAGAACAACCTCATTAGTAACAACAGGGGAGTTGAATGCTCAAGGGTTACTAAGAGAAATTGCATTATCAGAAAAAAAATATACAACTAAATTAATTAGTGAAATACAGGATAATGAAGATCAACTTAATCGACTGAAAAAAGAAAGGCTAGAAAATATAGGTCAAGTGGAATTACTGCAAAACAAAATTAGAGCAAATAGTGTCCTATCCCCAACTGATGGTATTGTATTAAGTATAGAAAAAGATCTGGAGCAAGGATCCTATGTTGAAGCTTCAAACGTTGTTATGGTGATCAAAAAGAATCAAGACTCTCGGGTTATTGATGCAAAAGTACTTGCTAAATATCGACCATTCATTAGTCTCGAGCTTCCAGCAAAGGTGATTGTGAACTCCCCTGGATTCAAGAAAATCATTCTTGGAAAAGTGACAAAAATTAGTGCAGACTCTTTTGCAGATAAAGAACGGATGAGTAATGAACGTTTTTATTCAATCCAAATAACGCCTATACAAGATACTGTTATTTTACCTGAACATGATGGTTTACCTGTCATGGTTTATATATCAAGTAAGAAAGTATCAGTTCTGAGTTACTTAACGGCATTAATTAGCGATAATATTTCATTCAACGTATGGTGATTATATGTTAGGTTTCATTTCTGCTTTATCAGCAGCCGTTGCAACCATGATACTCCTCATGTCAGTACTATTAGCAAACGTCTTAGCAAGCGCATTAACAGAGGAAAAAAATAAAAATAAAGCAGTTTTAATGAATGTTGATTATCAAGATAAAGGTGAAGGTGCAGGTGAAGGTAAATATGTTAACTTAAACATGATGAAATCATTGATATTCAGTAGTGAGGTTTTAACAGCAATAAAAAAAACTCAAACTAAAAATATCGACCTTTATTGTAGTTATGGTCATAACTTAAACTTAGATGCAGCATTAACTTACACTATCTATAACACAATATTAATTAAACGAAACATTCAAAAAGTTAATGTAACGGCCAATTCACCTATTGAAGATACTGAAAATATTAACACATGTTATTTGAAGAGTAACGATAATGAAAGAACATAATTTTCATGAAGCAATTAAGAAATATTTTTTTTTACTGGGTGAGCCACTGATGTCATCATCATTATCCTATGACCAAAAATATATTTTAACACATATTAATGAATTTATTGATAATGATTTTTTCACATACCAATATGCTGCTATAGATTATAATAACGATACTGCAAAGCCAACATTATTCATAATGGAAATTTTTGAAGATAAGTATATAGTCATTAAAAATCAAGGAAATAAATTTATAAACCTGACGACCAATGAAATTATTAATAAAGAACTTCTTGAAAATAAAAATTTATTTTTCTTTAGAGCTAGTGAAAGGCCATTAAGTGAAGATGGAATATATTCATCATTGATAAAACTAACACCTAATTCAAACTTATTCTCTCTGCCTTTAATCCTTTTCGCTTTATTATTGCCTTTATACTCTAACCTTTTTAACTCTAGGTTAGTCTATAGCGAATCAGTTACATCTTTAATCTATATTAGTTTTATTTTTCTTTTTGTTGTTGGATTTGAATTTTTTCTTAAACATCTTATTCATGAAAAAAATCTAAAAAAGATTAAGTTAAATATTGGTATATGTAATCGATATTTTATTAATTTATTGAGAAAATCTAATTGCAAAAATGCGGCCATCAAAATCAGAACCATTGAAACATCTATTTCACAAATATGGGAAATTAGACCACAAATAATTTATGATATTGGCCTTACAGCTTTATTTTCCTTATGCATCATCGGTATGCTCGGGTTTTTCTCCATTTTTCTCCTACTCTATTACACAGGACTAGTTTTTCTTTGCCTGCATATTCGTTTTAAATCATATAAAAATATGTTAAAAGCAAATACGCTTAATTATGAAAAGTCCGCTATGCTTTACTCATTAGAGCAGAAGAAAAAAGAGCTTAACTTTATCAATGATTCGCATTTTAAATACTATATTGATGCTAAAACCAATGAAGATGAAAAAATAAAATTACAGCTTAACGAAGCAAATCATCATTGGATGGAAGTCATTAAAATGAATTCATTTATATCGATGATAGTCATGTATGTATCCTGTTATCTAGCTATCGACAGCGGAGCTCTTAGCCTGGCATCAATAATTGCAGTACTCATTATTAATGGCCGGCTTTCAGCTTCGATCACAAGTACAATTAACCGCTGTTTTGTAGCCAAAACACATTTATTTCATATTAAATCGAGTATTAATCAGCTAACTCAAAATGCTATCATTAATTACAAAGAAGAAGGTGTTTTAATCGGCTCTATAAACAGTGTTGATGCAAAAAATATAGCGATAAGTTTCAATGGAAAAACAATTATTAATGACCTGAATATTGAAGCAAAAGCAGGTGATATTATCGGTATCACAGGCCTATCTGGTTCTGGAAAAACATCTCTTATCAATGTACTGAATGGCACATCAACAAATTATACTGGCGAAGTAACAATCAATGACGTGAAGCTCAATGAAATTTCCGTACGTTATTTTCAAGAAAAAGTGGCTTATCATTCTGGCATTTCTACTTTTATTAATGGCAGCATCCGGGATAACTTTAACCTTCATGGCATTTTCGACAATACCATCATCATTCATATAATCAAATTATGCTGCCCAAGACTGAATATTAGCAAAGAAACATTGGATGATATGTTCATCAGTGACGTTCAAGCTTCAACTGGTGAAAAACAGAAGTTAATGTTAGCTATTACATTATTCAAAAGGCCTGAAATTCTCTTTTTAGATGAATCAACTTCGTTTATGGCAACGCATGATGCGATAGTATTTATCCGATTACTCATCAATGAGTTTAACCTAAAAAATTCCATTATTTTCTTTTCCACCCATGATATGGGGCTATTACCTCTTTTTACACAACATATTGCATTATCCCCTACGGATACAAATATTCGGCTTGTTTCAGGAGCTAAAAAACAGAGAAACGAAATTATTATTCCTAAAATTACATTGAACTAAATATCAAAAAGCCTTCACTTCAATGTGAAGTGAAGGCTTTCGTGATGTATGAATATCAATAATTTCTTACTGTGCTAACTTACAAAAAAACAAAGAAAATCATTCCTATAACCGCACCTGTCGTGCCCAAAATCGTTTCCATCACACTCCACGTTTTCAGGGTTTGTGCTTCTGTTGCGCCCGTAAATTTACCGAACAACCAGAAACCTGAGTCATTCACATGACTTAAAATTAATGAACCACCTGAAATACAGATTGCGAGTGCGGCTAACTGCGCACCAGAGTAACCGAGTTCATTGATAACAGGTAACACTAAACCAACTGTTGTTAAACAAGCTACTGTTGCTGAGCCTTGGATCACACGTACAGCTCCCGCGAGAACGAAACACGCAACAGCAATAGGTAAACCTGCACCAATTAAAGAATCACCTAGCGCAGGGCCAACACCAGAATCCACCAAAATTTGTTTAAATACACCACCAGCACCTGTTACAAGCAAGATAATCCCAGCAGGTTGGATAGCCGCAGAACACACCGCCATGACTTTTTCTTTATCCATACCATAGCGGAAGCCTAAACCATAGATTGCTAGTAAACAGGCTAACAATAATGCAGTAAAAGGGTGCCCAATAAATTCTAGCCAATGTTCAAGTGGGGTCCCTTTCTCAACTAAGTGTGTTCCAATCGTTTTTAAACCCACCAACACTAATGGAAACAGCACTAAACATAAGCTGAATCCAAAACTTGGCATTTTGCCATGCTCTGTTTTAGGTGCTTGGTAATCCGCAGGAATATCAATATGAACAAACTTGCTGATAAAATTACCAAATAAAGGTCCAGCTAAGATCATACCTGGAATAGCGGCACACAAGCCGATTAAAATCATCCAGCCATAGTCAGCCCCCATTTGCGATGCAACCAACATCGGTGTTGGCCCAGGTAATAAGAAGGCCGCTGCGGCTGCAACCCCGGCAAATAATGGGATAGCAAGGCGAACAACATTATGACCAGTACGATTTGCGACGGCAAACACCACACCGATTAACAAAACAATAGCCACGTCAAAGAAAAGAGGCAGTGCACAAATTAGCCCAGCAACACCCACTGCATAATGGGCATTCTTCTCACCAAACAAGTTAAGTAGCTTATTCGCTATCTGGTCTAATGCGCCTGTTTCATGCAAAATCTTACCGAACATCGCACCGAGTGCGACCACGATTGCCAAGAACCCCAATGTTCCCGCCATCCCTTTCTGCATGGTTTCCGTGATTTGCTGCACAGGCATCCCTGAAAATAGTCCTGCACCTATGGAAACAATCATCAACGCGACGAAAGCATGCAAGCGTGCGTACATCACTAAAAATAGCAGCAGAACAACAGAGCCCACTGCGGTGAGCACCAACGTGAGCGTACTGAGTGTTTCAACGGTATTCATACTTTATCTCCTGCGACAACCTGTGTAATCGTTGAGCAGGTATTACCGATGACGTCTTCAAGAGGCTGGCGAATATCAACCGCATGCACATCAGTTTCTGCTTCATTTGGCTCTTCTAAAGTAGCAAATTGCGTTTTGAGCATTTCTGGCTTGAAAAAATGCCCTTTACGCGCTTTGAGTCGTTCTTCAATAACGCTAGCATCGCCTTTTAAATAGATAAAAAATAAGTTCTTATTACCTTCTCTTAAAATATCACGATAAGCTTTCTTCAGTGCAGAACATACCACTAACGAAATCTCATTCGTTCTTTGCATAGCAAAAATGGCTTGGTTCAGCGACACCAACCAAGGCTGGCGATCTTCATCATTTAGAGCATGCCCTGATGCCATTTTTAAAATATTCGATTTAGGGTGCAAAAAGTCACCATCAAGAAAAGCGGCTTGTAATTGCTGTGCAACCCCATTAGCGACCGCTGATTTACCGCTACCCGATACCCCCATTAGGACAAATGTGTAGTTTTGTTTTTGGGTATCACTCATAGGAAACTCCTTAGGCTTTATTGTTGTTCTATTCTTTTCATCATCCAGTAATATGTTACCGGTAACTTTGTTACGGGTAACATTATTATCAGTACGGATTTATTGCAATCAAATTGGCGAATAAGAGAACAGATCTGTGATACCACTCTCAATCTGTAATCAGAAAAGGCAGGTGAAGAACAAAGCAAAACTCGTAAATAAAAAACAAAAAGTATATTTAAAATTTATTCTTTCTCTTCAAGCATTCCCCTTCAAACATTCCTCTAAATAATTCGTGGTGTCGCTAGGCGGCAATCGAGCCAAGCCCTAGGAGCATACATAAGTATGTGACCCAAGTGGCCGAAAGCAGCCAACACTTTTAGTGTATACAATGTAGTTTAGCTTTATATTACGCCGCACTATTCCCCTAAATAATTCGTGTTGTCGCTAGGCGGCAATCGAGCCAAGCCCTAGGAGCATACATAAGTATGTGACCCAAGTGGCCGAAAGCAGCTAACACTTTTAGTGTATACAATGTAGTTTAGCTTTATATTACGCCGCACTATTCCTCTAAATAATTCGTGGTGTCGCTAGGCGGCAATCGAGCCAAGCCCTAGGAGCATACATAAGTATGTGACTAGGGTTGGCGAGTGCAGGCAACAACGCGACAGCGCGAAGTATGACGAGGAATAATTAGATGCTTTCGCCGGTAAGAACAGAAAACCCCACATCAAAGTGCGTCTCCGTAAGCTTCTTACCTGACATGCGGGCTAGGAGCACTTCTGCCGCCTTGCGCCCCATTTGATCTCTTGGCGTAAGGATACTGGCCAATTTCGGTGTCATCACTTGACCCACATCGTGCCCATGGAAACCTGAAATAGCTAAGTCTTGTGGAATATGAATCCCCAACCGCTGGCATTCAAATATCGCCCCTATCGCCAAGTCATCATTGGTACAAAACAACCCATCTGTATCGGGGTACTTCTCTAAACAATCATGCAATAACTTCGCCCCTAGCGAATAAGATGAGCTCTCCTGTGTCATCACATTACGGAACTCTAAATGGGCATCTAACATGGCTTGCTCGTAGCCTTTTAAGCGGATAAACGTTCGCTCATCATGCCTCGCCCCGATATACACCACTTTGCGACAACCTCGTTCTATCATCGCATGTGTCATTTGGCGAGAAGCTTCAAAGTTATCAATCCCCACGGCAACATCTAAGCAAGGTGAAACACTGTCCATAATCTCAACAACAGGGATGCCTGCCGTTTTTAGCATACGTAAGGTGCGCTCAGTGTGCGTCCTCTCAGCCAAAATCACGCCATCAATGTTATAAGAGAGTAATGAGGTTAGCCTTTCTTCTTCTTTTTCAGGTAAATAACCGTAGTGAGCTAACATGGTTTGATAGCCATGACAATCAGTGACCGCTTCTATCCCTCGGATCACTTCCGCAAAGACTTGGTTAGTTAATGAAGGAAGCAAAACACCAATCGCGTGGCTAGTTGAATTTGACAAAATATCAGGGGCTTTATTGGGAATATAGCCCAAACTTTCGAGCGCTTCGGCAATTTTCTCGCGCAAAGGCTCTGAAACTTGCTCTGGATTACGTAAAAAACGGCTCACCGTCATTTTCGTGATGCCGACTTGATCTGCTACATCCTGCAGTGAGGGTCTTTTCTTCTTCATAAGTCCAAAGTGATATTCATTAAATTAACGTTCTCTATGTTCAGCTATCTTTTTATTGATAGCAATGTTTGTTACTGATTTACATCACACAAATGTCGAGTTTTTCTAACAACTCGACTTTTCAGGTTGACTCTCTACTATGACTCCGCTAATTTTCGCGCTATATAACTATTATCATAACGGGTGTGTTCATATTTATTATGGCAATCAATCGTAGACAATTTCTTCAATCCAGTGCCTTACTTGCGGCTTTCTACAGTTTGCCTAGTTTCGCTAAAGGCCAGCGCTTTGTCGAAGAAGCACTCTTTGGCGAACTTCCTCTTGCAAGCCATATTCAGCGCGTTATCAGCTCGGGACCACTCTCTGATTTACTGATGTTTGCTCTTGCCCCAGAAAAAATGGTGGGGTTTGCTTCGATTTCACTAAACAAAGGCCATACTGGGCTTTTTGCACAACAATGGCGCAATTTTCCCGTTTACGGCCGCTTAGCGGGTCGAGGCAGTACGCTATCATTAGAACAACTTTTATCCTATAACCCTGACTTAATTATAGACACTGGCAATATTGATGATACTTATCGCTCACAAGCAGAGAAAGTGGCGAAACAGACCAATATTCCCTATTTATTGATTGCAGGTGGATTAAAAGACTCCCCCCAACAACTCACTCAGCTTGGTGAAACTCTCGGTGTTGAACCTCAAGCACAAAAACTCAGCCAACTCGCCCAGCGTTATCTGGATGATGCGGTTGCCTTTGCTAATAAACCCCAACAAAAACCATTAAGCTTTTACCTTGCTCGTGGGGCAAAAGGGCTAGAAACAGGCGCTAAAGGCTCGATTCATACCGAAGCGATAGAAATGCTCGGTTTGCGTAACGTCGTGGATATCCCTAATTTTCGCGGGCTCACCTCCATTTCCATGGAGCAACTTTATCAATGGAACCCTGATATTATTATAACGCAATATGATGAAGCCATTGAATTTATGACGTCCTCACCACTGTGGAAAGGGCTAGATGCTATCGCCAATCAGCAATTGCTTGTCTTTACGGGCATGCCATTTGGCTGGTTAGATGGCCCTCCTGGCGTTAACCGCCTTCTTGGCATGCGCCGTTTACAAAGCCACTTTGATGGCCATATTGCCGCGACGATAAAGCAAGATATCGCTGAATTCTTTGACCTTTTCTATCATTCACCATTAACCTCTGAGCAGGTTGATTTACTGATGGAAAAATCATGAGTGGAATGACGTACAAAGGGGTTAAACCCTTATTATTAATTCTCATTTTATTCGTTAGCTTAGTGATTGCTTTAACGAGTGGTAAGTATTCACTTACCCTCGATGAACTGTACCGCCTATTTGCCAGTTTATTTTCCTCTCAAGTTGATGTTAGTGACCCACGTAATGAAACCGTTTTTTGGCAAATACGTTTCCCTCGCACATTAGCTGCAATTATTATTGGCGGAGCACTATCCATTGCAGGTGCGGCTTACCAAGGTATGTTTCGCAACCCACTGGTTTCCCCCGATATTTTAGGGGTTTCAGCAGGTGCTGGCGTTGGCGCTGTTGTCGGTATTTTCTTTGGACAATCATTGATTTATATTCAGTTAGCCGCCTTTATTGGGGGCTTAATCACCGTGGCCGTCGTGTGTTTTATTGCGCGTCTTGCACGCCAACATGATCCAATTTTATCGTTAGTCCTTGTCGGTGTTGCCATCAGCGCCATTTGTGGCTCTGCCATTTCTTTGATGAAAATTTTGGCAGACCCTTACACCCAATTACCTTCAATTACATTTTGGTTGTTAGGCGGGTTATCATCCATTACGCAAGAAGACCTTTTGTCCGTCTTGCCATTAATGATAATCGGCATCATTCCCCTGCTATTATTACGATGGCGAATGAATTTGCTGAGCTTATCGGATGAAGAAGCCAAAAGCCTTGGTATTAATGTGAGTTTAATGCGCGCTATCTTTATCGTCTGCGCCACGTTACTCACGGCGAGTGCGGTATCCATTGCGGGGATTATTGGTTGGATAGGGTTGATTGTCCCCCATATCACTCGGATGATAGTGGGCGCTAACTTTCGTTACCAGCTCCCTGCATCACTGGCGATTGGAGCAATTATGCTGCTGATCACGGATACCCTCGCTCGTACAATTGCCGCCATTGAACTACCGTTGGGGATCCTCACCTCTGCGGTCGGTGCACCGTTCTTTTTGGCTATTTTATTGCAAACAAGGCGGGTCAAATGACGATAATGACCCTTAATAACGTTGCCATTGGCTACCACAACACCACAATCATTGATGGCATCAATCTTTCCTTACCTGAAAAGGAAATTACTTGCCTGCTGGGTGCAAATGGTTGCGGCAAAACCACCTTAATGAAAACGTTATTAGGTTTGCTACCCGCAATCCATGGCGAAATTTCGCTCAATAATCAGTCCATAAAAACGCTAAAACAGCGGGACATCGCAAGAGTGATTGCTTACGTACCACAAGCCCACGATACGCCTTTTACCTTTACTGTATTAGATATGGTTATGATGGGCTTAACCCCTCATATTTCTTTATTTTCTGTCCCTGGTGATAGCGAAAAAAACCAAGCTCTTCAACAACTCGAACGGCTGAACATCCCTCACCTTGCGACTCGCCTTTACAGCACACTCAGTGGCGGCGAAAAACAATTAGTCTTAATCGCCCGCGCGTTAATACAAAAACCCTTGCTACTGATTATGGATGAACCTGCCGCTAGCCTCGATTTTGGTAACCAAATTCGCCTACTTGAGCAAATTGAGAAATTGAAAGCCCATGGCATGACCGTGTTGATGTCGACCCATCACCCACAACACGCCGCCGCCATCGCTGACAACGTCATTTTGCTAGACAAACAACAAAAAGCGCGACAAGGCTTATCAAAAAGTATGTTAACACTTACTAACTTGGCAGCACTTTATAATGTGGATGAGCGCAGTATTCAAGCTCACTTCCAGCTTCCATCAACGTTTTCTTATTAAGGTCAGGGATCATGTTAATCAACCAAATTGATTTTTCTAAAATGTACCAAGAGCATATGCAGCAAGCGCATAGAACCCGCAAAGAACCCGAACATTGGGATAAAAAAGCCCAGCAAATGGCACAAAATTGTGCAAATCCTAATGACCCCTATTTAGTACGCTTTCGTGAACTGATGGATTTTACGGGCGCACACACTTTGCTAGATGTGGGCTGTGGCCCAGGTTCGATTAGCCTGTGCCTCGCCAATGAATTTAAAGAGGTTATTGGTATTGATTACAGCGGTGGCATGCTAGAGATGGCACGGCTTCGCGCTAAAGAACTTGGTATTCCCAATGCCCACTTTGAGCAACTTGCCTGGGAAGACAGTTGGGCAACTCTGCCTAAAGTGGATATATCCGTCGCTTCCCGCTCAACGTTAGTCGATGATTTAAAAGCGGCACTACTTAAGCTAAATCGCCAGACAAAACTGCGCGTTTACACCACGCATACCATCAACCCAACCTTTATTGATGAAAATATTATCCGTGAAATTGGCCGTGAAGTAATTCGTTTGCCAACCTATATTTATGCGGTGAACATCCTGCATCAAATGGGTATCAATGCCCGTGTCGATTTTATTAAGAGCCCAAATAAAGGCGGCTTTGATAACTTTGAAGCCTTTGTAGATAGTGTCAATTGGTCACTCAAAAATATCACGCCAGAAGAAACGGATATTCTTCGCCACTATTACGATGTTCAAACAGCATCAGGTAAGAAAATATCTTATCCATCAAGGGACTGGGCGATGGTCTCGTGGGATGTTGTGGATGAATCGGAACTGACATTATGATTTATCTACCTGATGCATTAATTGACCAGCTGCTGTTAGACGATATTCAATATGGAGACTTAACCACCCGCGCCTTGGGGCTGCACTCACAACTTGGCGTAATGACATTTGCCTCCAAGCAAGGGGGCTGCGTCAGTGGTATTCACATTGCAAAACGCATGCTAGAAAAGCTAGGGATTACCTGTGAATGCCATTTTCATGATGGGCAGATTGTCGAACCGCAAAGTATTTTAATTCGTGCCACAGGGCCGATTGAAGCGTTACATCAAGGCTGGAAAGCGGTGCAAAACGTCCTTGAATGGTGCGGGGGTGTTAGCCACTACACCCAGCAAATGGTCTCTATTTTGCGCCAGTATCAACCTAATGGGCAACTCGCTTGTACGCGAAAAACCATTCCAAACACTAAGCCTCTTGCCTTAACTGCGATTTTGGCAGGAGGCGCCATTATTCACCGAACAGGCAGCGCAGAAAGTATTTTGCTGTTTACTAACCATCGCCAGTGCCTTGAAAATCCAGATGATTGGAATGCGCATGTGCAAACTTTACGCCAAAATGCACCCGAAAAGTTAATCATTGTGGAAGCCGACGATTATCAACAAGCTGAACTTGCCATCAAAGCGCAAGCAGATATTGTGCAGCTCGATAAATTGCCAACAAACCAAATTCAGCAATTACAGCAGCTGGCTAACGCGCAGAATCGGCCTTGTCAGTTGTCTTTAGCGGGTGGAATCAATTTAAAAACCATTGAAGAATTCGCCCAAACAGGCGTGCCATTGTTGGTGACTTCCGCACCATATTATGCGGCACCTCGAGATATAAAAGTGAAGATTTTTAAGCAGTAACCTAAGAAGTCTGCGTTAAAAAAACCATTCGCTAAAACAGCCTACCCCCATAGGCTGTACTAACTTATGGCTAATGACGCACATCGTTATATAAAAAATAATATATCGTAATTAATGAAACTGGAAAGACATAATGAAAATAAAACAAATAACCTATTTAGTTGGGATGGCTTTATTCGCAGCACAAGGGCACGCCGCATCTGACCCTAAAGCAGAGAAAAATACTGACGTGATGTCTGTTTGGAGTACGCCACTTGCAGCGGATGCCAATGTCATCACTGAAGAACAAATGAAGCAATTGAATAAAACCAACGTAGCGCAAGCATTGAGCACCATGCCAGGGATCTCTATTCAAAAATCAGGTAACCGTAACGAAACACAGGTGAATGTGCGTGGTTTCGATAGCCGCCAAGTACCTATCTTCTTTGATGGTATCCCAACCTACGTGCCCTATGATGGTACGTTGGACTTAGGCCGCTTTATGACTAGCGAGTTGGCGAGTGTTGAGCTTTCGACGGGCTATACCTCGTTACTGCAAGGGCCAAACTTGATGGGTGGTGCAATTAACTTAACCACCGCAACACCGAAAAAGCCGTTTGAAGCCAATATCAGCTTAAACCAAGGTTTTGCTCGTGGTGCAGATAATGCCCACAATATTAGCGCACGATTAGGTGGCCGCAATGACTTAGGGTTTATTCAAGTCAGTGGTAGCCAGTATAAGCAGCGTTTTGCTGGCTTACCTGGCTCTGATGATAATAATGCTTTTGCAGGCACACATGGCCGCAGAACAAACTCATCTAGTGATGATAAACGCTTAATGATTAAAGCAGGTTGGACACCTCGAGAAAGCGATGAGTATGTGGTGACCTATATTAAACAAGATGGACAAAAAGATAGCGCTACAGATATTGCTCCCGATGTAAAAAAAGGATTACAACGTTGGCAATGGCCTGCATACGATAAAGAAAGTATTTACTTTAACGGAACAACACAGATAACCAGTGATATTGCCTTACAAAGCCGGATTTATCACGATAGCTTTAAAAATACCCTTCACCAATATACTGATGCTAAAAGTAAGGTAAAAAGCACTAGCTATGACGAATACAAAAAGTGGAATATGAATTACAGCCGTTACGATGACTACAGCAACGGTGCCGACATGCGTGTTGATTTCACCGTGCGTGAACTCGATATGTTGTCATTCGCCGCACACTGGAAAGAAGACGTTCACCGTTCTCGTGGTAATAAGGTTGTCCCATTTGATCGTTATAAAGACCAAACGTGGTCTACTGCTGCTGAATACCAATGGGTTGCA
Source organism: Providencia sp. SP181 (assembly GCF_050446505.1). NCBI lineage: Bacteria > Pseudomonadati > Pseudomonadota > Gammaproteobacteria > Enterobacterales > Morganellaceae > Providencia > Providencia sp. SP181. The sequence continues at coordinate 22,895 of NZ_JBBPXM010000018.1, forward strand.
ACTGATAAACTAGATATTATTGGTGGTATTGGTTACGACTGGCGTAAAAGCGATGATGGAAAACGTTATATTTATAATAAGCAGAATGTCGTCACTGGCATTGAAACCTATGATAGCAACAACCAAAATGCCTTTAATTGGGAAGTCATGGCGCGTTACCACTTAGCAAATGAAGACACAGTACAATTCTCTATTTCTGAAAGAAGTCGTTTCCCTACACAAAAAGAACGCTATACAAAGAATAAAATCAGAAATAAAGACTCCTTCGAGATCAATCCTCATCTTGATGCAGAACGTGCACTAACCTACGATTTAACCTATAAAGGATACGTTACTCCTCAATGGACCTATACAACTAGCGCTTATTATAATCATGTATCGGATGCCATCATGGCACACCATATCGGAAAAAATAACGATGGTGGCGATTTACTACAAAACCGCAATAGCGGAAAAGTCGACTACTTCGGTATTGATTTAGGCACGACAGGCCAAATTACTGATTGGATGGAAGCAGGTTTAAGCTACGGGTATATTCATGCCGATCCAAAACACTACAGCGTCAAGCATGTGGCTGAGCTGCCAACCCATAAAGCCTTTGCTTGGGTGAAATTTACCCCTTACGAACCGTTTAGTATTACGGTGACTGAAGAAGCCAGAAGCTGGGCATTTAACTATGTGGATGCTGAAAGTAAAGTGCGCGGATTTGCTAAAACTGACCTGCGTTTAGATTATGACTTAGGGCAAGGCGTTTCCGTCAATAGCTCAGTGAATAACTTATTTGATAAGTCTTATGAATATACCAATGGCTATATTGAAGAAGGTCGCAACTATTGGTTAGGTATTGAATATAAATACTAACCCATAATATATTAGGCAGAGATTTAATTCTTTGCCTAATATTTATTATCGTATCCATAGAATACCATCATATATTTTTAATAAATAAAAATATATTCATTGTTTTCTCCATTTATTATTTCTTTTATTTTTCATTTTTATCTAACAAAATTCAGTTGAGTACATGCCCTTCTCCCTTCTACTTTCTCTTTTCAAGCTATTTCAGTCAGAAAACTATGATAAACTTGTTCCTATAGTCGATACTTAGTTTTCGAAGTTGGAGTCAAAAATGAAAAAAATGAGTGAAGATAAGATACTTGTGATGGCAGAGCGTATCTGCCAATCAAGGGGCGTTAGATTGACTCCACAGAGAGAAACCGTGTTACGTCTTATTGCACAGCAACACGGAGCTATCAGTGCCTACGATTTATTAGATTTACTGCGTGAAGTTGAACCACAAGCAAAACCACCCACTGTTTACCGTGGGCTTGAGTTTTTAATGGAGCAAGGCTTTATTCATAAAATAGAGTCAACCAACAGCTACGTTGTTTGCCATCACTTTGATAACCCAAGTCATATCTCAGTGATGCTAATTTGTGATCATTGCGGTAGTGTGACTGAAAGTGATTGCGCAACAATAGAAGCCGCCATTATTAGCCTAGCGGAAACTAATCAGTTCCGTTTAAGACATACTGTTGTGGAAAACCATGGTTTATGTAAAAAGTGTGATGAAATTGATAGCTGCAAAGACCACGCACACTGTAGCCATGACCATGAGCAACCGATCACTGCAAAAAAAAGTAGCAAATAACGTTGTAGAATCCACGACATTACTTATATAAGAAAAGAATACGAAAAGTAGTATAAAAAAGGATATAAAAGATAAGAACTAAGTAAAGCAGGCAGATCTCTATACATCAATGTGAAATCTGCCAGCAATAATGGAAAAATCAAACAAGCAGCGCGCCGCTACCTACCTGATAATCTAAGAATTAATACCAATCACTATTACGGATCACCCCAACTGCTAAACCCTCAATGGTGAAGCTTTGCTCGCGTAAATCGACAACAATCGGCGCAAACTCAGGATTTTCAGCGATTAACTCAACACGATTACCTTGTTGTTTAAAACGTTTAACAGTCACTTCATCATCAATGCGCGCAACAATCACTTGGCCATTATGCGCATTTTGTGTTTTATGAACTGCTAATAAGTCACCGTCCATAATACCGATGTCTTTCATCGACATACCATTCACACGTAATAGGAAATCTGCGTGAGGTTTAAAAAGTTCAGGATCAACCTGATAATGACTTTCAATATGTTCTTGTGCCAGTAAAGGTTCGCCAGCGGCAACGCGCCCAATCAAAGGTAACCCTTGATCTTCAGCCTCTTCTTCAAGAAGTAGACGGATGCCTCGTGATGCCCCAGAAACAATTTCAATTACACCCTTGCGAGCCAAGGCTTTTAAATGTTCTTCTGCCGCATTAGGCGAACGAAAACCAAGACTTGCTGCTATTTCAGCACGTGTAGGAGGCATACCTGTTTGCGAAATGTGGTCACGCACCAGATCATAAACCTGCTGTTGTCGAGCCGTCAGTGCTTTCATTCCGTTCCCCTGTTTGTTTATACAGTCAAACTGTGAGTATATACAGGTAAATGAAGATTTGAAACAGTTAAATTGCTGAATTTAGGCATTTGCTATCGATTGACTCTCTTTTCTCGACTCTAAACAAGGTTTATTGGCTAGGCAGAAAAATAACGCTGCCATAAAATCAGTGCCCATATAAATAACGCTAAACCAATACTGATGAATACAGCCGCTGACCCAATATCTTTAGCGCGCCCTGAAAGTTCATGATATTCACTGCCAATACGATCAACAACAGCTTCTATTGCACTATTTAGTAACTCGACGATAGCCACCAGCACAACGGAGCTGATCAGCAATATTCTATCCACGTAACTGATATCTAAGCAAAAGGCGATAATAATCGCAATGACTGCGGCAACAGACTCCTGCCTAAATGCCGCTTCATTTATCCAAGCCGCTTTTAACCCCTTAAGGGAGTACCCTGCTGCTTTAATCACGCGGGTAAAACCCTTAGTTTGACTTGCCATATTTATTCCTTAAAAAATTCAAACAATAATCGATTTTTACAGTCAAAGTGAATCGTCAGTAACAGATCTACCAGTGGATTTCTGGTATGATTGCGCAGCATTGTTAACAAGAGGCTATAATCATTTATGTCACTATGGCGTAAAATATATTACAACACGTTGAATTTACCACTTAAATTATTGGTAAAAAGTAAACTAATTCCATCGGACCCAATTACAGAGCTGCAGCTTGATACCAACAGGCCAACGCTGTATGTATTGCCTTATCACTCTAAGTCCGACCTCCTAACGCTACGGCATCAATGCTTGGCTATCGGTCTGCCTGACCCTTTGGTTGATAACGACATCAATGGAACAAAGCTTCCTGCTTATGTGTTTATCGATGATGGCCCACGCGTATTTCGTTATTACTCACCAGATCCGCGTAAAGATTCCGTCAAAACATTCCATGCGTATTTAGATTTGCATAAAAACAATCCGAATCTGGATATTCAAATGCTCCCCGCATCGGTTATGTTTGGGCGCTCTCCAGGTCGTGAAGGGCATACCCCTGCACCACCACTGAAGCTATTAAACGGGGTGCAAAAATTCTTTGCTGTCCTGTGGTTAGGTCGTGATAGCTTTGTTCGCCTATCGCCCCCCGTTTCCATCGGGAAAATGGCGCAAGACCACGGCACAGATACCATTATTGCGAATAAATTAGCGCGTGTCGCCCGCATTCACTATTCCCGCCAACGCCTTGCGGCTGTCGGCCCGAAATTGCCCGCACGCTATGAACTATTCAATAAGCTTTTGACCTCAAAAGCGATTGAAAAAGCAGTCGAAGATGAAGCACGCAGTAAAAAAATTCCACTGAAAAAAGCACAGCAAAATGCGGTGAATATGATGGAAGAAATTGCTGCGAACTTCTCCTATGAAGCCGTGCGTTTAACTGACCGTGTACTGAGCTGGACATGGAACCGCCTCTATCAAGGCATTAATGTGCAGCATGCTGAGCGCGTTCGCCAATTAGCGCAAGATGGCCATGAAATTGTGTATGTGCCTTCCCACCGAAGCCACATGGACTACCTATTGCTGTCTTATGTTCTTTATCATCAAGGCTTAGTCCCGCCGCATATCGCCGCAGGGATCAACTTGAATTTTTGGCCAGCTGGCCCAATTTTCCGCCGCCTTGGTGCCTTCTTTATCCGCCGCACCTTTAAAGGAAATAAACTCTATTCCACGGTTTTCCGTGAGTATTTAAGTGAGTTATTTGCTCGCGGTTACTCTATTGAGTATTTTGTTGAAGGTGGACGTTCCCGAACTGGCCGTTTATTACAGCCAAAAACGGGAACGCTATCAATGACACTGCAAGCCATGCTACGTGGTGATTCGCGCCCTATCACTATCGTACCTATCTATATTGGTTATGAACATGTGATGGAAGTAGGCACTTACGCAAAAGAGCTGCGCGGTGCAGAAAAAGAGAAAGAAGGCTTATTTTCAATGATCCGCGGCTTGCGCAAGCTGCGTAACTTAGGTCAAGGATATGTGAACTTTGGCCAGCCAATTTCCCTTTCTCATTACCTTAACCAACGCGTGCCAGATTGGCGTGATTCGATTGACCCTATTGAGCCGCAGCGCCCAACTTGGTTAAACCCAACAGTCAGCTCGTTAGCAGATAACATCATGGTGAATATCAATAATGCTGCCGCAGCTAACGCTATCAACTTGTGCGCAACGGCTTTACTGGCCTCACGTCAACGTTCATTAACCCGTGAGCAGTTAATTGAGCAAGTGGAATGTTATCTGCAATTATTACGCAATGTGCCATACACCGCCGATGCGACTACGCCAAATAAAACGGCTGAACAACTGCTCGAACACGCGTTGCAAATGGATAAATTCGAGGTAGAAAAAGACAGCATGGGGGATATTATTATTCTTCCTCGTGAAAATGCCGTATTAATGACCTACTACCGTAATAATATCCACCACTTATTGGTGTTACCGTCACTGATCACCAGTATTGTGTTGCACCATGAGCGTATCAGTCGTCAAGAAATTCACCATCAAGTCAGCCAAATCTATCCGTTCTTAAAAGCTGAACTGTTTATGCGTTATAACGACGAACAGCTGCGTGAAACAGTCGATACTCTGATTGATGAGCTAAATAATCAAAAACTTATCTGTCTAAGAGACGACGAAATGGTGGTATTGAACCCACGCCGTATTCGTCCATTACAACTCTTAGCCGCTGGTGTACGTGAAACTTTACAACGCTACGCAATCACGCTGTCATTACTCAATGCCAGCCCTGAAATAAGCCGTAATACGTTGGAAAAAGAAAGCCGTATTCTTGCACAACGTCTCTCTGTACTTCACGGTATTAATGCCCCTGAGTTCTTTGATAAAGCAGTATTCTCAACGCTCGTTGATACGCTTAGAGAAGAAGGCTATATCGATAACAATGAAAATGATATCTTCACCACTAACGCTAAAAAACTGTATGCGGTTCTTGCGCGGTTAATGTCCCCAGAAATCCGTTTAACCATTGAAAGTGTTAGCCAAGACGATGAGTTTTCCACTGCGATAGAGAAGAGTACAGAAGCTGAAACAAATGTAGACTAGAAATCTTGGCACTAAATAAGTAAAAGGGGTAATGTTATTCACATTACCCCTTTGATTTAATAGAGCTAGTGCTAACAATAATCTATGTCCTAAATAATTCGAAGTGCCGCACCAATGATGAATTGTTTTTTGAAACCACTGAGTTCGATTAATCAAGGTGATGTTGCTGAATTATTTATCTAGTATTATCTCTGAGCATCGCTTGGTTAAAGAAATCCAAACCAATGGCGCTTACTTTTGGTTCCTAGATATAGGACTCACTGGAAAAGTATCGAATTCCGCCACACTAACCAAAACAGCCAATACCTAATATTGATAGCTAGAAGGATAGGCGATTTTTATGTGTATTCAATATTATTTCAATAAAAGAAAAGCCGCCAAAACCCAACATAAAAAATTGATAAATAAAAATAAATTCAAAAAAAAACACGCAATTTGAAATATGGTAAATATCAAAAATAATTTCAATTCATAATAAATTATCATTTCTTAATTAATCCCACTCTCTATAACTTCTTATTTAGTCCAAACAAGTACGTTCACATTATCAATCTAAATATATAAATTTCACCGTAAGACGAAATGCAATCATTGAGTCGAGTATTAACATCCATCATCAAAATGAGACATTAGATTACATAGCTGAAATTTATAACAGCAACTCAATATCTGCTTATCTCACTCTATTATTGGTGTTTAGCACCTTTGATAGTTCATTTATTCACAATGGAAATATCCTCATTATGGAAACAACAACTTAAAGGAAGAAATAAAAGGAATAAAAGGAATAAAAGGAATAAATAAATGATTTTTGGTATTAACCGTTACAGTATCAAATCATCTCAGATGCCCTTATTGATTCCCGTTTTACTGTCCGTATCCATCATACCAACTGGTTCAGTCTTTGCTACTGGGTTTGTAGATGGAATGAAAGTGAAGCCTTACCACCTGCAGACAGGAGAGACCGTTCACAGTGTGGCTCATCAATACAATCTGACAGTGGAGGAATTAAAAACATTAAATCAAAAACGCAATTTCGCCCGCGCTTTTGAACAACTCTCAGCTGGAGATCAAATCGATGTACCAAGCACTTACATCGCCAATACGACAGATAAAACGACGAAGAAAGGTGTACAAGTAAACGACTCAGATAGTGAAATTGAGAACTGGTTGGCCCAAACTGCCCCTAACTTTTTCCAAGCGATGAACACACAAAGTGCAGAAGAGTACCTGACTAAACAGGCCAAGGATATGGCGGTGAGCACAGCGTCATCAACCATGGAGAGTTGGTTAAATCAATATGGTACTGCACAAATTAGTATACAGCCGGGAGATAAACTGTCACAGAGTACGCTGTCTGCCGACATGCTGTTACCCGTATATCAAAACCCAGATTGGCTGGTGTTCACTCAGTTAGGAGGTCGGAACCTTAATGATCGCACCACCCTAAACTTAGGAGTGGGCGCTCGTCGGTTCAATGAGCAATGGATGTATGGCGTCAACACCTTTTATGACGCTGATATTACAGGTGGGAACAGCCGACTCGGTATTGGCGGAGAATTGTGGTCCGATAATCTACGCTTTTCAACCAATGGTTATCTGCGACTCAACAACTGGCATCAGTCACGGGATTTTGACGACTACGATGAACGCCCCGCCAACGGATTTGATATGACCGCCAGTGCTTGGTTGCCATCTTATCCACAACTTGGTGGCAAACTGAAATATGAACAATATTTCGGTGATGAAGTGGCAATGAAAGGTAAGGACTCTCGTAGTAAGTCGCCAAAAACAATGACTGTAGGGTTGAATTACACCCCTATTCCATTAATTACCCTTGGGGCTGACTGGCGTACAGGACAAGGAACTGATGATCTGCAACTTCAGGCACAACTGACCTATTCATTCGGTGTGCCTTGGAAAGACCAAATATCATCGAGTTCAGTTGCTCGCCTGCGTTCGCTCTCAGGCAGCCTAATGGCACTGGTTGAGCGCAATAACAACATTGTACTCGAATACCGTAAACAGGATTTGATCAGTTTAATACTGCCGCAGGAAATCCGTGGTCGAGGTGCCAGCCTACAGTCACTGAGCGCTATCTTAAAAGCGAAATATGGTGCTGAACGTGTGAAATGGGGAATGCTGACAAAGTTTTCATCCAACGGTGGGAAAGTACAGTCTGTTGGCAAAAGTTTAACAGCTTGGCAAATTCGCCTACCTGCTTGGCAGGCGGGTAAAAGCAATACTTATACCCTAAGTGCTATTGCATGGGATGGAAAGGGAAATGCATCAAAACCAGCCTATATAAAAGTGATTGTCGACGCAGGGTTTTCTAACCGCTACTCAAGTTTGACTGTTGGATCAGGTGTACTGAATGTCGGTCAGTCGGAGGTATTAACGCTGACGATGCGGGATGAGCAGAATGCACCGATGACTAAATTGGCTTCATCGATTCAGTTGCCGTTCGCCTTCACGACACAAAAAGGTGGGTCATCACTATCGCCTTCGCAAAGTGGCGTTAAGTTGGAGGCGTTGAAAGAAACTGCACCGGGTGTTTATACCACCACCATCACCACTGGAAAATTGCCGGGCACCCTCATTTTTAGTCCGAAGGTAGAGGGGATCAATCTAGCGTCAACAAAAATAGAAGTGATGGCAGCCCCCGTAGGATTACAAATATTTCATAACGGCAGTGTTATAAAAAAGCGCCCCGTCGTTGGGGATGTCCTAACAGCAACACCAGAGTGCCAAGTCAACTGCATTTTGCCGACAGCTTGGCAATGGGAAGTGGAGACAATACAAGGATCAGGACAGTATCAAGCGATTAATGGCGCTACAGCCATGACATATACAGTCACCGCAGACACGCAAAAACGCAGGCTGCGAGTGACCGCACAATAAATACGCCTATAGGGCAACTTAATAAATTTAAAATATAAGGTAATAATTAGATGAGCAACAAAAATCAACAAACCCCAATGATCCGCAAAAACAACCTATCTGTCCTGATTGCGGGAGCCGTGTTAGGCATGACTTTTGGTACATCGGCACTCGCTGCCACGACTCAGACTCCGATCTCGATAACTTCCCCAGCAACAACTGCGGTTATTGGTCATGCACCAGAGCTAAAAGCGGGTACCATCACGGCCACAGATAAGAACAATGACGGTGTATTAGGTGAGAATGATGAGTTGAAAGCGTCAGGTTTTGACTTCAGTGATAAAGACAACGATACACTAGTGTCTATCGTCTATGAATGGCATGACGGCAAAAATGTTATTGCAGGGCAAACGAGCGACACGCTGAAACTGACATCGGCGTTGTTAGGTAAAAACATTACCGTTAAGGCCGTCGCAAAAACGGATCCAGCTAAGACGGAGCCGTCAGAGAGTGTAGCCGTAGCAGCAGCAACCTTCATCGATATCGGTGGTAAGACAATAGTGGGCGGCACTAATATCCCAACAGTGAATGGCGATATCGTGAAATCAGTAACTATTTCGGGTCTCACTGGAGCTGGGTCACGACCGCTGGTTGGTGATTCGCTGAAAGCAAATGTCACCTGTCACGGGACTTGTAATAATAACCTGACTTACAAGTGGCAGATTCAAGACTCTGTGAATTCGAGCAAATACACAGATATTTCAGGTGCAACCACAGCAACATACACGGTTAAGGGCACAGAGCAGAAACGTAAAATTCAGGTTATCGTTTCGAACAAATAATCACTATCCCCCGCAGCGAAACATTTCGCTGCGGTATTTTTGATAATAAGCACCCATAACACACTGCGATAACAGAAGAGGATATTCATAAAATGGCAGAGAGGACAAAAATTATCCCCCTTATTCGTCTGATAACGCTGGCAGCAGGATTGGTCATCGTAGGAGGCGTATCCGCTTCTGTGATCGAAGTCAATACCCAAACGCTTCCCGTTATCGGTCATGCACCTGTCGTGACTGATGTTCAATTTAATAATAAGACACCCGCCGTTAATGACACGGTCACCGCTGATCCAAAGATAACGGATGCAGATAAGGATGCATTAGAGACATCACTTTTTCAATGGAAACTCGATGGTAAAAATATTTCAGGAGCCACGCAAAATAGCTATAAACTCGTCCCCGGCGATGGCAATGGAAAACAACTGTCGGTCGAGGTCACGCCACAAACCGACCCTAAAATCACAGAACCAGCAACTGGCGCTATATTCACTTCATCAACTCTCACTACTAGAGGGCTAGCACCAGAAGCTCATGATGTGAAAATTGATGGTCAGCCAGAGCCTGGTGGATTACTAACCGGAAATTATCGCTACCACGATGGGGACAGCCCGAGCGATCCTGAGAGTGGAACCAGTTTCGAGTGGTTCTGTTTGCGTGGCAATAATCATCAGGCGATATCAACAAGCAGAACTTATCACATACAAGATGCAGATATAGGGTGTGAAATTTATTTCAATGTCATCCCTCGCTCATCAAGCGGAACACCGAGTACAGGTGCGCAAGTTCAATCGAATAAGGTCACTGTAGTTAAAGTAATACCATCACATCTAGTAGAAATATATAACGGCAACCAAATAGGGAATCGCTCCGGATATGGGTACAATATGGTGATAAATTATTCGCACCTCGGTTATGGCAAACCGATATCAATAACCCTCAGTGAATACAGGAACATAAAGATCGGTGAGGAACAAACGTATCCGGTTGGTAAGAAGACTTACAGTGGTTCAATTGTTACTGACGACGGAAACACTATAAAGTTTGGAGATAATGCAAAATCCAGTGTCGGGGAGACTATTTATTTTGTGGTCCACGTTAATTTTCCAAACGGCAAAGTTGCCCACGCGACATCGCCTAAAATAGTACTGCAGCGTTAGTAATTTGCTCACTCAAAACCCTAGCCATTTGGTTAGGGTTTTTCCAGCCATTGAGAGGAAAAGCTGAAAAGCATGCTCCTGTTAATCGTCAACAACCTGTTTACCAATAACTCAAAAAAATTCCGACAAATAAGATAAAACCAACATAGTTATTATTCATAAAAGCTTTAAAACAGGGAGCACGCTCTCTATTGACCATCAGTTTTTGCTGATAAACAAATAACCCCACAACCAGCGCCAGAGAAAAATAGTAAATGCTCCCCAGAGCAGCCAATGATCCCACAGCCACCAGCAAGCCGACCATCAGTAATTGCAGTAACCCAATAATTAATTTGTCATACTGGCCAAATAAAATGGCTGTTGATTTCACGCCGATTTTTAAATCATCGTCACGGTCAACCATGGCATATTGCGTGTCGTAAATCACTGACCAAATAATATTTATGAAAAACAATACCCAGCATACTAACGGAAGTGTTTCACCCACCGCAGAGAAGGCCATTGGAATCGACCAGCCAAATGCTGCGCCCAGTACAACCTGAGGTAAATGACTGACTCTTTTAACAAAAGGGTAAATCCATGCCAAAGCAAGCGCCGCAATGGACAACCAAATTGTCATTAAATTTAAAGTTAAAACCAGCAAGAAGGACACACCCACTAAACTTGCAAACAAAATTTTAGCTTCTTTTTCCGTCACATCCCCACTGGGTAATGGGCGATGTTTGGTGCGTTCCACATGACCATCAAAATGTCGGTCAGCGAAATCATTAATCACACAACCTGCGGCGCGCATGAAAAACACCCCCGCAGTAAACACAATCAAAATGTGCAAATTGGGCGTGCTTTGAGCAGCTATCCAGAGTGCCCAATACGTCGGCCAAAGTAATAACAGTGAACCGATGGGTCTATCAATACGCATTAAACGGCTGTATGCATGCCATTTACTTAGCGTCATACTTCCCTCCACTTTGTCGTGCTCCTTTTCTCACTCCATCATACTTCAAAATAGGTAGGTGTTCACACCACTCAGTTGAGCAAATCACGGATTTTTGTGTATTAGTGTCGTGTTTTGCCAAAATCTATAATTTGAAATAGTTTGGATAATTAACGATATGCAGGTGATTCTGGTAAAAATATCTCGGTTAACAATAAAGGTTTATCGGATAACCTTAATCGAGAGCGGCGAACCCAACGTTCTGCGGAACGACCAATATGAATGTAATCACGCGTTAGGTTATCTCGACTAAATAAATAGCGCCCTAATGGCATCCGACCAATATCCACTAATTGCTGGTCATCATCGGTGAGTGTTTCTTCCGGAATGACCGTACGACCAAGCAACCACGGAGTACCATCTCCATACATAACCACTTCGCGCACCCAGTAACGATGACTTGCAGGTAAATTTTGTGCTTCTTCCGTACTCAGCATCACTTGCGATACATAGCGTTCTAAATATGGAATGACAGTCACTTTCTGGCTATGTTGTTCAAAACGTTTTGTCATGGAGCCAAGTTCAAGTAACCAATCGAGCATGTTAGCGGGAACTCTTTCATCATCCTGCGCAATCCATTCAATTGGCTGCGAGGTAAATAGCGTTTCATCCATTACGTAAATTCCACCATGAATAACATGGTTATGATTTCTGTATTTCTTACCAAGTAGAATATCACGTTGTTTTGCTACAAGGTTAAAGTTAGCTAACAATTTATATAAAAAGTCACAAATTCAACACAAATTGTAAAAAAATAGTGAAAGATTCCATAATTAATAACATGTTATAAACAAAAATAAAATTCGTTAATACTTTAATAATCTAGCTGACATTAACTTATTCTGATGTTTCTTCTAATAAAGAAAACGGGAAGCCACCAACACTTCCCGCTTAATTTCACGACGTAATTTCAATAAACCATTAACGCCAAGCTTTATAGTTGTTAATTAAGCCATTGGTTGAACTGTCGTGGCTGCTGACTTTTTCACTGCTTTCTAATTCAGGCAGAATGCGGCTCGCTAATTGTTTACCTAATTCTACGCCCCATTGGTCAAACGTGAAGATGTTTAAAATCGCCCCTTGAGTAAAGATTTTATGCTCATACATCGCGATTAACGCACCTAATGAATATGGCGTAACTTCTTTGAGTAAAATCGAGTTCGTTGGGCGGTTACCTTCAAATACTTTATACGGTGCCACATATTCCATATCGGCCACTGATTTGCCTTGCGCAGCAAATTCAGCATCGACCACTTCACGCGTTTTTCCAAATGCTAGCGCTTCTGTTTGCGCAAAGAAGTTAGAAAGCAGCTTCTCGTGGTGGTCACCCAGTGGATTATGTGTGACTGCTGGCGCAATAAAGTCACAAGGGATCATTTTTGTCCCTTGGTGGATCAATTGATAAAACGCATGTTGCCCGTTCGTCCCTGGCTCGCCCCAAATAATTGGGCCAGTTTGGTATGAAACGGGTTTTCCATCACGGCCGATATACTTACCATTGGATTCCATATTGCCTTGTTGGAAGTATGCCGCAAAACGATGCATGTATTGGTCGTATGGCAGAATCGCTTCAGTTTCTGATTCAAAAAAATTGTTATACCAAATGCCAATCAACCCTAACAATACGGGGATATTTTTCTCCAGCGGTGTTTGGGTGAAATGCTTATCCATTGCATGAGCGCCATTCAATAATTGAACGAAGTTATCAAAGCCGACGGATAAAATGATGGATAAACCAATCGCTGACCATAATGAATAGCGGCCACCAACCCAATCCCAGAACTCAAACATATTGTTGGTATCAATACCAAACTTAGCGACTTCTTCACCATTGGTGGAAAGTGCCACAAAGTGCTTAGCAACCTGGCTTTCATCTTTTGCAGATGCTAAGAACCAATCACGAGCTGAATGCGCATTAGTCATTGTCTCTTGCGTAGTGAATGTTTTAGACGCAATTAAGAACAATGTCGTTTCTGGATTCAGTGTTTTCAACGTTTCAGCGATTTGCGTGCCATCCACATTAGAAACAAAGTGCATATTCAGGTGGTTTTTATAAGGGCGTAATGCTTCAGTCACCATGAATGGGCCAAGGTCAGAACCACCAATCCCGATATTCACAACATCGGTAATCGCCTTACCCGTAAAGCCTTTCCATTCACCACTAATAATGCGTTGGCTAAATTGCTGCATTTTTTCCAGCACAGCATTAACGTCAGGCATCACATCTTTACCATCTACGTAAATTGGTGTGTTGTCGCGATTACGTAAAGCCGTATGCAGCACAGCACGGTCTTCCGTGCGGTTGATTTTTTCACCCTTGAACATACTATTAATGGCACTTTCTAGCTCAGTTTCTTTTGCCAGTGCTAATAAATTGTCTAAGGTTTCTTGCGTTATTCTATTTTTGGAGAAATCCACTAAGATTTGACCATCGAACGTTGCCGAAAATTTGGTAAAGCGGTCTTTATCTTGCTCGAACAAATCACGCATATGCACATCTTTTATTTGCGCAAAATGTTGTTCTAGCGCCCGCCATGCAGCCGTCTGGCTTGGATTAATACTTCTCATGGATAACACTCTCCAAACAATTTTCAATAGAAATAGATTGTAACCCGTCAAGGAAACAGGGCTTATCGGTTTTCTGCGTTATATTGATATTCCCCAATTCTGCCGTACTTTTCCAGACTTAATTATCCCTTTTATATGAAATACGCACTTTCAATGCCATTTAGCTTAAAAAAAGCGACAAGTGAAGATAGACCGATGAGCATACACAAGTGTGTGATTCGGCTATCTGAACGTAGTCAACACCCATGCAGCTTGAAAAAGCCACTAATCTACATACGCTAAATCATTCGAGTTGCATGTAGGCGACAAGTAAAGATAGACCGATGAGCATACACAAGTATGTGATTCGGCTATCTGAACGTAGTCAACACCCATGCAGCTTGAAAAAGCCACTAATCTACATACGCTAAATCATTCGAGTTGCATGTAGGCGACAAGTGAAGATAGACCGATGAGCATACACAAGTATGTGATTCGGCTATCTAAACGCAGTCAACACCCATGCAGCTTGAAAAAGCGACTAATCTACATACGCTAAATCATTCGAGTTGCATGTAGGCGACAAGTGAAGATAGACCGATGAGCATACACAAGTATGTGATTCGGCTATCTAAACGCAGTCAACACCCATGCAGCTTGAAGGATGACGCGTATGACGAAAACCGATAATAACCCCCCCATCATTAGAATTACTGATTTGCTTCGATTCTTGATTGACGCGATTCTATTTACCCGATAAATCTATATAAAGTTTAGGTTTAACCAAAGGGATTGACACCATGAATACCGTAGCGTCTTCGTCAGACAACAATCAGTTTGTTATTGCAAAATTTGGTGGCACCAGTGTCGCGAACTTTGAGGCAATGAACAACAGCGCAAATATTGTTCTTTCCAACCCCAACGTGCGCGTTGTGGTACTTTCCGCCTCCGCAGGCATTACTAACTTATTGATTGAATTGGCTGAAGGTTGTGACGCTGATAAACGCAATGCGCTACTGCAAAAGGTTAAAGATATTCAATATGCAATTATTGATAACTTACAGACTGCAGAGGTTATTCGTGAAGAAATCAATCGCTTACTTGATAACATTGCCCATTTAGCAGATTCTGCATCTCTTGCCACTTCAGATGCATTGACAGATGAAATGGTAAGCCATGGGGAATTGATGTCGACTCTGCTTTTTGTTGAAGTTCTACGCCAACGCAATGCCAACTCACAATGGTTTGATGTGCGTAAGATCATGAGAACCAACGACAGTTTTGGACGTGCTGAGCCTGATCTCAACCAGTTAAAAGCCCTTTCAGAACAACACTTACAAACTCGCTTAGGCGAGTCAGTCGTGATTACGCAAGGCTTTATTGGCCGCGATGAAAAAGGCCGAACAACCACATTGGGACGCGGTGGTAGCGACTATACCGCAGCCCTATTGGCTGAAGTATTGAATTTATCTCGTGTCGATATTTGGACAGACGTTCCTGGTATCTACAGCACTGATCCGCGCGTAGTAGCAAATGCACAGCGTATTGATGAAATCGCCTTCGATGAAGCGGCAGAAATGGCAACTTTTGGGGCAAAAATTCTGCATCCAGCCACATTACTACCTGCGGTACGCTCAGGTATCCCTGTGTTCGTAGGCTCCAGTAAAGCTCCAGAAGCGGGTGGGACAATTGTCAGTGACAAAACCACGAATCCACCGCAATTTAGGGCATTGGCACTGCGTCGTAAACAAACATTATTAACATTACATAGCCTGAAAATGCTGCATGCGCGTGGGTTCTTAGCAGAAATTTTCACTATCTTATTGCGCCACAATATTTCCGTGGACTTAATTACCACTTCAGAGGTGAGCGTTGCATTAACGTTAGATACCACAGGTTCAACAGGGACAAATGGCAGCTTACTCACCAACGCTCTCATGACAGAGCTTTCTGCATTATGCCGTGTTGAAGTGGAAGAAAACTTAGCGTTAGTGGCAATTATCGGTAATGAACTGTCGCAAGTGAATGGACTCGGGAAACAAATTTTCGGTGCATTAGAGTCCTTCAATATTCGTATGATCAGCTACGGAGCAAGCAGCCACAATATTTGCTTGTTAGTTCCAGGTGATGATGCGGAAGATATCGTTCGTACATTACACAGTAACTTATTCGAATAATCCACACGATCCGATCAAAAAACGATAAGGCGATCTTCATGATCGCCTTTTAATTGGAAACTTAACGCTTTTTCAAGTTTTCCATCGATTGATTGATATTATCGGTATAGCGCAGCATCGAGGCCTTAACCTCTTTATTATTCTGCAAGAGCGATAAATTACGTTTTGCCGTTTCATTCCCTAACTCTGCTGCTCGCTCAAACCACATCACAGAACGAAAAATGTTTTTCTCTCCGCCTTCACCTCGGGCATACATCACCGCAAGGTTATTTTGCGCATCACTATTTTTCTTAAAAGCCACTTTTTCCAATAGTTGGCGTGCTTTCTGTGTATTTTGCGCAACACCCGTTCCCGTTAAATAGAAAATCGCTAATTGGTTTTTGGCTTCAAGGCTATCGTCTTCCGCCAGCTGCAGCCAATTGACGACATCCTTGATATTCACATCATTTACTTCACCAGCAACATACATCTTCGCTAATTTAATTTGCGCATCATCAGACTCATTCTTGGCTAACGCTTTGTATAGCTCAATGGCTTTTGCTGAGTTTTTCTCAATACCACCTAATCCTTTTTCATAAAATTCAGCCACTTTCATACCCGCATCCAGTGACTCATTTTGTGCAGCACGCTCGTACCAAACAAATGCTTCGGCTAAATCTTTTCCGACGCCATCTCCAGCTTCATAGGCACTTGCGATAGCCAGTTGCGCATCAACGTTATTTTGCTGAGCGGCTCGTTTATACCAGTACATTGCTTGATAGCCATTTTTTTCGATGAGCAAATGGCCTTGCTGATAAAAGTCACCCATATTGTTTTGCGCAATCGCAGAGCCCATATTGGCCGCTTGGCGATAGAGATAAATAGCGGTTTCATCATTTTTTTCAACGCCTTCACCATTTTCATACATCACGGCAAGGTTGTTAACGGCGGCGGCGATATTATTGACGGCACTTCGCTCATACCATTCACGAGCTTTTTGGTAATCCACATTCCCACCAAGACCATCATGGTAAAAAAGCCCCATAGCAAATTGTGCATTAGCATGTTCTTGCTCTGCAGCTTCCGAATACCACGCTTTGGCTTGCTTGAAATTTTGCGTAACACCTAAACCATGCTCATAAAAGTAGCCCAGCGCATATTGGCAATATGCATCCCCTTTTTCTGCACCACGCCGATACCAACGCTCAGCTTGTTTATATTTTTCCTGATTTTGCAATAACATACCGAGATAATAATCCCCATCAGTATTACCCAAATCAGACACTTTTTTAAACCAACGATAAGCTTCTTTATCATCAATGTTTAAAAAATCAGTTCCTTCCATATAGGCAAGCCCAATATCCACCATCGCATCAACATCCCCTGCTTTAGCCGATCTTAACTGAGCTTTAAAATCATCGGGAAGCACCACATCACGACTCTGCGCTGTCGTTTCTGCTGGTTTATTTTTTGTGGAAGGCGCTTCAGAAGTCGCCTGAGCAAAAGAGGTTATACCCAAACAAACTACTAAAAATAAATACCGTAATTTCATCACCACAACCTATTCATTGGCGTTATATTGCTAACATAACACTCCAATAAAAAATTCATAAGGGATTCAAGCTGAAAAAACACGATTAGAAAGGAATTTCGTCGAAAAGCTTAGGTGATGTTCATTCACGACTAAAATGACCACCACCTAAATCAAAGATTAAACCATCAGAAACTTAATTAACACGGTAACCACCATGTTTACTAGCAAATAAATTAAATTTGCCCCATTCAATCAGTAAATGCTCCAGTTTTTGATGGCTAATTTTGCATAACTCAGAAATTTGCGACACCACAAAGTGGTTTTCACTCACCAACTCGGGAGCGAATACCTCTGCTATCCATTCGCACTCTTTCGTCGTCACTAACCAACCATCATTAGTGGAAAACTTATGGACTGGGATCATGCCCTCTTTGCTACTTTCTTGCGATAGTAGCTTGTTTTCATCCACTTGTGCCTGATGAAATGCCGCAATCTCTTCTTGCGAAGGCAAGGGTTCTACCGCTAAACGTTCTTCCAAAAACAAATAAATTTCTTCTGCACGTGCGGGGGTTAACTCACTTTTTAACCAAATTTGGTTAAAACAGTGCTCATCAAGGGACTCATCTGTATCGAGCTTATCCATAATTTGTAAGATGCTCATCATGGCACTAACCGCATCTTCACTCATCAGAAAAGTGCCAGGTGCCGCACTGTTTTGGCTCTGATAAGGAAATGCCACAGATTGTGGCAGTTCATTTTCAATAATAAATTCATAGCTCATCATTGGACCCCTTTAATGTCTTTATCCATAAGATGGTGCCAAACACCTGAAAAATCAATACACTGTTTTATCAATCTTCAGGGTCATAGCCTAAGTTAGGGGCTAACCAGCGCTCCAGTTCCGTTACCGACATCCCTTTACGCTGTGAATAGTCCATTATTTGGTCTTTTTGCAACTGCGCCACCGCAAAGTATTTACTGTCTGGGTGACTAAAATACCAGCCCGATACCGCCGCCCCTGGCCACATTGCATAGGAGCTTGTCAATTTCATCCCCACTTGGTTTTCAACGTCTAATAACTGCCAAATTTTCTCTTTTTCTGTGTGCTCAGGGCAAGCAGGATACCCTGGTGCAGGACGAATACCTTGGTAATTTTCGCGGATTAGCTCTTCATTACTCAAATTTTCATCCGCCGCATAGCCCCAATATTGGGTACGCACCTGCTGATGTAAATATTCTGCAAATGCTTCCGCGAGCCTATCCGCCAGCGCTTTGACCATAATTTTATTATAGTCATCATGCTGTTTTTCGTATTCATCCGCCAGCGCATCCTCTTCAAGGCCACCTGTAACAGCAAATGCCCCAATATAATCTGCTTTACCGCTATCTTTTGGTGCCACAAAATCTGATAAGCAATAATTCGGAAAATCCGTTTTTAAGGTTTGCTGGCGTAGATTCAAACTCCGCGCTTGAACGTTAGCACGAGTTTCATCCGTATAAATTTCAACATCGTCACCAACACGGTTGGCAGGGAATAGGCCAAAAATACCTTTGGGAATCAGTAAATGCTCTTTTTCAAGTCTATCTAACATCTCATTGGCATCATTCAATAACTTACGAGCTTCAGACCCGACGACTTCGTCTTCTAAAATACGCGGGTATTTGCCTGCCAATGACCATGTCATAAAAAATGGCGTCCAGTCGATATACTCTCGCAAGGTCGCTATTGAGGCACTAACTTCTTGAACGCCTAGCGATTTTGGTACAGGAGGTTGATAAGCTTGCCAGTCAATATTCACGGCATTCGCTCGTGCGATATCCAGCGTAACGGGTGGGGTCTTCGGCCTTCTTCGCCCATGTTGTATACGCACAGTGTCATACTCACGACGCGTGCGCGCAACAAAATCCTCTTTTTGTGTTTCAGATAAGAGTGCAGCAACAACCCCAACAGTACGTGATGCATTCTGTACATAGGTAGTTGGCCCTGTATAATTTGGCTCAATTTTTACCGCAGTATGTGCTTTCGAGGTTGTTGCGCCACCAATCAATAATGGCAATGTGAAACCTTGCCTTTCCATCTCTTTTGCGACGTGCACCATTTCATCAAGAGATGGAGTGATCAAACCAGACAACCCAATAATATCGACATTTTGCTCACGCGCCGTTTTTAAAATTGTTTCACATGGTACCATTACACCTAAATCGATGATTTCATAGTTATTACACTGAAGTACTACCCCAACAATATTTTTGCCAATATCATGGACATCGCCTTTTACGGTGGCGAGTAATACCTTCCCTGCACTACTACCTGACTGCTTAAGCTCTTGAATGTACGGTTCTAAATAAGCCACTGCTTGTTTCATCACACGAGCCGATTTCACCACCTGGGGTAAGAACATTTTCCCTTCACCAAACAGGTCTCCGACCACGTTCATACCGTTCATTAATGGCCCTTCAATAACTTCAATGGGGCTCGATGCACGCTGGCGGGTTTCTTCTGTATCTTGAATAATAAATTCGGTAATCCCTTTCACTAAAGCATATTCTAAGCGCTTTTCCACATCCCAACTGCGCCACTCCGCCTGTTGAACTTGCTGCTCAACCGAGCCTGAACCGCGATATTTTTCAGCCAGCTCCAACAAACGCTCCGTACTATCATCACGGCGGTTTAAAATCACATCTTCGACGGCATCTTTTAACTCCGTAGGCAGGTCGTCATAAATGGCTAATTGCCCCGCGTTGACGATCCCCATATCCATGCCATTACGGATCGCGTAATACAGGAACACCGCGTGGATCGCCTCTCGAACAGGATCATTTCCCCTAAATGAGAAAGAAACGTTGGAAACACCACCAGAAATCATCGCATGGGGAAGCTGTTCTTTGATATCCTTACAAACCTCAATAAAATCAACTGCATAATTATTATGTTCTTCGATACCTGTCGCGACAGCAAAAATATTAGGGTCAAAAATGATATCTTCAGGGGGAAAGCCCACTTCTTCCGTCAAAATCTGGTAGGCACGGCGGCAAATTTCAATTTTCCGTTCACGTGTATCAGCCTGGCCTACCTCATCAAATGCCATGACGACAACAGCAGCACCGTATTTGCGCAATAATTTGGCGTGTTCAACAAAGGCCTCAACTCCCTCTTTCATTGAAATGGAATTCACAATACCTTTGCCTTGTATGCACTTAAGGCCTGCCTCGATAACGTCCCATTTCGAGGAGTCAATCATAATTGGCACTCGAGCAATATCGGGCTCTCCCGCGATCAAATTCAAAAAGCGCACCATAGCCGCATGGGAATCCAACATGCCCTCATCCATATTAATATCAATAATTTGGGCACCACTTTCCACCTGCTGGCGAGCCACATCTAAGGCTTCTTGGTAGTTTTCTTCTTTAATCAAACGCTTAAATTTTGCTGATCCTGTGACATTGGTTCTTTCCCCCACATTCACAAACAACGATTTTGCCCCAATGTTTAACGGTTCTAACCCTGAAAGGCGGCATTCAACAGGTAAACTGGGTAATTGACGGGGCGATATCCCCTTTACAGCTTCCGCCATTTTACGAATATGCAGCGGTGTTGTTCCACAGCACCCACCAACAATATTCAAGAAACCTGCTTTTGCCCATTCTTGGATCTGCTGCGCCATGTTTTGTGCATCAAGGTCATATTCACCAAAAGCATTTGGTAACCCCGCATTAGGGTGAGCACTCACATAACATTCAGCAATTCGTGACAATTCTGCAATATATTGACGCAACTCATCTGGCCCTAATGCACAATTCAGCCCAAATGATATCGGCTGCGCATGACGCAATGAGTTATAAAAAGCTTCTGTTGTTTGCCCTGAAAGTGTTCTGCCTGAAGCGTCAGTTATTGTTCCTGAAATCATGATAGGCAATGACACGCCCAACGCTTCAAGCTCAGTTTCTACTGCAAAAATAGCTGCTTTGGCATTCAACGTATCAAAAATAGTTTCGATCATGATCAGATCAACGCCACCTTTTACAAGTGATCGAGTTGATTCTCTATATGCCTCAACTAATTGATCAAAGGTGATATTACGAAAAGCAGGGTCGTTCACATCTGGAGAAATCGATGCAGTTCGGTTGGTTGGCCCTAATACCCCAGCAACATAACGTGGCTTTTCAGGGGTTTTCCGTGTCCACTCATCTGCACATTCACGAGCAATACGTGCAGCGACTTCATTAATTTCTGCGGAAATTGCTTCCATTTTATAATCCGCCATCGCAATAGATGTGGAGTTAAATGTATTGGTTTCAACAATATCTGCGCCCGCTTCAAAATATTGACTATGAATTTCTCGAATGATCTCAGGCTGAGTGAGGACTAACAGGTCATTGTTGCCTTTTAAATCACTTGGCCAATCCGCAAAACGCTCACCACGAAATTGTTCTTCTGTTAGTTTGTGCTGCTGGATCATTGTCCCCATCGCACCATCTAATACCAATATACGTTTTTTTAATTCTTGTTCTAATTGATTCACTTTTTCGGACACTGCACTGCCCTCCTGATCGGAAACACTGAGAAATAAGTCAAATTTTTACACTTAACATCCTACCATAACTTTTGTGTTTGAAATTCACTGTTATGATGAGAGTTTCTCAGGTTATGTGACGATCACTTCCTCACTGATCCGATGAGTATTTTCAGCTTAGTTAGTTCATAATAGAATCAAATTTCATTACAGTCAGGAGAGGCTTAATGGCAACGGCACCAATTACAAAAAAACTTAAAAAAGCAAAAGGGCCAGCAAGTGGTGCAACCGCAGCAGGGCAAGTTCAATCATTAAGCCGTGGACTCACACTGTTGGAATATATTTCTGAATCTACTGGGGGCATTGCTTTAACTGATCTCGCATTACAAGCGGGCTTACCAAACTCAACAACACACCGGCTATTAATGACCTTAGAACAGCACGGCTTTGTACGCCAAACGGGTGACTTAGGTTTGTGGGTTATCGCCTCCAACGCCTTTATTATTGGTAGTAGTTTCTTAGAAAGTCGGAATTTGTTAGCGTTAGTTCACCCTATTTTACGTCGTTTAATGGATGAATCTGGTGAAACCGTCAATTTAGCGATTCTTGACCATACTGAGTACGATGCCGTTATTGTCGACCAAGTACAATGTACTGCATTAATGCGCATGTCTGCGCCAATTGGTGGCAAACTCCCTTTACATGCATCTGGTGCAGGTAAAGCGTTTATCGCTAATTTACCTGAAGATAAGCTCATTCCACTTTTAAGCCGTAAAGGGTTACATGCTTATACCCCCTTTACCTTAACCAACCCTTCTGCATTAAAAGAAAATTTACAGCAAGCCAAGAAACAAGGGTTTTCTTATGATGATGAAGAGCATGCTTTAGGCTTAAGATGCATTGGTGCCTGTATTTATGATGAACACAAAGAGGCTTTTGCTGCGATATCTATCTCTGGGCCGTTATCTCGAATCACAGATGACCGCATTACAGAGTTAGGTGCGATGGTCATCAAAGCGGCAAAAGAAATTAGCCGCGAGTATGGGGCAAATCGCTAGTTTCAGCATCTCAGAAACATAAAATGCGGGGAAACCCGCACTTTTATTGGTAACACACTGTAAAACCAAGGGTGTTTAAAAAACTAATCCCCTTGCTGTGTAGTAGGAACATGTTCTAGCTGCCTCGTTCTCTCAAAGGCTTTAAATTTTGATATATCGCGATATTTTTCAATCAATGCAAGGGCGATAGCTTCTGTCTCTGCATCCGCTAACCCCTCAATATCCCGCGGTCTGAAGTGTAATTGAAATGCACGTAAGGTTTTTTTCGTTTGTACATCCAACTGACCTGATAACGGAATACCTGAATACCCGTAAAACTTCAGCGCTTTCTGGAGACGAAGTATATTAGCAGGCTCATTCACATTTCGTTCTGCAAGGTACTTACTCACTGTTTTAGGATCAGGCCAAGCCCCGATACCTTGTTGTGAAAGGCGTTGCCATGGAAAGGCTCTACCAGGGTCTTGCTTACGTAACGGTGCAATATCACTATGACCAATGATATTCTCGGGAGGAATGTTATACCTCTGCATAATATCTTTTAATAACGGAATTAAGGCTGTAACCTGTGACTCATTAAAAGGAGGCCAGCTTTTGTCCCCTTTTTTATCTCCCTGAAAGCCAGCATTCACAATTTCAATCCCTATTGAAGAATCATTCAGGCTGGTATGGTAAAGCCACCGGCTATCACCTGCATGCCAAGCCTTTAACTCTTCAGGAACGAGTTGCAATACAATAGGTTTACCCTCTTTAGTATCTGGATGACTTGGAATTAGATAGTGAGAACTGACCTTACCTTTCGTCAATATTTTAATAGAATGATTATCATCAGACACCGTATAGTGCAAAATAACATACTGGATGCGTTCACTGGTATTTTGAGAAGGGTAGCGTTTATCGACGTAATAACCATTATTTGACGTGGGAGCTGTACACCCAACAAGTAAGAAAATGAAAAATATCCCTATATATTTCAACATCAAACTTTAACCTTATCCTACCTGTAGTGTGTTACATATTTAAACACAAGGTTATCGATAACACTATAGAAACCGTACAGCTTTTCTATAGTAGAACTTAATAGAAAAATTGTAGGTAGAATAAATTAGCATAGGTGCATTTTTTAAAGCTTACCTACCCTCTTCTATCTCTTATAGAAAAAATAAGTAAGCTTGTTTTTCATACTACAATACATTTTTTATGTTCAGAATGAAACAAAAAAACTTTCATCAATCACCATTTTTTACTAATAGGCGCTTGTTGTTACCCACTTAAAAAATGAAATAAAAATACAAAAAATTATTAAGAAGATATTAATCGCTTTAATTTGAAAAAATATTAATTCAATTAATTACAGTTGTGCAAAATAGACTTGAATATTTTTCACTCTTAAGAATTTATCATCATAACGATACTTATAACAGTAAGTACAATCCATTAATTTATTTTTATTAGGCAACGTAATAAATGAGAAATCAGTTCCTTGTAGGTAGAATCACTTTTTAATACAGCAGATTAACCATGAAATTTATTGAAATATCATAAAAAATTTTTAACTTGGTATTAGCTCATTTTTTTCATACTCAACCTGTTTTATGATCAATTTAGTAATTTCATTAATATCGATATCTAGAAAAATGACTATTTCAATTAATTTATCTAAACTTAATTTGTTAATTCCTAACTCATAACGAGACACTTGTTGCTGGCTTAACTGAATAACTGAACCTAGCTCATTCCCAGATAACCCCTTGCTCACTCTAGCTTTTCGTAAATGATTTCCCAATAATGCATAAATATTTTTCTTGTTAACGATATGCATAACCATCTCCTAAATAAGAAAATAAAATTTAGCTAGTATTAATCATTATAAAATTAATCGAATACATTTAAAATAGTTATGAACAATCAAAATAACAGAAATTGATAGGTAAACCTGTTTTTTATATACAAAAAAAAGAGACTTTCGTATTATTTATAAAGCAATCTATTGCTTTATAAAAGCTTTTTTTAAATTTAATGCATTTAAAATATATTGTGATACTTTATTGATCAAATCGATAATTTAATATCCTTTTACACTTTTAATGTTACTGGTAATAATTAGTAACTAATAAAAATACATACCAATTCATATTCTTAATTTAATTTCATTTTTTAAAAAAAGTGAAACTAACTGTTTAATTGCTACCTAAATGAAACTCCCTTTTATTTATGACAAATAATCAGCAAAAATGATTAAATAGCTATTATTTTAATCCTTATGATTTGATAATTAATCTATTTTGCCCTAAAAATAATAATGCCCTGTTTTCCTGCTAAATAATGCTTTAACTCGGTATCACTGACTTTTAAGTTTCCTTTTAGTGACGATGCATTTCTAAATAAAGTATTATCTCCTTGTTTAATAATGATACCGACATGTGAGACATCCAACCCACTTTTTTTAGAATAAATACCAATGTAATCCCCTGTTTTTAAATGATTAATGACATTATTATCAACAAATCTCACTGGTATATAGTGGATTAGCCTGTCTTTTACAGACACCCCTGCAATAAAAAAACTACCCTGGTTATTCAAATTAAGTCTTTTATTTACCATTACCGCATGTGGACTGATTTGTTGAGTAATATCCCAAGCGATTGGGTTAGGTTCTTGTGCCCAATCCGAAAAAAAATGACGCCGATTAGTAAAGCTAATATTCTGATCAACATAACGAATATCTGTTAAGTTTGTTATAAATTGCTCATAACTTTCAGAGCGTTTGAATGCCTCTGTATATTCAATAAACGTCATACAATCCATCGCTTTTAAGTTCACAACGAGTGTTTCTATGGTGGCCCGAGATTGATTTAACGTATATTTATTATACGGTGTGCCTATTAAAGACTGAGTAATCATTTCAACTTTTTCTGCTTGCTGATGATGTTGACTTAATTCACGTTGCTGGCTGAGTATATTCATCAAAACCGTATACGACCCTGCGGATAGCGCTACCTGTGCATTCACAATGGATGCATATAACCACACTACAACAATAACAACGTGTTTTAGCATTCGAAGACTCTTGTATTTTTATCCGCTACATTTAACTCAATCATCGTATAAATAGCATCAATCAGCCATTAACACCTTTATTTTTATCACTATAGCATGCGATTTGCTCTTTTTCTGCACAGAGCTGTTGATTGGCTAATTTTGATTAAAGTCACAGTTAGTGTTTAATTTTCACTTTGATGATTGCTATTTAAACTTTTTAGCTAAACAATGTTACCGGTAACAATGTTTGATTTTGAAAAAATAACGGCTGCTGAATGAACAAGACACAATCTAAAACCAAGTAGAAATCATTATTTTTTATCCGCCTTATGGAGCAATTATCATGAGCAAAAGTATCTCTGAAACCATGACATTAACCACTATCCATGATGAACTGGCACATATCACTCAACGCATTATTTGTCGTTCAGCACAAACACGTGCCGCTTATCTGAGCAAAATTGAACAGGCTCGTACCACAACTGTTCATCGCGCTTCGTTAGCTTGTGGTAACCTCGCTCACGGTTTTGCTGCCTGTCAGACAGAAGAAAAACAAATACTCAAAAGTATGACTCGGGCGGATATTGCCATTATTAATTCTTATAACGACATGTTGTCTGCGCATCGTCCATACGATCACTACCCAGAACAATTAAAAAAAGCATTACTTAATGCAGGCTCTATCGGACAAGTCGCAGCTGGCGTTCCTGCCATGTGTGATGGCGTGACTCAAGGGCAAGATGGTATGGAACTATCTATGCTCAGTCGTGATGTCATCGCAATGTCAACAGCAATTGGCTTATCTCACAATATGTTTGATGGTGCACTATATTTAGGCATTTGTGACAAAATTGTGCCTGGTTTAATGCTTGGTGCTTTATCATTTGGCCACCTTCCCGCGATTTTTGTTCCCGCAGGTCCCATGTCTACAGGGTTACCCAACAAAGAGAAAGTGCGTATTCGCCAGCTATATGTTGAAGGGAAAGTTGGCCGAAGCGAATTATTAGAAGCCGAAGCCGCATCCTATCATGGTATTGGAACTTGTACTTTTTATGGAACAGCTAACTCAAACCAAATGGTTATGGAAGTCATGGGCTTACATTTACCAGGCGCATCTTTTGTTCCTCCCGAAACGCCCCTACGTGATGCATTAACAAACGCAGCTGCACAACAAATCACTCGTTTAACTGAACAATCAGGCCAATATTTACCTATCGGGCATTTAGTTGATGAAAAAGTGATCGTCAATGGTATTGTTGCCCTACTTGCAACGGGAGGTTCAACCAACCTCACCATGCACCTCGTTGCCATTGCCCGTGCCGCAGGTATTATCATTAATTGGGATGATTTCTCTGATCTCTCTGAGATTGTCCCGCTGATTTGCCGTATTTATCCAAATGGGCAGGCGGATATCAATCAGTTTCAAGCAGCAGGGGGTGTTGCATTATTAATTCATCAATTACTACAAAAAGGGCTATTACATGAAAATGTTAACACGGTTGCAGGTTTTGGCCTTTCCCGTTATACACAAGAACCTTGGCTAAATAACGGTCATTTAGAATGGCGTGATGGCCCTAAAGATTCATATAATCCCGAAGTCATTGCACAAATTGATAAGCCTTTTTCCCATCATGGTGGAACAAAATTACTTTCTGGTAATTTAGGCCGTGCAATGATGAAAACATCTGCGGTTCCTGAAGAAAATCAGATTATTGAGGCTCCTGCAGTTGTCTTTAATAATCAAAATGATATTGCCGCCCAATTTGAGTCAGGAGCTTTAAATCGGGATTGTATCATCGTCGTTCGTTTTCAAGGCCCATCCGCTAATGGCATGCCAGAGCTTCATAAATTAATGCCACCTCTTGGTGTGCTAATGGATAGGGGCTATAAAGTTGCCCTAGTGACTGACGGACGACTTTCAGGCGCATCAGGTAAAGTACCATCGGCCATTCATGTGACACCAGAAGCATACACTGGTGGGCTCCTATCAAAAGTCAAAGATGGAGATATGATCAGAGTGAATGCGCTAACTGGTGAACTACAACTCCTTATTGATGAGCAAGAAATCGCGAAACGTCCCGTATGTAAACATGGCTTGAGTGATAAGCATATGGGTTGCGGCAGAGAGCTTTTCGGTGCATTAAGACGCAATTTATCTGATGCCGAAAAAGGCGCCTGCAGTATTGATTTTTAATCTATTTTTACTAATAGGAATAAAATATGAATAATTGGAAAACGTCAGCAGAGGCTATTCTTAAACAAGGTCCTGTCGTCCCCGTCATTGTTATCAAAAAACTAGAACAAGCCGTACCTCTCGCAAAAGCCCTTATTGATGGTGGTATCAACGTGTTAGAGGTGACTCTAAGAACTGAGTGTGCCATTGATGCAATTCGTTTAATTGCTCAAGAAGTACCAGAGGCCATTGTCGGAGCTGGTACTGTCATTAATGCAAAACAACTCATGGAAGTTTCCCAAGCAGGTGCTCAATTTGCTATCAGCCCAGGTTTAACCGAAGAACTATTAGCCGCCGCAGTTCAAGGAAATATCCCCTTAATTCCAGGTATTTCTACCGTTTCAGAGCTGATGCTTGGTATGAATTATGGTTTAAAAGAATTCAAATTTTTCCCCGCTGAAGCTAATGGTGGCGTTAAAGCACTCAAAGCCATTACAGGCCCATTTTCGCAAGTAAAATTCTGCCCAACTGGTGGAATATCATTAACTAACTATCGTGACTATCTAGCTCTAGATAACGTGCTTTGTATTGGAGGGTCATGGTTAGTCCCTGAAGATGCATTGAACTCTGGGAACTATGAAAAAATCACACAGTTAGCTCAAGATGCAATTCAAGGTATACAAGCCTAAATTTATCAACGACTCGGCTATCACCGAGTCTCTATCTAACTCGCCTTACAAGGGATAATACGACCACTCAACAAGGTAGTAATTCGTTAAATTGATAGCAAAAACGTAATTCTTCACGGTATGCATAAACATCCTCTACATGACCATTTAAAATGCGTTTTTGTCGTGTTTGCCAATAATCCGCTGAAAACAAATCGGCATGATGTTGCTGTAAATAATCACGAATTTGCCTATTTTGGCAAATAAATGAAGCAAACTCCTCTGGGAAAACATCATGCTCGCCGATGCTATACCACGGCTCCCCAGATAATTCCTGCTCAGGGTACTGTGCTTCGGGTATATGACGAAAATTGACCTCCGTCATATAACAAATTTCGTCATAATCATAAAACACAACTCTCCCATGCCGTGTGACACCAAAATTTTTAAAAAGCATATCCCCTGGGAAAATATTTGCAG
This sequence comes from Providencia sp. SP181, assembly GCF_050446505.1. NCBI lineage: Bacteria > Pseudomonadati > Pseudomonadota > Gammaproteobacteria > Enterobacterales > Morganellaceae > Providencia > Providencia sp. SP181. The sequence continues at coordinate 52,509 of NZ_JBBPXM010000018.1, forward strand.
CGGCCAACTGTTTAATTGCCCAGGCGTACTCATTCAATGCATTATTTAACTGCTCACCATTTGCGTTATCCATGTAAATATTCAGCGGCACCATCTTTCTTTCCATATATAAATGACGAATTAATATCTTGTCCCCCAGATCTTCAATCTGTGATGGTGCTTCATTTAACAGTTCTCTCATTAATTCGTAACTAATCGCACTTTTATTTATCACAAAATTTTCAAATTCTTGGGTATCCGCCATTCGCCCGACTCGATCATGTTCTTTGACGATCCGATAACACTCTTGCACCCTTTCTTTTGTCACATTTTTTTGCGGTGCAAATGTATCTTTAATAATTTTAAATACCCGATCAAAAGCAGGTGCAGTGAACACCAACATCACCATCCCTTTAACCCCTGGCGCAATGGTAAATTGCTCTCTAGAAAAGTTAATGTACGCTAAATACTCTCGATAATATTCTGTTTTCCCATGTTTTTGGCACCCAATCGCCATATAAAGCTCAGCAATCGACTTACTTGGCAGGATTTCCCTTAACCAAAACACCAGTGCTGCAGGAAAAGGGGCATATACCATAAAATAAGAACGAGCAAAACCAAATACGATACTCACCTCATCAAATGTGACTAAACAAGTATCAATATATATTTTGCCATGTTCATCTTGATGAATTGGTAATAAAAATGGATACACTTTATCGTTAATATAAATTTTGCCTACCAACCAAGCTGCTTTATTGCGGTAAAACAGCTCATTTGCAATATGCAGGCTACATTTTTGCAAATTAGCATTCAAAAACTGATGTTCAAGAGATTTTATAATACATTGAATATCAAAACTTAAATTTCTCCAAGGTAACCTTAATGGCAACCCACTCAAAATTGAAAACAGCAAAGAAGCTAAATTATCATCCGCATGGTATTCCCTCGCGAGAGGCCGCGGAGAAGAAGAAAAGCGCCTCGCTGGCTGCGAGGTAAAGATAAATAAGTTATCCTGGGTCAGTTCTCTATGCTGAAATAATCGGCAGTATACTGAGTTAAAAAAACTTTCTGCAATTTCAAAGCGTGGATAATCAGGTAACAATGTTTTATAAACATTTTTGATTAACGCCAATTTATCAGGTGTTAATGATTGTACTAACCCCATAAATTGTAACTGAGCAACAACTAATCCAACATGATGATCATATAGTTGAATACGTTGTTTCATCGCAGATTGCACAGCATGCCAGTCTGCCCGCTCAAACCGTTCTTGAGCCCCCGATGTTATTTCAAGGAAGCGCCCATATTGCGCATCAAATCCCTGCAAGATTGTTTGGGCGATGATCTGCTCAGTTGTCAGGATCATATTGACCCCCCATTTATTTCTTTAAAGAAAAAACAGGCACTTAACGTGCCTGAAAGTTAACCGATACATCAAATAAACAGAAACACCGAATAAAGAAAATACTGACTAGAATTGCTCTTCTTCTGTTGACCCCGTTAAAGCCGTCACTGAAGAAGTTCCACCTTGAATAACAGTTGTCACCTTATCAAAATAGCCTGTCCCCACTTCTTGTTGGTGTGAAGAGAAGGTATACCCCTTATTCATTGCCGCAAATTCACATTCCTGAACTTTTTCTACATAATGGCGCATTCCTTCTCCTTGCGCATAAGAATGTGCAAGGTCAAACATGTTAAACCACATACTGTGGATACCTGCTAATGTAATAAACTGGAAGCGATAACCCATAGCTGCGAGTTCATCTTGGAAGCGGGCAATCGTGGCATCATCTAAGTTCTTCTTCCAGTTAAACGATGGAGAGCAATTATAAGCCAGTAGCTTTCCAGGGTATTTCGCATGAATAGCATTCGCAAATTGCCTTGCAGCTTCTAAGTCAGGTTTTGATGTTTCACACCAAACAAGGTCAGCATATGGTGCATAAGCTAAGCCACGACTGATCGCTTGCTCAATACCCGCATTAGTACGGAAAAAGCCTTCTGATGTACGTTCTCCCGTCACAAAACCTGCATCATACTCATCACAATCGGAAGTCAAAAGGTCAGCAGCATCCGCATCTGTACGAGCAATTAAAATAGTTGGAACCCCAGACACATCCGCAGCTAGCCTTGCAGCAACCAATTTTTGGATAGCTTCTTGGGTCGGCACTAAAACTTTTCCCCCCATATGACCACACTTTTTCACTGCCGCAAGTTGGTCTTCAAAATGTACAGCCGCCGCACCCGCTTCTATCATATTCTTCATTAATTCAAAGGCGTTTAGTACTCCACCAAAACCCGCTTCGGCATCCGCAACAATAGGCAAAAAGAAATCAATATATTCTTTGTTATCTGGCCCAATCCCATTAGCCCATTGAATTTGGTCAGCTCGACGAAAAGTATTATTAATCTTCTGCACAACTGAAGGTACGGAATCAACAGGGTAAAGTGACTGATCTGGATACATACTCGAAGCAGTATTTGCATCAGCAGCGACTTGCCAACCTGACAAATAAATCGCTTCAATGCCTGCTTTTGCTTGTTGCAAAGCTTGCCCGCCCGTTAATGCACCAAGTGCATTAACATAGCCTTTTTTAGATTTCCCGTGCAGCTGTTCCCAAAAACGTTCAGCGCCTTTACGTGCTAATGTATATTCCAAATTAACTGAACCACGTAACTTAATAACGTCTTCAGCCGAATACGGGCGTGTAATACCTTTCCAACGTGGTTTTTTCCATTCATTTTCTAATTGGGCAATTTGCTCTAAGCGCGATGTCGTCATGATCCACTTCCTTTATAAAAATATGTAGGGTTTATCGAATGTTATATTTGCAATTATTAGTCTAATAATTGGTATCCAGGGATAGTCAGAAACTCAATGAGCTCGTCTTGCGTTGTAATGCGCCTCATTAAATCTGCCGCCTCTCTGAAACGCCCACTTTGAAAGCGCTTATCTCCCAGCTCTTTTTGGATAACCTGAAGCTCTTCATCTAACATCTCTTCGAAAAGAACCTTGGTTACCTTTTCACCATTTGACAAGGATTTACCATGCCTTATCCATTGCCAAATAGAGGTTCTTGAAATTTCAGCTGTTGCCGCATCCTCCATTAGTCCATAAATAGGGACACAGCCATTACCCGATATCCAAGCTTCGATATACTGCACTGCAACGCGGATATTCGCTCTCATTCCAGCATCAGTTCTTTCACCAGAACAAGGTGTTAAAAGCTGCTCAGCGGTGATTTCTGGGTCAGAATCACGAGACACATCAAGTTGGTTAGCCCGCTCACCAAGTGTCTTATCAAAAACCGCCATGACAACATCAGCTAAACCTGGATGCGCTACCCAGGAGCCATCATGGCCATTTATTGCTTCTAATTCTTTATCAGCTCTTACCTTGGCTAGAATCGTCTGGTTTTCTTCTTCATCTTTACTCGGAATAAATGCAGACATCCCCCCCATGGCAAACGCCCCGCGACGATGGCACGTCTTAATTAACAAACGAGAATATGCACTTAAAAAGTCTTGGGTCATTGTGACGACTTGCCGGTCGGGCAACACCCTATCAGAGTGCTCTTTTAATGTTTTGATATAACTGAAAATATAATCCCAGCGTCCACAATTTAATCCAACAATATGGTGGCGCATGTGATAAAGGATCTCATCCATTTGAAATACGGCAGGTAATGTTTCAATCAAAACCGTTGCTTTAATTGTTCCTCGAGGTAATCCTGCAAAGTCTTCGGCAGCACTAAAAACATCACTCCACCATTTCGCTTCCTGCCAAGATTCTAGCTTTGGAATGTAAAAATAAGGACCACTGCCTTTTTTTAACAATGCTTGATAGTTATTGTAAAAATACAGTGCAAAATCAAATAACCCGCCAGGAATTGGCGTGTCACCAAATAACACATGCTTTTCATCGAGGTGCAAACCCCTGACGCGGGCAATTAATACAGCAGGATCTGATTTAAGCTGATAAACCTTACCATTCTCATTGGTATAGGAAATATCACCGTTAATAGCATCACTTAAGTTGATCTGCCCATCAATTAACTTTTCCCAAGAAGGCGAAAGAGAATCTTCAAAATCTGCCATAAAAACTTTAACGTTAGCGTTCAAGGCATTAATAACCATTTTGCGTTCCACAGGGCCTGTAATTTCAACACGACGATCACGTAAGTCTTCTGGAATATTTTGTATTTTCCAATTTTCATTTTTTATGGAATTCGATTCCGAAATAAAACCTGGCAATTCACCTGCATCAATTTTTGCCTGTCTTTCCAGCCTTTCTTTCAGTAATTGATTTCTGCGAGGTAAAAAAACCTCAACTAAATGAACAAGAAATTCAATAGAATCATTATGTAATACTCGATTATCTCGATCAGCTATTCCTTTAGTAAATATTAAATCTGATGCTAATAATTGGTGTTCCATTGAGCAACCCTCATTCATATTTGTTTATGAATTAAGCTTAATCTCAAAAACAAAATAAATCAAAAACGATTTCCATTTTAATGAAAAACACTAATAACTAAATGATAAATATGAGTTTTTTTATAAATTTTTTTAGGTTTTTATTTTCGTTATTAAAATAAAATATGTTAACTATCTGTTAAATAAAGTAATTATCAAACGATTTATAATTAGAATAGTTTGTCCGAAAAACAAAAAAGCAGCTACAAAGTAGCTGCTTTTATACTGTAAATGATCTTTTAACTGGAATTTAACCCCATAAAAATTAATAAAGTCCCACATTCCTAATGATTATTAAAAAACCAGCAAAATAATGATTCTTTTTTAGTCTAAAGTCGGCTCCATGTGACTAAGATCGAAAGGTGTGATCTGGTACACATAATAATTCAACCAATTAGAAAAAAGTAAGTGCCCATGACTCCGCCAACTGATCAATGGCGGGTTGTTTGGATCATTATTTTTAAAATAATTACATGGGATCTCTGGAGATATCCCCGCATCAAAGTCACGCCAATACTCCTGAGCAAGCGTATCTTTATCGTATTCAGGGTGCCCTGTAACAAAAGCAAGGCGTTTATCTTTAGACGCAAATAAGTAAGCTCCAGCTTCTTCAGAACTCGCTAGTATTTCCAAGTCCGTATACTCTCGAATAAGCTCCTCCGGAAAATCAGCATACCGTGAGTGAGGCGCATAAAATGAGGCGTCAAATCCCCGAGTTAGTAATGCATGTGGCTCTAATGTATCATGTTGATAAACACCCGAAAGTTTTTCTGTACGTGTCCATTTTGGCAAATCATAAAGCACTTTTAATGCTGCTTGTACCGCCCAGCAAACAAAAAGTGTTGAAGTCACATGATCTTTAGCCCATGTAATCACTTTTTCAATTTGGCTCCAATAACACACATCATCAAATTCCACTAAACCTAAAGGAGCTCCAGTGACAATTAAACCATCAAAATTTTGTCCTTTAATATCCTCAAAATCACAATAAAAATTATTCAAATGCTCTATCGGTGTATTTTTTGACTCTCTTTGGTCAATTCTCAATAGTTGAATATCAACCTGTAAAGGTGTATTCGACAATAGCCTTAGGAACTGGTTTTCAGTTTCTATTTTTTTGGGCATTAAGTTTAATATTAATACTTTCAAGGGACGGATCTCCTGAAGGCTAGCCCTTGTCGTTGTCATGACAAAAACATTTTCTTCGCGCAAGAAATTCACAGCAGGTAACTCGTCTGGTAAACGAATCGGCATCGTTCATCCCCTTTTTACACTTGTATACGTTTAGACTTCTAGAATGCTAAATAATCTAACCAATGTTAAGCACCTTGTCGAGTATTTCAAGGGTGATTGAAATAATTTCATGCCAAGTGACTTGTCTTGATTTCTTTTCAAATATAGCAGAGACGTAACTAGCTGATTTTATATATTTTTTATCTACTCATGATAATTTATAGATACTGATTTAACTTATACACTTTTGATATTAATTAGAGCTAATCTAATCTTCTTCTTCCCTTAACCAAAAGGGTCTACCAATTCAAATTAATTAATAAAAAATAATAAAATCAATTCATTAACTAGAAAAATCAAAATATTGTCATCTACTTCACCATAATCTAATAAGAAGTAAAAAACACAGTAATGTTAGTTACTGAGAAGGATTATTGATAAGCTTACAAAGATTTCTCCGTTTTAATCACAAGTCATAACGACGTAAACACAGAATACGGATCACACAACGATGAGTTGCTAAGTAGATTATTGATAAGCTTAGAAGAATTTCTACGTTTTAATCACAAGTCATAATGACGTGAACACCGAACACGGGTAACACAACGATTGGTTGCTGAGGGGATTATCGATTCGCTTAGCTTGCGTTATTTATCTCGTCATCTCGGCCTTTTCTTGGCCCCATTCCCCAAACGCAAAAAAGCCACCCAATGGGTGGCTTTCTCACTAATTTAATGTCTGGCAGTTCCCTACTCTCACATGGGGAGACCCCACACTACCATCGGCGCTACGGCGTTTCACTGCTGAGTTCGGCATGGGGTCAGGTGGGACCACCGCGCTATTGCCGCCAGACAAATTCGGTTTCGTTCCCGTTCAGCGCTTTTCTTCGCTAAACCAGAACATCAATCTTGAACAAGCTGCTGTGTCCGTCACCTTTCGGCTTCTCACGCACATTTGAAAACTATCTCGTCTCTCT
>NZ_JBBPXM010000019.1:0-58252 GCF_050446505.1 Providencia sp. SP181
ATAAATATTAATAAGATATAGTGTGTTTGTGTCTAAAGGTTGATGTCTGCAAGACAACCACAAAAAAATACTTTTCGGCTCTGGTGCTGAAAGGTTGACGTCTGCAAGACAGTGGTACGGTTAGTGTTTGATTAAATATCTATATATATCAATAATATATAGTGTGTTAGTGTCTAAAGGTTGATGTCTGCAAGACAACCACAAAAAAGACACTTTTCGGCTCTGATGCTGAAAGGTTGACGTTTGCAAGACAGTGGCGCGGTGAGTGTTTGAGTAAATATCTATAAATATCAATGAAATAGAATTCATTATTGCCGAAAGGTTGATGTCTGCAAGACAACCATAAAAAAGATACTTTTCGGCTCTGGTGCTGAAAGGTTGACGTCTGCAAGACTGTGGCGCGGTGAGTGTTTGAGTAAATGCCTGTAAATATCAATAAGATATAGTGTATTGGTGCTGAAAGGTTGATGTCTGCAAGACAACCACAAAAAAGATACTTTTCGGCTCTGGCACTGAAAGGTTGACGTCTGCAAGACAGTGGCGCGGTGAGTGTTTGAGTAAATGCCTGTAAATATCAATAAGATATAGTGTATTGGTGCTGAAAGGTTGATGTCTGCAAGACTGAAGTAGCTATCCGTGTGTTAAGCAGGTTCTGAGGGGCTAAAGGTTGATGCCTGTGAGGCAGAGCTGGCAACCCAAGCGTAATGCGGGTTCTGAGGGAGCGAAAGGTTGATGTCTGTGAGACAGAGCTGGCAACCCAAGCGTAATGCGGATTCTGAGGGAGCGAAAGGTTGATGCCTGTGAGACAGAGCTGGCAACCCAAGCGTAATGCGGGTTCTGAGGGAGCGAAAGGTTGATGTCTGTGAGACAGAGCTGGCAACCCATGCGTAATGCGGATTCTGAGGGAGCGAAAGGTTGATGCCTGTGAGACAGAGCTGGCAACCCATGCGTAATGCAGGTTCTGAGGGATCGAAAGGATTACACTGTTGGATAGATCAAAGTATCTATTGATAGATATTTCAGATAGATAGATTGGATTATATGATCATTGGTAACAACCACCAGCAAAAGGTTGATTTTAAATTTACCTAAATCAACCTTTGTTGTATATTCTTCATCTAGTATTCTACTTTAGTCTAAAACAGTATGCTGCTATGAAGAAGAAACAACTCAGTAATCTGACACTCTTCACGAATGTTCGTCATTCTGATGATTTCAATCTATCTCTTGCCAGTTTGCCTATATCTGCCAAACGGGTCCTATTTTTGATTCTGGCACAGATATCCGATCCTAGAGAGAGGGTCGAAGAAGAAGAAATTAGTTTTGATGTGACCGCAAAACAGTATGCAGAGATTTGTGGGGTGGACATAAAAACAGCATATAACGCCTTACCGGATGCTGTTGACACTCTTTTATCATCACACATTTACGAGGATCTAAGTGAAGAAGGTTTTAAACGCGCGTTTAAAACGAACATCACTTCTGGTGCTAAATATTTCTTCGACGAGGGCTATTGTACAGTTTACTTCAACCAAAAGGTATTTCCTTATTTCTTTGAATTATCTAAAAAATTTACCACTATGAATTTATTCCATGTGGCTAGATTATCTGACGTCAACATGACCAATTTTTATCAAATGATCATGAAGCGTTATTCAAAGAGCAATACGGTTCGGGAATACAACACTTCTTTTACGATTGGTGTTGAGGAACTGAAAGATGAGATGTGGTTATTTAAGCTCGATAAGAAGGATAATAAGCAGTATTTATACCAGAACTACAAGGACCTAGGGCAGTTACTGAAGAAGTTGGCTAGGGGATTGAGCGAAAAAACGAATATTAAGGACATCACTATTACAATTGAGTCGCGCAAAGCTCGCAAGGCTTCTGTATTAAGGATATCGTATTCTGTCATTAAAGAGAGCGCTACTAATTCTTTACCAACAGATGAAGAATTGGACGCAATCGAAAAACAGTTAGGTTTATTACAGTAATAATGTACAAAAACAACAGGTTAAAAGAGAAAATAGCTCAGTTCGCTTTGCTAAACCTGAATTATAAAAAAAATGCTATGTTGAGCCATATTCAGGATGATTTATTCGAAATGAAATCTTCCGGTATGTCTTGGAATGCGATCATGGATGTATTACCGGCTTACGGTTTGATGGTCAGTGATAGGTGTTTCAGAACCTTTTTGAAGAAAGTCAGAGAACAAGGATGATTGCATGATCGGTCACATTTCATTTTGTAAAAGTCACTATGAAATATGCCAACATACAAAAGAGGGTATTGTTACATGGGCGTTCCTCACTGAACAGCTTTTTCTAGAGAAAAGGGGGAGAAAAAAAGAGAAAAAGAGAGAAAAAAGAGCGAGTCAGGGGCGCAGATGTGTAAGTTTTGCTCCTGTATTTGTTAGACTCCTATCTGTATGTTGGCATATTTGGTTATGATTCTTTCTTTCTAAGAACAGGAGTTTCATGTGATGCTTGATAGCTATATTGGTTCATTGCTGAAGTACCTCCACCAGCTTGACTCTCTTTTTCGAGATACAAAGGTAATTTCAGCCCTTACCTGTGTCATTCCACCGGTAGAAAATGGTTGTGATGATATCGGTAAATGCATTGAGCCGGTTGTGAATTGGGGTCCTCATGCCTATACATCGGTTATCTCATGTTGGCAGGACTTATACATTTCTCCGTTGTACTCACAAAAGTTTGCGAGGCGAACAGCCGGATATGTACAGTTATCAACTGCGGCTATGGAACTTGCTGATCATCTAATCAAAATCAATACCGTAAAAAACAATATCAGAAGCTCGGTTGTCGCCCTGCCAAAATCTGAGCGTTTCAGCATTTTACGTAAACATCTGAGTAACGTAATGACACTGCATTTGTACCGGAACATTCCTGTATTTAACTCTGACGATGTGATCACTCATGCATCATATACGTGGGGCTTAAAAGGTCTCATGCAGAAAACAGACCCTGTTAAGCTTTATCAGCTCATAGCAGACATAGCAAAAGGCAACGCTGAGTTACAGGACTTAATGGATAAAATCCAAGAGTGCCCTGCTAATAGGCTCAGAATAAAGCGTAGCGTTACGCCGCAGCCGATCTGCAACCTAACCTTTGCCAGTGGGAAAAAACGCTGCATAAACGCTCCTGTGCCGTTTTTGATAGTGCAGGATCAGGATTTTAAAGTAAGTCCCCTGCCATTGTTTACTGCTGAAGCAGACAGACAGGAGCGTTCTGACAAACACAAAACGACTCTCCTTGGCGTATTTAGGGGGCAACAGATAATTAAGTTGGAAAAATGATGAAGAAAAAAACACAACGGGAATTCTCAACCGCTCGTTTTTACTTTTGTGCTTCAGTTGCCATGTTTTCGTTGATGGGGTGCGGCTCATTGGAGGAACGTGAAAGAGCTGCGTTTAAACTCGTAACAAATGAACCAAACCAAGAGAATATTCAATCTTATCTGAAGCTGGCTGAGGAACTACAAAGAAAGCAGGTTGATGAAGCCAGACAAGCGGCAGATGCGGCTACGTATGAGCGAGACAAAGAGCTCAATGAATATTTCAAACAGTATGGGAGGACCTATAAAAAATGATGAACAACACAGCGTTGTTACAGCACATAGCCTCTGAATTTATAGCCCATTCAGGGGTTCCTGCGAAACCGGCATTTGATAAAATTAGTGCAGGTGATGAAACATTCATTAATGAACTGTCACCGTCGAATCTGCTTGAACTACTCGAAAACCCTCTACCAATTATCATCAATAATTTGACTGGAGAGCCCCATTCTGTAATACATAACCATTGCGAGGATCAACGCCCCGATACTAAAACCTATGGATATGGTATTGGGTATGAAGTAGGGAATAAAATAATAGTTTTGGCTGGTGGAATATATGTGTATTTTCATGTCCTTAAGGCTAAAATGTATCTAAAGGGAATCAATTACCTGCCTTTAATGACCAAAATGATAGGGTTGGATAGCCAAAACGAAACTGTTGGTTTGTATTATTAAATTATAAAATAAACTATATACCAGAGACTTATATGAATAGCGTTGTCGTCTTTATACAGCCAAATCTTATCACCAACACGTCCTCATATTGGGCTATGTTTTATGCTGCGATCTTTAAAGCTCTAGCCTACCAAAAAAACATTCAATTTCCGCTTGGAAACAAGTCACCTAAAGCTCACAGAGGGGAATTAAATACTCCATCAAATTTTCTCTACCAAATAAAACACAACATACAAAATCATGCTTTTGAGTATTTAATGATGGATTTGTTGCGGTCAGACTTTGGAGCCTCTACGAGACATCACTTAGTTACGAGGCTCTTAGAAACATGTGGCATAACAGATTTTGAATATAAATTTCTCAATGTATATAAAATGGGAAGAGATAGCATCTATTATGACAATGCTATGAATGATCCTTTTGACGTGAAGATCGTGGTTCCCAAATTCAATCCTTCAACTGGATTTCGTGCAGGGTTTCAGATGTTTACTCATCCTGTAAATGAAGCATTAACAAATTATCCTCATTCTGACCTATTACTGATTGTTTCAGACGGAAAGAATCATACCTATGGTTTTTTAGGGGAGATTGAAGGTCGCAAAGGGAGAAATTTAGTCCAAAATTCATTTTGGGTTGGAGAAAAAGGGAAATATGCTACATTTGGCATAGGCATATCGGATAAAAAAAATCTTAATATTAATGGTGCTCCAGTTCAACTTAGTAATAATATCGCCTTATTTACCGATACAGAAGAAAGAGTAATATTAAACTACTCCAACATTACCTCATTTGCTAAAGATTATATCAGAGCCATTAACAACATGGAGCTTTGCTTTAACGGGCAATTTGAAAATATAGGTACTGATAGTGATGCCGGTCATGAGTCTATTTTAAATATTATTAGAGATAACTGGGGAAATGGAAGCAGCATAATAATCAACGCTTTGATTAAGCATGTTTCTTTTAATTACGATTATGCTGCTACCATATATAATCAATTAAATTCGGAAACAAGAAAATTTGAATTTAAACCTAATATGATGATATTAGAAAACTCATATTGTTTACATCAAATGAAGTCAACATCATAGCTTCATCCACAACATTTTATTGAGATATGTTGTCACATCCTATGACCGTATAATACTACATTGACTTCAGTTCACTGACACAGTTCAACACTTGCAATTTCCTGACTCTGACGTGTACAATACTGTTTATTTATACAGTATTGGGGCGTGTATGAAATTAATATTATGTAACTTAGATAAATCACTTCCTTTACCACTTTTCGCTGAACGGGTCCCTGCGGGGTTTCCCTCCCCTGCAAGTGACTACATAGAGGACCGCATTGATTTAAACTCTTTGCTGATCAAGCACCCTTCAGGCACATACTTTTTACGAGTGTCTGGTACTTCTATGATGGACGCACAAATTCTAGATGGAGATATCGTCATAGTAGATAGTTCGATTGATGCAAAACACGGAGATATCGTTATTGCTTCACTCGATGGAGAGTTTACGATAAAACGGATACAAACCAGCCCTGTTACTGCCCTTATACCCATGAACAGCAACTACTCACCGATATACATCAATGAGGGTGAAGAATTGAGTATATTCGGCACTGTGACCTACATTATCCACAAGGCAAGATAATGTTTGCCTTAGTTGATGTAAACAGTTTCTACGCCAGTTGTGAGCGCATTTTTCGCCCTGATATTGCCAATAAGCCAGTTATTGTTTTATCAAACAACGATGGTTGTGTTATTGCACGTTCAAAGGAAGTGAAGTTGCTTGGGATCAAAATGGGGGCTCTATACTTTGAGATTCAGTCTCTGATTAAAAAGCATGATATTCAGGTGTTTAGTAGTAACTACGCCCTTTATGCTGACATCAGCAACCGAGTCATGGACACACTATCTGGTTTTGCCCCAAGAGTAGAAACGTATAGTATCGACGAGCAGTATCTAGATATGACCGGCATGTCTAGAAACTTTCCTTTAGAAGATTACGGTCGCAAGATACAACAACGAATTTTGCAGATAGCTCATGTACCGGTCGGTGTTGGTTTTGCTCAAACTAAAACACTGGCTAAACTGGCAAACCATGCTGCTAAAACATGGACCAAAACAGGCGGTGTAGTCGATTTGAGTGCTACTTCACGTCAGAAACGGCTCATGTCCCTTGTGCCTGTTAATGAAGTATGGGGTGTGGGTAGAAAAATAAGTAACCGGCTAAATGCTATGGGGATAGTTACAGCGCTTGATTTGGCTAGGGCTGAAACAACCATGATCCGTAAAACATTCGGTGTGGTTGTAGAACGCACTGTGAGAGAGCTGAACGGTGAATCTTGCATCGAGCTTGAAGAAGTAGCAAAAACTAAAGAGCAAATCATTTGTTCACGTTCATTTGGGAAAAAAATTGAGCTCTATGAGCATATGCATCAGGCTATCTGCGAGTATTCAGAGAGAGCAGCAGAGAAACTTCGAGCTGAAAAACGAGTCTGTTCCTTTGTTTCTGTTTTTATCCAAACCAGCCATTACGCCAGCGGACCTCAATACTACAACCACCGTTCTGAACGGTTAGAATATCCAAGTGCTGATACAAGAGACATAATCAATGCAGCAGTGCGTCTGTTAAAGACCATCTGGAAATCGGGGGTTAAATATCACAAAGCTGGCATCATGCTCACTGATTTTTCTGATCCATCAGTTACTCAACTTAATTTATTTTCTGATAGTAAACCCTACAAAGTAAGTGAACAATTGATGAAAACCTTGGACCAAATAAATAATCGAGGTGTTAGCAAAATATGGTTCGCTGGAAAGGGAATGGACACAAGCTGGCGCATGAAGCGAGAAATGCTTTCACCGGCATACACTACGAGAATATCAGATCTTCCCGTAGTAAAGATTTAGAGGAAATGCTATCCGTTCACGATGTCTGATACAGAGTTATATATTATAGATCGTAAAGTTGATGTTGTATTTGAGCTTAATATTGATGAAGTCTGACAGAAGTATCAAATTCCAGTTATATACCTGCCGATAATCCACTAGCGTATTCAGCAGGGTTCACCGCAATCCTGCATATAGCTTCAACCAAGATACCTAAGTTGAGAACGTCTTTCGTTTAGAATTATATTCATATTTCTGAATATTATTAAGATAATGAAACAATCATTATCAATTTATGATTTTCGCGATACGTCATTGATATAATTACCTTTAAGCATTTTACTCTATGGAGTTGTTCTCCTTTAACTGATTGATAACAGTGCACATAAATCGAAATGATGCCGTTTTCCCTATGTAACTAAGGAAAATAGAAAATCCTGTGTGATAGCCTTACGTCGAATAAAAATAATACCTAGTTACACAATGACAAGGCGAGGACTATGAATACTAACGCAGCAATTTCTACGAATAGCAGTCAACAAAATTCGAATATGAGCAAGGTACTTCTCAATGACCTACCCTACCCTACGCTGAAGAAAAATACTGAAGCGCACAATATCTCAACATTACGCAAAATGTCTGATGCCTTTGAGGAAAAAGTGTGTTCGCGTGGTGATATTTATCGCGTTAACGTTGAGTTACTGTATGTACAGGAAGGCTTCAATCTTCGGGAGATCGATACAGAACATGCTGGACGTATCAAGAATTCGTATGTATCAGGTGTTTATGTTCCACCTATCGTTGTGAAAGTTATAACGGTTGATAATCTGCCACGCTTACAGATTATTGATGGACACCACAGATATTGCGCTCTACGCATGGCGATGGAAGAAGGCTGCACGATTAAGGGCGTATACGTCACGGAGTTCTCAGGCAGTCAGCAACTCGAAATCGTCAATATGCTGACATCTTCAGAAGGGAAACCTTTAGCTCCGTTAGAAAAAGCTGATGGTTTCCATCGTTTACTTAGTATGGGATGGGAAAAAAAGGAAATTGCACGATATACGAATACAAGTGTTGTTACGATCAACAGATTATTACGCTTGTTCCGAGCAGACTACAGAATCACTGATCTTGTCAGGAAGAACCTGATTACTTCAGATTTAGCCATAGAAATACTGCTTGAGTGTGAAGAAACTAATCAAGAGGCATATGATGTGATCATTGCAGGATTGCAGAAGGCGACTGACAGCGGCAAAAATAAAGTCACACGGAAATTTGTACCTTCAGCGAAGAAAGTACCTTTTTCAAAAAAAGAAATACATTCTGTGTTTTCACAATTAAGTGAAATCCGCACAACAATTCACGACAAAGTTGCTGATATTCAAGAAAATGATGAAACAGTGACTGTCGAAATGCCGGTAACAATTGTGACCCTGCTTAATGATGTACTTCAGAAGTTTGCGAATGATGAATCCGCCGCATCTAATGATGATGAGAACGAACCGAGCGAAACCGAATCCAACACTGAAGCTATTCAGGCTTAACTATGGAATTACTTAACAAGGTGCAACTGATCGCACGATTAGGTTCGTCCCCGAAAGATAATCTGAAGTATTCAGAACGTAACGGTGAGGCAATGACCTACTTCTCTGTTGCAATTAACCGGAATGACTCGAAAGGAAACCCGATTACAGATTGGTTTAACATTAGTGCATACGGAAAAATTGCAGAAATAGCAGCTAATTTTGGTCAGAAAGGACAACTTGTTTACATCGAAGCAAGGCTACAACCGACTAATAATTCCTGTTCTATAATAATGAATTACCAGACAGGTGTGTTTAGAGTATTACCTAATAGTAAAAATACAAATGCTGGAGAGCAGAATGGCTAAGGCAGACCAAATTTCAAATTGTAACGTTAAAAATCCTAATTATGTGATGGCTGAAATGAAACGAGATCAAACAGTTCTAAACTATGCCCTATTTAAAGCGCGTGAGAAGCTACACGAGCTCAAACACCTAATGAATACGTCACAGTGCAGTGAAAGTGAAATTATGCGCTATAACGGGGTTCTGGAGATGCTGGATAGCATATTTTCATCAGATGAAAAGGAACGTCAGGACTTATATCACTCTATGATCATGTCTGGTGTACAAATCATGTCCGGTAAGTTAAGTGGTGAGAACCGACAAGCCGTGTTAGAAGCAACGACACCAGATCAATTGTATGAGGTTTTAAAAGCTTCGGAAACTGAGGTGTGGACTGAGTTGCAATTACTATGTGAACAGCAGAATAACCTAAACTAAGAATAAAAATGAAACTTACAATATCCTTACCTTTCATACTGATAACTTCACTGATCGCAGTGCCAGCATTGGGTAATGGTTATTCTGCAATGGAAGGGATTGAAGGACAGCGATATTCTGATTTAGAGAAATACAAAGCCAACTGTCCGGCTTGTATGAGTGTTGTTCAAAACATTATAGATATCCGCTATCGGGCATGTGCACAATCAGTCACGGTAGATGATGTGATAATTAGGGACCCATTATATGGCTATTTGAATAGTATGAAATTTATGCTAAATAATGATTTGTATAATCAAGTATTGTCTATCGTTATTAATGAGAAGGACTGTATTGATAGCTTAAATTGGCTTGAACGAGCCAACTTAAAAATTGAATCATTGGTAAATAAGCCAATTTAGTAAGTGTAAGCCCATAACTCCCAGCGGTACAATATCGTTAACAGTCGCCATTTTTCTTCATTAGCATTGTTTACGAACCTTTGCGTAACAAATAACGCCGTATAGCGGCGTTATCACCAAAATATGAATTTATTGTATATGTCAGATAACATCTCAACAACAATTTAGTTAAGAACAAAAAGTAGTCGATTTTGATTCAACGTGACAGCTATCCCTATTGCAAATTTTAGGAAAAAATGCATTAATCAAGGTAAATTTAACATATGGAAAGGAATATCTATGTCAGAAATGATTTACTTAACGCTAAAGGGAAACAAGCAAGGGCTTATCTCTGCGGGTTGTTCGAGCTATGATTCAATTGGTAATAAATATCAAGATGGTCATAAAGATCAGATACTTGTCTACTCAACAACCTATGATCTAGCACGAAAACAAAATGTATCTCACGCGCCATTCATCTTGATAAAAGCCGATGACAAATCCTCCCCCCTTCTGTTAACTGCAATGTCAAATAATGAGATTTTAGAGTGCCTTTTTGAATATTATCGCGTAGATAAAAGCGGGGTAATGATTCCTTACAAAAAGATTTTGCTTACTAAAGCATCCATCATCCGTCTTACAAATGAGTCACCGAACTCATTGACTGAAAATGAAATGCAACCATTTGAAAAAGTTTCAATAATATACGAAAGTATTACTTGCACACATAATACTGCTAACACTTCAGGATATAGCATCAGAAATGAATCAGTCATGTAGGTATGACAATGAAAATAAATGATGTGTACTTTAATAGATTCAACGTTCCCATCGTAAGTTCACCAGACCCTTACCGTGATTCATTAATAGATGATCCAGTTAAAATCTTTATAGTTGTTAATTACAATTGGGGGATTGGGCATACAGGTATAGTGGTTGGAGAAGGTGAAGATGCACTTTTGTATGACCCATCAGGGGGATACTCTGAGTGCCCTTCCAGAGAGTGCTATAATAATATTGAAGAATTACGAGCGCCACGTAGTTCAGGTGAATTTTTCCAATATCCTGAGTTTAATTGGGATGATTACCTTTCTTTTCAATTATGGGATGGTCCAGACGTTCAGATAATTGAATTTGTAGTGCCTAGAGTTCAAGCAGAAAAAATAAAAGAGTTAATATTTGAACATGGCGGAGCTGGATGGGCTATGTGTTCAGAAACAGTGTTTTATATACTTAAAGACAGTGGCGGTATATTTAACTCTTTGGATAAAAAGATTTTCTTCCGCGAAGATCCTTGGAATTTCAGAGAGAAATTAATTGACCTACATTACCCAAAACGCGGGGGGGTCATATCAGGTGCTTATTAAATCTAATTTTTTTATCCCGTTAATATCACTGTTTATAAGCATTGTTCTTTTTTACTTAGAAACGGTGCATGAATACTTTTTTAAACTTTACCCCCATTCTGTAAATTCTAAAATAGTTATTGAAATACAGAAATTGCTATCATATTCATTTTTTTGTTATCTCATTCTTCTTACATTGGCAACGACATTTTTCATTAAAAATGTTAAATTTAACAAAAAACACCGTTTTATCTTATACTTTGTAATACCCTACATAATTAATATTATTGTTTGGTATTTTAATGGATATCAAGCTATTAATTACAGAAATAATTCAGTAATGATATCTGATTTTTTATTTACGTCTTATATCTTACACTTCGTTTTTGTAATTCCTATCATTGCATACATACTGGATTACACTTTTAGTTTTAAAATACAAAAGTGAATACAATCTCACTACATCTAAATCAAAAATCCCTCAACCACACCAATAAAAAAAACGCCACAATGTGGCGTTATAACCCTAGTGTTGGTACTTATTATGGGGTTCTACGCCGGAACCGCCGAAATTTCCGAAATCAGTTTTTCAATGCCCTTTGGGGGGCACTGTTGCAAAGTTTAAGTGACTGGTATGCTAAATTGGCTATTTCGTTACTGAGGCTCTTTGTATGAATGCATTTAAAGGACGTCATTTTACCGGGATTATCATCCTTTGGGCCGTACGCTGGTACTGCAAATACGGTATCAGCTATCGGGAGCTTCAGGAAATGCTAGCTGAGCGTGGCGTAAATGTTGATCACACGACAATTTATCGCTGGGTTCAACGTTATGCACCTGAAATAGAAAAACGGCTTCGGTGGTATTGGTGTAATCCCTCTGACCTCAACAATTGGCATTTAGATGAAACCTATGTGAAAGTGAATGGGAAATGGGCGTACCTTTATCGTGCTGTCGATAGTCGAGGACAAACCATTGAGTTCTACCTCTCACCGCGTCGTAACACCAAGGCCGCTTATCGATTTTTAAGAAAAATATTCAATCGTGTGAAAAAATTGCAAATACCCAGCGTTATCAATACAGATAAAGCTGCACCGTATGGTCGAGCACTTAACCTTCTAAAAGAAGAAGGGAAATGCCCTGCACATGTAGAGCAGCGACAAATCAAATGTCACAATAATGTGATTGAGTGTGATCACGGAAAATTAAAGCGCGTGATAAATCCAACTTTAGGGTTTAAATCCATCAAAACAGCGCATGCCACCATTAAAGGGGTTTTGCGCCCATTTCTCCCAAATGACCCACCAATAATAGTTATTTGATTGATTTTAAAGAAAAACCTATTCATTTTTTTCACCCATTTTGATTTTTCTTTTTAGCCTAAAATAGGTTGCCCGTGAGATACCTGTCTTTGCTGTCACTATACTCATCGTTTCACCTTGCAAAATAAGCTCCTGAGCAGCTGGAGTTCGAGGATGATGTTTTCATCCAAATTTTACCCCTGCCGCATAGGCTGCAATCCGACCTTCATTTGTTCTTTCTAATATACGTTCACGTTCGGCTTCAGCGACTGCTGCTAGTATCTGAATAACCATTTTCCCCATCGTTCCTTCAGTGCTGAGACCATTTTCAAGAAAGCGAATAGCGATTCCCTTTTTATAACAGGTATCAACGATACGGATCATGTCAGCAGTGTTACGACCGGGGCGATCCATTTTAGTACAAATTATAACGTCATCTTTCTCTGCTCGAGCGAGTAGGCGGTAATTATTCGTTTGAAGATAAGGCAGCTATCACAAATTTAAATAACCTTTTAGATAATGTCGACTTACTAAGTGATGATGACGACATTTGATACTAAAACGTTATCAATCGCGTAAGTGAAGATAAAAATAAGTATTCGTTTTATTTTGTCTAAATGAATACTTTTTTATTTTAAATTCAATTAGATAATTATGACTGGTGGGACATTTGGGGGAAATGTGCGCAGAACCCCAAATAATGAAAATACAGGGAATAACTTATCGATAAAATAGCTGATCTATCATCAGAATAGCGGGCAATAATTAGGATATAAAGGCTAAAGTGACATTCAATCTCCTAACCATCGAGCTTTTTTCATCATGACCTCTGCAAATTTTAGGGCAGAAAATCTAATTATAGCTGTCTCATTTTAGGGGAAGTGGACAATCAAATCTATTTGCAAAATTAATTTTTGTATTTCTATTATTAGATATATTGGATCGTACTTCTATAAGTATAGAACTTTTTTTGCGTTGATGATATTTGATTAACTATTGTTTCAATAATAATATTGATATCATCGTGAATAGAGTCTAACACAACCGTAAAATTTTTTATATTTTAGTTTTATATCATTAAGTTGATAAATATCATGCAACTCTCTTTTTTTCATACTTCTGTTTGACTTACTCAATTCCTATTTGCATAGTAGTGCTCATAATGATTTTTATAATTTCTGCTTTTTATTTTCAATCCTATTTATTCCAATAAATTTAAATATATCTGATTACAGCTTATGAAAGAGGTTTTCATGACTAGGGAATTATTTTCTACTAATGAAATGAAATTATTATTTGAAAAACTAGCATCCTTTACTGTTTATCCTGAAAATAAAGGTGTTACACGTTTAGCTTATACACCCACAGACCAATTAGTGCACCAATACATGATAGAAACCATGCTAAAAGCTGGGTTTACTGTTCGCCAAGATTCAATAGGGAATATTTTTTGCCGATTACAGGGAAAAGATCCCGACTTACCAGCTGTTGGCACTGGCTCTCATTTGGATACGGTTCCTAATGGCGGTGCTTATGATGGTACGCTTGGTGTCGTCGCAGGGTTTTATGCACTGATGCAATTTGAGCCACAGCAATTATCCCGTTCTCTTGAACTCGTCATTTTCAGAGCGGAAGAATCCAGCCGATTTGGTTTTTCCTGTATTGGTAGCAAAGTACTACTTGGGAAAGTTGATCGTGAAAAATGGGCTCTCAACCTAGATGATAATGGATGCAGCTTTTTCGATGTCCTAGATAGCCTTGGTTACCCAAGTCACGAAATTGAACAGTGCCAATTAGCTGATAACTATTTTTCGGCTTTTATCGAAATGCATATCGAACAAGGCCGACGCCTTGAACTTGAAGGAAAATCAGTGGGAATTGTGAACGGAATTGCGGCCCCAACCCGCTTCCAAATTCAGGTCACTGGGCATGCAGATCACTCCGGCGCCACCCCAATGTACCAACGCCACGATGCATTAGTAGCCAGCGCCGCCATTATCAGCGATGTGAACCGAGCGGCTTGCCGTGAATCTGTATGGGGAACCGTCGGTACCATTGGGAAACTCAATGTATATCCAAATTCCATGAACGTTATTCCTGGTGAAGTGAATTTCTTGGTCGATATTCGTGGTATTGAGCTAGAAAGTATTATCCGCGTTGCCACTCACTTGAAAAATTCTATTAGAAAATCTGAACAGGACAACAATGTTTCGATTCAGATTCGTGAAATTTCAGCGGAAACACCGGTGAAATTAGACAATGAGATTTGTAAGTGTATTGAACAACATTGCCTTGAACAAAACATTGGTTATATGACAATGTTGAGCGGTGCGGGTCATGACTCTATGAATCTCGCCCAAAAATTTCCAACCGCAATGATTTTCGCACCATCAAAAAATGGGATTAGTCACCATCCTGATGAGTTTACTGATTTCGACGACATCATTGTTGCCGCCAATCTATTGAAAGATGCCCTATATTCTTTAGCGAAATAAAAAAAGCCGCTGAGAGATGACTATCTCAGTGGCTTTTTCCTATCACTAAAAATTACATTAATGACACCAAACATCCGGTATACAGTTGATAGGCTGTTAACATCTGTTTTTCATCGAAATCAAAATTAGCTTGGTGATGCCCTGCGGTTCTATCTGCACCGACAACAAAATACAGAGATTTACCCCCATGATGCTGAACGCGTTTTGCCAAAATAGTGGCATCTTCGCTACCGCCAAACGGTCTAGTCGCTACCGCAGTTAATTCCCCATGTTGCCCTACCACACTTGCCAAGGTGTCAATCAGCTCTTGGTCGTTGGTTAAATCAACAGCTTCTCCCATCACTTCACTTTCCATTTCTAGTTGGAAACTGTGCGCGGAGCCTTCAGCCATGCGAATCGCATTTTCGCTCATAAAGTGGTTAATCTCTTCATTTTCACCACGGACTTCTATCTGCATTTGAGCATAAGATGGCGTCACGTTTCGCCCTTCACCTGCATTAAGTACCCCAACATTAATGCGCGACATTCCTTTACCGTGTCTTGAAATTCCCAACATTTGCGTTGTGGCATGACACGCGCCGGCTAACGCATTACGGCCCAATTCAGGCTCAGCTCCCGCATGGGATGGTGCACCTTTGAAGCGAAAATCCAGTTTTGTTGTACAGAGGAAATGGGTTGGGTTAATCACAATTTCACCGCTATTGGCAATGAATCCTAAGTGCGCCCCTAAGAAATAATCCACATCATCCACAATGCCACTTTCTGCCATCGCTCTCGCACCGCGAACGCCTTCTTCCGCAGGTTGGAATAACAGTTTTACTTTGCCAGATAAGCTCTCTTTATTTGCCACTAACCAATGCGCAACCGCTAAACCAATCGCGATATGCCCATCATGACCACACGCGTGCATTTCGCCAGGATGACAAGAGCTAAAACTATCATTTTTTGGTCGATGGGTTTCATCGGTACTTTCTGTCACGCCGACACAGTCAATGTCAAAACGTAGTGCGATTGTCGGTCCCGCTTTGCCGCTATCGAAAATGGCAACACACCCTGTCAGCTCCTGCATTTCAGCCAGTAGATTTTCATCAACTTGGTGCTTTCTCGCCACCGCTAAACCTTTATCAACCACTTTTTGTTGGCGTCCAAAGGCATATTCAGGGTTGATCACCTGCGGGCCCACTTTGACGTCCAAGTTTAAACGACGCAGTTCTTCAACGATTTTTGCTGTGGTTAAAAACTCAGACCAACCAATTTCTGGGTATTGATGAAATTCACGACGCCATTGAGTCAGTTGTTCTAATGTGATGTTTGACATGTTATCTCCTTAAAATTAAAGCATGATGAGCGCAATGAAGATCACCCCAACAATCATGCCGGGCGCAGTACGCTTCACAATTTCCATCGGGTTCACATTGGCTAAACCTGCACAGACTATAGCTGCACCAGCTAACGGTGACATGGTTCTACCCAATGCGCCTGAAATTGCAGAAGCCATCCCCAAATCAGGAATTTCATAACCAAATTGCTGGGCAAATGGTGTTACCGTTTCGTTGAAAGCAAACGCGGCTGCATCACCTGACCCCGTGATAATTCCCATTAAGAATGGGCCCAATGTCCCTCCCCAACGTGCAAATTCAGGAGAGTGGATCAGAAAACCAATAAAGGAATCAATTAAGCCAGATGCTTTGAGACCCGCAGAGAAAACGGCAGCAGCAATGATGATCCCAAGAACATCCCCATAGGCATTCCCCATTCCTTTAAAAAACTCTTTAGTAATGGTTGAAGGGTTAGTTCGCGTGATACATAATGCATAAATCGCCCCAATGACCATCGCTGCTGGTACACTGATTTGATATGCTTTAAGCGCGTCCATAAATGGCAGAATTAATAAAATTAATGGAATAAACGGCGCTGTCGCGTAAAGATAATTTGGTTGTTCTGCCGCTACGTTTTGTTCTGTGCCTTCAGTACTATTCACTTCAACAACCACTTTCATGTTGTACTCTTTTTTCATTAAAGCCACTACCGCTAAGGAAACGGCGGCAATCCCCCCAACAGCTAAGCTGTATGGTCCGTGGCGAGCAATTAAGTCAACAATGCTCATGTTTGACATCTGCGCCACAAATGGGTTATGTGACAACCCAGGGCTTAGCATAGAACCTATCGTACCGCACAGCACGGCACCACCTGCAATAGCTGGATGAATACGCGCAGCAATCAGTAACGGAATCAATGTTGCACCAACAGCGGCGGCACATCCAGCGGCAGAAGGGATAGCTATATTAATAAAGAAAGTTAACACAACTGCTGCGGGGATCAGGAAAAAACCCAGTCGAGTCAAAACACGAGATAGCACCAGTACTAAGTGCTTATCACACTTGGTGTATTTCATTACATAAGCAAAACCCATACTGGAACAAATAGCTTGGATTAGCGGAGCCGAAACCATGCGCTCACTAAATGCATTTAATGCATTCATTGGCACGAGACTAATAATACAAAGTACTAGCCCTGCAGCAATTAGTACCATCCGAGTTTCATATTTTTTAATTAAAAGATAAATTGTAGCAACGATAATTAATGCCGCGATAATTTGTATTATCATGACTGACCTCTTTTATTCCCTGAAAAAATAGCTAGAACAAATAAAGAAAAGAATGAATTTTTTAGTTGGTAACTTATTGTGAACTTTAATTGAATTATTTAATTGAGGGATATCAATTTTAATTCCCTATATAGAAATTAACTGCCATTTTGTGATCAGCACTATGTTTACTATAAAAAAAATATTCAAAATTAAAAAATATATTTTTAAAATATGATTACGCCCAACCAACAATAAACATTAAATTATGCCAAAAAGACTATAAAGTTAACGTTTTTATCATTTTAGTAATATTTAAAAAAAAATTTTTTACACTTTATTTATTAAGGGGTCGGCTTAGAATTCGGAAAATATCCTACGTTAAGCTTATTTTTTAATCAAGGTAGAGTTAGTAACAACTAAAAGCAAAAAACATCGCTAAAGTCATTGAGCTACCGACGTTTACGTTAAGCAAAAAAATGACAAAGGAATAGAGTGAAGCTACTGAAGGGAAATGAGCTCTTCACGGCTTAAACCGGTACTCTCAATGATAAGATCAAGGCTAACACCGTTCTTGAGCAAATTACGCACCATATCCAGTTGACGCTGATGTGCAAGCAGTCGTTCTTCTTCACGTCCTTTCTCAATACCTTGCTCTAGGCCTTTTTCCCAGCCAATTTTCTCGCCTTTATCTTGTAAGCGTTGTGCAATATTCATAATTGCCTCCTTGTGCCTTTCTGCCTGTTCACTCAATTGCTCGACTATGTGTTCAAAGTTGGGGGAGTCCAGTGCAATGAACAGATAATTGAGGATAGTGATGATATCGTTATCACTATTATACTGTTGATTGAGCGCTTGTGCCAATAGGGGGATAACCTTGTCAAATTCATCCCGCAAATATTTGTGCTTCATCGCCAGCTCCATCACGGCCACTTTACGATGATTGACCAACTCATTATCATCAATCACCGTCACATCAACCAACGGGAACGGTTGGGTATACAATTCATTGGCAATATCCGGTAACGGGAAACAATCGGTCCACAATTGGGAATAGGGGTAGGGTGTACGACCACCATGATAAAACAGCACCGGCACGACTAACGGTAACGTTTTATGCCCTTGCTGAAGATGTTGGTTCATGGCTAAGAAAGCATAGTGCATGAGTCTCCAGGCCATGAGTTTATCGGGCGTCGACTGGTGCTCGACGAGTAGGTAAATATACCCTTCACCTTCGGTAGTTTGCACCGAATAGAGCACATCGGACAATCGAGATCGCAACTGTTTGTCGATAAACGAGGAATTTGTGAGGGCCAACGTATTGAAATCACACAATGCTTTAATATGCTCAGGCAGATGAATGTCAAAAAAATCTTTTGCGCTGTCAACCTGTGTCATAAACCCTTTAAAAGCCGCATCATGTGCCGTCGGCGTGTGCTCAGGTTTCATTATTCGATCACTCACTCCTCACTAAAGAATGTGCATCATAACGCAGAATCGATTTTCTGTCCGTTTTTCAGCTTTCAAGGGTCGCGTTCAGTCAGGTTTTCGCTTTCGCCCGCTAACTTGATACTTTAAATTATACTATCTCAATGAATTAGCGAAACCATGGACGATAAATGAAAAATCACATTTATTTTCGTCCAGGCCGTCATGTCAATCAAATATTGGAAAATGTTAACCCTATTTGCTAAACGGTCATGATATTCGGAAAAATTGACAACCATTAATGTGCAAAATCCGATTTACATTTCATTCCATAACCGTGGTGCGGGGGATTGCGTGATGATGAGTGTCACCGTCAATAAAATAAAACAAAACAAAAAATTAACGTGTTTAAATATTTATCTGATCCACCGTGAAGACGTGAACGCAGATACACAAATAACATGAAACAAAACACAATGACTTGGGTGGTCATTAAAACAATAAACATAAGGCAACCTGTTAAAGGAAATAAAGTATTCACTGACATCGTTATGGGTCAGACGGAGTCTCAGGCTTATTGGCGAAGCGCTCGGACGCTCTAAACGGGCAATACCGTACTGCCAACCCTCAATATCCGCTAACAGTTCTGCACACCCAGTGAGTTTATCGAGTGCCAATTTTTCTAATAGTGGAGCATTTTCAATAAATCCTGCTTCGGTAAAGAGGTCAATTTCAAGAGTTCCCCCCGCTTGCTCGTAGGCATCCAACCCCACAAAATTCACCAGTCGATTATTTTCGACAGGGGTTTTAGTTTCTTCGACCGCGTCACGTAAATAGCGAGGTTCTTTTTTCCAACCAATTGCATTGTTCCACACCATGACTTGGCGTTCGTGGTCAGTGGTTCCTGTTAAGGCTTGCAGTTGGTCGAGGGTAATATTATCCGCATCTAATTCGGCTAACAGCTCGGGCGCCATATTTGCCAAACGGAGACATTTTTTAACGTGGTGAGTGCTAAACCCTAATAAGTCACCAATTTCAGATGCATTTTTGCCTGTTTTTTGTAGCTCGATAAAAGCATGAAGTTGGTCAGCGGGATGCATGGCTTCACGTTGGCTGTTCTCCGTCAGGGAAATAATCAGCGCATCGGACTCTGAAACCACTTTGACAGGCACAGGGAAACTCGACGCTAAATGCCCTTTTGCAACCAATTGTTGCAACGCCATTAATCGACGTTGACCCGCAGCAACCCCGTAAACCTCGTTATCCATCGGGTAAACGACCAAGTTTTGTAATACGCCCACAGATTGAATGCTGTCAGCCAGTTCTGACAAGGCTTTTTCATCCATCGGACGTTTACGCACATTGAGTTCACTTTGTACCAATACCGATAACGGCAACACGTGCGCTTCCATGCTGTCTAATGCCTGATAAATCGCGTCGGCCTGTGCGGATTTTGCGCCTTTTTTTGCTTTACGTTGTTTTGGGTTAATGCTAGTTTCTAATGTAGACATAATTGATACCTCTATTGTTGTTAACGTGTCTTTGCTAAGAGAGTGACAAGGCTCTCTTAGCACCTAAGATGCTTGAATGAGTTCAGGACGCAGATAAAACATGTTGTTTAAATTGTCACTAAAGCCAATCGGATAGCCGTCTTTCATAAAAACACTGTTGGAATCGTATGCATCACTGTGCAGCGTGATTTCTTCGTCGTACAACTCAGGTGAGATATCCCCCTCGAATAAATCCAATAACCGTGTTAATGGCGCAATGTAATGCAATAAATCGGCTTTCTGACTATCCGTCAGTGGGTTTTTAACCCTTCTTTCGTTAGATTCTGGAGCTGCAAGGTTTTGATGTGATGACATTTTTGAATCCTCCACCGTGTTAATGATTTCTTTCGTTGAGTTCCTCCGCTGCAAAGGCCGTACAGAGCCGAGACAAGGAAGAAAGCAAGGGCGGAGACAAAATTGTTGGAAAGCGCAGCGGCAAGAATTTTGGTGGAGTTCACTTAACCCTTGCTGTATGACGACTTGAGGCTATGTTTTAGGCCAAGCGGTGGGGCACAACGAACGATTAACGACACAGACGATGAAAATGGCAGCACCCGACTTGCAGCGAGAGAAGCGAACGGCAAGTCGTCATTAACGCTTAGCGCAGCTAAGCAGTGAACCAGGGGCGGTCCCGCAGGGAGCTGCACCCCTGCCCTTTGCGCCACGTTGAAAACGTTAAAAAGCGCAGTGGGTAACGGGTGTTCGAATTAAGCTTGGCTCAATGCCTGGCTTAATTCGTAGGGGATGCGTGAAGGAAAGATAGCTGAAGGAACATTACTCGCATGGCACTTCGAGCAATGGGCGACCAACACAATAAGCGATATACACGGTTCCTTGCTCATCTGTCGATCTTGCGCAATCATAACCAAGTTTATGCGCTAGAATGCCTTGATATTGTTGAATAGCCCAGGATGCTTCACCATCATCATCATAAGAATGGCTGTAATTAAAATCATTGTCCCACACACTAATAGACTCATCTAATAATTGTGCTACCACCTCATCATCAACGTCTAATAGTCCTAAGTCTTTTCTCACTTGTTGAAAGACTTCTTGCACAGCCTTTTCATCAACATCGTGTCGATAAAAAAATGACTTAGTATCAATGATATTATCGACTTCGATATTGTATTGATAATTACAAGCCGATAGATTGTATTCGTTTCCCTCATTACCAAAGCACAGGCAGCCTTTTAAAAAGGATACATCCATGTCCTTTGTTACCTCAGTAATTTTATTGAAGCTCGCATGAGTGATGATCATCAATAATTTCCTTACAATGAGATAGTCGGGTTTCTAACACCACAAGCAGCTGCATATTTGATAATATTTCTGATACTCGCGTTATCGACATTGGATTCCATGCGCGTGACTGTAGAGGGATTAACACCCAGTTTTTTGGCTAATTCCGCTTTTGTCAAACCTGCATTAGTGCGCCATTCTGTCAGCAGAGCTTGGAGTTTTTCTTTTTGTAGTTCTTCCTCATAAGCGGCTTTATATTCTGGGTTTTTCATCCATTCGTTGTGCAATTCATTATGCGTTTTCATTATTAAGTATCTCCTGTAGCCTAGCTTTAGCGATCTCAAACTCTGTTTTTGGCGTTTTTTGAGATTTTTTTATAAAAATCCGTAACATGTAAATCGTTTTTCCTTTATGGTATACCCAAATTACTCGTGCGATATCATTTCCCATTGTTCTGAGTTCAAATAGCCCATCCCCTAGGGGTTTTGTGTCGGGCTCTCTTAATATATGTGGATTGATTTCCATTTTTTGTACAATACGGTCATATTTAACCTTTATCTTAATCGGTAAGTCATTAGCTTCTTTTTCTGCTTCTTTGTGGTATCTGACGGTATACATATTATCCCCTTGTTAGATTGCGTTATACTGCAATTTGCATTCTAATGCAATTCTCAGAATGTAAAAAAAGCCACTTTAATTTTCGTGGCTTCATTCCTCATTGGGTATTTTTAAGCGTATTATTTTTGGCATCCATGACAACTTGATTTAAGTAATCCATAAGATGTTAGTGTTTGTTAAAAATAGTTTTAAAATCAATCATTTTTATCAATGGGATGCATAGAACGTCGAATTTTCATTCCTTTTTTAACGGCTTTAACCCCATAGGCAAGTGGACGAAGATGGGAAAAATGGCCAAAGCACTTAAATAATGTGGCTCATTCTGAAAAAATGAGGCCTTAATCTGAATTAATTTTGCGGGCATTATCCCCATTTTCAGGGGATAACTGCCACTTTTAGTGGGGATAATTACTGTAATTGTCTGATTAACCAATCAAACAATTGACTGGGTGTTTTTTAATCACACTAACACTTCGCAATGGGAATATCTGAAAATTTTGTTGTCCATCGAGGAGAGAGAAATTGCTGTTTCATTTTCCATAACGCAGATTGCGCTTGAATCCCCTGGCCTGCAAACCAGATAGTGCCTTTTCCTCGATTAATTTGGTCAATCGTCTGCATCAGTTCACCACTTTTACGAAAACGATGGCCGCTTTCAAACAAATTCAGTTGCACTTGCCCAGAAGGGGAAAACTCACTGAGCAAGATACCGCTTTTACTGTATTTCACATTGGGGAGCCAAAGTCGCTCAAACAAAGACACTACCGCCTGGATAATATCGCGCGTATCTTGTGTGGGATAAATGAGGGCTTGGGTTTCTTGTCGATAATAATGTGGCTCATGATGGGAAAAATGGCTACTCTGCACCCACAATGTCACTAACCGACAATATTGTTTTTCTTCACGCAATTTTTCTGCTGCACGTTCGGCAAACGCGCACACCGATTGGCGTACTAACTCATAGTCCATGACTTTATGGCCAAACGAACGAGAGCAAATAATTTGTTGCTTGGCGGGCGCAATTTCTTCCAGCTGAAGACAGGATTCCCCGTTGAGCTCCCGCACCGTTCGCTCTAAAACGACGGAATACAGTTTACGTGCCTGGGACGTTGGCAGCCGACTTAAATCCAAGGCAGTTTCAATCCCACTTTGATTTAAGCGCTTTGCCAGTTTTCGTCCTATCCCCCAAACCTCATCAACTGGCACGAGTGCCATGAGTTTTTTTTGACGGCAGGGCGAACTTAAATCGACAACACCACCCGTTTTTTTCCATGTTTTGGCGGCGTGATTCGCCAACTTAGCTAACGTTTTGGTACTGGATATCCCCACACCCACAGGTAAGTGAGCACACCGGAATACATCCTCTTTTAATTTATGACCAAGTTCATGCCAGGAATACAACGCATCCATGCCTGTCAGGTTACAAAAACTCTCGTCAATACTGTAAACCTCAATTTGAGGCACGATTTGAGCAACCACAGCCATAAATCGGTTACTAAAATCGGCATATAGCGGGTAATTCGAAGAAAAAACAACTACTTGCTTTTGTTTGATAATCGACTTTATTTCAAAATAAGGGGCTCCCATACGGATATAGGGTTTCGCTTCAGCTGAACGCGCAATGACGCACCCATCGTTATTCGAAAGGCAAATAATTGGCTTTCCTTTTAAATCGGGCCTAAACACAGATTCACAGGAGGTGTACATGGAATTAACATCGATGAGCGCAAACATGTTATTTACCGACAGGTATGCACGGCATAACGAACGACACCGAAAATTTGCACGTCAGTATCGTCATTGATGGGAATAGCGGGAAATTGGCTGTTAGCGGGAGTAAGCGCTTTAGTTGGTGTGATTTGCAGGTACTTACAGGTAAATTCACCGTTGTATTCAGCCACGACAATCTCCCCATGACGGGCAGTAAGATGGCTTTCGACTACCAAGAGATCTCCGTCAAAAATCCCCGCATCCTTCATCGAATCCCCTGAAGCACGAAGAAAATAGGTACTCTCTGGATAGCGAATAAGCTCTGCATCAAGCGATAAACGACGCTCAACGTGGTCTTGAGCTGGACTAGGGAAGCCACAGGCGATTTTACTTTCAAAAATGGGAATTTGCATAGCACACCAAGTACTGTATAAATACACAGCATAAATATACTGTGTATTTTGAGAGTACGCAAATAAATTGCTAATTAAGGAGGTTATTTCGCATGCGAAATATAATCAGTATTTCTTTTATATAAATTTAGTACATCAGAAGTTAGCTTATAATGCTGCTTTGCCCATCGACCAAATATATTATCTTCAATGTACTCACGGTTACTTATATCAACATTATCTCTATAGTAATATATTAAGATAATACCTTGTCCTTTTAGATAGTTAGCAACATGAGTAATATTGGTTCTTATGTAACCAGTTTCAGATTGGAAATAATCGAGATCTATACCATTAGTTCCATTATCAATAGCATCAAGTAGGTAAGCTACCAACATGGAGGCAATTGAACGGCGACCCGAAGAGGTAATTATTATTTCTAGTTCCGAAAATTTCATTTTCTTTTTTTATTCCTTCTGAAATTTGCATCTTCCTCTATAGCAGCCACAATCCATCCAGCTGCGATATCTTCATTTATTTGTTGAGGTAGATAACTTAACATCTCAGCTAGATTCTTCTTTTTATACAATTTTTGAAATAAGGAAGCCATTCCGCACCACTCTACATGATTACAAGGCTGCCACCCATTTGTTAATAATAATAGGAGGGCACTTTGAGCAGCCCAAAGCGGAGTGTTTGATGGATTCGTCTTTGACCAATGAATTAATGCTGTACCTGGTATAGGCTTTGACCTTTCAACAAGCTCAAATTCGATAGCCTTTTGGCATAAGATTCTCGATTTCTCTGTCGCATTACCCGATGTTTTTAGTGACCAGATTTTAATGATTTGGCCACGAAATTCTGTGGCCATCGCTGAAAAAGGCGTATCTATCATTTGATTTGAACTAAACCCTTTACTTTTAATTTATCAACGCCGATTGAATCAATCCTATTTTCATATTCCACCCAAACAACACCATCACTGTCAGGTTTTTTATCTGTAACAATGGTGCCTACCTTATTATCAAACTCAACTTGAACGTACCAAGTACCTGTTAGATTTGAATTAACATTTAAAGTAGAGTTTCGCTCTGTATTTATTTTATTTAAAGATTTCGCATGCGAAATCTTTTCTTTACCTCTATTTTTTATTTTACTTAATTCATCTTTTGCTTCATTACGCGAAACACCATTTTTTCTTGCTTTTTCAACAAGTTTTTCAGCAATTTCTGGGTTAATTTCATTTATCTGAGTAAGTGTATATGCTAAGTCCACATCTAAAGTTACTTTATCTTTTAGTAATGTGGTAACACTTTCAGGAGCACTTATTAATTTTAAATGTTTACTTACAAATGATGTGGGTTTACCTACAGTTTTTGCTATTTCTTCTCCAGTCATTCCATGAACTGTTTTAAGCTCATTAAATGCTACTGCTGTTGCTAAAGGTTTAAGGCCGGATTGTTGTAGGTTTTCTATCAGCTGACCAATAATTCGAAGTTTATCGTTTTTTGGTGGAGAGCCGACATAAATATCGATAAAGCCATCTCCTCTTTTTTTTGCTGTTCGCCAACGTGTTTCTCCCATCCAAATTCTATAACCATTCCTATCTTTTGGATAACAACGCGGTGGGGTTAATATCCCTACAGTGTTAAATGTATCAGCCATTCCCTCTATTACGGAATCATCAAAATCTTCCTCTGGACGAACTTGACTCTCTGCATAAACTTCATCTATTGGAACTCTAATTATTTGCCCTTCAGTTTCTAATTCAGGGCGGGCAATATCAGTCATAATTTGGTGAGCAGCAATATCTCTGACTTCCTCATTAGGTGACTTTGTTTCAATAACTTTGTTAATTGCCTCGGTTGCCGATTTACGATTTTGATCACGTAGCCGACTTAAAAATTGTTTTTTAGCCATTTAATTTATCCTACCTGTTTTACAATTCGTTTTGCTAATTCTTCATATTGAATTGCTGGCTTAGATTTGGGCTCATATTCTTTAAATGTCATACCTAATTCTATAGCTTCTTTTGCTGTTGCTTGAGCAAAAGAAATGTAAGCTAAGATATAATCTTGGGTATAACCTTTATCTTCGAGTATTTCGACTAGCATATTAAGGTTATGAGTATCCACAGCCCCCAAGTAACCCTCAAAAAGTGGTTTTGAATAATTCGCAACTGTAGCTTGAGTCACATAGGTTCCCAAAAATTGTAGTGATGGATTATAGTTTTTCTTTATTTTTTGCATGTAATTTAATTGCTTAGCTACAGCATTTCGAGATTGTTTTTCTAGTAAGGTTGGAATTAATAAATAATCCGCTGCCATATGACTTGCTACCATTACATTTGAATATGAAGGAGCTGAGTCTATGAAAATAAAATCATATTTCTCCTTCAATTCTAATATACGATCTCGGAAATCAAACATACAATCTGAGTGTCTATAGTTAACCTCATTAAGTTCGCTAGTTGTTCCTATGAAGTCACGACCATCATTTAGAGTTATCGGTTTAATGTCAGTATTAGAAAAAAACAATTGGTAGGTATTAGCCTCTCCAGGGGTGAATTCATGTTTTAATGGTTCTTTTTCAATTTCCAATGGAAGTTCATTCGGAAAGGTACGTTCTGTTAACCCTGTAGTCCAATCAGCATCAATCTCTAGGACTGAATAACCCATTTTTTGCAAGTTGAAAGATATTTCATTAGTAGATTGAGACTTTACTACACCACCTTTCTGGCTGCACACTACTATAAGCTTGCCAAGTTTTTTTTCTGTTTTGAGTTCCATATTAGAATCCTTAGTATTTCGCATGCGAAATGTTGAGAAAGGTGTGGTGTGACAAGAATATACTTATATTAAAATCAGTTTTCATATCCACTCCTATGAGTCAGGCGTTTCGCCTAAAAAGACACAACGTCATGTGTCTTTGATAGATATGAATCTAAATTCATATCTTGGGGGGATTATATCAGAAATTCATTACATATCAATATTGATATGTAATGAATTTCGCATGCGAAATAATATACACTCCAATATGTATTTTCTTTCATATCACTCTAAAAAATAACAATATTTTTTAAAGAAACTCACTTTTGCATGACTGTCATTATTCTCATTTACAACATTATTTTGATTATTGCTTTCTTCAATTTGGTCGCAGACTTCATGTTTTCGTCGGAAATCTTGAATATAAACATCTACGTCTACATCTACATCTACATTATTTGATACAAAAACGCCTTCATTCTCTAACCAAGACAAATCTAATTTCCATTTAACTCGAGACCGAGCATCCCATGTTTCAAATGATTCTTCTATATAAAAAGATGCCGCTTCTAAAGACCAACCATTAACTATAGATAAATGAGCAGTGGCTTCTTCAAGCTTTCCTCTTAATTCGGAAAAGCCAATATGTTTTACTTCATGACAGGAAGGGTAGAGAGAGGTTAAACCAATTAATGTTTGAATCTGGTTTTCATCATCATATTGCCATATTTCATGACACTCAACAGGCCACTTAGCCCCTTTACCGCCGCATACTTGGCAACTCCATTTAGCTTGCTTTGCCGTTTTTTTTCTAAGTGAATCCCATTGATTAACGGTAACAGCATTACGAACATTATCAAACCAACAGCTTCTAGGAACTAGTTCTATTGTTAACTTAGGGGGGTAAAAGCTTCGTATAGCATTTCCTTCAAGAATATCAAATATCCCTCGCTTGCTATATTGTGTATAGATCTCCGCCACACCTTCTCTTATACACTGATTTTCAAGCCATTGTTCAGAATAATTGTTCCTTATTTTGCGTACTGCAAATCTAAGCACTTTCTCGTGGGGTAATGGAATTGCTTTTTCAATATCTGGTAATAATTTCATCCAACACCATTTCTTATAACAATATTGATACTCTACGCCAAATACAGAGTAATGATTTCGCATGCGAAATAGTATGAAAGATCGTTTTAAGTTATTAAAGGATTTTCTATATATCAATAAAGTATAACTATATGATAGCCATATCCTAGTTATCGAATTACATATCATTTGAATGATTTTTTTCATTTAAACGATACACTATCATTTAAGTCACAATGGAAAACTCTTGAATAAAGTGTTGGATGAGTTTTGACACTATTAGGTGTTATTTTAGGGGAAGTGGACAAGAACATAATCAATTCTGACAGTCTGCTTTGAGCGAAATGCGGACACGTTCTATGTAAACCCACGGAGCACCGGTTAGGCACCTTACTGTATTCTTGGTTTAACATTTGTACTCGTCTAACAAACGTTGTGAGACAAAATACACATTACCTTTAGCTCTTGTGCAAGCTACGTATAGCTTATTTAGCGTCGATGGTGCCAAAGTAGACAATCGGTTTTTTGTATAGGCTGTGAATGTGGTCGGGTTTAGAACTATGCAAATGTCAGCGAAATCATCCAAGCCTTTTGTATTTCCCCAATTGTCAGTCCTTCCAACGTACTTGTAGCTTTCTTTAAAAAACAATTTAACGATGGAATCGTCGGAGAATAACCTCTTAATATGTCCAGTATCGTCAATTAGGGCAATATTGACCTCATCTTGCCGATGGGAGCTTATTGTGATGCCAATTTGCTCGGTAACAAATCTGCAAACTGTAGGGCTACATCTATAGCTATGGGAGAGTGTATCTGAGTCGATTGTGTATCCTGAATCTTTGAGCTTGGTAAGATATGCTTCATAGTGGCTATGTAGGTTTTTTTGAATATTACCATCTCTGCTAGTATCAAAAGTATGTTGGAAAAAGTCACCTACGAATAATACCTCTACATCCATTTTCGACAACTGACAAAGTAAATTAAAATCATTGGCCGCGAAATCTTGAACTTCATCTACACAGAAGAAATCAAAATACTTTTCAATACGCTCAGAAATGTCAGACACACCATCACAATCCATCATCATCTTCGCAATACGGTTATGGTAAAGCCGGCCTCCTTGACTGACATAATGTTCATGAGTGTTGCGTTTCGCAAATCTAGGCGGATCACTATAACTAACCCCCTTTATCTTCATGTCGTTACCAACAATTGGTCGCACGCAGAACGATATCAGGAATGAAAAATAAGTGTAAACACGTACACCTTTAGGCATTATTCCAAATTT
Organism: Providencia sp. SP181; assembly: GCF_050446505.1. Lineage (NCBI taxonomy): Bacteria > Pseudomonadati > Pseudomonadota > Gammaproteobacteria > Enterobacterales > Morganellaceae > Providencia > Providencia sp. SP181. The sequence continues at coordinate 29,438 of NZ_JBBPXM010000019.1, forward strand.
ATTTAGAATACGTTTCTTTAGATTAGTAGTATTATTTACAGTGTAAGTAACAATCAGCGCACGACTATTTATGTCCAATTTATCAATTATATGTTGTGTTTTGCCTGATCCTGCAACTGCTAGTACTACTCGCTTATCCATTCAACGGCCTCTTTAATGTATGGAGGTACAGCGACTTCATTCGCCTTCTCCTCAAGTAACCTAAGTGCTGCAGTAGTTTTGTTATTCAACATATACTGTTGCGGTGTTAATTGTATCCCCCTGCCTGAAAATAAGTCGTCGCAGATTTCTTTATTATCTTGATACATGCATATTTCAAAAGTTGTTCTTGTGTTATCTGTGTCTGAACACACAGTTATGCAATCTGCCTGATAATCATGATAATTATCTATACAGTTTTTTTGATAGTCACTGTCGTTATCACGGATCACCGCGGTCCTAATATTCAATAACTCAGAAACTTCCATATATCGTTTAAAGCTAGTACCACCGACTGAGATGATATGAACTCCATCCTCGCTTGGTGGATGGCCTTTAGTTCGCTCGTATAAGCACTCCATCAGAATATATTCTGCATCACCCTCAACAAGAATTACTTTTTCAGAAAGGACATGCTCTAAGATGTTATGATTAGGGGCTTTCGCAAAAAACTTAGCTGTATCCCTCGTAAGGTCTGTCAAGGTAGCTGGTCTGGTTGCTGCACTATTCAGTAAAATCGTCTTTCTTAAATCTAATCTAGAGCTAATTAGACTGCTATGGGTTGCAATTATAACCTGATTATCATGAGACTTCTCTACCTGACTAATTAACTTATACATGTTAGTGTGGCTGAGGTGGTTCTCAGGTTCTTCTAGTAACAAGACATCAATTCTCTTGCCTTCATCACGTTTTCTCAATGCAAACGCAGTTTTTATAAAGCACTGCTTTCCTTTACCTCGATTTTCAATAGGAATGCCTTCCTCTGTTAGGGTTAGGTCAGTTTCCAAATTGAACTTTGAGCCTGAGCGAATAGCAAAATCGTATCCTTCTAAATTATCATTAATCACATTTAGTTGAGTATCCCTGAAGGCATTTTTTTGCTGTCTATATTCATTCATTAGACTGTAACGGACAGGTTGCTCTACAGTGGCTTCATACATGGCTTTTACATACTGACTGTTTGCGTACTCGTTGTTAATTTGAGTGCTATCAATAGATAAAAAGCGCAAAAATTTCCGATAATTCGAGTATACGTCCCCATTGAATGTAATAAACTTGGCAACGTAAAATTCGAATGGAAAGTTATCACCTTTAGCATCCAAAACTTGCCGTATCTCTGTGCTTAACTCTTCGTTCGGCTCACAGATCAATTGAAGCCCGTCAGCATATGTTCCATCACTATTGTTTCTACCGTTGAGGTCTGGGTTATCTGCTTCGTTCAGAAATAATTCAATATGAAGACTCGGAAGGCGGTCTATATTCTTTTCACCCGCAAGAAACTCTGAAACAACACTGGCATTAAGCAAAGCTTCAATACCCAAGCTCTCTACTTTGCTTCTACTGCCACTCAATACAAGTTCAATAGCTGTCAATATAGTGCTCTTTCCTGCTTCATTATCCCCAACCAGAATGTTTCTTTTGGGATCAAAATAAATCTCATACTCCCGAAATTTCTTAAAGTTTTTTATTTTTGCCTTCAAAATATGCGTCATTATAGTGTTCGCCTAACGATGGAAATTATTAGTTAGAATATTATATAGACTTCATAGTGATAAGAATGCTGTTGCAATCACGAGTTACAACTTTGAAAGGGATAAAGATGAGTCAACATGTAAGGATTTCTTACCTGTTGCTAACACGTTTTGAGGTATAACTGCTCCCCCCGTTGAACAACACTGATGGTTGTTAACTACTTCCGCTCATGGCACAAACCTGCCACCTAGTAATATTATTGTTTTTCACCTCTCTAGGGAAAGTCTATTTCATAATACATCTCAGATATGCAATAACTCACAGGTGTAATTTAGGTATACCTTTATTGCACCAAGTGAATTTTAGTGTAATAAACATGAGAAATTGATGTATAATGCACCGATATAACAACACCAATGTATAGTGCACTAATGAATACAAATACACGAATTTATGGGTATCTTCGCGCATCGACGCATGAACAAGATGCGTCTAGAGCAAAAAATGAACTGTTGAAATTTACAGAGGGAATGGGACTACAAATTGCCTGCTGGTTTGAAGAGAATGAATCGGGAGCCCAACTTCACCGCCCAGAACTGTTTCGCTTACTCAATGTGGCAATGCCTGGTGATATTGTTTTAGTTGAACAGGTGGATAGAATCAGTCGCTTAAATACGGATGACTGGGAAAAACTCAAATATCTCATTGGACATAAAGGGTTAAAGGTTGTTTCTTTAGATCTCCCAACCAGTTACCAATTTATGAATCGCACCGATGAGTTTACAGAACGAATGCTTGCAGCCCTTAATAGTATGATGTTAGACATGCTGGCAGCGATTGCAAGAAAGGATTATGAGGATAGACGTCGTCGCCAAGCGCAAGGAGTACAAAAAGCCAAACAAGAAGGAAAATATAAAGGTCGCCCGATCAACAAAATATTACACCAAAAAATTGAAGGTCTGCTGATGGAGGGAAAAAGTTATAGCCAGATAGAAAACTTGATAGGTTGCTCAAGGCATACGATTTCGAAAGTATCAAAATTGATGAAAGTAGCGAAATAAAATCAAACTATTACTCTTTTGAAAGCCTTGGCATCACAGAGCTACGAGCAAACTTTGGACATTTCGATGAAACGTCCCCTAATTTCAGCTTCTATTCGGGAAGCCATTTTTTTTCTTTGCCGGCCTGTGGTGTTGCAATGTTTGTTGTTTTTGTTGTCAAAAGCGTCTCCTGTCATATTAAATGCCATCATGGCAGTAAGGTGGGAAAATTATGTACCGGGAGGTCGGTGATAATAGGGCTACGGTAGGAAACCGTGTGTCATGCGGGGTGAATAAATAACAAATAAATTTACGCAACGCTGATTTTTTAGTCAGTGCCGTGTAAATTTTAACAGTAATCGGGAGAGGATATTTGCTGGGCACAAATACCCTTCTCCTTCGGTTGTTTCATTATTCGGTCACTCACTCCTCACTAAAGACTGTGCATCATAACGCAGAATTCAGGCTTTTTGGTAAAAAATAGCATATCTAAGTGATAAACAATTCAGCAGACTGGCTTTACATTTCATTCCATAATCGGGGGGCTGTTTTTGCGTGAAACATTCATCACTGTTGATCAAAAAATAGCCCTGGCGATTATTTGCAACAACCCCTTATTTTTAGTGTTAAAAATGTCATTTTATCGCTTTATCCGGTTTATTTTTGATTATAAAGCGAAGAGTACTTACACAAACATGCGAAACGTCGTCCAAAAAGCACCATCGCATCCCGCGATGGTGCTCACTCACATCATCCTAACGCATCACTCGACCCTATCGCTGCCAAACCACCGCATCCATCGACACCGGATAACTGTCTGGCGCAATAGTTTGCTCACCTTGAGTTTCTAGTGTCGCATTTATGGTTGACTGACCGATTTTCACTGGCACAAACCACGGGGCATTCTCTTTCCCGCTAGTTAAGTAATCACCAGTATCAACCACTTGCAATTTTAACTTGTTTCCACCTTTCCCGGTGGTTTCATAAAACTGAGCACTCTGATTATTTGAGCTATTACTAATCACCCCAGTTCCCGGCGTCCAACGGTAAGCCACATCCCCTGCACTCGCCGTAAACACCGCATCCGCCACAACAGTGGCATGAGGGTATTTCCCCGCCAATAGCCCTTTTTTTGGTGTAATAACCGCCGTCGCGGTTCCCGTCGCCTCAAACACGATATCCGCTTTCGCCGTCACAATACTCGATACCGGGCCGGCTGCTTGAGCTGTTCCAACTATCCCCATGAGTGACCCTGCCACCAAGGCCAATACCGTTTTTTGCATTGCTTTTTTCATATTACTGACTCTTTTTATCTTAAGTGTATCGACCAGCTTGTGTTGGCCGTCTTGATACCCTTCCCCTGTCCGCCACCGCGACCAGAAGAACGGATTACCGGGCGTTCTCTTTCGCACCGTTAATAACCGCATTCCCGTGCTATCACCCCACCGGAATGCCATATTCACTTGTCATCCAACGCCAGTGCCGAGACCGGCGTCCGCGTCACCGCCTGTAACCCCAAGTGCCACCGCGCAGAAGGCACCGTTTGGTCACCGTCCACCTCCACCCGAAACGTCACGTGACTCGCCTCACTCAGGCGAATTATCCCTCGACCTTGCATCTCATCCGCTTGCCAACCTTCTCCCACTAAACGCACGCGTAATCGATATCCCGTATTGTTCGGTGAGGTTAAGGTGTATATTGCTGGCGCGTCTTGCACCGCGGCGTCACTCCAAACATGAAATTCCACGGCACCAGAAAGGTCGGTATCTCGGACCTTTCCGTACGCTAACACCGTCCCATCACTCACCGTCCCCGCCTGCAGCCCCTCTCGAACCTGCAGCGTCAGTTGTGGACTGGCTACCGCCTGTATCGCGATACCCAGCGCCCCCAACATCACCACCATCGTGATGAATACCGTGCGACGTTTTATTTTCATCCCCTTGCCCCTTTTACTGACAGACTTGGTGTAAGGTATACAGCCCTCCGGCCCCTTTTTCGGTCGGCAAATGATACGTCACTCGGCATTGCCCTTGCCCCCACTTCACCGTCATCGTCCCTGTTTCTGGGACGCCCGACAGGTAAACCTGCCCCTCATCCCCCACTATCCCGGTGCGCACCTGCGATGTTTCCAATGTCGCAATTGCCCCATACGGCACCGCACGCCCATCGGACCGCGTTAACGTCATTAACACTCGCCCCCCTAACCGTGTTTCAAAGTTCGCGGGAATGACCGCCCCATAGGTCGGAACCACCTTCAAGTCGGTTTGAAGAATGTCCGCTTCCGAAGACAAATCCGCAGGGTTCAAGGTCACCGCGTTTTCTTGGTAGGGCATCACATACCCTAACGTGGTATACCCACGCCAATCCGTTTTAACCCCTGGCCACCCGCCCACAGAGACTCCCGAAGCCCCCGGGGCTGACACCAACGCAACCGTGTCACCGAGTGACTGACCAAACGTTACACCGTTTTCATGTACCACTATCCCGCCAGAAGCATCCGCTCCCATTTGTGTCACGTTCCGTTGATAGCTGTAACTGCCCCCTAACTGACCGTATCCACCACTCCACGCAACACGCAGCGCACTGTTATCTCGTGAATCAGCAGGCACACCTGACTGGTAGCGTTGCCGAACATCCCAATACAATTGACGGTCAAACGCCCGCCCATTTAATCCAACTTCATGGGTATCTGCCCCGTCTGACGGTATTACCCAGCGGTAAGTTATGTTCGACGACTCCCCTAACCACCCCGTTAACGGCACACTGAGCCACACACTGACCACCCGGTCGTTGCGGTGATGACCGCGGTATGTCGTCTGGATACTCTGTGACAGATTCGTCGAGACTGTCATGTCATCAAGCACCACACTGTAGCCGGCACTCACACTGTCTTGATGCCCAGACCTATCCCAAAACGTGTCCCGAGCTCCCGTTAATGTGAGATGTCCGTAATCCCCTAACGCTTGACTCAGCGTCAATGACGTCCGGTTTTGGCGACGCGCATTCTGCCAACCCTCATCCGAGGTCCCTTTTCGCCAGGTGTCTAAAATGTCTGACAGCGTGTTATATTCCCGAGAGGCATGCTGGTAACTGGCCAACGCGAATGTTGTGCGGGTTGATGCCACCTCTTTGTTATAACGAACCCGCCAACTCCACCCTTTTTCAGTTGCCCCGCGGTAGCGAGTGCCCTGCGATTGAGTGGCATCAAACGAAAGTGCGCCCCAGTCTCCTAATGTCGTTCCGACCCCCACCGTGCCCGCGCGATAGTGTGAGGACAGTTGCCCCCCTAAGTACGCCGTTAAATTCCACGGCAAGCCATACATCGCTGTCGATTGGTATACCATGGTCTTGTCAACCGCGTTATCGGCTGGCCGATATTGCCCTGCCATCGCACTGTATTGTAAATACCCTTCTCGTAATGCAATCGCTGGGGTTTGGTAAGGCACGGTGAACGTTTGTTGACTACCATCCGTTTCATGCACCGTAACGTGCAAATCCCCGTTTGACCCCATCGGCACCAAATCGGTTAACGCAAACGGGCCCGGTGCCACCAATCCGTCATACAACGTATATCCGCTTTGCGTGACCTCTATTCTCGCTTGCGTCTGTGCTATCCCTCGGACAACGGGGGCATACGAATAAGCCCCACTCGGCACCATCCGCTCATCGGAATTGAGCATCACCCCTCGGAACGGAACGCTGTCAAATACCTCACTCGGCGTATTTCGCTCTCCAAGCGTCAAGCGACTTTTCATCCCCGATAAGCCTCGCTCCGCATATGTATAAAGGGACTGCCACTGCCCAGAGCGGTTCGATGATTTTTGCCATGTCGTCGCATGGCGAAACCGCCACGCCCCTAAATTAATGCCCGGTTGTAATTGCACATAGGACGATGCCATCTGGTGTTTTTGCCCTGCTCCGTCAAACTCCGTTCGGCTGGTGTTGGCTTGCCAATTCAGCAACAAGGCAGGGATACCCTCATTCCATAATGTTTCTGGGGCAACACCCTGTAAGCGAGGACGTAGCGCGGCTTGAGGAATTTGTAAGTGCAAGGCTAACGTATTAAAGTCCAGTGCCACACGACCTTGAGGGATAACCGAAATATCCGCACATCCGTCCTCGGTGGTGCTCAGTGTGGGGTAATCCTCCACCCGAATGCCATACTCTGACAGTTGTGCAACACGAAGACAGGGCGCTAATGTTGGGTTACCGTCCGCCGATTTCACCGTGGTAAATTCCACTTCTCGCATATCAACGCGTTCACCGTTAAGTAAAATATCAACCTCATACACCCCTGGAAGTTGCCCTCCTTGCTCAAAGACACTGAGGTCAATATCCTGGTAATTTCGGTCGAGTAAGGTTGAATCAAAGGTGTGTGCCCACCCCTCGACACTCCCTAGCCAGCATCCTAAACCGACGGCTAACGCTAACCGTGAATAATTCATCTTCTGTTCATCCCAGCACAAACTGATAAGTAACCTTGTTATTGAAGCGTGGCCTGATATTCCCGGCTATCACCGCCATAATCGGTAATGACTTTCCACCGAACCGTTCCGAAAGCCCCCGCGGGGTATTCCCATTCCTGCGTACCGTTTGGAGGAAGGTAGTTCACCCCTAGCACACTATTACTTCCCACATTGATTTCCCTAAAATGGACAAAAAACGGGGTTGCGTTACTCGCTTTTAACATGCCGCCTTCACGTGACCAGGTGATCGAATCTCCGATGTGCTCGGCTTGCCCCGCTAAAGCAGTAGGTCTGACCATCAATTTAATGCAGTTATTCACTCGCACCCGAATATCTAGCGTGGCATTGTTGACGGTTCCGCCATTCCCCTCACTGGCGGCATTCGGCGGTACCCCCGTCACACACAACCAATACAGGGCTTCTTTATCCTCGGGAAAAGCGGTCCCTGTTGACACAATTCGAACCCGACTTTGCTGAAGTCCGTCAAGGCGAAATAGCGGCGGGGTCACAATAAAGGGGGCTTTACCTTGCTTATCTTCCGTGTAGACTTGCGATTGCACCAATATCGGAAAATCCTGAGGATTTATAACGGTCAATGTCGCCCCTGACGAGTCTGGGGTGTAAATTAATCGGGTCGCGCCTAGTTTAACGCCGAATGTTTTTGCGGTTGACGGCAGACGAGGGGATTCATGCAGGGCTCCGCCTGGCAAAGACTGGGCGCTCCCCCCCTGAGCCAACAACAAGGAACCGCCGACGAGGGCTGCTTTTAAATAATTCATGACGTTCATCCTTTGCAAGAAAAGGCTGTGTATAAAAAGAAAAATAAAAGTGCGAGATAAATGATGGTAATGGTGTTAATCAATATAACCACAACTAAAGCCTCTCGATTAATGCGGGGACTTTTCTTTATACCATGCTGTGACTAATTCAATAAAACATCGTGAATCGGTATATTTAAGACATAAAAAATGAAGTAAGGTTTTCATATTAAAGTACGTCACCCCACGCTCATAACGAGAAATTTGTTGCTGGCTTAAATTCATTAATTTAACCAATTTTTTTACTGATAAATCATTATTATGGTGCTGCCGTTTTAAATAATCCCTAATTAATCTCAACAGAAAGGAATATTGATTTATATATCGGTCATAACCGCTGGGCATGCCTCATCCCATAGACTGTAGATGATATTGGAATAACCACATAAAAAAGGAAATACAATAAAAGCGTGAGTTAATATCGAATTATCACACCTTGACGGTATGCAAATATAATGACTCGCTCCGCCATCATCTAATCGTTTTTTTCGATCGAAAATAACACTTCGATAGATAAGGACTATCAAAACCAATCATTTGATCATCATTATCTATAACAAAGGCAGTTGAATGAATTTAAGTTATTGATAAATAGTGCGATAAAATAAATTCGTAAAAAGTGTAAAAAACAAACCATTATCCTTAACGATGAGAGATGACAGCAGTGATACCATTGCCTAAAAACACTTATTTAGGGTATATAACCCATCAAAAAAAAATAATAAGCCAAAGATAAAACAAATGAGATAAATAAAATATATCAATTACTATCCAAATAACCATTTGGTGACACAAATCGAGTTATTTTAATATTTTTTGTGCGTTTTTTGTCATAAAACTTACATGAGGCTAAAATAGTGACAAATAAAAAACAAATCTCACGTAAATAAAAAATCTCATCAAGTTTAAAAGGCGAGTGACAAATTAAAAATAACGTTGATAAAAGAAATAAGGCGCGGTTGACAGTTTAAGAGACAGAAGCGAGGGTCATGTATTCAATCCGGTGAACAACCTGTAATAGGTCAAGTATCCAATATGTTGATTGGCCTATTCCTAAGCTGATTTAGATAGTAAGTAAAACCAATGAATTCCGCGTACTGAACGTTAGTTTTCTATAGAAATATTATGGATGATAAACATAGTGATCTCTATATTGAATACATGACCCTGTAATATAAGGTAATTTACCGGAGAATATTCATGGCTAAAGTCGATGTAAAGTGCCCATTTTGTCAACAAACTTCCCCAGTGAAAAAACATGGATTAGGAAGTACTGGCCATCAACGTTATCGTTGCCAAGGCTGTAGCCGAAGTTTCCAATTGGATTATGAATATCGCGCCTGCCAACCTGGAACAAAGGATAAAATTATTGACCTCACGATGAATAATGCCGGTATTCGTGATACCGCCAGAGCCTTACATATCAGTATTAATGCAGTTGTTCGCACTTTAAAAAACTCTTGCCACGGCAGGTAACGTCTTTACGCCTTGATAATTTGCACATTGAACTCCTTTGCGAAGTTGATGAACAGTGGTCTTTTGTGGCTAATAAGAAGCAACAACGCTGGCTCTGGTATGCTTGGGAGCCTCGCCTAAAACGGATTATTGCGCATACGTTTGGTCGTCGAAACAAGAGAACTCTTCGACATTTACTGGCTTTACTGTCTCGGTTTAATGTGGTTTTTTGGTGCACAGATAAGTTCAGTGCTTATGAAATATTGCCCAAACAAAAACACGTAGCAAGTAAGTTTTGTACACAACGAATAGAAAGAGAAAATTTGAACTTGAGAAATCGCTTAAAGCGACTTAATCGTAAGACATTAGGCTACTCAAAGTCAGCAGAAATGCACGACAAGATCATTGGCACATTTATTGAACGCGAACATTACCTATTATGATAATCTACATATTGAATACACGACCCTCTGAGCTCTCTTGCTTCTAGGTCTCGTTTCGTTTGTTACAATTTTTGTTTATCAGACAAATAAATCCACCTATCAAGCACCACCTCTAATTTAGACAGTTGCTCTGTATATTTGTCCTGATTTTTAGCTAATTGCGCGATATTTTGTAATTTCCAACGTATTGCTGGCAACCCTTCAGCACTAGGATAATCAAATAGCGCCCAATCAGGTTTTCCTTGCTTAAAAGATAACAAAAATGCGCGATCTTTTTCGGTGAAATGAGCCTGTAATGCGCTCATCATTGCAGGTCTTACCGCAATCAAATCTTCAAGCTCAATATTGACCAAAGTCATGCCATCAAATTCTGTTTGAAATTTCTCATCAAGCGGCTTCCAGTTAGGATCCATAACCTCATTGATCGGCCTTGGATGACTTAATACATAAGTCAAAAAACCAACAAAAATATCTCGAGATATCCCCTCCTCTGCAAGTAACATACTAACATCAAACAAATCACGAGGATGTTGACGATCCATTGCAGCGCATAACTTACCGCCATAAAGGTCAGGGAGGCTAACTACTTGAATTTCTGCATAGCCAAATTCATCTTCAACTGACGGTTGCACGGATAAAATACTCGGTTGATGTAGCGTTCCTCTAGCAACAGGAGATACCTCAACCTTTATTGTGCCACCAGGGCTAGTAACAATAATACGAAGCTCATCGATTTTATGGTCTTGTAATACAGCCCGAGTCTCAGCTTGAGTATTAATTAACTCAGTGAGTCGTAGAAGCGCGGCTTTAACATTTGCTAACGCATCATTTCTGGGCTCTAATGGAAGATAGGCAAGATCAATATCTACTGATAAACGAGGAAAATCCCTCACAAATAAATTTATAGCCGTGCCGCCTTTAAGTGCAAATGTTGGCTCTGTTGCAATGATGGGCAACATTTTAATAAGCAGTGAAACTTGCTTATAGTAAGGGCTGTCTCTATCCATTTTTTTGTTCTTCCTGTTTTGCATTCAGTGATTCAGGCACGGTGATTTGATAACGCTCATCAAACCGACCATTATCTACGACCTGGCGCTTTCCTGAACCTAATTCGATGTTTGTTTCATTAAGGCGTTGTGCCCACTGATGTCCACAGTGATGGCTAAGAAACAAGAATATTCGATTAGTTTGAATGGCATGGCTTCGCTCAAGTAAGGATTGCACCCTTTTAGGACTAAGGTTTACGAGCCCTTGGAAAAGCTCTGCTGCATGCTCAAACGATATTTGCTTACCAATGGCATCAACAACTTCATAAGCAGCAAGTTCGGGACGGCTGGCTAGCAACTCTTTTCCTTTAACAGTAATGAGTTTCAAATCTATATCAGGGGCTAATTGAAATTTAGAATTACCACAATAAAACCAATCTTGATTAGGAAACTCACGAAACCATTTGGGTAATGATTGCTTGCTTTTCACGCTAACCCAAACTTGTTCTTTTCTTAGCTGTAAATAATGACTCAATCCTTGATAATTTAAGCTACTTAATCCCGCCAAATGAACAGGGAGACATAACTGAATATCCATTGCTTGCAAAGCATCAACCCAATCTGGCTTGGTGCCATCTTTTCCATCTGCCCGAAAGTAAACACCTGAAGATAACTTTTTCAACCAGCCACTTTGCGTATACTTTTGAGCTAAGGAATAGCTTATACCATTCTTAGTCAGCCATTGCTGTAAAACAATCGAGCCAGGAGATGTATGAGTAATCAGCCAGTTTATTTTAGATGACATTTTTACACCCTAAGTATGAATATGATATAAATAGCAAACCCATGGTTTATTATTTATAATATAATAACACCTTTAGTGTTAAAATACACAAAAATATAAACTCACTGACATAGTTTAATTTTTATTGGGGTTCTACGCCGGAACCGCCGAAATTTCCGAAATCAGTTTTTCAATGCCCTTTGGGGTTTGAAGGCCAACCGTACGGAAACATACGTTAAGGAAGTAATTATATGATTTTAAGTCTATAAAGTAGTTATGTTGTCGAATAGACTTACTTTGAGTTGATTACCGAGTGTATTAACGTCGAAAGTGCCTGAAACAGAATGGGTACTTGCATCAATGAAAAGAGTAAATAAAACCCTCGTTTTCTTTACTCGCCCTAACTGCTCAAAAAATACACTTAGCGTCAGTTTCGTACAGTTGGGCTTCAGACACCACTTATAAGATTTTACTTAATTATAAGCTATAAATCTCTACATTTTTATTAGGCCATTACATTATGGCAAAACTGGTTTTAACGATACAAAAAATAACAGCCCATAAAACTCCCGCATATATAGTATATATCCATTATAAGAATATTCATTTTAACGACGATTAAGCTATAAGATTAGCTATTCCCTACCCTTAGTTTTTATCACTTGTTCTAAACGATTTTATCTTTACAATAATTGTCATTCCTTACATGAGAAAAAATTTATTATGAAACCGTCAATTGCTATCATATTTTATTTTTTATTACAACCAGCATATGCGTCTCTTAATTCAATAAAGGAAATATATATCCAAAAGGGTAATTATTATGTCGGCCCTGTTTTTGGTGTTCATGATTATAAATCTCATACCAATGTTGAATTAAGTAGCTATTATATTATGAACACGGAAGTAACTTATCAAGTTTATAGCGACACGGTTCAATGGGCTAGAACGCATGGTTATGCCATTAATGATGGATGCAATGGAGCGATTTATGATGAATGCCGCTCACCCGAATTGGAAGTTGGGGAGCAGCCTGTTACAAACATTGGATGGGCTGATACTATTGTTTTTGCTAATGCATTAAGTGAAAAATTAGGATTAACTCCGGCCTATACCGTAGATGGATACTCGATTTTACGTGATAATTCACAGCATAAATTCCAAGTAAATAATGACGCTGATGGCTATCGATTGCCGACAGCTAATGAATGGATGGTGGCAGCAAGAGGCGGTGACACTGGTCTAAATAATGGCACATACGGTAATTATTATTCAGGAAGTAATAATGCTGAAGAGGTTGCTTGGTTTCCCTCACCAGATTCAGATAAATTTGGTACTGCCCCAGTAGGAAAGTTGAAGGCTAATGCTCTTGGCATTTTTGATATGAGCGGCAATGTTTATGAATGGATATATGAAAAAGAAACTATGTTAGGCGCTGAAATGTATTATTTTTGCGGAGGAAGTTATTTACAACAAGGTTCTCTACCTAGTTGTGATATTCATAGTGCGGGTTTTACTATGCCCGACATAGGATTTAGATTAGTAAGGACGGCGGCTAAATGAAGTTATTTTTTATTATACCTTATTTAATGTTTATGAGTTTTTTGAGTCATGGATATTCTGCGATAAAATTAAATGATGGAATTAATTATTTAACTCTCAAAGATGATAATGCAACGATTATTATTTTTTCGGCTATATTTAACAATAATACTTCACACTCTAATCACACAGTTACCTTTTTTGTTAAAAACAATAATAATTGGTCAATTATTCCATCACCTGATGATAATGGATTTATTTGGAGTGACTTTATCTTGTCTGCTTCGGGGATTAAAATTGCTAATTTCAGACTATATAAAAATAAAGACCAATATTATATAGTTAAAGGAGTTAAAGTTACAAGTCACAGTCATGAAGATCTAACAGATTCAACGAAAGTAAACTTTACTGGCTATAAATTATCGACTAATCAGTCAGACCCTGGTGTTTCTAATTATTTCTGGTTATTTTTAGGGAGTTATATTACCAATGATACATACATTGATATTGATGATGCCTTTAATTTTTTAGATATGAGATTTTTTAAATGAGATTGTTAATTATTTTTTTAATCCCTGTAATTGGCTTTTTTTCTTATTCAAATGAAAATAATGATTATTATCATGAAATTCAGAATTTTTTTGATAATCAAAGTTTATGTATTGGCCCATTGGAATGGCCTGTTATTATAATGGCGGGGCAAGACGATTGGATTAATACTCAAATGGTACCTTTGGTGGACGCTAAATTAGCGATATTCAAAATTGAAAATAACAAAAAAATTTGGAGTTTGAGCGATAAAGGGAAAAAAGAATTTATTATCAATAAAGGTTTTTGTGGTCATGTATTTAATCTGGTGAGTAACCTGTAATATAGGGTAATTTATCGGAGAATATTCATGGCTAAAGTTGATGTAAGGTGCCCATTTTGTCAACAAACTCCCTCAGTGAAAAAACATGGTCGTGTGATCAACTCTAACACCACGCTCAGCGAGCATTTCCTGAAGCTCTCGATAACTGATACCGTATTTACAGTACCAACGCACAGCCCAAAGGATGATAATCCCGGTGAAATGACGACCTTTAAATGAATTCACAAAATAAGCCTTAGTAACGAAATAGTTAATTTAGCATACCTGCTACCTAAACTTTGCAACAGTGCCGGATCAGTTGGGTGCGCTAGGGTTGGTGACCAATGCAGTTGTTCTCTGGAATACCATCTACATGCAAGCTGCGCTAGATCATTTGCGCAATGAAGGTGAAACCATCAATGAAGAGGAAGAAGCCAGGCTTTCGCCACTGAGACATGCGCATATAAACATGCTGGGGCACTACTCCTTCACGCTTGCAGAGCTGGTAACAAAAGGTCAACTTAGACCACTGAAGCAAGCGGAAGAAAATGATGAATGGCCACTGTGACGGTCATATTTGAGTGAAGCCATAATTAGCAGTTGTATAAAAAACGTACTTAGCGTACGATCTCGTACGGTTGGGCTTCAGACCCCTAAAACACCCTATGAAGTGTTAAAAAATAAGCTTGGTCTTTAAGACTAAACGTCAGCCAAGGTTCTGAGTGACACATTTCGCGGGAACGCTAGAAAAAAGGGAAAGAAGGACTGAAGCTGCGTACTGAAAACAGTCGTTAGCATCACTTAGAAATTCATTTAGTCCCCAACGCATATAGCCTGAATCCGGAGTTATGCTCCCACTCAGGCTATAACAGTTACGCTGAATAACAGACCGACTGGCAGTTAGGCATCGACAAAGAGAACTTTACCGTTGATAAATCCGTCAACAGAACGCTGGAACGCTTTTCCGACCAGTTTGCCCGGAACTGGCTGGAACCCTGGCAGCATAGGGCCGTAAACATCCCAGGCTTCTTCCAGTACAGTTGGGTTCACTACATTGATACGGATCCCGCGGGGTAATTCGTTAGCCACACACTGTACAAATGTATCGATAGCACCGCTGGTTGTCGCGTCAGCAATAGAGCCGGGGATAGGTTTCACATTATGAATGCCGGAAATTAAAGTGAATGAGCCGCGGTCGTTGATGTACTCAAGGCCTATTTTAACGACATTGATCTGACCCAGCATTTTGCTCTGGACAGTGAGCTCCCACTGCTCAGCCGTCATATCGACAAAATTGGCATACTCGCAGTGGCCAACTGCGTTAACAACAGCGTCAAAGACGCCGACGTTTTTGAAAAGCGCTCTCAAGGATTCATGACTGGTAATATCTACCTGATAGTCCGTATCTTTTCCTGAGCGACTGGCGGTAATCACTTTGTGATCGCCCAAGCCGGTTAGCGCCGCTTTGCCCATTTTCCCCTGAGCACCAATCAGAATTACAGTTTTCATTATTTACCTCGGATATGTTTATGAAAGACAGGAGAAATCATATATGGGTTATGATACAATTTAAATAAAGCAATAATTGTATGAGGTACAACTAAAATTGGATTGTATTGATATCAAACACATGCGTGTATTTTTACTGCTGGTTAAAGAACTCAATGTCTCAAGGGTAGCTTTAAAACTGGATATCTCTCAGCAGGCGGTCAGTGCATATCTTAAAAGACTCAGAACCTATTTCGGCACCGAGCTGTTTGTACGCAGGAATGCAGGACTCGAGGCGACCGACTATGCCCTTTCTCTTGTGCCTAAAGTAGAAAAAATTCTGGATGAGGTTAGCCAGCTTCATTCACCTCAGGTATTTGATCCGAATCTTCAGGATTTCAGCATCTGCATAATGGCAAACGAATATGCTCAGCTTACTATTATCCCATCCTTATTGAATACACTACATATGCTGGCACCGCGTGCCAGCATTGAAATCAAAGACTTCAATGCTAGTCACCACGTTGAATGTCTTAATTCCGGTGATGTCGATCTGGTGCTGGGTTTTTCGAGTCATATTGATGCCGGACTGATACGCAAAAACATCCGGCGAGAAGAGTACTGCTGTGTGGTCAGATACGGCTCAGCTATTCCTGGAAAACTTGAAATGAACATAAGCACGCCTTTGGCGTGAGCATCGCGACAGAGCCGCTCTATTTCTAGGCAACTCCCTTCTCGTCTTTTATACTCTGCTCCATGTATATTCCCAGACCCGCTAAACTGCTATTTCAATACGACAACGGATGGAACCGCTTTATTGATAACAACCCCGTCGATGAATGGCAACTCCTCTGTGTCGAAAAGATGCTCGCCTGCAGCACCTGTGCGATGGGCGTTCGCCGTTATTGCTGTTCTTCTCCTGAATGCACCCATTCACGCTTCTTTTGTCAAACCTGTAAATCCAAAGCTTGCTGTGCCTGTGGCCTCAAAGGCACCGAACAATGGATTGCCCAACAACGGCATATTTTGCCAGATTGCGAGTGGCAACACATCACCCTTACGATGCCTCACCTGCTTTGGCCTTTCTTTAACAACAACTGGGCCTTACTTAATCAACTTTTTCGCTGCGCCACTCGTGCTATGCTGAAACACGCCAAGCGCCTAGGCCTCGAAATTGGCATTTTTTGTGCCTTGCATACCTATGGTCGCCAACTCAATCAACATCCACACATTCATTTATCGGTGACACGAGGCGGTCTTACTCAATATGACACCTGGAAACCGATTTTCTTTAAAAAGAAAGACGTCGAAAAAGTCTGGCGCAGCGCGGTCATTCGGCTCCTTCGAGATAGCTATTTTCAGCTACAGCCCAACACATTACCGAGCTTCGGGCATATTCGGGATTATCCGACCTGGTGCCGTTACCTCAATGTCCAGTTTCAACGTTATTGGAAAGTGCATTTTGCCAAAAAGACACGAGGCGCTTGGCACAACGCGAAATATCTGGGACGATACCTAAAACGTCCACCCATCTCGGCTTCTCAGTTGAAACACTACAGCGGGGGCACCGTGATCCATCATTATTATGATCACCATAGCCAACAATACCGACGACAAACCTTAACCCAAGAAGAAATGATACAGCGTTATATCAGTCATATCCCAGCGCGGCATTTTAAGATGATCCGCTATTACGGTTTTTTAGCCAATCGCAAACGTGGGCGCTTATTACCCAAAGTCTATGACGCGTTAGATATGATCCATCCTAATGTTCCAGAAAAACCGGGGTTTGCGGCACTGATTAAAGGATTTTTAAATACTGACCCGTACCAATGTATTTTATGCGGAAACCGACTGCGGTTTATGAGTGCGGAAAAAGGCATACATGCCGTCACTTTATTATCAGAAAGACGGGATAAAATGGCTCAAAAACGATGGTTACAAACTGCAGCCTAGGATCAGTGTGCCTATAATTAGGCTTTTAGGTCATAATTTAAACGAATGACTGTTCTCATGGTTAATCAACAGATAAATAATCAGAATTTAATAAGAACATAGCACCCAATACACTTGATTCGTACGTTACTTCATTGATTGAGATTCCTAACCATGTACTCTTCGCTTTATAATCAAAAATAAACCGGATAAAGCGATAAAATGACATTTTTAACACTAAAAATAAGGGGTTGTTGCAAATAATCGCCAGGGCTATTTTTTGATCAACAGTGATGAATGTTTCACGCAAAAACAGCCCCCCGATTATGGAATGAAATGTAAAGCCAGTCTGCTGAATTGTTTATCACTTAGATATGCTATTTTTTACCAAAAAGCCTGAATTCTGCGTTATGATGCACAGTCTTTAGTGAGGAGTGAGTGACCGAATAATGAAACAACCGAAGGAGAAGGGTATATCTACCTTCTCGTCGAGCACCAATCAACGCCCGAGTTTCAGGTAAGGGTATTTGTGCCCAGCAAATATCCTCTCCCGATTACTGTTAAAATTTACACGGCACTGACTAAAAAATCAGCGTTGCGTAAATTTATTTGTTATTTATTCACCCCGCATGACACACGGTTTCCCACCGTAGCCCTACTATCACCG
The DNA here is from genome assembly GCF_050446505.1 of Providencia sp. SP181. Classification (NCBI taxonomy): domain Bacteria; kingdom Pseudomonadati; phylum Pseudomonadota; class Gammaproteobacteria; order Enterobacterales; family Morganellaceae; genus Providencia; species Providencia sp. SP181. The sequence continues at coordinate 47,583 of NZ_JBBPXM010000019.1, forward strand.
ACCTCCCGGTACATAATTTTCCCACCTTACTGCCATGATGGCATTTAATATGACAGGAGACGCTTTTGACAACAAAAACAACAAACATTGCAACACCACAGGCCGGCAAAGAAAAAAAATGGCTTCCCGAATACAACATCTGGTTTTATGCCTTATTCGGCACCGCCGTCGGCGCGGGAACGCTTTTTCTCCCCGTTCAGTTGGGGCTTTCCGGACCGCTAGCGATGTTGGTCATGTTGGGCTTGTTGCAAATAATAAATTAGCGCGTTTTTTGCTCAGAGCTCATTGGATGTTTCAGGCTAACACGGTCTCCACATTGAATAATCGATTCATAAAGGCAGATCGCTCCCGCACTCGAAATTCAGGTTCATATCGACGTAGCCACTCATCAAATTGACCTTTATTCAGTTTTCGCAAGGTTTCAAATCCTTGAAGTGTTGACCAAACCCGCTTCACCGATTTGAAGCCGCCCGTGGCAACAATCAACTTTTTTATCGGGGCGTGATCCGATTCAATATGGTTGTTGAGGGTTTTGATTTGCCGTTGTTTCGCGTCAGCTCGGAGTTTTCCTTCTTTAATTAAACGCGCTATAGCGTAACCGTAAGCTGCGTGCTTATCGGTATTTAAGGTTTTTGGTTGCCGCTCGGAGGGATAAGGTTTTAATACGCGTTTGATAAATTCATAGGCAGCATGCCGATTACGCTTGGATGAAAAATAAACATCCAGCGTATCTCCGTGTTTATCTATTGCGCGGTAAAGGTAAAACCATTTTCCGTTCACTTTGACGTAGGTTTCATCGAGCTGCCAAGAGGAAACAGCCCGAATGAATTGATATTTTTTGAGTTTTTTACGGAGTATTGGCGAATATTCGATAAACCAACGATAAATGGTAGAGCGATGAACGGAAATACCCCGTTCGGCTAACATATCACTGACGTTAGCATAGCTTAGCGGGGTAGAGCCATACCAACGCAAGCACCAAAGAATGACCGTGTGTGTTCGCCTGACCCGTCAGCCTTATGATGCACGCCAACGTGAAAAAACAAGATGGGTGGCACCCTAAAACACACACGGCAAAACTCTACATCTGGTACGCTGTCACCGTTAACGTCGAACTCCACGCCCCACTCAGTGGCTCACTGAATTTCAGCGACAGGGGTGTTAGCTCAAGCACGTGCGCCCCAGCAATATATAAATAACTCCATTTATCTGAAGTTGCCCTGACGCCGTTCCAAGTTGTTGCTACGTTACAACCAGAGCCGCTGAAATCTGTAGATATTGCGTCGGTTCCGTATCTGCTATTTTTTATTGTTGCATAACGTGGCGCTGTGCCTTGAGCATCGGCTGCGTCAAAGGCGGAGAAAAGTGCCTGGTATGCGGTTGCACTGGCTGTGCCCGCGGTGGGGTTGGTTGCAGTGCCGCCCAAGACGTCTTTAGCATTGGCATATGCCCCTGAGCCACTAAAACAACTCCCCCTAGGGGTAGGCTTCGCAAGCTGGGATGTCGCCGCCATCATTATTCGCAGTGTACCGTTATTATTGCCTTCGTCAGGGGCGGTCGCCCCGCGTACAGCCCGTAACTCGGTGCCTTTTAACACCAGTTTCCCGTTCACGTCCTGACCGCGGGCATTCTTGCCGCTAGCCGCGATGGTGAATGTGGTTGCTCCTGGCCCCGCATCCGTGATGTCTGCTATCGGGGCCCCCGCCTGGTCGGTGAGCGCGGTAATGTCGCGTACACCGACTGCTCCACCTCTGGGCCCAGAATTAATATCGACAAATGACGGCAGGTAGCCACTCACGGCGATGAAGCTTTGCCCGTTCAAGGGGTACGTGGTCACCCCCGACGCCGTGATGGCGGTCGATGGCTTCGCATCCAAACGACCGCCCGGGTAATCGTTCACCGTCCATTGCCACATCGGGCTATTGGCCACTATATTTCCTAGGTACGTGACATTCCCCACCGTGTCAGGCGTGTTCGCCGCGAGGGCCATTGGGCTGCTGAGCGCGGCCGCAATCGCTAAGGTTAAAATCTTTTTCATAGTCTGTTCCTTTCTTGCTTATCGGCTTATTTATACTGAACTTGGACAGTGATGGTGCTTACCCACTGACTCACCGCGGTGTCTTTCGGAAAACTCAAGGTTCCCGCAGTCATCGTCGACGCATACCCGCCAATCATCGGGAGGGTTACCGCCGTTCCGTCCGCTAAGCTGGTTGCTGGCATCGTGCTATCCGTGTTATACGTGATGCTGGTCGCCCCCACTTTGGATTGCTGGGATGCCAATCTTGTTTTGGCATTGGCGTATGCTTTCGTCGCATTCGTGTCCGCTTGAGCCACCCCCACATCCGCCAACTGTTTCGCGACAAGCGTTGCGTCACCCACATTCGCCGCTTGCGCCAACAACAACACAGGCTCTAACGTTAAAGCCAATTGACCGTTCACAGGTGACGTGTCCTTGTTACCAATCGCTTTCAAAGCCAACTGCGTGGTGTTATTTTCGCCGTACGTCGGCATCACCTCTGCGCCATCTTGCAGGTATTTCACCTCGGCATTCAGTCCCAGCATCGCTAAACCATTCACGGTCGGCTCCATGTACCCTTCTAAAAATTGATACGGTTGACGGTTTTGCATGATGTGCCATTCTTTATTACTGCCGTTGGTCATCGCATCGCCTTCTTTTAAGTCAATCCGCACCGTTTGTTGTGGGAGCGTCCACACCCATTTCGGGGCGTTTTCTGCAATAATTCCACCAAACTTAATATCATGGCTAATCGAGCCAACGCCCGTTGCCGCCATTACGCCAAAACTGGTGACAGCACTGGCAAGCGCCAGCACAGTCACACCGGTTTTCAGTTTTTTCATTGTCTCTCTTCCTTTTTGTGAACACATCCTTATGAAGTTATTCATCCCCTTTTTGTATGATGGCCCCCACACCGTGCGTGCTATCCCTGTCTTATTGGCCTTATTCTTCCGTCTCACCCGTGATACGCAGGGCTATCGAGATATCCCCTCGGTAAGCCGCAGGGACAAACAACGTTGCGGCCCCCACGGGAACCACCGCCACCGAGTGGGCGTCTGCCGGCAACATCAATTGCACCCCCAGACTGGTTTCTTTCGCCGTTACTGCCACCGCCTTTCCATTGACCTGAACGTGTACGGGCAATTGCCAGTACCCTTCTTGCCCCTGAGGCAACGAAAAAGATTGCTGAAGTTGCAAGGTCTTGCCGTCTTGGGATGTGAGCTGCGCGTGCTCAATAAGCAGTGTGCTTACCCCCTCACCGTCACTCAGCGCCGGCAAACTAAACAGGGGTTGACCCGACAAAAATGCCATTATCTCCACCCCCGAATGGCGCGTGGTCATGCTCCCATTCACTACCCCTAACGCTTCAAGGAGTTGACGCTCTTGCGCCAAAGCCGAGCTGCCGAGCCCAACCCCCATCAACGCCCCCAGTAGCGCGAAAAATATCCCGCGAGAACGGAAAGCTAACGGCATTACGGTCTCTCTCATCTTTTCTCCTCCTTGCAGCTCACCGTGGTGATAGGATTATTTTTGCGCTTTGGAAACACCAGCCCCAACATCAGTTGTCCCCACTTTGCCCGTAATAACGTGTGTACCTAAGTGACCCAGATCATCTATTGAGACCACTTTTTTCGCTGTCGCGCCTTTCGGTAACGTTACCGTGTCACCTGGGGTAAACATTGCCAGCGTTTCATGCTGTTTCTCGTTCAATGGCACACTGACATCCTTTTCGCCCAGCACATCTGCAATCGCAAAAATGTACGGTGTGGTGTTCACCAGTTGTGTCTGGTCGCCCACGATTTTCGTGGACAAGCCCGCTTCGGCATTTTTGCGTCCGTCCATCAAATTCGCAGGGCGGTACAATAATTTCACTTTAGTGCGCAGCGCTACTGACAAGCCGCCATCCGGATTTTTGGGCGGAATTTCTTGTAAACTCACCCAGTAAATCGACTCCTTGTCTTCTGGCATTTGCTCTAATGCCTTAATCACTCTCAATACCTGCTTGCCGTTACCTGCCACTTTAAAAAAAGGAGGGGTGACCACAAACGTCGGGCGCATATCCGTTTCTTTGATGTTCTCAATCCACGTTTGCCCCCCGAAAGCCTTCGGCGATGCATTCTCCACCACGATAGAGACGGCCTCCTTATCACCTTCAAAAATATACCGACTTTGATCGACAGATAGCGCCGCCCATGCGGACGACACCGTCATCAAACTCAACACGGCTAACACACGGGTACTTAATATTTTAATATTCACACACAACCTCTTGTAATCGATTCGATTCTGTTAACTGGATCCCTGGAACACGGCAATCCGAAAACCGCACCGTCCCCAAGGTGTCCACAGCATTGATTAATATCACCCCGTTATGGCTCACAAACCCCAGCGGAGCCCCTGACTCGGCATACGCCCATTCGCCTGCAGGAATAAACTGCCCATTCGGCCGTTTTACTTGCAGCAAATACCGCTTGACGGTCATGCTTTCAAACGGCACATACGCCACCGAACTTCCCGTTGGCTTGATTTTTTTACTGGTTACCGTGAGCTCCGCGTTAGCGGGTAAGGTACTGGCATCGATACTTAACGTATTGACTTGATAGCTGCTCAGCGGCACCATCAGGTTGCCATTGCGATCCGCTGGATCCAGACCACCGAGCATCCGTACCCCCGTCCCGTCGGGCACATGCACCACGGCAACAGTGTCCGAAATGTTTTTCCCCAGTAATACCGTGTTGTCTGCTGGCAAGTACATTAAAGAGCCATTCATTGACCCCGACCCCAAGGTTCCGCTGTCAGTGCGTGTCATCTGCCCACTCAATTGCGCGAGACGTCCGTCATACGCTGTCCACAGGCTGGTTTGGTTCCCCAAATTGCCATCCCCTCCCCAGCTCTCATTGGCAGATAAGGACCAGCGGTCAGTCACACTGGTTGAAGCCCCCACCGAGTAGCTGTTACTGCCTGTTTTGTTTCCCGACATAGAGGCGTAGGTGGTGTAATCTCGGTCAAACACCGAAAACGGAACAGACACCGAGGTGGAGAAGCTGTACTGATTATCCTCTCCCGTTTTATAGTATGACCCCGCGACAGACACGCTCACTTTCCCCACGCGAGTCGAAAGGTTGCCTGTCACCCCTTGCTGTTTGTCATCCCGTTGCCAGTACGTGCGTTGCCACCCATTGACTGAGAATGAAGCGCCTTGCCACAACGGTTGACTGAACCCCACTGTCAGATCTTCTTTTAATCGTTGACGTTGCCTGAAATTGGCGTAATCCAGTGTGTTGTATTCCCCTAAGGTGTCGTACTCTTCACTGAGCTGATTGAACGCCAACCGGATTGTCGTGCCAAGGTCAAACGTCTTGGCAAACGTCAGGGTGGTTTTTTGTCCCTGTCGATTGCCTTCGTCGTAGCGGGATTGCGTCCCCGATAATGCCGCGGACAAAGACCCCAAATACCCTATCTGTGAGGTAACCTCCCCAGTGACCCCTGTGAACCGGCTCCCCATCAACGCTCCCATGCGCACCGACATATGCTTAAGGCCATAACCGTAACTGAATGCCCCTAAGCCTCCCGTGGGGGTGCCATCGGGATTATCCTTATCAATGACGCCCAAGGAGAGCGAGTACTCATGCTCTCCTGGGGAAATTTGCCCACTAATGAGCGTAATGGGAAAGACTTGTGTTGTCGTACTGCCATCACTCTCTGTGACGGTCATCACCACATCGCCTCCGCTGAGTACCGTGACGTTGTCAATACTAAACGGCCCTGGCGGCACCACTTCGGAATACAGGACAGTGTTGCCTTGACGCAGCGTCACGCGAGCATTGCTGTGGGCCGTTCCGCTGAATACAGGGGTATAGCCTTTTGTTTGGCGTCGCATTGATTGATTGCTGTTCAGTATCATCCCGTACGTAGATAACCCCCCCAATTCCCCACTGCCGACTGATGTCTTTCCGACTAACAAATCCGCTTGTAACGCCAAAATCGCTTTTGACACCGTAAACACCGAAATGGATTGCACATCCTGCGTTAATGAGGCACTACCGCGGGCTACCCATTCTCCGACATTCGCCATTAGCGATCCTGAACCGTAGTAGTCAACACCATCGGTGGTTTTATTGGCATTTGCGTTGTAATTAAGACGCAGAGCACTGTTGCCAAATTCCCACCCCAGCGAATCATCTGCTTGGGTTAGCCCCGCTTGCGGCAAGGTTAGGCTCAATGACTGGGTCGATAAATCAAAATCCACCACACTGTCTGGCTGCATGTCTAAGGCATAACACACCGCCGCCTCTGGCCCTTCCTGACGGGTAGCCGCGTAAAATGCCGGTCGCACGTACGTGTCAACATCCGCTAACCACGCGGGGGTAAAGCACAGTCCTTGCTGCTCGGAGGGAGTCACATTTAAAATGCGCTTCCCTTTGGCGACACCGTTCACGCTGACATCCACCCAGTAACGTCCAGGAAAATACGCCTTCGTTGATGACAAAAACGTTGCTGCCTCAGGGTTATTGCCCCCTTGCAAAAAGTCTAAATTCAAGCCGTCATTCGTCGCGTGCGCGGCCACCGGCCACATCGTGCTTAGAGCGAACGTCATCCCCAATGCGAAAGGGCGTGTGCGCGGTGTAAATGCGGGGTGAGAAGTGGCTGATGGGGGGATTCGAGAGACTGCTCGCGCTTTCTTTTTCACACCCATCTCCCTATCGATACACCACGGTCACGGTTAATGAGCCATTAAATCGTCCAGACTTCACGCCGTCCCATTGACTAAGTGTCGCTTGAAAGTCAAACAACCCGTTGCGGGCAAACGCGATAGGGTAGGCAATTTGTGTCGCACTGGCGGTGACATACCCTGGGCCGCCGCTGGCGATAAATGCGCCTTCGGTATTCAGTGGACTGACGCGAACCCGTAATCGGGCATCTGCGCCATCGTCGTGGCGTAAAATGACCCCTTGTTCATCCAATTGCGTGTGCCCAACATCACCAAAAGTGAGTATTGCTGCGGGGTATTGACGACCGTAGACCTCAAAAGCACTGCAACCGGTTTCCCCGCCCACCGTTTCGGACAATCGTAATGAAAAGGTTCGTGTCGGCGCCGAGCGGGTTTTGGGATTAATCACCCCAAAATCCACGGCCCCCACCGCGCCTGTCGTGCGACCCTGGGCACCCGTTGTCAAAATTTCCCCGACGCACGAAGAGGCGACAATCGTGGCGGTTATCGTGGTCGTGGTTGTGTAAGAGGCGGCTTTCGCCCCCGCAACGAGGCTTAACCCCCCCACAGTGGCGACTAGGCACTGGCGCCATCGAGACATAAATGGAACTCCTTCACGTTACGTTACTGTGATACCCGTTGGTTCATCATCGGGATGAAACAATGAAAGTCAGCGAGCTCCCTTACCATTGAAAAAATCGCCTTTCGAGGGGGACACCATATCTGACCCCGAAAGGCAAACTCAACAACATAAAAAACACAGGCCAACAAATAAAAACCACCAAAATCAATAAAGAGGTACAAATAGCCACACAAAAAACGGTACTACGCGCTTTATTCGCGTAGTAGCCCGTGCGCTATTATCGACGCTAAGCCAATAATAAGGTCGAACCGAAAACAACCGTGTTTAACTTATTCAGTTGACTCACCCTTGAGAGAGCGGTCGCGTGTATAAAAAGAAAAATAACCCCGAGAGAAAAATAATCGCAACGGCGTTAATACATAAAATTATTGTGAACGTGGATCTGTTTTTGAGCGTGTTTTTCTTCATGCCATGTCGTCACTAATTCGAAATAAAATAATTTTTCTTGCGTCGGTATATTTAATACATAAAAAAACTGAAATAAGGTGTCCAAATTAAATTGTGTCATTCCACGCTCGTATCGTGAAATTTGTTGTTGGCTGAGATTCATTAATTTCGCCAATGCTTTTCCCGACAAACAATTATTACGCCGTTGCCGTTTTAAATATCGCCCCGTTAAACTTGACAGCGAGGAATATTGGTACAAAGAAAGTTCATCATCTTTAGGCATGCCTCACCCCATAAAGTGAAATTTATGTAAAAATAACCCTGAAATATAAATAAATATCGTGATAAACGAGATAATATGGCGATATCACACATGTATTGTGTGTGAATATAATATTCTTCCGTGCCGCCATCTAATCGATTTTTTCGCTTAAACACGCATTTACGATAGATAAAAACTATTAATTCAAAAAACACGATTGCCAATAACTATAACTTGCGCAATTATTGATTGCCATCACATTGATAATAAAGAAAATAAAAAAAGCAAACTTAACTCACCTTAAAAATTAAGGGATACGCGCAGACAACGGGAGGGGGAATAACCGAACAGATTCATAAACGCTTATTTGGAGTATATTGCATTTTAAAAAAACAGAATGCGCTGAGAATTAATTTAATTATATTTATTTTTATCTTGATTGTTGTGAAATTAACCCTAAGAAGAGATAAAATATTTTATTTTAGTTTCTACGTGCATTATTTAATAAATTCGATAAAAACGGTGAGGATATACACACATCATAAAAAAGGGGACTCTGCATAATTGTAATGGTCTAATAAAACTGTAAAAATTTATAGCTTATAATTAAGCAAAATCTTATAGGTATAAATATGACCCGAAAAGTAAAAGTGACCTTTAGCGCAAAGTAAAAACTGGGGTGAACGACTGTTCTCATGGTTAATCAACGAAAAAACGGTCAGAATTTGGTCATGCATTCAATCCGGTGAACAATCTGTAATATAAGGTAATTTACCGGAGAATATTCATGGCTAAAGTCGATGTAAAGTGCCCATTTTGTCAACAAAGGGCTTGTTGCAAAAATTACCTAAGTGAGAAACACTCACACTATTGATTATCGCTTTAGGTTAAATTCATGCCATCGAACGAGTTTAAATGGAAGCATTTTGCCCCCACTATCATCCTTTGGTGCTTGCGTTGGTATGGCTCTACCCCGCTAAGCTATGCTAACGTCAGTGATATGTTAGCCGAACGGGGTATTTCCGTTCATCGCTCTACCATTTATCGTTGGTTTATCGAATATTCGCCAATACTCCGTAAAAAACTCAAAAAATATCAATTCATTCGGGCTGTTTCCTCTTGGCAGCTCGATGAAACCTACGTCAAAGTGAACGGAAAATGGTTTTACCTTTACCGCGCAATAGATAAACACGGAGATACGCTGGATGTTTATTTTTCATCCAAGCGTAATCGGCATGCTGCCTATGAATTTATCAAACGCGTATTAAAACCTTATCCCTCCGAGCGGCAACCAAAAACCTTAAATACCGATAAGCACGCAGCTTACGGTTACGCTATAGCGCGTTTAATTGAGACACATTAAATTAGAGTTTTCTAACTGTTTGCGATATGCCTCCGGTGGGAGATTATTTAAACTTTCGTGAGTTCGATTTTGGTTATAATCTTGCAGCCAAAACCATGCTAATTCTCGAACTTGGCTCAACGATTCAAATAAATACGCATTTAAAAATTCACGACGGAACGAACCATTAAAACGCTCGATAAATCCATTTTGTTGCGGTTTTCCCGGTTGAATATGGCACAACGAAATTTGATTATCTTCACAATAATTCAATAAGTTAACTGAAATAAGTTCAGGGCCATTATCGACACGGATCTGTTTCGGTAACCCTCTTTCGGCTTTTAAACGTTCAAGCACCCTGATGACCCGTTCAGCCGGTAATGACGTATCAACCTCAATGGCCAAGCATTCACGTGTTCCTTCATCAATAATATTGAGAGTTCTGAAGTGCTTGCCGCAATATAAACTGTCGTGCATAAAATCCAATGCCCATTGAATATTTGGGACTTTTTCTATCACTAATGATCTTTTTTCACGTTTCGGAAGTATTTTTTTACTCCGTCGTTTCAGGTTCAATCCTAATTGACAATAAACGCGATAAACTCGTTTATGATTAAAAGGATAGCCTTGAAATCTCAGTCGGAAATAGCATTTCCAAAATCCCGATTGTGGCGATTTAGCTAAAACGGATTGTATGGCATCAATTACCACTCGGTCTTTTTTACGCCAATCTATTTGCTGACGGTAAAATGTGGCGCGTGCCAATGACGTCAGCTCACACGCCTTAGTGACTGATAAACCAGCCTCTTTTAATGATTGAGTACAGGCTCTCTTTTCAGCCACTACCAACCCTTTTTTGCGAAAAGCTCCTTCATCGCATGATTTTCAAGGCTAACTTCCGCAAAGAGCTTTTTCAGTTTCATATTTTCCTCTTCAAGCTCTTTTAATCTTTTAACATCATTAGCTTCCATGCCACCATACTTTGATTTCCAATTATAATAAGTGGCATTACTTATCCCATTTTGACGGCAAATATCTTCTACTTTCATCCCTGAATCAGCGAGTTTTAAAATATTAACGATTTGAGTTTCTGTAAAACGGGCTTTTTTCATCATGACCTCTGCAATGGTTAGGGCAGAAAATCTAATTATAGCTGTCTTATTTTAGGGGAAGTGGACAATATTCTTGCCTCAATAACATCACAGGTGAGCACATGGTTAAGCAATATTCAGCAGAATTTAAACTCGAAGTCGCTAAAATGGTGGTTGACCATCATTATTCCGTGGCTAAAGCCGCACAGGCTATGGG
>NZ_JBBPXM010000020.1:0-53735 GCF_050446505.1 Providencia sp. SP181
ATATTAAAATTAAATGATTCATAAAAATAATATCGGATGGAAATTGATATTTTTTAGCGTATAACAAATAGAGAATAGACTAAGCTGCCAATGTGCAGCTTAATTTTTAGACAAATTAGAGAGAAGCAAACGAGGGGATCATGAAAGCGGCAACCGCATTAATAAACCGCCGCGCTCTGCGACACAACTTGCAACGGGTGAAAGAGATTGCACCCAATAGCCAACTGATTGCAGTTGTTAAAGCAAACGCTTATGGCCATGGGTTAGTTGGAGTGGGAAGTGCAGTGGAAGCGCTGGTGGATGGCTTTGGCGTGGCAAGGTTGAATGAGGCATTGCTACTGCGCCAACATGGCGTTACAAAGCCCGTCGTCTTACTAGAAGGGTTTTTTGAGCAGTCTGACTTAGTATTGATGGCAGAGCACAAAATTGACACCGTTATTCACTGCATCGAACAGCTTGAAATGCTTGAAGCGGCTAAGTTACCACATTCCCTCAAAGTTTGGATGAAATTAGATACAGGGATGCATCGCCTTGGTGTATTACCAAAAGACGCTGAGGCTTTTTATCAACGCCTGCAACGTTGCCAACATGTTGAACTGCCTATTAATATTGTCAGCCATTTCTGTCAAGCTGATGCGCCGCACTTGCCAACAACTCAACGTCAAATCGATTGCTTCAAACAGTTTATTGCAGGCAAAGAAGGCGAAAAATCTATCGCGGCATCCGCAGGTATCCTATTATGGCCTGAAGCTCACTATGACTGGGTTCGTCCAGGAATTATGATGTATGGCGCTTCTCCCCAAGAAGGAAAAAGCGCGGCAGATTTCGGCTTGCAGCCAGTCATGACTTTAAAATCCACCTTAATTGCTGTGAGAGAACATTCAGCAGGCCAATGTGTTGGCTACGGTGAAACGTGGTGCAGTGATCAAGATACTCGCCTTGGGGTTGTTGCCATTGGTTATGGCGATGGCTACCCGCGTAACGTGCCGTCTGGGACGCCAGTATTAATTAATGGGCGAAAAGTGCCGATTATTGGTCGTATTTCGATGGATATGACTGTCGTGGATTTGGGGTTAAATGCCACCGATAAAGTTGGTGATGACGTGGTTTTGTGGGGGAATGGACTGCCAGTTGAAGAAATTGCCGCACAAACGGGTATTATCAACTATGAGTTGCTCACTAAATTGACCTCACGAGTTGCGATGGAATATGTAGACGAATAGTCAACAAAGGGTTATTTTCAAGTAACAACGTAATAACCACGCTGAATAACGCAATGCGCGCTGACATTATCAGTGCCAAATAATGATTAGGAGATGTCCTGTGTTTGAACATGTTGATGCTTATCCGGGCGACCCAATTCTGTCGTTAATGGATGAATTTAATAAAGACACTCGTGATAACAAAATTAATCTGAGTATTGGTCTTTACTACGATGGTGAAGGTAAAACGCCTGAACTGGCAACGGTGGGTACCGCTAAAGCGTCACTAAACAAGTTACCTGCAAGTGCTTCCTTGTATTTACCAATGGAAGGCTTAAAAGATTACCGTCTTGAACTGCAAAAATTGGTATTTGGTGAAGATTGCCCGCTGATTGCACAAGAGCGTATTGCAACAGTGCAAACCATTGGTGGCTCTGGTGCATTAAAAATCGGTGCTGATTTCCTACATCAATACTATCCTGATTCAGAAGTTTGGTGCAGTGACCCAACATGGGAAAATCATGCCTCTATTTTCTCTGGTGCGGGCACAAAAGTTCATTATTACCCATACTTTGATAAAAAAACCAAAGGCGTTAAATTCGATGAAATGCTTGCAACCTTTAAGAAATTGCCAGCAAATAGCATCATTTTAATGCACCCATGTTGCCATAATCCAACGGGTTCTGACTTAACACCGGCGCAGTGGGATGAAGTCACGAAAGTGGCGATTGAACACAAACTGATCCCATTCTTAGATATCGCTTATCAAGGTTTTGCTGAAGGTATCAACGAAGATGCTTACGCGATTAGAGCGATGGTTAAAGCGGGTTTGACCGTGTTTGTCAGCAACTCATTCTCTAAAATCTTTGGTATCTATGGCGAACGTGCGGGTGGATTATCGGTGATTTGTGAAAACACCGATGAGCGCGATCGTGTATTAGGTCAGCTTAAAGCTGGTGTGCGCCGTTTATATTCAAGCCCACCCTCTAATGGGGCAAAAATTGTGGCTGCGGTACTGACCAATAGCGCAGAAAAAGCAAAATGGTTAGCAGAAGTGGAAGAAATGCGTTTACGTATTTTAGACATGCGCACCGTGTTGGTGGATGAGCTGAAAAAAGCGTTACCAACCAAAAACTTCGACCATTTATTGAAACAGCGCGGGATGTTCAGTTATACCGGTTTCACTAAAGAACAAGTGGCTCGTCTAAAAGACGAGTTTGCGGTGTATTTAGTGGGTACGGGCCGAGTATGTATGGCAGGTGTTAACCGCCACAATGTAAAACGTATCGTTGAGGCATTTGCTGCTGTTAGCCAATAGTTAAAGCTAACTCAATGATAAGTAAATAGACGCAGGCTAATCCCTGCGTTTTTTATTACTCGGTTATATTTATGAAACAATTAAGTCTATCTTCTCCTGTTTTATTCCTTGAATTTTTTGTCCGAAAATTTTCCTTTTTTGGTAAAGGTTCTACCCGAGCTCAATTACCTGAAGATGCGTTTTTCTATATGGGAACTTCAAAGGCTAGCCGATATCGTTATTTTGAACGTGTCCACGAAGAATTCATTCAGCGGGATAAATGTTTGCAAGAGTGGGGCTTCAATGCCTATCAACCTATGATTTCATCACAAATGAGTCAAGAGCAACAACAAATTTGGCAATCACCATCAACGCGTGCAATCATGAAATTGACAGGGGAATACTTCCATGAAAATGAATGGGTTAGAGCGAAGAGTGAAACTAAAGTCGCAAAATATTCAGGTGATTGTGACGCGCTGATGTTTGAAAATATTCAGTCATTAGCCCCATACTATTTTGATGTTCATAGCGTGTCGGAACTAGGGGATATTACCACTCACTTCCCACGAAAAACGGTTCCATTGATGATAAAAGCGGGGGAAAGCGTCTGTTTTCTTTGCCGACGAGAAGAGTATGAGTTTATAGGGTGGGGAGGGAAACAACCTATATTGATGGTTATGATGGTGCTCACCTCATTGAGCAAGAATACAAAATTCGAGACTTTAGAAAGAGCCATTTGAGTTTCGAATTGGGCTAATGAATACCCTTGCCAATAACACAAGGGTATTCATAGAATATTAGTAGCCGCGTTCTAAAATCGTCTTTAAGAACCTTGAAGTGTGGGACTTCTCACATTCGGCCACCTCTTCTGGTGTACCCGCGATGAGAATTTCACCGCCGCCGCTACCCCCTTCAGGGCCTAAATCAACAATCCAGTCTGCTGTTTTAATCACATCAAGGTTATGTTCAATGACGACAATGGTATTGCCTTGATCACGTAACTGATGCAGAACGACTAAAAGTTGTTGAATATCAGCAAAGTGTAAGCCTGTCGTTGGTTCATCCAAAATATAAATAGTTTGCCCTGTACCGCGTTTGGAGAGTTCCTTAGCCAGCTTAACACGCTGTGCTTCACCGCCTGATAACGTGGTCGCTGATTGGCCAAGACGAATATAGGATAACCCTACATCCATCAAGGTTTGCAGCTTACGAGCAAGGGCAGGAACCGCATCAAAAAACTCACGGGACTCTTCGATAGTCATATCGAGAACCTCATGAATGCTCTTACCTTTGTATTTGATTTCCAAGGTTTCGCGGTTATAGCGCTTACCTTTACACTGGTCACATGGCACGTAGACATCAGGCAAGAAGTGCATCTCAACCTTGATAACGCCATCACCCTGACAGGCCTCACAGCGCCCGCCTTTCACGTTAAAACTAAAGCGGCCTGGGTTATAACCGCGGGTACGGGACTCTGGCACCCCTGCAAATAACTCACGAACAGGAGTAAACACACCGGTATAGGTCGCAGGGTTAGAGCGCGGTGTTCGCCCTATTGGGCTTTGATCAATATCAATGACTTTATCGAAATGTTCCAAGCCCTCAACATCCAAATAAGGTGCTGGGGTAATGGTGGTTGCCCCATTGAGTTGGCGCTGGGCAATTGGGAATAATGTGTCGTTAATCAGTGTGGATTTACCTGAGCCAGATACGCCCGTAATACAGGTAAATAACCCGACTGGCACTTTTAAAGTCACATTTTTCAGGTTGTTACCTTTTGCGCCAAACACAGTGAGCATTTTGTCTTTATTGACAGGAACTCGCTGTTTCGGAATTTCAATTCGTCGTTCACCGCTTAAGAACTTACCTGTTAAGGAGTCAGGATTCGCAACAATATCTTCTAATGTACCTTGGGCGACAATTTGACCACCATGTACCCCCGCACCTGGGCCAATATCAATCACATGATCAGCGGCGCGAATAGCATCTTCATCGTGCTCTACGACGATCACGGTATTGCCTAAATCACGCAGGTGGATCAAGGTTTCTAACAGGCGATCGTTATCCCGTTGATGCAGGCCAATTGACGGTTCATCAAGCACATACATCACACCCACTAAACCTGCACCAATTTGGCTAGCAAGGCGAATACGCTGTGCTTCACCACCTGATAAGGTATCTGCAGAGCGTGACAAACTTAAGTAGTTTAAGCCAACGTTAACTAAGAATTTAAGGCGGTCACCAATTTCTTTCAGTACTTTTTCAGCAATTTGCGCGCGCTGGCCACTGAGTTTTAAGTTTTGGAAAAACTCCATCGCATGGCCAATACTGTAATCTGCGATTTCAGGTAACGTGGTGTTTTCAACAAATACAAAGCGCGCTTCTTTACGTAAACGCGTTCCATTACAAGAAACACAAGGGCGGTTACTGATATATTTCGCCAGTTCTTCACGAACGGCGGTGGATTCGGTTTCTTTATAACGGCGCTCCATATTATTGAGAACACCTTCGAATGGATGGCGGCGAACGGTAATATCCCCGCGATCATTACGATATTTAAACTCAATGGTTTCTTTGCCTGAACCGTACAAAATGATTTTTTGCACTGCAGGACTGAGTGAATCATAAGGGGCTTCAACATCAAACTTATAGTGCTCAGCCAATGACATTAGCATCTGGAAATAATAAAAGTTACGACGATCCCAGCCGCGAATAGCGCCGCCTGCTAAAGAAATTTCTGTGTTTTGTAACACGCGTTCAGGGTCAAAAAATTGCTGAACGCCTAAACCATCACAGCTTGGGCAAGCCCCAGCTGGGTTATTAAAGGAAAACAGACGCGGTTCTAGTTCCACCATGCTATAGCCACAAACGGAACACGCAAAGTTTGCAGAGAAGACCAGCTCTTCTGCTTGTGGATCGTCCATATCGGCAACAACAGCGGTACCACCAGAAAGCTCTAGCGCGGTTTCAAATGACTCAGCTAAACGTTGCGCGATGTCATCGCGGATTTTAAAGCGATCAACCACGACTTCAATGGTGTGCTTTTTCTGTAATTCGAGTTTAGGGGGATCAGAAAGATCGCAAACTTCCCCGTCAATGCGTGCGCGGATATAACCTTGGCTCGCTAAGTTATCGAGTAATTTAACGTGCTCCCCTTTACGATCTTTGACGACGGGAGCAAGTAACATCATACGGCGATCCATTGGCTGCGCTAAAACATTATCAACCATCTGGCTGACGGTTTGCGCTGCTAATGGAATATCATGATCAGGGCAGCGAGGCTCACCAACCCGCGCAAACAATAACCGCAAATAGTCATGAATTTCAGTGATGGTTCCCACGGTAGAACGTGGGTTATGTGAAGTGGACTTTTGTTCAATCGAAATCGCAGGAGAGAGCCCTTCAATATGGTCTACATCAGGCTTTTCCATTAAGGACAGGAACTGGCGCGCATAGGCAGAAAGTGACTCAACATACCGGCGCTGGCCCTCTGCATACAGGGTATCAAAGGCTAAAGAGGATTTTCCAGAGCCTGACAAACCCGTGATAACAATCAGTTTATCACGAGGAATAACGAGATTGATGTTCTTCAGATTATGCGTGCGTGCGCCGCGGACTTCGATATTATCCATTTACCACTTCCCGGATGATTTGATATTGAACAATCGCAAGCGATCATTATCACATATTTTTCCCTGATTGGATATACAGTACTCGTTATATTTTCTGGCCTGTACCGATTTAAATTCGCTGTGTTGTTGGCTGCGCTTAGTTGCGTAGTAGTAAGCTCCCTACGATGCATTCATTTACCGACTAGCTGTATTCAGAATCGAATGTTTTGAGGTGAAAAATACAAAATTACAAACAAATTCAAGGGGAAAAATAATTTGTAGGAAGGCGTGCTACTGAGAGAATAATTTTGTGTCTATACTGAAAAAAGTGCTCTGGGATTTCACTTAATTTTGGAAAGCGTTTCGCAAGTTTAAATATGCAATTTCAATTGTTGGTGCAAATCAGTTCGGTCATTGGTAAACTTCAAGGCTAATCCAGAGATTAAAATTCAATGCATCAGGAGCAATAAATGGCCAGCAGAGGCGTAAATAAAGTAATTCTTATCGGTAACCTAGGGCAAGATCCTGAAATCCGTTATATGCCTAACGGCGGAGCTGTGGCAAACCTGACTCTGGCAACTTCTGAAAGCTGGCGCGATAAGCAAACTGGCGAGATGCGTGAAAAAACTGAATGGCATCGCGTGGTGATTTTCGGCAAATTAGCTGAAGTTGCAGGTGAATACTTGAAAAAAGGTTCACAAGTCTATATCGAAGGGTCTTTGCAAACGCGCAAATGGCAAGACCAAAGCGGTCAAGATCGCTACACGACGGAAGTGGTTGTGAATATTGGCGGTTCTATGCAAATGTTAGGTGGTCGTGGCGGTGATGCGCCATCACAAGGCCAAGGTGGTCAAGGTGGTTGGGGTCAACCTCAACAGCCACAAGCTGCACAACAATTCAGTGGTGGCGGTGCTGCACCTGCACGCTCACAAGCGCCAGCACCACAAAATAATGAGCCACCAATGGATTTCGATGACGATATTCCGTTTTAATTTGTTATTTTAATAACTATAAATATATAAAAGGCTTCCTCGTGAAGCCTTTATTCTTTTATATTTTAAATATAACTATCAAATAAAAATTTTTTATTAAGATAATAAAATAAAAAATGGTTATAAACCTTAAGGGATTATTAATTTTTTTATCAAAAATAAATAATAAAAAAGCTCCAGTAATTAACTTACTTGGAGCTTTGTATTGAAGGTGGAATAAAAAGGGTAAGTACAAATTTTATTTTCATATTGCGTATCAGGCTACTTTAGGTTCCAGTAGTAAAGGGTCATTCTGACTTTCACTGGAAATTCGGTAGACTGATGGCGACGTACCTAAATAAGCGCGGAATCGCTTTGCAAATGATTGCTGGGAGTCAAATTGGTATTTTAATGCAATATCAATTACTTGTAGTTCTGTGGTGCAGAGGTCTTTTGCTGCTTCACAAATCCGCCTTCGACGAATATATTCACCTAAAGGTATCCCGACAACCTTACGAAACACTCTTTGTAAATGCCATTTTGTATATCCAGATTTTAGTGCAATATCATCCAGTAATAGACGACTGGTTAAGTTCATTTCAATCCAAACTATTATTTCATTAACAACTGTAGATTGAAATTCTGTGTATTTCCCATTATAGGGAACAGGGATTTCTTTATACATAATGTTTTTCCTACGAGTTACTTTTTAATCATATCCTTCATTAAGTAAACAGCCAATAAATAAATACTAAACAAATAGGAATACAGGCTGTTAATTTGTTAAATGACATTAATAGCAAATTTTAATTAATCTCTAACCAGTAGTGTTTGCCTTAAGATAATATATTTATCAGGAATCGAGTAAAACGAGTGATAACTGAACCTCGATCCTACAATAAGCATTACAATCACCAGGATCGAGACAGTTCATACTGATCAGTGTGTTGGAATATATTTTTTAAGTCTCCAAAAGCTGAGCAAAATAGCGATGGAAATTATAATGGATAGTATATTCATCGCTTGCCAGCCAATGGTGAAAAAGAGAATGCCAGCCCCGAGGCTGCCAATGCCGCCAAAAAAGTAGATCAGAAAATCAGTTGTTCCTTGCACTTTTGCTCTTTCATGAACTTCATAGCTGTGGGGCAGTAAATTGGTGGTGCTGATTAAAAGTAAATTCCAAGCTACCCCAACAAAAATACCAGAGAGCAAATAGTGATAAAAACCATTACCTAGTAAATTCATCACAGCAGATAAAATCAATAAAATGATGCCACATAAAATAATGCGTTTTGCCCCTAAATGCTGAATTAATGTCCCTGTGAAAAATGAGGGAGCAAACATACCCAATACGTGAAACTGAAACACGATTGCGATTGATGAAAATGGAAAATCATGTTGCTTCATCGAGAGTGGAATAGAGGCAAAAGTAAAGACGACAATCGCATAACCAATGGCACTCACAATCGCGATTAATTTCAGTATTGGCTGTGAATACAATGCCTTATAGCTTCGTTTAATTAAATTTTCATCGAGTGGTACTTTCACCATTTTTTTCAATGGCACAATGAGCAATAAAATAAATGCGATAACATAAATACCCGCTAACGTAGCAAAAGGGCCTGCAAACGGATATTTTGCAAAAAATCCTTGGGTCATAATAGCCAGTGTTGGGCCAATTAAGGCAGCGGCAATACCACCACTCATCACAAGACCAATCGCTTTAGCGCGCAGTGAAATAGGGGCTTCTTCGATAGCAGCGAAGCGAAATTGTTGTGCAGTGCCAATCGCAATTCCAGTAAAAAATAAACCTAGGGAGAAATAGATTAAATTACTTTCTAAAACCCCAAGAATCGATAATCCAGCACCAATTAGCCCGCCAATGTTCCCGACGATAAACCCAATTCTTCTTGAATATTTTTGCATCAAAAAGGCAATAGGGATTGTTGCGAGTATCAAACCAACATACTGACTTAACAGGGGAATTGTGGCATGTTTTGGGTCAGTTGCTAAGTTTTCGCCAATCACAACAGCAACTGAAAGAACAATGGCATTCCCTGTTATAAATAATGCAAGTGTGGTGGCTAACCACCAAACAGACCTTGGCATAGAGACCTCTTTCTTATAAAAATCAAATAAAATCAATTTATTGAATATGAATTTTGTTCACATCGTCATATTCTTTGGCTCTATGTTAAAACTTCAAGTTAACTTTAAGTCAAGTGATAGGTTGGGGATGTTTTAATAGTTAATTCTGCTTTATTTTGATTTAAATTAAGATGATGGCTCTGATATGGTTGAATGTGATGAGGCTCGCATTTAGGAGGGATGAGAACTGAAAAACGAAAAAATGATTGTCAGAGTAACAAAATTATGTTTTCTTAAAGGGAGTTAAGAAAACAACAAAAAATTAAACAAACAGACTAAAACAGGAAAACCCCGTGAACATGACTTTTAATCACTCAAGCCTACTACTAACCGCGCCACGTGCTGCGGTGGTCGTGCGTGTGGTGGTGGTCGTGGGCTTAGCGCCGTAACGGGTACAAATCAACGCAGATTTAGAAACCCCGCCGGCGCAAACCGAGCGGGGTTTTTTATTCTCTCTCGCTCAAATCCGCAGGCTAGCAAAGGATAATTATGATGAGCGAATCGGGCAACACATCACCACAGAAAACGCGTTTTACGGGCGCAGAATTAATTGTACATTTACTGGAAAAACATGGTATTACCATTGTTTCTGGCATTCCAGGTGGGGCAGCTTTGCCTTTTTATGATGCATTAGGAAAAAGCAAAAAAATTCGCCATATTCTTGCTCGTCATGAGCAAGGGGCGGGTTTTATTGCTCAGGGTATAGCTCGAACAACAGGCAAAGCCGCTGTGTGTATTTCGTCCAGCGGCCCTGGCGCAACCAACTTAGTGACTGCAATTGCTGATGCAAAACTAGATTCTATTCCACTGGTTTGTATTACGGCACAGGTGCCTTCTTCAATGATAGGGACAGATGCATTCCAAGAAGTTGATACTTATGGTATTTCTATTCCAGTTACCAAGCATAACTATTTAGTTCGCAGCATAAATGATTTGCCACAGGTGATTTGCGATGCTTTTCGTATCGCTGAATCAGGCCGTCCAGGGCCAGTTTGGATTGATATACCGAAAGACGTTCAAACCGCGACTATTGAGTTAACCGAGATACCTGACATTTTACCGAAAGATAAAGCGCCAAATTTTGATATGGAAAAAGTACTCCAAGCGGCGCAAATGATCAACGAAGCTAAACGTCCAGTGCTGTATTTTGGCGGTGGTGTTATCAGCTCTGCTTCAACAGAAACGGCGATTGCATTTGCAGAAAAGGCTGCTTTGCCTACAACCATGACCTTGATGGCATTGGGTACTGTGCCTATGCGACATCCTTTGTATTTGGGAATGTTAGGTATGCACGCCGCGGCAAGTACCAATATGGTGATGGAAGAATCAGATTTACTGATTGTTATTGGAGCACGCTTTGATGATAGAGCCATCGGAAAAGCTGAAAAATTTTGCCCTAATGCCAAAATTATTCACGTTGATATTGATAAAGCGGAAATCAGTAAAATTAAGCGTCCAGACATTGCTATCCATGCTGATGCAGGGCAAATTTTGGAATTATTGTTGCCATTGGTTGAGCGAAATACGCGAAATGAATGGCTCAAACGAGTCGATGAGTTAAAAGCAAAATACCCATTAAACTTAAGCGATGCAGATAACCCATTAAACCACTATGGTTTGGTGTTAGCTGCGGCTCGTGCCGCGGGTGAAGAGGCCATTGTCACAACCGATGTTGGTCAGCACCAAATGTGGGCTGCACAAGTTTATCCGTTGTCTCGCCCTCGCCAATGGTTAACTTCAGGCGGTTTAGGCACGATGGGCTTTGGTTTACCTGCTGCGATTGGTGCTGCTTTGGCTGAACCTGAAAAAACCATCGTATGTTTTTCTGGTGATGGTAGCCTGATGATGAATATTCAAGAATTAGCGACAGCAGCTGAACATCAATTAAATATCAAAATCGTTTTAATGAATAACCAAGCGTTAGGTATGGTTCATCAGCAACAAGATTTATTTTTTGAAAACCGTATATTTGCTGCAGCTTATCCGTACCAAACTGACTTTATTAAGATAGCGGCAGGCTTTGGTTTACAAACCTGTGATTTGAATAATGAGGCAGACCCTGCAATGGCACTGGAAGCGGTTATGAATACCAAAGGCCCTTGTTTAATACATGCCCTGATCGATGTGAATCAGAAGGTATATCCAATGGTTCCGCCAGGTGCCGCTAATATTGATATGATTGGAGCGTAATTATGGTACTTGAACACCACCCAATTGCTTTAGAGTTAATTGTGCGTAACCACCCTGGCGTTATGTCTCATATTTGTGGCCTATTTGCTCGTAGAGCATTTAACGTAGATGGCATTCTTTGTATGCCAATTAAAGATAAAGACGAAAGCCGCATTTGGTTATTAGTCCAAAAAGACGAACGCTTATCGCAAATGATTAATCAAGTCGAAAAACTTGAAGATGTTAGGGAAGTACGTTTTAGCGATAATTTACAGCTGTTTGAAACAATGCAAAATTATTTGCAGTAATTCTTAAACTTGGTTTTTCAAATAAGCTCATACTTTGGTATGGGCATATTTTTTAGCCAAATAATGTTGAATCGGGGTTTCTTAAAACGAACGAAAGTGATATAACATCAAAAGATAAACAAATAGTTTCTCAGTTTATGATGAAGAATAAAGGGAACAAAAACGATGCAAAACAATATCTATCTTTCGAATACCTATCAATATGAAGTAGAGACAATGTTAGTTAATACAGGCCATGATGAGGAGGGTGAGTGGATTGCACTTGAAGATAATATTTTTCATCCTCAAGGCGGCGGTCAACCTGCGGACACAGCCTGGGTTAATGAATTTGGTGTTCGGATAAAGAAACACTTGAATGGGTTAATTGTTGCTTATTTACCTGAATGCGCTTCTCTGAATGCTGAGGAAAGGGTTATAGCAAAAGTTGATAGTGAGAAACGCCGACGCTATGCTGCGCTTCATACTGCAGGGCATTTGTTAAATTGGGAATTACGTCGTTTTGGCTGGATGGCACAAAAAGGGCATCATTTCCCAGATGAATCAAGAGTAGAGTTTACTATGATGGAAAATCAAGTAACCCCTTTTGAAGAACTTGATAGCGCTGAAATTGAAGGCATTATCAATCAAAGTTTACAAAGTGCCCGTAAGGTTGATATTAAGCAAAATGGTGAAATGCGGATAAGCTATATCGACCAAACAGAAGATATGCCATGCGGAGGGACGCATGTCGCCTCGTTAGATAATATTTGCCATTTTTCAATTAAGTCGATGAAATTTAAAAAGGGAACGTTACGTATTAGCTATGATGCACAGCATGTTGCAGTTTAAACGCCATCACTAAGATGTGAATATGTCATCACTACAGTTGCTTGAAGTTCACCATCCATACATAAGTAGGAATGTGGAAAATCGCCGCTAAATGCATAAAAATCCCCTGCTTCTAAGACAATATTTTGATCGTTGTTTAAGCGTAACATGAGCGAACCTGAATTAACCATAATATGTTCGTGGGTTCCCGTCATGTGAGCAGGGCTATTAATGATTGCGCCTCGTTTCATGGTTAGCTGCCAGATTTCCGAGATATTTCCCATGCTGATACGAAATTTAAATTGCTGAGAGTACTCGCTTTCATCACTCGGTGTAGATTTTACAAAATAAGGGTAGGCTTCATGTTGACGCGTAAATAAATCGCTTAGCGGAAATCGCAGTGCTATAGCAATGGACTCCAATGTATCGATACGTGGGTTTGAATCCCCAGATTCTAATTTTGAGAGAGCCGCTTTAGATATGCCTGAAAGGCGAGAAAGTTCGTTAAGTGAAAGATTTCTCGCTTGTCTAAGTAAACGAATTTTTTGGCCAATTTTTATATTAATTTTTTTATCCATGTTGTGTCTTTCCTTGAATATTGATCTATTGTGCTAATTCTACATCACTCAGCGAATCAAATCACATACTCTTGGTTATCCATACTATTTCAATGCGTTATTTAATTTTTTGATAGAGATTTGAATTTTTAAAAATGAAAAAAATAAAGCTATTTAATAAATCTGATAATAACTATAGTGAGGGCGTTAAAAACTTTCGGAGTTAAGCGCTATGCCGTTTGAATTATTCTCACCAGAAATGGCGATTTGTTTTACGACGTTGTTGTTTGCCTATATTGTTTTTGGAATGGCGGGCTTTGGGTCTGCACTGATTGCTACACCTGTACTCGCGTTGTATTTACCTCTGAATATGATCGTTCCCATTTTAGCGTTAATTGATTTAACGGCTGCGGTATTAAATTTACTTAAAGATGGAAAAAATGCGGATTATCAGGAAATAAAATGGATTATTCCCCTAATGATAGTGGGAAGTTTAATTGGCGCAGCGATTTTATTAAAAACACGACCAGATATATTAGTTTTGTTATTAGGGCTGTTTGTTATTGGTTATGTGTTAAATGCTTTCTTATCAAAAAAAAACAAAAAACCGTTTTCAAAAGCGCTCGTTGTCCCTTTTAGTTTAATTGGCGGGGTTTTTAGCGCGTTATTTGGGAGCGGTGGTTTTATTTATGCAATGTATTTATCCAGTCGGATTGAAGATAAACAGCGTTTTCGTATCACCCAAATGACACTAATTGGTTTTAGTACGCTAACACGTGTGGTCATTTTTTTGGTTATGGGAGTGTACCTTAACCTTGATACTTTATTGATTGCATTAGCATTCTGTCCAGCAATGTTGCTTGGAACTTGGTTGGGTAGGCACATTACATTAAAAATCACCCGTGAAGCTTTTTTGAAAATTATTAATCTAGTGATTTTAGTTTCAGGCATAGCCTTGTTATATCGATATTTCTTTGTTCTTTAATTATAAATACCCGTTAAAACACAAATTTATTTTTTAAAGATAAATAGCAGAATATAGGCGGCATGCTACAATCACCGCTGGCATTATTAGGTTTATTGATAATGCAGCGGTTTTTTATATTATTAATTATTAATTTTATGGAGTTAAAATCTAATTCTTTGATTAAGTATTTAGATTAATACCAAAATGAGCTCTGATAATCAGTGTTTACACAATTTTCGACATTCCCCTTCATTTGCTATTTTTACGATTACGACCAGTATTGCCGTTATTGGCATCGTCATTGGGTTAAGTATTCCAATGGTAGCTTTGAGATTAAATAACTATGGTGTGAATGAACTCACCATCGGTATTATTTCCGCTGCGCCAGCTTTAGGGATGTTTTTAATCGCGCCTGTTGTACAGCGTATTGTGCAATGGTCAGGCAAGCGCAAAGCGATGTTAATTGCCACCATTATTTCAGGTATTAGCTTATTACCGCTATTAAGTACGCTACCTCTTTGGTTATTATTTCCTTTACGATTGATAACAGGGCTTGCCAGTGGTGTCATGATTTGCTTAGGCGAAACGTGGATTAACGAATTATCGCCTGAAAACAAACGTGGACGGATCCTCGCGATTTATACCACGGTATTTACTGTGAGCCAGCTACTTGGGCCTTCTTTTATTGCTTATTATGGTGTAGAAGATAAATCCCCTTTGCTTATTTGTACCCTTATCCATTTGATTTCGGTTGTGTTATTTATATTAATGGATCAAAAAGTAGGTGATCGATTGTCCGCTACAGCAGAAAAATCAAATTTTTCTATTATCCAGTTTGTGAAAGTTGCGCCTGGAATTTGTGGGGGAATATTATTTTTCGCCTTTTTTGATGGCACGATTTTATCCATGTTCCCTATCTATGGGATGGGGATGGGACACACAGAAGCGGTGGCTGCACTGATGATTAGCGCGATTTTAGCGGGTGATGCAATCATGCAGCTACCTTTTGGCTGGCTTGCTGACAACATGAATCGGGAGAAACTCTATCGGATCTGTGGTGTTGTAACATTGGCAGCTAGTTTCTTATTACCATTTACCATTACTCAGCCTTATTTAATTTGGGTATTGTTGTTTGTATTGGGAGCAACTGCGGGGGCAATTTATACCATTGCGTTGGTGCAGATTGGCCAATATTTTAAAGGGAATGAGCTGATTATTGCGAATGCGGCAGCAGCGATGTTGTGGGGGATTGGTAACTTATCTGGGCCTTTGCTCGCAGGGGTGGCGACATCAATTTCACCATCAGGACTACCTATTTTATTGATTTTGTCTGCGGCTATTTTTTTGTGGTTCACCCGAGCGAAATACAGTGCGCAAGTTACTGAGCAAGCGACATATTAATTTTAGCGGGTGAATTAGCACCCGCCTCACTTTATTCTGTGACTTTATAAACGACTAAATTCTCACGGTATTCATCTGGTCGATGGTTGTGCCAAAAAAGTACCATACCTTGTGGGGCAGGCTTCACTTCTTTTGATAATACGATTAACCAGCGGCAGTGCTCTGGTTTTTGGAACTTATCCTGTCGTTGGTGTAGAACTTTTGTGTAGTAATACAACATTGGCGCTTCTGATTCTCCAATATTATCAGAGGCCATACAATCATCAGCTGTATATTGGCCTACTAAATGCTGTTTTAAATCGACAAAAACCCCTTCAAAACCTTTTGTGTAATCAACCCAACCCAAAAATAAGGTTAAGATCACTCCCCAAACAGTACAGAGCCCGAGTACCCAGTTTTTCATCATTTGAAAAGCGGGGGAAAGGTTTGGAATGATTCGGTTACGCAAGAACCAAACCAGTGTAATCAATACCCCGCAGATGAAAGTGATAGTGGAAAAGGGCATTTGATAACTCATGGGGAGCCAACGGCTAAATAATGTTAAGTATTCTTGATGGTGGCCCGTTAATACGATGAAATAGCTGCCCCATAGAAATGCGACTAAGAATGACCAAAACACAGCAGAGAAACGTGAAATCCCATTGAGAACTTTTTCAGGAATAGCCAAAAGTGCAGGTGTACCAATAATCGCCATTGGTGCGATAAAAGGAAGAAGGTATAGTGCACGGCCAGAGGCAGAAATTTGCAAAAAGACTATGCCTAAGAGCGGGAATAATGTGAGTAAATAGGTGTTAGAAGTCATTAAGCGTTTGATTGGGTGGCGTAAGAAATAAGCGACTGCCAACAAACCCGATGGTAGGGCAAACAATGAAACGGCTGCAGGGATACGTGTTAAATTTGCTTTTGCACCGAGTTTTTCAACAGAAAAGCCAAAAAAGCGACCGATGTTATTTTCCCAAAACCAAACCATAAATAAATCAGGGTGTTGCTGGTAAAGCATGATTGGCCAAGGGAGGATAGCAATAAGCGCCGCTAATCCAGCCGCAAAACTATAGCACCAAAATTGTTTTGTACGGCATTGAGTTAAAAATACAGGGGCTAATAGCAGACAAATCCACAGGACTCCAGGAATAAAGACACCTTTTGAGAGCATCGTTACCACTGTTCCCACGCAGAGCCAAACCGCTGACATTCCCATTTTTTGTTGTTGGATCAACCCTAATAGCCCATAAAGCCCGATTGTTGCACCTGCTACCAGGGCGACATCAGTAAACATATCATGGCTATGGCGGAGGATCCCTGGCGCGCAAGCATACAGTGCAAATGCAATCCAAATACGGATATCAGTAAAGTCCTTTGCAGTAAAAAAGCGGCGAGCTAAGAACACAAAAAATGAAAAGTTAATGACTGAAAAAAATAAGCTGGCAGTTCGTGCCGCATCATAGAGTGGCATAAACCCTGAAAATAAGTGGGAGGTTAGGGTTGCAACCCAATAATAAAGCGGGGGTTTTTCCATAAAAGGCTCACCCGCATTGGTTGGAACTAACCATTTCCCTGTTTCATACATGGTTTGAATAATACCAAAGCTGTAGTTTTCATCTTGTTTCCATGGACTATGACTATAGATACCAGGGAGTAAATATAGGACAAGGAAACTGATAAAAAGTAGTAAAACACCCCGTTGTAATGTGATGGATGGTGTATTTTTATTTGGCATATTCATTTAAGACTTTAGTTCACGGTGATAAAAATAAAATAATAACTACGGTTAATAGTTTTTTAGCTCATATATAAAAATAATATTTACTCATTGACGGATATTTATATTTTTTGAAAATATTATTCACTAACACATATTTAAACTATTTTACCATGAAATAATAATGAGTTAGCTAACCGTTTTGTAAGCAAATATTCAGTGATTATATCAAAAAAAATAATCTCGCTATATAAACAAAGTCTATATGAAATTGAATTAGCTATTTTTACCTAATGTTATCTTTAATAAATGGTGAAGAATAATAAATATTATTAATAAAGCCGTATTTATCATCGGGTATTTTATTCTATTTTTCGAGGTGGAAAATGAGTTTGATGCAGAGAAAAAACTAAAAACACTTGATCATTTGCCCGTTTTCGAACGATAATTGCTCTCCTCACAATACGCCCTATTCTTATTTTTAAGCCAAACGATTGCGCCATTGTTTTGATTGAGATTTTTCCTCTCGGTCAATAAGGTTTTTAGAAATACGTAATCGTTTACGTCAGCGGGAGTGTGATGAGCCAGTAAGATGGGCATATAAACTTATTGGCTTTTAGCGTGTTCGTTTACCATTAACAGCAGAGGTACACCATGTCAGGCCAACAGGCTTCATCCAACTGCAAATTGGATTCATTTTTTAAGATCACCGCTCGCGGCTCTTCCGTTCGCCGTGAAATCATTGCAGGGCTAACCACATTCTTAGCGATGGTTTATTCTGTTATTGTGGTGCCTGGTATGTTGGGGCAGGCTGGTTTCCCGCCTACTGCAGTGTTCATTGCTACCTGTTTAGTGGCGGGTTTCGGTTCATTATTAATGGGGCTATGGGCGAATTTGCCGATGGCAATAGGTTGTGCCATTTCACTTACCGCATTTACCGCTTTCAGCTTAGTTTTAGGCCAGCAAATTAGTATCCCTGTTGCGTTAGGCGCCGTATTTCTAATGGGGTGCTTGTTTACCATTATTTCTGTAACAGGCATTCGTAGTTGGATTTTACGTAATATGCCAATGGGCATTGCACATGGTACAGGGATTGGTATCGGCCTGTTTTTATTATTGATTGCTGCAAATGGCGTGGGTTTAGTGATTAAAAACCCAAATGCTGGCCTACCTGTGGCTTTAGGTGAATTTACCTCTTTCCCTGTTTTAATGTCATTAGCGGGTCTTGCAGTTATTTTCGGCTTAGAAAAGCGCCGTGTACCAGGTGGCGTGTTATTAGTCATTATTGCGATCTCAATTATTGGTTTAATTTTTGATCCTGCAGTGAAATACCAAGGTTTCTTTAAATTACCGTCATTAGGTGACGATGGTCTTTCTCTTGTTTTTAATATGGATATCATGGGTGCGTTGCAACCAATGGTACTGCCAAGTTTATTGGCGCTAGTCATGACTGCCGTATTTGATGCGACGGGTACAATCCGTGCCGTTGCAGGGCAAGCGAACTTATTAGATAAAGACGGGCAAATTATTGATGGTGGAAAAGCATTAACCGCTGACTCCGTAAGTAGCATTTTTGCGGGGGCGATAGGTGCTTCACCAGCGGCGGTTTACATTGAATCAGCCGCGGGAACAGCTGCTGGTGGGCGTACGGGGTTAACTGCTGTTGTTGTTGGAGTGCTATTCCTACTGATCCTCTTTTTATCGCCATTGTCATACTTAGTGCCGGCTTATGCGACAGCACCAGCACTGATGTACGTTGGTTTGTTAATGTTAAGTAACGTTTCAAAATTAGACTTTGATGACTTTGTTGATTCGATGTCTGGCCTGCTGTGTGCGGTGTTTATCGTCCTGACATGCAATATCGTAACGGGCATTATGCTTGGCTTTGCAGCATTAGTGATCGGTCGCATTTGTGCGGGTGAATGGCGTAAGTTGAATATTGGTACTGTTGTGATTGCTGTGCTTTTGGTGGCGTTTTATGCTGCTGATTTGGCCATTTAAAGGTAATTAAATCAAAAAGGCGGGGGTTGTTACCGCCTTGTAACGCATTATTTCGATTAATCGCAAAGTATAAATTTTTTTCCCATAGGACGGTAGCTAGGGATAGAATAGATATAAGGCGGTGAATCAAGTGGAAGTCCCATTTTTCCACTCGTGACCGCTTGATTGTCATAATCGAGGTCTGGACGGTGCTATCTCTTACTATGCGGCGGCAGGCAATTTTGAGTTCTGGTCGTCTAGTTAATCAGTAAGGGCAACATGGAAATTTTCTTTACTATTCTTATTTTGATTTTAGCTGTCTCTGTGTCAGGGGTTGCTGCTAAAATTCTTCCTATTCGTATTCCACTTCCCCTCATTCAAATAGCCATTGGTGCACTATTAGCTTGGCCACAATTTGGCTTGCATGTCACGTTTGACCCCGAATTGTTTATGGTTTTATTGATTCCGCCTTTACTGTTTGTTGATGGCTGGAAAACACCAACCCGTGAATTTTTCCAAAATGGCCGGGAAATTTTTATTCTCGTGTTGGTTTTGGTATTGGTTACAGTTATAGGTATTGGTTACTTAATTTACTGGTTAATGCCTGGTATTCCACTCATCGCCGCATTTGCCCTAGCTGCGGTACTTTCACCAACGGATGCGGTTGCGCTGTCTTCCATTGTGGGGAAAGGGCGTATTCCTAAACGTATGATGAGTGTCCTAGAAGGTGAGGCATTAATGAATGATGCTTCAGGTCTGGTGGCATTAAAATTCGCAGTTGCCATTGCGATGGGGACAATGGTATTTAGCACATCTGGCGTGACGATTGAATTCTTTAAAGTTGCTGTGGGTGGCTTACTTGCAGGGATTATTGTGACATGGTTGTACAGTAAATCTTTGCGTTTAATGAGCCGCTGGAGTGGTGATGACCCTGCAACACAGATTGTTTTCATGCTATTGCTGCCATTTGCTTCATACATGATTGCAGAACATATTGGGTTTTCTGGCATTTTAGCCGCTGTTGCCGCAGGGATGACTATCACCAAATCTGGCGTGATCCGTAATGCGCCACTCGCAATGCGTTTACGTGCGGATAGTGTTTGGTCGATGTTGGAATTTGTATTTAACGGCCTAGTTTTCATCATGTTAGGGCTACAGTTGCCTGGGATATGGGAAACTTCCGTCATTCAAGCAGATCTCGACCCAAGTGTTGAGACATGGATGTTGTTTGCAGCCGTTGCCATTATTTACTTTGCCTTGTTATTGCTGCGTTTTTGTTGGCTGTGGCTGATGAAAAGGTTTAGCCGTTTGTTCCTAAAGAAAAAACCACTGCAATTTGCTAATTATACCGTGCGTGAGCTGTGGCTGGCTTCTTTTGCGGGGGTGCGTGGGGCGATTACCTTAGCGGGTGTGCTCTCTATTCCGTTGTTTTTAACCGACGGTTCTCCTTTCCCTGCTCGTTACCAACTGGTGTTTATCGCCGCTGGGGTGATTTTGTTCTCCATTTTTGCAGGGGTGATCGCATTACCGTTATTGCTGCGCAATTTCAAAGTGGGTGACAAAGAAGCGGATGCCAACGAAATACGTATGGCGAAGGCTAAAATGGCAGAAGTAGCGATCGTTAGCTTGAATAAAATGGAAGAGC
Source organism: Providencia sp. SP181 (assembly GCF_050446505.1). Taxonomy (NCBI): domain Bacteria; kingdom Pseudomonadati; phylum Pseudomonadota; class Gammaproteobacteria; order Enterobacterales; family Morganellaceae; genus Providencia; species Providencia sp. SP181. The sequence goes on from NZ_JBBPXM010000020.1 coordinate 20,763, forward strand.
GTTTATCTGCGGACGTGGACGAAAAACTTGATTCAGAAGATATCAGTGAGGTTGCTTCTCGCGTGACAGGTTATCTCAGACGTCGTACGGCAGGGCAAGATGAAATTGAACATAACTTGCAAATTGAAGACCTTGAGCGCCGTTTCCGTTTGACCGCGTTGCGTGCAGAGCGTGGTGAGCTTTATCACTTGCGTGCTACGAAAAAAATCAGCAATGAGACACTACAATCTTTGTTGGTCGATTTAGATTTATTAGAAGCGGTACTGATCGAAAAAGAGCATTAAAACGAAAAACCGAGTATTCTACTCAGCATTCTTTAGTTTGAGACAGAATACAGCATTATGTGGTTACTTGTTATCACGACGCTGCTTTGGGCAGCGTCTTTTAGTTTGATTGGTGAATATTTAGCAGGCCAAGTCGACAGCTGGTTCTCAGTTTTGGTGCGTGTTGGCCTTGCTTCATTAGTATTCCTGCCTTTTCTTCGCTGGCGTCAATTTGGCGCTAAAGTGATTTCACTTTACATGTTAGTGGGTGCTTGCCAGCTTGGGATCATGTACCTGTTTGTTTTCCATGCCTATCAATATCTTACTGTTGCTGAGTTTTTACTGTTTACGGTATTAACGCCACTGTATGTCACATTAATTTATGACTTATTAGAACGGCAGCCACTGCGTAAAGGGTACTTGTTTAGTTCTTTGCTGGCGGTGATTGGTGCGGCAATTATTCGCTATGATCATTTGAGCGAATCATTCTGGTTGGGGTTATTGTTTGTGCAGTTAGCCAATATCTTTTTTGCTATCGGGCAAGTGGGGTATAAGCGTTTGATGGAGGTACATCCCATTCCTCAACATCAGGCTTTCTCGTGGTTCTATTTGGGGGCGACGTTAGTGGCACTGATTGGTTGGTTGCTCTTTGGTAATAAATCCATGATGCCAACCACAAACCTCCAATGGGGAGTACTGCTGTGGCTTGGTATTGCTGCATCAGGTATTGGTTATTTTATGTGGAACTATGGGGCAACAAAAGTTGATGCTGGAACCCTTGCTATTATGAATAACATGATGGTTCCAGCTGGCCTATTAGTGAATTTTGCCATTTGGCAGCAACATCCTAATTGGTTGAGTTTTACCATTGGATCGAGCCTAATAATTGCGTCTCTTTGGGTGCATAAACGTTGGATACTTTCGCGGGCTTCACATACGAAAGGCTCTCCACAGCGTGATCCGTCGCGTTCTCAGTAAATGCCTCGATAGCTGGCTGGCGCTGTTCTCCTTCACGGCACGCAGCGTACAGCCGGCTCCATAAGCCACTCCCCAATGTTTTAGTCTTAATCAACCCTTGTTTCTCGAAGGAATCTACGGCCCAATGGGGTAATGCGGCAATTCCCATTTTAGCTGCTACCATTTGAATTAAAATCAATGTGTTATCTACATTTTTTACATTTGGTGAAACGCCCGCAGGTTGCAGGAAGTGGCGCCAAACATCAAAACGTTCTCGTTGTACTGGGTAGAGCAGTAACGTTTCATTCGCCAAATCATGTGGTTCAATGTGTGGCTTCTTTGCAAGTGGATGGTCACAGGCGACGATCAATTTCACTTCATAATCGAACATTGGCGTGTAATGAATACCTTGGTCAGGCAGGATATCTGACGTCATCACAAGGTCGAGCTCTCTTGAAAGCAACTCAGGCTGTGGGTCGAATGTCACCCCCGATTTAAAATCCACACTCACTTGCGGCCAGGTCTGCCTAAACTGTTGCAATGCAGGTGTTAGCCATTGAATGCAACTGTGGCATTCGATAGCAATACGTAGCGCACAGACACCAGGTTCATTACAGACGCGAATGGCATCTTTGACCAAGGGTAGTACTTGTTGTGCCAGCTGCAATAAAACTTCCCCTTGTGGCGTAAATTGTAATGGCTGGCTTTTTCGTACAAATAAGCGAAAGCCTAACCGATGCTCTAAATCACTAAACTGGTGTGACAGAGCTGATTGTGTCTGGTGCAAGTGTGTTGCTGTAGCCGCTAATGAGCCGTACTGGCTGAGCGCTTGCAATGTTTTTAAATGTTTTAGTTCGATCATGAGAAACCTTCACGGTGACAATGAAATATTTGCGCTTGTGCTTTATACAGTACCTGTTGATTATGGATGTGTAAACATCTAGACGGCTAAATATTTTAAGGGGTCAATATGTCTGTTATAAATCATACACTTGGTTTTCCACGCGTCGGTCTGAAAAGAGAGCTAAAACGAGCACAAGAAGATTATTGGGCAGGCAAAATTAACCAATCGGCGCTTTTAGCGGTGGGGCATGAGTTGCGCGTTCGCCATTGGGAGCAGCAAAAAAATGCAGGTGTTGAATTATTACCCGTTGGTGATTTTGCTTGGTATGACCAAATTCTGACAACCAGTTTACTATTAGGTAACGTGCCGCCACGCCATCAAAATGAAGATGGTTCTATTGATTTAGATACCTTATTTAGAGTCGCTCGTGGCCGTGCACCAACAGGGACTCCAGCGCCAGCAGGTGAAATGACCAAATGGTTTAACACAAACTACCATTACATCGTGCCTGAGTTTCAAAAAGGGCAAAAATTTGCGTTATCTTGGAATCAATTGTTTGATGAAGTTGATGAAGCACTTGCGCTAGGCCACAAAGTTAAACCTGTGATTGTGGGGCCAATTACCTACCTGTGGTTAGGGAAAGTTAAAGGCGAATCATTTGATCGTTTATCGTTGCTGAATGAATTACTGCCAGTTTACCAACAAATATTGGCGCGCTTAGCTGAAAAAGGCATTGAATGGGTGCAAATTGACGAACCCGCACTGGTACTGGATTTACCTATTGAATGGCAACAAGCATACAAAGAGGCCTATCAAGCGTTATCAGGCCACATAAAATTATTGTTGACCACGTATTTTGATGGCGTTAGCCATCACTTAGATATCATCAAACAGTTAGCTGTCCAGGGGGTACATGTCGATGTTGTGGCGGGTTCAGATGATATTGAAGTACTGCACCAAGCGCTGCCTGCTGACTGGGTTTTATCACTAGGTGTGATTAATGGCCGTAATGTTTGGAAAGCCGATTTAGGTGAAAAATTTACCCAAGTAAAACCACTGCTAGGTCAACGTTCAGTGTGGGTAGGAACCTCCTGTTCACTGCTGCACAGCCCCATTGATTTGAATGATGAAACGCGTTTAGATGTGGAAGTGAAAAGCTGGTTCGCGTTTGCATTACAAAAATGTGAAGAGCTTGCCTTGCTGAGTAAAGCACTCAATCAACCCACTGATGCAAACATTGCAACGTTAGAAACATACAGTGCGCCGATTCGAGTTCGTAAAACCTCAACTCGAGTGAATAATGCCACCGTCGCACAACGTTTAGCGGCAATTCGTGAGGGGGATGCAGAGCGTACCAGCCCATATTCACAACGTGCACAGCTTCAGCGTAAACGCTTTAACTTGCCATTATGGCCAACTACCACGATTGGTTCTTTTCCTCAAACCAGTGAAATCAGAACGCTACGGTTAGATTTCAAAAAAGGTCATGTAGATAAAACCTATTACCGTACAAATATTAGCGAGCACATCAAACAGGCGATTAAAGAGCAAGAAATTTTGGATATCGATGTGTTGGTACACGGTGAAGCTGAACGTAATGACATGGTTGAGTACTTTGGTGAACACTTTGATGGCTATGTATTTACGCAAAATGGTTGGGTACAAAGCTATGGTTCGCGTTGTGTGAAGCCACCAGTGATTATTGGGGATATTAGCCGCCCTGAGGCAATTACCGTTGAGTGGGCGAAATATGCGCAATCGCTAACGAAAAAACCTGTCAAAGGCATGTTAACAGGTCCAGTCACTATCCTGTGTTGGTCATTCCCGCGTGAAGATGTTAGCCGTGAAACCATCGCAAAACAAATCGCACTGGCACTACGCGATGAAGTGGATGACTTACAGAAAGCGGGTATTGGTATTATTCAAATTGATGAGCCTGCGTTGCGTGAAGGCTTACCACTGCGTAGAAATGAGTGGGCAGCATACTTAAAATGGGCAGTCGATGCCTTTAAACTCAGCGCTGCCATCGCTGAGGATGACACACAAATTCATACCCATATGTGTTATTGCGAGTTCAATGACATCATGGATTCGATAGCGGCGCTAGATGCAGATGTGATTACTATCGAAACTTCGCGTTCAGATATGGATCTGTTGGATGCATTTGAACATTTCGATTATCCAAATGAAATTGGGCCAGGTGTCTATGATATTCACTCACCGAATGTACCAAATGTGGCGTGGATTGTTGAATTGCTCAGAAAAGCGGAAAAACGTGTCCCTGTTGAGCGTTTGTGGGTCAACCCAGACTGCGGACTGAAAACCCGCGGCTGGACGGAAACCCGTCAAGCGTTAGCCAACATGGTTGAAGCCGCGAAATTGCTAAGAAATGAGCACTCATCTTAAAGCGTAATAAAAGGCAGGGAAACCTGCCTTTTTGCGTATACAGATTGGTTAACGGGTTAACCAAATAATTTGGATTTCAACAGATTCATACCAATAGAAGCCAAATCGAGGTTTTCAGGAAGCTCACCATTTGGTGTTGCACTATCAACCAGTTGGGGCAGATATTTAGCCACTAAATCTGATGTTGATTGTGTATCTAAGCCCACAGATTGAGCCAACTCTTGAAGATTAACATTGCCAAACACTTGCATTAATTGGCTTCCATCAATCGGTAAATTCGCCCCTTCGCTAATCCACGACGTAATAATGCCACCTAATCCTTGTTCGTTAAATTTATCAACGACACCAGAAAGGCCACCTTGGTTTTCAATCCAATTAATAACGGATTGAAATTGTTGCATTTTATCACCTGCAACCATCCCTAACATTTGATCGAATAGCCCCATTTTTTGACTCCTAGGTAACATGTCACTTGATGCTCTCACTCATAGTATGGAGCATTATTTGAAAAATTGTAGTCGGCTATTTTGATTAATTTATTTTTCAGGTCAATGAAAATGATGCATTTAAGATAACCCGATATAACAAGGTGATGTGATTGAGCTTATGGAGGATGTAAATAAGCACAACCGATGTCACATTTTTTATCACACATTTGTGTGAATGACTCTCATGAGGTGTGAATTTATTTATTTGTTCTATATCAATAGGTTACATCTAAATTGATTGTTTTTTATATTATTGGCAATGTGATGTTGGTCATGTGTTTGTGAATTTTGTTGTGTGAAAATTCACAACAGTCACGAAGATTAACAACATCAGGGGTCATTATGGGAAATTTCGTTAATAATATTGGCGTTATTGGCCTTGGTTCCATGGGGATGGGCATTGCACAATCTCTAATAAAAAAGAATATTCCAACCTATGGATTTGATTTAAACCAAGAAGCTTGTCAAAACTTACTTCGTGTTGGGGCAAAAGCTGTAGGGCAAAATGCCGCTGAATTTGCCCAGGAAATAGAGGCGTTATTGCTCGTGGTTGTTAATGGCCGCCAAGTTGAAGCTATTTTATTTTCTGGGGATAAGCCACTTGTTGAACAACTACACCCAGGGACAATCATTGTCTTACACAGCACTTTAGCTGCTGAGCAAACTAAACAAATTGCAAAACGCCTTGCAAGTTACCAATTATCATTGGTGGACGCACCTATTTCAGGTGGTGCGATTAAAGCGGCTGAAGGCAAACTCACCATAATGGCTTCTGGTGAACCCGTTTTATTTGAAAGGTTATCACCTGTCTTTGATGCCATTTCTGAGCGTCTCTATCGTGTTGGTGATGAGGTTGGCTTAGGGTCAACGGTAAAAACCATCCATCAATTACTCGCGGGTGTACATATCGCTGTAGCAGCAGAAAGTATGGCGCTAGCATCAAAAGCGGGTATCGACCTTGATGTGATGTATGACATTGTCACGCATGCGGCAGGGAATTCTTGGATGTTCGAAAACCGTATGCAGCACGTATTAGACGGGGATTACACACCAAAATCATCCGTTGATATTTTTGTGAAAGATTTAGGCTTAGTGATGGAAACGGGGAAAGCGTTAAACTTCCCGCTTCCTCTCGCCGCGACTGCCCATCAAATGTTTATTTCTGCGAGTAACGAAGGCTTTGGTCTGCAAGATGACAGCGCAGTGATTAAAACATTTAAAGGAATTACTTTACCGGAGAAAAAAGCATGACAGTGAAGTTAGGCGTAATCGCCGATGATTTTACCGGTGCGACCGATATTGCGGGCTTTATGGTACAAAACGGCTGGAAGGTCGTTCAACTATTGAACGAACCTGATGAAAATACCGTTGTACCTCATGATGTTGATGCGATTGTTGTCAGTTTAAAAAGTCGCTCGTGTCCTGTTGATGAAGCAGTGAGTGCTTCAATCAATGCGTGTAACTGGCTAAAACAAAAAGCGCAGTGCCAGCAAATATTCTTTAAATACTGTTCGACGTTTGACTCGACAGAAAAAGGCAACATCGGTCCTGTGACTGATGCATTAATGGCACAATTGGGGACGGATTTAGCCTTAGTTTGCCCTGCATTACCCATCAATGGCAGAACTGTTGTTCATGGCCATTTATTTGTTAATGGTCAGTTGCTTAACGAAAGTGGGATGCAACATCATCCTGTGACACCAATGACGGATGCAAATTTATTGCGCGTTATGGAGAAACAGTCGAAAGGGAAAGCGGGCTTAATTTCACTGGTAGAGGTACAGCAGGGTCACGACACGATAAGTGCACAGCTAGCGGCGTTTGCTGAACAAGGCATGAGTTATGCGGTTGTCGATGCGATCACCATGGATGATTTATTACCCATCGCGAGTGCAGTGAAAACAATGCCATTACTCACTGGCGGCTCTGGTTTAGGCGCTGCACTGGCAAACATTGATAGCCAATGTGTGTGGGGTGGTAACACCACCAGAGGGGAAAAACCGACTGGCTTAGCTCGGAAAACAGTCATTTTGTCAGGTAGTTGCTCTGTTATGACAAACAAGCAAGTACAAGCTTATCAGCAAATTGCGCCTGCAAAAGCGTTGGATGTTGGAGAGTGCTTAAATAACCCAGCGTATGCAAAATCATTGGCAGTTTGGGTTCAAGAGCAGCAATCGACAGGTTTAGCACCATTACTATATGCGACTCAGCCACCTGAATTATTAAAGAAAACACAAGAAAAATATGGCGCTGTAGCGTCGAGCAGTGCAGTAGAAAACGTATTTGGTGAAGTGGTGAAGGAACTTCAATCGCAAGGGTTTAACACGTTTATTATCGCGGGTGGTGAAACGTCGGGCAAAGTCGTTCAAAGCCTTGGTATCGAGCAATTAAGTATTGGTTCACCGATCGCCCCAGGCGTTCCTTGGGTACAAGATTTAGCAAGCGGAAACTGGTTAGCATTGAAATCAGGCAACTTTGGCCAAGAAAATTTCTTCCAGTTCGCACAGGAGATGTTTAATGAGTGATGAAAAGGCGCTGCGTCAAGAGTTAGTCGATTGGGCTAAGTCAATGTTTAACCGTGGATATAGCAGCGGTGGAGCAGGAAATATAAGCGCTAGGCTACCTGATGGCTGCATTATTGTTACACCAACAAATTCCAGTTTTGGGGATTTAGATCCAAATAAACTGAGTAAGCTAGATGCCGATGGAAATTGGATTGATGGTGATAAGCCAACAAAAGAAGTGTCTATGCATATGGCAATGTATCAGCAACGTCCTGATTGCCAAGCTGTTGTTCACTTACACTCTCCGTGGCTTACTGCGCTCTCGTGCTTAGCTGGGTTAGATACCGCAAATTGCTTGCCCCCGATTACGCCTTATTACGTCATGCGTGTGGGGAAACTGCCATTGATTGAGTATTTGCCGCCAGGGGACGACCGAATTGGTGAGGAAATTGCGAAATTAGCACCGACGCATAATGCGGTATTGCTATCTAACCATGGACCTGTGGTGGGTGGAAAAACACTAAGACAAGCATTTTTTAATGCAGAAGAGCTAGAAGATACAGCTCGCTTATATATCACATTGCGCCCACACGGTTTCACGACATTAACGCAAGAGCAAGTCGAGTTGCTCGAGAGTCGTTATCCACAAAAGTAAGGAGGCAAAAAATGGCTAAGTTTGCAGCAAATCTCAGCATGATGTTTAACGAAGTGCCTTTTATGCAACGTTTTGAAAGTGCAGCGAATGCAGGTTTTAAAGGCGTTGAATATCTTTTTCCTTATGAAGAAGATGCCAATTTAATTGCGAATGAACTGAAAAAACACAATTTAACGCAGGCATTGTTCAATATGCCTGCAGGTAACTGGGCTGCGGGCGAGCGTGGCATGGCATCTCTTCCAGGTCGTGAGGCTGAATTTGCCGAAGGTGTACAAACGGCTCTGACATACGCGAAAGCATTGGGTTGTAAACAAGTGCATGCAATGGCGGGGAAAGTGAATGAAAACGTCACATTAGAACAGCAAAAAGCGTGTTTCATCAAAAATATTCAACATGCTGCGGATGTGATGGCGGAGCATGGGATCCGTGTACTGATTGAGCCAATCAATACCCGTGATATGCCTGGGTATTTTTTAACGACTCAAAAGCAAGCTGAAGCATTATTACCTGAAATTAATCGTGAAAACGTATTTATCCAGTTGGATTTATATCACTGCCAAATTATGGAGGGTGATTTATTGAAAACAATCGAACGTTTATGGGGTAAATTTAGTCATATTCAGATAGCGTCAGTCCCTTACCGTCATGAACCCGATAGTGGCGAAGTGAATTACCCTTGGATTTTCAAACAATTGGATGAAATGGGTTATGACGGCTGGTTAGGATGTGAATATCATCCTGCAGGCCGTACCGAAGATGGGTTAGGCTGGCTTAAACAAGCAGATTCATAATTAGGAGAACCTATGCTCCCTTCTGAGCGTCGTGATTTTATTTACCGTTACGTACATGAGCGCCAAACTGTGTCGATCAGTGACTTAGTTGAGCTTATGAATGTCTCTCATATGACCGTACGACGTGATATTCGGATGCTAGAAGAAGAAGGGAAGGTGCTCAGTATCAGTGGTGGCGTTAAGTTAAATGATGTGTTGCGTCAAGAACTACCTTGGAGTGAAAAGGCGCGATTGCATCACCGTCATAAGCGTGAAATTGGCCAGTTTGCCAGTTCGTTAGTTGAGGATGGGCAAGTTGTGTACCTCGATGCGGGGACGACAACATTTGAAATCGCTCGTGTCCTTGGTGAACGCTTTAATTTAACGATTGTCACTAATGATTTTTCTATCATGCAGTATTTGATGGATAAATCGCAGCTCAACCTTTACCACACAGGTGGGCAAGTGGACAAACGCAATCATTCTTGCGTTGGGAATACCGCCGCGATGATGTTGCAAACCTTGAATGTGGATATTGCGTTTATCAGTACCAGCTCATGGGATTTGCAACATGGTGTTTCAACACCTCATGAGGAAAAAGTACAGATAAAACAAACGCTACTAGATGTAAGCCGACGCTGTGTGTTGGTTTCAGATAGTAGCAAATTTGGCAAGTATGGCATGTTCCGTGTTTGCCCTCTAAATCAGTTGCACGACATTGTTTGTGATGATCGATTACCCATCGATGTGGTGCAACGGATAACAGAACAAAACATAAAACTTCATTTAATAAAGACATAAAACATAAATAATCTTACCTAGAACTGCATAGCCAGAAAAAGGCTATAGCAAGGAGAATTACAATGAAAGTTATTATTACTGGTGGCGCAGGCTTTCTGGGCCAGCAGCTAGCCGCTGCTTTGCTTAAAAATAGCCAGGGTTTAAAATTTGACCACCTTGTTTTAGCCGATATTCAGTGCCCTACATCGCCAGTTGAAGATGCGAGAGTGACCTGTGTCGCGTTGGATTTAACCCAGACTGGCGCAGCTAATGAACTGATTGATGCGCAAACGGATGTGGTTTTCCACCTTGCAGCTATTGTGAGCAGCCATGCTGAAAGCGATTTTGACCTAGGCATGAAAGTCAACTTCGAAGCAACGCGCCAATTATTGGAAGCTGCTCGTGAGAAGAACCCTGCAATTAAATTTATGTTCACCAGCTCATTAGCTGTTTTTGGTGGGCAATTACCTGATGTGATCACTGATCTGTGTGTTGTGAACCCACAGTCGTCTTATGGCGCGCAAAAAGCGATGTGTGAGTTAATGGTGAATGACTACTCCCGTAAAGGCTATATAGATGGACGGGTTATGCGTTTGCCAACAATTAGTATTCGCCCTGGAGTACCAAACAAAGCCGCTTCTTCATTTGCCAGTGGCATCATTCGTGAGCCATTAAATGGTATTGAGAGCGTTTGTCCAGTTTCACCTGACTTAGCATTATGGTTATCAAGCCCAGAAACGGTGATTAACAATTTTATTCATGCGGTGAGTATTCCTGCGGAAAAATTTGGCCAGTCACGGACAGTGAATTTGCCAGGCATCACCGTCACGGTTCAGGGAATGATTGACGCATTGCGTGATGTTGCAGGTCAAGAAACGGTTGATCTTATCCGTTTTGAGCCCGATGAAGCCATTAATCGCATTGTGGCGAGTTGGCCAGGCAAATTTGATATTAGCCGTGCATTGGATTTAGGTTTCCGTGCAGATGGCTCGTTTGGTGATGCGATCCGTTCGTTTATCACCCACCACGGCTCGTCTAATTAGGAGATAGCCTATGTCCTATATTCCTGTTATTGGCCTCGCGGTGGCCATATTCGTTCTGATTTTTCTCGTATTACGAACGCGCGTTCATGCGTTATTGGCAATGCTCATTGCCGCGGCAATTGCGGGTGTTTCTGGTGGTTTAACAGCAGCGGAGACAGTGACAGTCATTACAAAAGGCTTTGGGTCAACACTTGGTAGCATCGGTATTGTTATCGGACTCGGGGTAATGATGGGAAGGGTGCTTGAAGTTTCAGGTGCTGCTGAACAAATCGCCTATAGCTTTATCAAATGGTTAGGGAAAAAACGTGAGGAGTGGGCACTGGCAATTACGGGCTATATTGTCAGTATCCCTATCTTCGTTGACTCCGCTTTCGTCATTTTATATCCATTGGCAAAAGCGCTGGCGAAAAATGGTAAGCGCAGCATATTAACCTTAGGTGTTGCACTGGCTGGTGGTTTAGTTGTTACGCACCATACAGTTCCTCCGACACCAGGCCCTTTAGGCGTTGCTGGTATTTTTGGTGTCGATGTTGGGGCGATGATCCTGGCTGGAATGAGCCTCGCTATTCCTTGTGTAATCGGAATTGTTTTTTATGCAAAATGGTTAGGAACTAAATATCCTGAGTTTATGCCAGATGAAACGGGCAGTGAAGATCTGAAAGAAGTTCATGCACGTTACATGGAAGAAAAAGCAAACAAACCATTACCAAGCTTATTTTTATCTTTACTACCGATTATCACGCCAATCTTGTTGATTTTTATCAATGCAATTAATGGCTTGATTTTAAAAACTGAATCATTCCAAGGAATGGAAAGCAATTGGTATTTTCAGACATTTGAATTCTTAGGTGCGCCAATTATTGCTTTATCAATTAGTGTGTTGATATCGGTATACACATTAATGCCAAAAGCAACAAAAGAAGAAGTCATCGACCGTATGGAAGAAGGCTTACAAGCCGCTGGGATTATCTTGTTAGTGACAGGTGCTGGTGGTGCGTTAGGCGCAGTATTACGTGATAGTGGGACAGGTAATATTCTTGCTGAGCACGTTGCAAACTTACCAATTACACCTGTACTAATTCCTTTTATTATCGCGACATTAGTGCGCTTAATTCAAGGGTCTGGCACGGTAGCGATGATCACAGCAGCATCCATATCTGCACCAATCATCAGCCAAATACCCGATATTAACTTATTGGTTGCGGCGCAAGCGGCAACAATGGGGTCTCTGTTCTTCGGTTATTTCAACGACAGCCTATATTGGGTTGTGAACAGAATGATGGGGATTAAAGACGTAAAACAACAAATGATCGTTTGGTCTATACCTACAACAATAGCGTGGGCGATTGGTTTAGTTGGCGTCCTTGTCCTTGATGTAATTCTCTAAAATTGTACTTTAAGCTTTACCTGCCAATCCAAAGCGCCTTTACAGGCGCTTTTTTTCGATAATCAGGTACATTCATCTATACTGATTGCATCTTAAACAGATTCTCAATATGGCACCTTTATTTTGTGATTAAAATCACGTTTTATTGAAAATAAAATGATGATGTTTTCATTAAAAGAGATACTCGTCACTAAATTAACTTGTGCTTATCGCTATATTAATAGTAGCTAATTAATTCAATGATGCCATTGTGTAAAGGAGTTTGATATGTCTGACGTTTTCCACTTAGGTTTAAAGAAAAGTGACTTACAGGGTGCAACCGTAGCGATTGTTCCTGGGGATCCTAACCGTGTTGAAAAAATTGCACGTCTGATGGATAACCCTGTACACCTTGCGTCATTACGTGAGTATACTTCGTGGCGTGGTGAGCTCGATGGTAAAGCTGTTATTGTTTGCTCAACAGGTATTGGTGGCCCATCTACCTCTATTGCAGTTGAAGAACTCGCGCAATTAGGTATCCGTACTTTCCTACGTATTGGTACAACTGGTGCAATCCAAGAAGATATTAATGTGGGTGATGTATTAGTCACCACAGGTGCAGTACGCTTAGATGGTGCGAGCCAGCACTTTGCGCCACTTGAATACCCAGCAGTGGCGGATTTTGATTGTACTAATGCATTATTTGCAGCGGCAAAAGATGCGGGTGCAACGGTTCATGTTGGTGTAACAGCCTCTTCAGATACTTTCTACCCAGGCCAAGAGCGTTATGATACCTATACTGGTCGTGTAATGCGCCATTTCAGAGGCTCAATGAAAGAGTGGCAAGACATGGGCGTTATGAACTATGAAATGGAATCAGCAACGTTACTGACCATGTGCTCAAGCAGCAAAGGCTTACGTGCAGGTATGGTTGCAGGGGTGATTGTTAATCGTACACAACAAGAAATCCCAAATGAAGCATTACTGAAGAAAACAGAAGGTAATGTGCTGAGTATTGTTGTTGAAGCGGCACGTCGTTTACTGTAATCAATGATTTACTGGCTCGCCTATTTAAAATTCACTCGGTTGTGGAAAGGCAATAGGCGGGCTTAGTTTGCCCTTCAAATTATTTATTTGAATCATAATCCTGCCAAGTTTTTAACAGTTTGTAATGAATTTCCAGAAAATAACGTGATCCTCTTATTCATTAGATCTGTTATTGTCATAAAAACAATTATCAATATTATGTGCCCTTTAATCGTTTGGGTTGCATCTTCTTTATTTGCAACTTAGACGTGTGCTGTGGGCAAAAAGGAATCATTATGTCAACAACACCTTACCTTCACCCTTCCGTCCTTCCACTGAAAGGGGGGATTAATTTCCGCGATTTAGGTGGGAAAAAACTATCAAATGGCAATAAAATCAAACCTGGCGTGCTGTTCCGTTCAGGGGCATTAGATCGCTTAACTCAGGATGATGAGTCGGTTTTACAATCACAAAATCTTTTCCAAATTATTGATTATCGTGACGAAGTTGAAATCATTGCTAAGCCTGATGTTGTTTGGCCAGGTGCACATTATGTCCATGCTCCGGCAAACCCGCTCGCCAAAGAAGTGACAGCAAACTTAGATAAGCTCACGCCAGAAATATTGGAACAGTTTGATCCACAAGCCTTTATGTTTCGTTTGTATGAATTATTACCGTTGAATAACCCCGCATATCATCAATTGGTGAACATGCTACAGCAACCCGAAAAAGGGGGGATTGTTCAGCACTGTGCCGTCGGGAAAGACCGCACTGGTGTCGGCTCGGCGTTGGTTTTATTTGCTTTAGGTGCTGATCTTGAAACGGTAATGGAAGACTATTTACTCACTAACGAAACATTAGCGCCATATCGTAAGCACTTACTGGAAGAACACGCAAAAACCATGAGTGATAGCATCGTGAAAAAGTTTGAGTATGTGTATTCTGTCCGTGAAGAGTTCCTACAAACAGCCTTAAAAAGCATTGAAAAACAGTATGGTAATGTGAATAAGTGGTTGGAAACCGATTTTGGCTTAGGGCTGAAACAACGTGAAGACTTACAGCAACACTTCCTCGAATAATAGATGTTACTTTGGCTGATGTTGTGTGAATAAAGGTATGAGCACATAACTCAGCTGAATTTATTGTCCTGTTTAATCTTGATTTATATGTTTTTCGCTACTGTAATACATCTAACCATTGATGGAAGGAATGTACCGTGACGCTCAATGAAATCGTGACCGTTGTGACGGATTTTACTCGTGAACATGAAGTATGGGCGCTACCCATTATTTTCTTTCTCGCCTTTGGTGAATCTCTCGCTTTCTTATCACTTCTTTTACCTGCAACAGTGATACTGCTTGCGCTTGGCGCTTTGATTGGTGAAAGCAATATTGTTTTTTGGCCTATTTGGTTGGCTGCTGCGTTAGGGGCCTTTTTTGGCGATTGGCTTTCTTACTGGTTTGGTTTTCATTACAAAGAAAACGTACGCAAGATGTGGCCGATTTCCCGTAATCCGCAAGTGATTGATAAAGGGCAAGTTTTTTTTGATCGATGGGGAATTTGGGGGATCTTTTTTGGCCGTTTCTTCGGGCCATTGAGGGCTGTCGTCCCTTTGGTTGCAGGGATCTGTGCGATGCCTCAACGCCATTTCCAACTTGCCAATATTGCCTCTGCGATGATCTGGGCGTTTGGCATACTCGCCCCAGGAGCCCTTGGTCTTAAATGGTTTGCGAGTTGGATAGGCTAGGCTTGCGAAGCGGCTCGCAAATAAACGGCGGCAAATGAAATTACCTCTGGACACTTATACAGTATCCCATTACCTTACACTAGATTTTGTAAAGTAAGGATTTAATCGTGGATACCTCTCTTTTATATGCCGTTATTGGTGCGTTGAGTGGCATTTTAGTCGGTGGTTTAGCGACGTGGTTTTCTATTGCCCAAAAAATCGCGCACAAAGATCAAGAGCTACAACAGGCTTACCGACAACTTGCAGCCAGCGATGAAAAAAATGTGCATCTTGCTCAGTGGAAAGAGGAGTATGACAGGCTTGATCAAGAGCTTCGTACACAACGTGACATTAACCGGGAACAAGAGGCCGAATTACGCGAAGTCATCACACGGTTAGAGCAAAATCAGCTTGCTAACGAAGAAAAACAACGCATTTTACAGAACAGTGAGCAACGCTTAACGACTCAGTTCGAAAATTTAGCGAATCGTATTTTTGAACAAAATGAGCGTCGTGCTTCAGAACAGCAGCAAAAAAGCTTACTCGCAATGCTATCGCCTTTTCGTGAGCAATTAGATGGTTTTCGCCAACAAGTTCAACAAAGTTTTGGTGAAGAAGCGAAAGAAAGGCATACATTGGCCTATGAAATTAGGCAGTTGCAGCAGCTCAACAATCAGATGACCAAAGAGGCCGTTAATCTAACGCGTGCGCTGAAAGGGGATAACAAGATACAGGGTAATTGGGGAGAAACTATTTTAACCCGTATCTTAGAAGTTTCCGGTTTGCGCGAAGGCTGCGAATTTGAAACCCAAGTCAGTATTAATACGGGTTATAATAGCCGCTATCAACCTGATGTCATTATCCACCTTCCTGAAGGTAAAGATGTGGTTGTCGATGCCAAAATGTCATTAGTGTCTTACGAGCACTATTTCAATAGTGAAGACCCTCATGAGCAGCAACAAGCATTAAAAAACCACGTTGCTTCCATTCGTAATCATATGCGAATGCTGAGCCGAAAGGATTATCATCAGTTACCAGGAATTCGTTCACTGGATTACGTTTTAATGTTTATTCCTATTGAGCCAGCCTATTTGCTGGCTTTGAAAGAAGCCCCTGAGCTACTCGATGAAGGAATAAAGCAAAATATTATGTTAGTTTGTCCATCCACCTTGCTAGTGGCGGTTCGAACAATTAATAATATATGGCGTTATGAGCGACAAGGGCAAAATGCCCAAGAAATTGCAGATAAGGCAGCAAAAATGTACGACAAGCTGCGTTTATTTGTGGATGATATGCAGGTTTTAGGCACCAGCCTTGATAAAGCGAATAATACTTACCATTCGGCGATGAAACGCCTTGCTCAAGGGCGGGGTAATTTGATTAGCCAAGCGGAAAGTTTTAAGGAGCTTGGGGTAGAGATAAAACAACCTATTGAGCCTCAACTTGTAGAGCGGTCAGATTCACCTAATTGTGCTGAATCGTAGACTTCTAATAGGGTTTTACCTCAAAGGCTGTTACACTTCCTACAAAGTTTGAATGATAAGCAGGCATAAGAGAAATGACTGAACCAACGAAAGAAACCATTGATTTTGGTTTCCGCACTGTCGGCAAAGAGGATAAAGCTGGCTTAGTAGCGAATGTTTTTCACTCTGTAGCATCAAAATATGACTTAATGAATGACCTGATGTCATTCGGTATTCATCGTATCTGGAAACGCTTCACGATTGAAGCAAGCGGTGTGCGCCGTAATCAGCGTGTACTGGATCTTGCGGGTGGAACAGGGGACTTAACCGCAAAATTTTCACGCTTGGTGGGTGAAAAAGGGGAAGTCATTCTGGCAGATATTAACGATTCCATGCTGAAAATGGGGCGTGAAAAATTACGTGACCTCGGCATTGTGGGAAATGTTAATTATGTTCAAGCTAACGCAGAAGAACTACCATTCCCAGATAACTATTTTGATTGTATTACCATTTCTTTTGGCTTGCGGAACGTTACCGATAAAGACAAAGCACTGCGTTCAATGTTTCGTGTGCTAAAACCAGGCGGTCGCTTGCTGGTCTTAGAATTTTCAAAACCCGTTATTGAGCCACTGAATAAAGCTTATGACGCATATTCATTCCATATTTTACCGCGTATTGGGCAGGCTATTGTCAACGATCCAGATAGTTATCGTTACTTAGCAGAATCAATCCGTATGCACCCAAATCAAGAAACTTTGAAAGGGATGATGGAAAATGCCGGTTTTGAACAAGTGTCTTATACAAATATGACCGGTGGTATTGTTGCACTGCACAAAGGGTTTAAATTCTAAGATGGAAGCGGCATCAGCACATACCGAAATCCAACATACGGTTTTGTATTCTTTAATAACAGCAATGATGGAAACCTCTCTTAATCATATGCTGTTTAAAGAGAAAGTTCTGCAGCCTGCTAGGATGCGTTTGGCGGGTAAGGTGATGTCCATTGAGTTAAAAGAGCTTAATAAAACACTGACCCTGATTTTTGCGGAAAATCATGTTGATGTACTGAGCGAATGGACTGAAGCGGCAGATTGTACAATTAAAACGTCGCTGTTCACTTTAGTGAAGTTGAAAGACAAACAACAATTATCTCAATTGATTAATCACGGTGATATCGTGATTGAAGGGGATATGCAGATTGTCCAACATTGGTCTTCTTTGCTCGATTTAGCGATTTGGAATCCAGCTCACTATTTATCACCGTATATCGGCGATGTAGCAGCGGAAGGGTTGAGCAAGCTGCTAAATAAAGGTGTTTGCCTTGTAACTCATTTGGTTAAACGCCAAAAGACCTATGTTAAAGATGCCCTGATTGAAGAGTGGAAAATGGCGCCAAGCCAACTTGAACTCGTGCATTTTAGTGATGAGGTTGAGCAAATTGAGAGCTCAATGAGTACGCTGGAACAACGGCTAAGCCAACTGGAGGAGAAGAATGACACCCGGTGAATTAAAACGACTTTACTTCATTATTCGGGTTTTTCTCTCTTACGGATTAGATGAGTTAATCCCCAAAATTAAACTTACGTTGCCACTTCGTATTGGTCGCTTGGGTTTTTTTTGGATTAGGAATCAGCACAAAGATAAAGAACTTGGTGAAAGATTACGTCTTGCATTACAAGAATTAGGCCCCGTTTGGATTAAATTTGGCCAGATGTTATCGACTCGCCGAGATCTCTTTCCACCTGCAATCGCAGACCAACTCTCTTTACTACAAGACAAAGTTGCCAGCTTCGATGGTAAATTAGCACGTGGTTATATTGAGGCTTCTTTAGGTGGGCCTCTGGAGCAATGGTTTGATCATTTTGATGAGCAAGCACTCGCATCCGCGTCTATCGCTCAAGTTCATACGGCTATTTTAAAAGAAAACGGCAAAGATGTTGTTATCAAGGTTATTCGCCCAGATATTTTACCTATTATCAAAGCGGATATTAAGCTCATGTACCGTATCGCAAATTGGGTGCCGTTATTACCTGATGGGCGCCGTTTGCGTCCAAAAGAAGTGGTTCGTGAATATGAAAAAACATTAATTGATGAGCTGAACCTTTTACGCGAGTCGGCGAATGCTATTCAACTGCGACGTAACTTTGAAAACAGCTCTATGCTGTATATCCCTGAAGTTTATCCAGACTATTGCCGTGAAAATGTCATGGTAATGGAACGTATCTATGGGATCCCTGTATCAGATATTGCGACACTCAAAGCGCAGGGAACCAATATGAAGCTGTTGGCTGAGCGCGGTGTAAAGGTCTTTTTCACTCAAGTGTTTCGCGATAGCTTTTTCCATGCGGATATGCATCCTGGGAATATTTTTGTCAGTTATGAGCACCCAGAAGACCCTCTGTATATTGGTATTGACTGTGGTATCGTCGGCTCATTAAATAAAGAAGATAAGCGCTATTTAGCTGAAAACTTTATTGCATTTTTTAATCGTGATTACCGTAAAGTTGCGGAGCTTCACGTCGATTCTGGTTGGGTTCCCCAAGATACTAATGTGGAGGATTTTGAATTCGCCATTCGTACAGTATGCGAACCTATCTTTGAAAAGCCATTAGCCGAAATCTCTTTCGGGCATGTACTACTGAATTTATTTAATACGGCGCGCCGTTTTAATATGGAAGTGCAACCTCAGTTAGTACTATTGCAAAAAACATTATTGTATGTGGAAGGTCTTGGTCGGCAGCTATACCCTCAGTTGGATTTATGGAAAACAGCAAAACCATTTTTAGAGGATTGGGTGCATAGCCAAGTTGGCTTACCTGCAATTACACAAGCATTGAAAGAAAAAGCACCTTATTGGGCTGAAAAAATGCCTGAGCTACCAGATTTAATTTATGGTGCCCTGAAACAACACAAGTACTTGCAGTCAAACATTGAACAACTTGCACAGCAGTTGAAAGGTCAGCGAAATAAACAGCGAAAATCGCAATACCTATTAGGAATAGGAGCTACATTTATCCTCTGTGGCAGTTTATTCTTTATTTCCGATTTAACGCGTCTTTCCGCAGTGTTTATGGCTGCTGGTGCTTTATCGTGGTTGTTTGGTTGGTGTAAAACAGGCGAAAATTAAGTAAACTTTGTTTTGCGACAAGTTTATAAGGCTGTGAACATTTCCGTATTTTGTGTTGGTTGTATATAATAGACCTAATAACAATTGATCCCAAAACTATAGAGGTATTAACAATGGAATCAACTATTGCAATGGCTGCTTTTGGTAGTCCTTGGCAACTCATTATTATTGCTTTGCTTATTATTTTAATTTTCGGCACCAAAAAATTACGTTCTTTAGGTTCTGATTTAGGTGAATCACTCAAAGGCTTTAAAAAAGCGATGAGTGATGATGAAAAAGCGAAAGTAGAACAAGAAAAGCAAGATGCTGATTTTGCGACTAAAAATATTACGGAACAACAGGCTGCAGAGAAAAAAGAAAGCCCAGTTGAGAGCAAAAACAAAGAGCAGGGTTAAACCGTGTTTGACATAGGTTTTAGTGAACTGTTGCTTGTTGCTGTCATCGGTCTTGTTGTATTAGGGCCTGAGCGCTTACCTGTGGCGGTGAGAACCGTTGCTGGGTGGATTCGTACCATGCGCTCAATGGCTGCTAATGTACAAAATGAGTTATCGCAAGAGCTGAAATTACAGGAATTGCAAGAAACGCTGAAAAAAGTTGAGGAGAAAGCTAATCTAGAAGCGCTGTCTCCTGAACTGAAGCAGTCTATGGAAGAACTGCGGACAGCAGCTCAGTCACTGAAAAGTGGCTATCAAGCAACAACTAATGATATTGAAACAGAGTTAAATAAAGCTAAAGAAATCACTGATAGCTATGATACAGCTGTCAAAGATGCGAAAAACAGCGCTGAACAGACGCAAGAATCGGATCCAGATCCTGAGTATGCGGCTAAAATGGCTGCTGTTGTTGAGGAAGTTGAAACTGAGGAACCAGCAAAAACTGATGAGCCAGTCGCTTTAGCAACAACAGACTCGCAAGATACTAAAGCTAAAAACTCGAATCAAACCGAAAGTGAAAAATAACACATGGCTGTAAATGATACACAACCACTTATTAGCCACCTCATTGAACTTCGCAAACGGCTATTAAACTGTTTAATAACAGTTTTAATTGTCTTCGCTGCACTTGCTTATTTTTCAAATGATATCTACCGTCTCGTTGCGGCCCCTTTGATTGATAAGCTGCCAGTGGGTTCGCAAATGAGTGCGACTGATGTGGCATCAACATTTTTTACCCCGATTAAATTGACAATGATGGTCTCGGTTTTTGTATCGATACCTGTTATTCTTTATCAAATCTGGGCATTTATTGCACCAGCACTCTATAAGCATGAGCGTAAATTGATGTTACCTCTGCTGGTTTCAAGTAGCTTTTTATTTTATCTTGGAATGGCATTTGCTTATTTTGTTGTCTTCCCACTAGCATTTGGCTTCTTTGTTAAAACAACGCCAGATAGCGTTAACTTCATTCCTGATATCAGTAAGTACCTTAGTTTCGTTATGACTTTGTTTATGGCGTTTGGTGCGGCTTTTGAGGTGCCTATTGCCATTATCTTACTGTGTTGGACTGGGGTCACTACCCCTGAGGCACTTAAGCGTAAACGTCCATACATTCTTGTAGGGGCATTTATCGTCGGGATGTTCTTAACGCCTCCAGATGTATTATCTCAAACGCTACTTGCAGTGCCCATGTACTTGCTCTTTGAGCTTGGTGTTTTACTTTCTAATTTCTACGTAGGTAAAGGAAGGAAGCGTCAAGAAGAAGAGGAAGATGAAAAAGAAGAATCTTAACCTTAATAGATGCATCGAGCTCCTGATTTTACTGACAATAAAACGCCCATTAATGATGGGCTTTTTATTGTCTTGAATTACAGCTCAGGTGATTTTTTGAATTGCGTATTTTCGAGCACTTTTGGGACATTTTTGTTTAAAATATTCAATAGAAGAATTGAACGATACTCTCCATTAGGCTCATCAAAGATAGCTTGAATTCCTGCAAAAATACCCTCTGTAATTGTCACTTTATCGCCTGATTTTGGAAGGTCTGGTGCAACCATATGGGTAATTGGAGTCAGCTGTAATAACTCAATCACTTCTTCTGGTACTTCAGTCGGTAATTGGCCAAAACGAATAAAATGGCTAACACCCCGAGTGGATTGAATCGTCGTAGTATGAATTTCGTTATGATCAAACTTTACAAATAAGTAATTCGGAAATAATGCTTCTTGCACCGTTGTCCTTTTACCCCTAACAATTTTTTCCATCTCAGTCATGGGAGTCATACAGAGCACGTTCTGTCTATTTAGATGCTCAATAGCACGTTCAATTTGGCCTCGTTTGCAATAAAGCAGGTACCATTTTTCCATTTTTTGAATCTCGTATGACAATAATATGTTTATGATAACAAATTACGACAGAACAATGTGACTAATGAACCTCTGCACAATATTATTCATATCCGTAAGTTAAAATCATCAAGCTGCGGCTTATGAACACTGTAATATAGAACCTAAGTTTGTAGGAGACACAATGGATATCTTTTTGTTGAGTAATGGTAAATTACCAGGAAACTCAGTTTGGTTAAGCTATGCTTTACCTCGAATTAAAGAAACACTTACCCGTAAAAATATCAAATCAGCTGTTCTCGTTCCATATGCTGTTCTCCGTGGATCTCATGATGAGCGTGCAGAACAACTTTCAGAAGCACTAGGCATTAAAGTAACGACTATAGAGCATTTTTCTAGCCCAGTTGAAGCCATTGAACAAGCAGAGTGTATTCTGGTTAGCGGTGGTAATACTTGGTGGTTAAACAAGTGCCTACATGAAAATGGTTTGATTGTGGCGATTCAACGTGCGGTCAGAGAGCGTGGTGTTCCATACATTGGTTGGAGTGCAGGTTGTAATGTAGCAACACCAAGTATTCGCACAACCAATGATATGCCTGTGAGTAATGCAGCTATTATGCCATCTTTGGGGCTCTTCCCATTACAAATTAACCCACATTACATTGATGCACATATTTCTGGGCATATGGGGGAAACACGTGATGAAAGACTACAAGAGTTTTGCGTAATTAACCCACATGAAGTGGTTGTTGCGCTTCGAGAAGGTAGCGGTTTGCAAATTAAAGGGAATGAACTCCATTATTTTAGTGGTAAGAATGAAGGTTTTAAATTATTTCAGCACAACAAAACATTCCCAGAGCAGTTCGATACATTATTATTAGAAAAATTAGTCCCTTTTGATTGCCAGTAAAATGGTATACTTAACCAGAAAAATATTGATTTTTAAATGATTTAGACAGTAACTTGTAACCTTGGCCGGACGTCTTATAATGAGACTCCCTCTGTAATAGTAAAAGAAGATAATGAAATATCGTGACCTTAGAGATTTTATCGCGCAGCTGGAAAAGCAAGGCGAGTTAAAACGCATTACAATGGAAGTCGATCCCTATTTGGAGATGACTGAAATTGCAGATCGCACCCTAAGAGCAGGGGGACCGGCCTTATTATTTGAAAATCCAAAAGGTTACAATATGCCTGTTCTATGTAATTTGTTTGGGACAACCAAGCGGGTTGCAATGGGAATGGGGCAAGAAGACATTAAAGCCTTGCATGATGTTGGCAAGCTACTCGCATTCTTAAAAGAGCCCGATCCTCCGAAGGGTTTCCGTGACTTATTCGATAAGTTACCTAAATTCAAACAAGTTTTGAATATGCCTGCTAAGCGCTTAAGCTCAGCTCCGTGTCAGGAACAAATTTGGGCGGGTGAAGATGTTGATCTAACTAAAATTCCAGTTATGCATTGTTGGCCAGAAGATGCCGCACCACTTATTACGTGGGGGTTGACTGTCACTAAAGGGCCACACAAAGAGCGTCAAAACCTCGGTATTTATCGTCAGCAAGTCCTTGGTAAAAATAAAGTGATCATGCGCTGGTTGTCTCATCGTGGTGGTGCATTAGACTTCCAAGAATGGTGCCAAGCACATCCAGGGGAAAAGTTTCCTGTAGCTGTTGCATTGGGTGCTGATCCAGCAACGATTTTAGGCGCAGTTACTCCTGTGCCAGACACGCTATCTGAATACGCTTTTGCGGGTTTATTACGCGGTAATAAAACGGAAGTGGTTAAGTGTATTTCCAATGATCTTGAAGTACCTGCTGGTGCTGAAATTATCCTTGAAGGCTATATTGAACCTGGTGAGATGGCGCCAGAAGGACCTTATGGCGATCATACGGGTTATTACAATGAAATAGATAACTTCCCTGTGTTCACAGTCACCCATGTTACTCAACGCCGTGATGCTATCTATCACTCAACATATACTGGCCGCCCACCTGATGAGCCAGCGGTACTTGGTGAAGCACTAAACGAGGTTTTAGTGCCAATTTTGCAAAAACAATTTCCTGAAATTGTCGACTTTTATCTCCCCCCCGAAGGGTGTTCATACCGTTTAGCGGTTGTAACAATGAAAAAGCAATATGCAGGGCATGCAAAAAGAGTCATGATGGGGGTCTGGTCATACCTGCGTCAGTTCATGTACACTAAATTTGTTATTGTTTGCGATGATGATATCAATGCACGTGACTGGAAGGATGTTATTTGGGCTATTACAACGCGTATGGACCCTGCTAGAGATACGGTTATGATGGAAAATACCCCAATAGATTATCTTGATTTTGCTTCCCCTGTGTCTGGTTTAGGTTCAAAAATGGGGCTTGATGCGACAAACAAATGGCCAGGTGAAACAGACCGTGAATGGGGCCGCCCAATTGTCATGACGGAAAGCGTTAAATCTCGCATTGATGATATCTGGGAACAATTGAAAATTTTTGAAAAATAAGAGGGAAAGCATGGCAACTTTAAGCTGTAAAGTCACATCTGTCGAATCAATCACGGATACGGTTTATCGGGTTATTTTGTTGCCAGATGGTCCCTTTCATTTTAAAGCTGGTCAATATTTGATGGTTGTGATGGATGAGCGAGATAAACGACCATTTTCAATGGCATCCACAGTCTGCACCAAAGGCACAATCGAGCTGCATATTGGTGCCTCTGAAATTAATTTATATGCCATGGCGGTGATGGATAGGATTTTAGATCAACAACGCATCGATATCGATATTCCCCATGGCAAAGCCTGGTTTCGTGAAGACAGTCAAAGCCCAATGATTTTAATTGCGGGGGGAACGGGGTTCTCTTATACCCATTCAATATTACTTGCCGCTTTAGCTGAAAACCCTCAACGGGATATCACCTTCTATTGGGGTGGGCGTCAATTAGAGCATTTGTATGATCTTGGTGAACTTCAGGCGCTGAGTGAAAAATACACTAGTCTAAAAGTCGTTCCTGTTGTTGAACAACCCGATGAATTATGGCGAGGCCGTACAGGGACAGTTCTTAGCGCAGTATTAGAGGATTTTGGCGACCTTTCAGAACATGACATTTATATTGCAGGTCGTTTTGAGATGGCGAAAAGCGCGAGGGATCGTTTTTGTAATGAGCGTGGAGCTAAAGTTGAACGCTTGTTTGGTGATGCCTACGAATTTATTTAACCGGCCATATTTCAAATTGTAGGGGGGCTTCACTTAGCTCCCCTAGTCATGTAGTTATCTACGCTCCTAGGAATATCTTTGCTCGCTATCTATCTATAATCTGAACTATGAGGGGTAAACCTGCATTGGTATATTATTTAATATGGCAGTGTTGCAGATTGCAGGGGGACTTCACTTAGTTCTTACAGTCATTTCAAGGTTAAAACGCTTTGAAATAATTTTTTGTCGCCAACTATTAGTCGAAATTATGGCAGACGACTCACGGGTATTTGGCAAAAAAGGCAAAAAAAACCCGCCCCTGACTAGGCGGGAACATCGACAAAATGCAATGTTTGACGAAAGGGGTATTAAACTCGTTCAATAATTGTGGCGATACCCTGACCAAAACCAATACACATTGTGGCTAAACCAAATTGCTTATCTTTTTGCTCTAACTGATTCAGTAATGCTGTAGTGATCCTTGCTCCAGAGCAACCTAATGGGTGACCCAGCGCAATAGCCCCTCCGCTTAGGTTTACCTTCTCATCAATGAGGCTTTCAGCAATATTCAGTCCTTTTAAACATGCGATGGATTGAGCCGCGAATGCTTCATTTAACTCAATAATATCAATATCATTTAAAGATAAGCCTGCTCGTTTTAGCGCCATTTCAGTCGCAGGAACAGGGCCAAATCCCATAATAGATGGATCACAGCCAACAACGGCCATTGCCCTGACTCTAGCTCTCGGTTTTATGCCATGTTGCTTCGCATAGCTTTCGCTACTAAGTAACATGGCGGATGCGCCATCTGATAAAGCAGATGAGTTCCCCGCAGTTACTGTACCATTTACAGGATCAAAGGCAGGGCGAAGGGCGGCTAACCCTTGAAGACTCGCGTCTAAGCGGATGACTTCGTCATAATTTACGGAAATAAGATTCCCATCAGCATCATGCCCTTCAATAGCTACGATTTCATTGGCGAACTTTCCATTTTTTGTGGCAGCAGCGGCAAGTTGGTGAGACCTAAGTGCAAAGGCGTCTTGTTCTTCTCGACTAATTTTGTACATTTTGGCTAGCATTTCTGCGGTTAACCCCATTGCTCCTGCGGCTTTTGCTACTCGCAATGTAAGTCTAGGGTTAAAGTCGATGCCATGTGTCATAGGCACATGCCCCATATGTTCCACACCACCAATTAAGACTGAATTTGCATCACCCGTCATAATTAACCGGCTCGCATCATGTACCGCCTGCATTGATGAACCGCAAAGGCGGTTAACCGTGACAGCAGGCACTGTATGGGGAATATCCGTTAATAAAGCGGCATTTTTTGCAATATTAAAACCTTGTTCTAAAGTTTGTTGTACACATCCCCAGATAATGTCATTTAATTCTTTTTTACTTGCATTAGGATTGCGTTCAAAAATTGCGTTCATAAGGTGCGCAGAAAGGTCTTCAGCTCTAACATGGCGAAATACTCCACCCTTTGAACGGCCCATTGGTGTGCGTATTCCATCAATAATGACGACGTTTTCCATAAAATTAACCCCTCGCAACTTTTTTGAGATCAATAGCCACAACAGGCGGTTGTGGGTAATAGGTAGCATTAGTCATCGCTTTTGCTTTTAGGCCCTCAGGAGCCTGATAAAGCGGGCTTAATGATGCTAATACTTCCGTAGTTTTTAAGTATGATTGGCTACCGATTGTGTCTAAATAACAGAACACGCCACCTCTAAATGGAGGGAAGCCTAAGCCATAAACTAGTGCAATATCTGCATCTGCAGGGCTTTGGATTATGCCTTCTTCTAAGCAACGAACGACTTCGTTTATCATTGGTGCCATCATTCGAGCGATAATTTCTTCTTTCGTAAATGAACGCTTAACTTTGCAGATAGAATTCAGTAGTTCATCAGTTTGTGGGTCATTGACTTTTTTAGGTTTCCCTTTTTTATCTTTTTCGTATTGATAAAAGCCTTTCCCGTTCTTTTGGCCAAAACGCTGTTGTTCATACATCACATCAATTGCATTTTTACCCGTTTTACTCATTCGCTCAGGGAAACCTTGCGCCATCACTTGTTCAGCGTGGAAGGCGGTGTCGATACCAACGACATCAAGTAAATAAGCAGGGCCCATCGGCCAGCCAAATTCTTTTTCCATGATTTTGTCGATCTCTTTGAAATCCGCGCCATCTTGGAGTAATAAGTTGAAACCTGCAAAATAAGGGAATAGAACACGATTCACAAAGAAACCTGGGCAATCGTTCACCACAATTGGTGTTTTACCCATTTTATTCGCATAGGCAACGACTTTTGCGACAGTATCGTCAGACGTTTGTGTACCGCGGATAACTTCCACTAAAGGCATTCGGTGTACAGGGTTGAAGAAGTGCATTCCACAAAAGTTTTCAGGGCGTTTTAAGGATTGAGCCAATGTGGAAATTGGAATTGTTGAAGTATTAGATGCCAGTATCGTTTCTGGTGAAACAAGTGATTCCACTTCAGATAGCACGGCGGCTTTTACTTTGGGATTTTCAACCACAGCTTCGACAATAATTTGGCTATTTTCAATACCATTATAAGATAATGAAGGGTGGATTGCGGCTAAAGTTGTTGCCATTTTAGCTGCACTAATGCGCCCCCGCTCAAACTGGTTATTTAACAGTTTTTGGGCTTCTTCAATACCAAGATCTAAAGACTTCTCATTGATGTCTTTCATTAGAACTGGCACACCTTTACTGGCGGATTGGTAAGCTATCCCTCCACCCATAATACCTGCACCCAAAACGGCGGCTTGAGTTGGCGCTTTAACATTTTGAGCCAGTTTTTTACTATTGGATTTAATTTGTTGATCATTAAGAAAAATACTGACCAATGAACGGGCAACATCACTGTGAGCGAGAGGGACAAAAGCTGCTGTTTCATGTTTTAGCGCTTCATCGCGAGTGCAATTCGCTGCTTTCTCGATGGTATTGACTGCCGCCATTGGTGCTGGGTAGTGTTTTCCTGCAACTTGATACACCATGCCTTTCGCAACATTAAAGCTCATGGTCTGCTCAAGTGGGCTTAATTGAAGAGGGGCCAGTTTAGGTTGACGCTTCTTCTGCCAATTCATGTTACCCGCAATGGCTGATTCAATAATGGCTAAAGCAGATTGTGGCAATTTTTCGGTTTCAACTACGGCATCAACTAACCCTAATTTGAGTGCTTGAGGCCCGCTGACATCCTTGCCTGCAGTAATAATTTCTAGCGCGCTATCTAAACCAATTAACCTTGGCAAGCGAACAGAGCCACCAAACCCTGGCATGATACCAAGTTTCGTTTCAGGTAAACCAATACGAGCATCAGGGGATGCGATACGAAAATCTGTTGATAAAACACACTCACAGCCGCCACCAAGTGCATAACCATTGATTGCACAAATTGTAGGAACAGGGAGATCTTCAATGCGATTAAAGATGCTATTAGCGTATTTCAGCCATTCACTGAGGGTTTCTTTCGGTGCTTCAAATAATGAGAGAAATTCTTTGATATCAGCTCCGACAATAAAAGCAGATTTGTCAGAGCGGAAAATAACACCTTGCAGATCAGGTTGACGCTCAAGAACAGACACGGCTTCATCCAGTGAAGCAACGGTGTGGGTATCCAACTTATTGATTGGCCCTGGTGAATTAAAAACCAGTTCTGCAATACCTTTTTTCAACCATTGAATATAGATTGTTTCACTTTGATAAAGCATTCTGTTCTCCTTTACATGAAAAAGTTATCTGGTACGACCAGATGATTTTAGTGTGACTAGAATGTTAA
Source organism: Providencia sp. SP181 (assembly GCF_050446505.1). Taxonomy (NCBI): domain Bacteria; kingdom Pseudomonadati; phylum Pseudomonadota; class Gammaproteobacteria; order Enterobacterales; family Morganellaceae; genus Providencia; species Providencia sp. SP181. The sequence goes on from NZ_JBBPXM010000020.1 coordinate 49,448, forward strand.
TTAATTGCAAACGGTTAATAACAAATTTGGAATCTTGGTCACAGCAATTAAGTGAAATACTGTTGTTTTAAAATGATATTTTTATTATTTATCAATTAATTAGTTTGGATTTGCAACGGAGTGCATATCCGTTAAGAACAGAACGTGATAAGCTTGAATTTTCTAATTAATGCTGAAAGGTTGAAGGAAATGGAAAAACTGACTGCACTCTACGCTGATCATATTAAAACGTTACAAAACAGAACTCAGCAAGTCTTACAGCGCAGCAAATTAGATGCCATATTGATTCATTCGGGTGAACCACTTCGCATCTTTCTTGATGATAGTGACTACCCATTTAAGGTTAATCCGCACTTTAAGGCTTGGGTTCCTGTTACGGATGTCCCCCACTCTTGGTTATTAGTTGACGGCGTTAATAAACCTAAATTATGGTTTTACTCACCCGTTGATTATTGGCACAGTGTTGAGCCACTTCCAAATGGCTTTTGGACGAAAGATGTCGAACTGATTCATCTAAAAAATGCAGATGATATCAAAGGGTTCCTGGCCAGTTTACCAAAAGAGAATGTTGCTTATATTGGTTCAGCGGCAGCAAGAGCCGAATCTTTAGGCATCTCTTTAGATAATATTAATCCGAAGCCAGTCTTAGATTATTACCATTTTCATCGTGCCTATAAAACAGACTACGAACTGTATTGCATGCGTGAAGCGCAAAAAATGGCGGTAAATGGCCATCTTGCTGCATTGGAAGCCTTCCGTGCTGGAATGAGTGAGTTTGATATTAATGTCAGCTACTTACAATCAACAGGCCACCGTGATACTAACGTGCCGTATGGCAATATTGTTGCATTGAATGAAAATGCAGCAGTGCTCCATTACACTAAATTACAGCAATCCGTTCCTGCTGAATTACGGAGTTTCTTGATTGATGCAGGCGCCGAATATAACGGTTATGCGGCTGATATCACGAGAACGTATGCAGCAAAAGGCAAGGATGAATTTGCTGAATTAGTCGCGGACGTTAATAAAGAGCAGCTTTCTCTTATCGACACAATTAAAGCGGGCGTTCGTTACACTGATTACCATGTGGATATGCATCACCGTATAGCAAAAATCCTTGTGAAACATGATATTGTTAATGGTATTAGTGAAGAATCAATGGTTGAGAATGGTTTAACTACACCATTTTTACCTCATGGTTTAGGGCATCCATTAGGTCTGCAGGTCCATGATGCAGCTGGATTTATGCAAGACGACAATGGGACACATCTTGCAGCACCAAAAATGTATCCTTTCTTGCGTTGTACTCGTGTTCTAGAACCCAAAATGGTGTTAACTATCGAACCAGGTCTTTACTTCATTGAATCTCTGCTTTTATCGTGGAGAGCGGGTGAGTTTAGTCAGCATTTTAATTGGGATAGAATTGAGTTCTTTAAGCCATACGGTGGTATTCGTATTGAAGATAATATCGTGATCCATGCTAACCGTATCGAAAATATGACTCGAGACCTGCATTTACGTTAATGAAACCTTATTTAATACCGGCAGAAACGATTTCTTTTACAGAAGAAATTAAAAAAAGCCGATTTATTACTTACTTAGCTCATACCGAGGGTATTGAAGCGGCGAAAGATTACATTCAATCGATTAAAGCACAATACCCCGATGCTCGGCACCATTGCTGGGCATTCGTTGCTGGCCGCCCTGACGATTCTCAACAATTGGGCTTTTCCGATGATGGGGAACCTACAGGGACGGCTGGTAAACCTATTATGGCGCAGCTCTTAGGTAGTCAACTAGGGGAAATCACTTGTGTGGTTGTGCGTTATTTTGGTGGGATCAAATTAGGTACTGGTGGGCTAGTTAAAGCTTATGGTAATGGCGCACAACAAGCGCTGAAAATACTATCGACACAAACCAAAGTCCCACAAAAAGTGTTTAATTTAGTGTGTGATTATTCGCTAATTAATGCAATAGAACAGCTGCTTGCTCAGGTCAATGGCGTGATCTTGCACAGTGATTATAATGAAGTTGTTGCTTTGCAAATTACAATTCCTGCTACCCTTGAGCAGGAAGTCAATGATAAATTACGCGATATAAGCCGTGGTGCCTTAGCGCTCACGCCAGAATCGGAATAGTCAATCGCTTTAGCAAGGAACCTGCCGAATGCATTTTCGTGCAATAACCCGTATTGTCGGGCTGCTTGTCATCATTTTTTCTTTTACCATGGTTATTCCTGGTATTGTCGCGTTAATTTATCGCGATGGTGCAGGGCGAGCCTTCAGCCAGACTTTCGTTACGGCATTATTAATTGGTCTATTTTTATGGTTACCTACGCGTAATAGCAAACATGAATTAAAAGCGAAAGAAGGCTTTCTTATTGTTGTCTTATTTTGGACCGTATTGGGCAGTGTGGGAGCATTACCGTTTATTTTCTCTGAAAGGCCAAATCTTTCAGTGACGGATGCCTTTTTTGAATCCTTTTCTGGCTTAACGACGACTGGAGCAACAACATTAACAGGACTTGATTCTTTACCTAAAGCAATTTTATTTTATCGACAAATGTTGCAGTGGCTTGGGGGGATGGGGATCATCGTGCTTGCAGTTGCTATTCTTCCCCTGTTAGGTGTTGGGGGAATGCAGCTCTATCGTGCAGAAATGCCAGGGCCATTGAAAGACAATAAAATGCGTCCTCGAATTGCGGAAACAGCCAAAACACTCTGGCTTATCTATGTCTTATTGACGATAGCCTGTGCAATTGCGTTATGGATAGCTGGGATGGATGTGTTTGATGCGATTTCCCATAGCTTTTCAACAATTGCTATTGGTGGGTTTTCTACCCACGATGCTAGCATCGGTTACTTTAATAGCCCCGCAATTAATACCATTATTGGTGTTTTCCTTATTATCTCGGGGTGTAACTTTGGTTTGCACTTTGCAGTTTTAACTGGGCGAAGCCTCGGTATTTATTGGCGCGATCCTGAATTTAAGATGTTTATCAGCTTCCAGTTTGTCCTCGTAGTGGTTTGTACTGCGATATTGATGTATCACTCTGTCTACGGCGGTTTTGGTCAAACACTTGATCAGGCTTTTTTCCAAGTTGTCTCGATGGCCACAACGGCGGGCTTCACGACAGATAGCTTCTCTGGTTGGCCGCTATTTTTGCCAATGCTTTTATTGTGTGCAGCATTTGTTGGTGGATGTGCAGGCTCAACGGGGGGCGGCTTAAAAGTTATCCGTATCTTATTATTGTTCTTACAAGGTTCCCGCGAACTAAAACGACTAGTACATCCAAATGCAGTCTATACCATCAAGCTTGGGCAAAGAGCACTTCCTGAACGTATAATAGAGGCTGTTTGGGGCTTTTTTTCAGCGTATGCATTGGTTTTTGTTGTCAGCCTCTTATTGCTTATCGCAACAGGTGTCGATGAATTTTCAGCGTTTTCTGCGATTGCGACTACATTGAATAACTTAGGACCAGGGTTAGGCACAGTAGCGGATAACTTCACAAGTATGAATCCAGCGGGTAAATGGATTTTGGTCGTTACTATGTTATTTGGTCGTTTAGAAGTGTTTACCTTATTAGTGTTACTGACTCCAACGTTTTGGCGTGAGTAATTCAGTACAATATTGCTATATAGAAATGATAAAAATCTAGGAACGATAATGAGTTATTTACTTCTACATTCCAGTACGGATGGGCAGACAAAAAAAATTGTTTTAAAAATAGCAGAGCAATTACGTAGCTTAGGCCGAGAATGTGATATTCGCGATTTGAATACAGAGCAAAATTTTAATTTATCTGCTTATGATAAGGTGCTGGTAGGGGCTTCTATCCGTTATGGGCATTTCAATAAAAAACTTCAGCGTTTCGCGACTTCTCATCAAAGCCAGTTGAATTCAATGAAGACCGCTTTCTTTGCAGTGAACCTAACAGCAAGGAAAGAAGGTAAGAACACAGTAGAGACAAATGCTTATACGCGTAAGTTTCTGGAGGTTTGTCCTTGGAAGCCAGCATTGAAGTCTGTTTTTGCGGGGGCGTTGTTTTACCCACGCTATAAATGGTTCGATAAAGTAATGATCCGTCTCATTATGAAAATGACAGATGGGCCAACAGACCCTAATACTGAAATTGAGTACACCAATTGGGAGAAGGTTTCATACTTTGCGATTGAGTTTGATAATCTATAGTGTGATTTATCAACAAATTATATTTTTTTTATACGAATTGTTTAATTATTAAGCTATCAGTGGAAAATATCAAAAAAACACTTGCGAGATTTTTTCG
>NZ_JBBPXM010000021.1:0-47229 GCF_050446505.1 Providencia sp. SP181
AAGCCAACAACGTTGTGATTCGAAGTATGACGAGTACGGCTGCATTTTAGGTTCACTCCGCCTGTGCATTCAGACAGAGTTGACGTTGTTAAGGGCTTTTGGGAAGGGCTTCAAAATGCAACAGAATACCGTTCAAATGAAACGCGTACTGACCACTCCTGCGTTAGTTTTTTTCGGGCTGGCCTATATGGTGCCACTCGGGATTTTCACCACCTATGGGCAAGTCACTGTATTAAGTGAAGGGCATCTCCCTGTCGCTTATTTAATTACATTAGCTGCCGTCTTCTTCACTGCTATGAGCTATTGTCGTATGACTAGCGCACTCCCACTTTCGGGGTCGGCCTATTCTTATGTGCAAAAAACCTTTGGCGGCACACTCGGCTTTTTAGTGGGTTGGGCACAATTGCTCGACTATCTATTTCTACCGATCATCAACTACATTGCCATTGGGATCTTCGTTCATGAAGCTTTCCCTGATATTCCAATGTATGTGATTATTTGCAGTACCATCACTATTGTTAGCATTATGAATATTTTGGGAATTAAGTTAGTTTCCTCAATGAATATGCTAATCATTTTGATGCAAATTGTGTTTATTGGCGTGTTTTTATACTTAAGCTTTAAAACATCATTTGTATTGGATACTGATGCCTTATTAGCGCCAATTACAGTCATGGCAGATCAAGTACCAGGACTCTTTGCGGGAGCCGCCGTCTTATGTCTAGCATTCTTAGGCTTTGATGCGATTTCAACCATGGCGGAAGAAACCAAAGATGCACGTAACGCATTACCAAAAGCGATTTTATACACTGTATTTATCGCTGGTACCTTATTTGTGGTTATTTCCTATGGTGCGCATTTAGTGTACCCAATGTGGCAAGATTTCATTCCGAATACAGATATTGCTAGCCTTGCGGTGATGAAACAAGTTGGCGGTGCGATGATGGCATCCAGCTTTATTACCGCTTATGTGATTGGTGTTTTTGCTTCTGCGATGACATCACAAGCCAGTATCGTTCGGATTTTCTATGCAATGGGCCGTGAGGGTGTACTACCTCGTTCACTGTTTGCTTATTTGCACCCAAGGCTTAATACACCAATTTATTCAATTATCTTTGTTGCGGTTGCGTCCTTGCTTTCGCTAGTACTGTCTTTAAGCATGGTCGCCTCGATGATCAGCTTTGGTGCCCTTATTGCATTCACCTTCGTGAACTTATCGGTCATTAAGCATTTTTATATTGATCGCAAAGCGTCATTAGATAATACAAAAATGATTACCTGCCTTATCATGCCTTCCATTGGTGTTGTTCTCACCTTATGGTTATGGACAAGCCTTGATAGCGAAGCCTTTAAGGTCGGTTTATGGTGGTTAGCAGCAGGTGCCGTTTATTTGGCATTGCTCACCCATGGCTTTACTCGTCGTCCACCTGCAATTTCTGACGATGAAACTGAGATGATTATTAACTAATCATTCAAAGCCTAATAAATGATTACGGGGAAAGCATTAGCCTTCCCCGTTGTTTTTTTAGCTCTGGCTCTTCTCAAGCGCCACTGATACAGACGGTTTACAATGAATAATCAATTTGCTGACGTTATTTATTTTAACGGTTATATCTATACCGCAGATACTCAAGACCGCATCGTTGATGCGATTGCTGTTCGTGATGGTTATGTCTTAGCCACAGGCTCGTCTGATGAGCTTCATCAATACGTTGGGCCAGAAACGGAAAGTATCGATTTAGAAGGCAAAATGATGATGCCTGGCATCATTGATGGCCATATGCACCCTTTTTGGGGGGGAATTCAATTATTCGGCTGCCATTTAAACTATGAATCACTGACCATTAATCAAATTCTCGAACGTGTACAAGATCACTTAGATAAAGACCCACGTACGGGTGAAAATGATTGGTTAAAAGTCACTGCTTGGTTACGCCAAGGCATGATCCCCGCAGGTATTGATATGTACCGCGAAGACATGGACAAACTGAATACCAAACGCCCTGTCGTGCTCTTTTCGAACGATTGCCACACATTGCTTGCCAATAGCCGTGCTCTCGAGCTCTTCGGTATTACCAAAGACACCCCTGAGCCACCAGATGGTAAAATTGGTAAATATGAAAATGGTGAACTTAACGGTATTTTAGAAGATGCCCCTGCGATGCGTGCTGCTGATAGCATCCCTTCTATTCGTGATGACCAAGCGATTGAAGTTGCAGAGCTCGTGCAAAAAGTGCTTAATCAGCAAGGTGTTACCATGGTGATGGACGCCCGAGTTTCTGAGCAACAACTCGAGGCATTTGCACAATTACAACAACGCGGTGACCTCACAATTCGTTTCCAAGCGGCTCGTGAAATCACGCCAGATGAAACGCCTAATGTGGCCTCTGTTGCTGCTGCAGTTGAGAAAGCGGTTGCCTTCGCTAAAAAATGGCACCAAGCTGATTGGACTCCAACACCAGGTATCGGTTTAAATAATATTAAGATGTTTGTCGATGGTGTGATGCAATTTCCAACCATGACGGCGTCATTATTACAGCCTTATCGCATTAACCAAGGTACCGATGATGCACCAAATTGGGTTGAAACCGACAACTATGGCGACCTCTATTTCACTGCTGAAATCCTCGATGAGCTAATGGAAAAAATTGCAGCGGCAGGCTATGACCCACACTTGCATACCGTTGGCGAAGGTGCCGTTTCGATTGTTTTAGATGCCATCGAAAAAATGCGTGCAGCTCACCCTGAAAAAGATATTCGCCCAGGCTTAGCACACAACGAACTTGTTCATGCGGATGATTACGCACGCTTTGCTCGCTTAAAAACCATTGCTTGCTTGTCTTTCCAGTGGGCAGCACCAACACCTGAGTTGGCTGCATTTGAAAAGAATATGCTGGGTGAAGAACGTTTTGAGCAATTAGAGCCAATCGCTAAATTTGTTGATGCTGGTGCAGTTGTCGCATTTGGTAGCGACTGGCCTATCGATGACTTTGATGAGTGGTATGACTTAAAAGTGGCAGCAACACGCCGAGGCCGTGATATTAATGGCCAACAAGCACCACGACTAGATAATGACCGTAACCTGACTGTGACTGAAGTTCTTCGCAGCGCAACGATTGACTCGGCTTATGCACAGCACCGAGAAGACGTCCTTGGTTCATTAGAAGCAGGTAAATTCGCAGATATGATTGTATTGGATCATAATGTATTTGAAATCCCTGCGGATGATATTGAAAATGTAAAAGTACTGCGTACGATTATCGGCGGAAAAACGGTTCATATTGCTTAGTAGTTGTCTTTATTTAATTATTTAAAATAAAGCGATGACAAAATAAACACCCCATGGATTAAATAAAACCTTGGGGTGTTTTTAATTGAGTGCTTAATTCCAAAACCTAACACAATTAAAAAGAGAAATTACGAGGGAATTAACGCCTTCGTAATACAACATTATTCTTCGTAAGAAAATATTGTCTGAACAACCGTATTTCCATGACTAATCACGACATAACATACTCTGTCGCGTATTAATAACGAAATACCTAACACGGTAATACACGCTGATATAAACGCAATCACTGCGAACTTGCTCATTTCCCTTGACCTCTTAATTGTTAAGAGGCACTATCCTAACTGTCTAGGTTTGGATCGGGCCTCGTTGGTGAATAATAACAACGGGGCTTTTTCATTTCTGATCCAAAATAAGTTACTTGAACCAGAAAGGCTCAATCACCCAACAGTAAAGTAGCAAAATTTTATATTTTTAGCACATTTAATCTCAGAAAAGCATTTATTCAAAACACTTGATTTAGATATTAAAAAAAATAATTAAATATCGATTTAAATAAAAATCTATTTTTAACTTGTTATTTAAGTTATTAACTTTAGGAAAAAGGCTTAATTTTTCATTAAAAAAAATAACGCTTGCAAAAAAAAATATATCTCGATAATATCCGCAGCGTTTTCTATTCAATAACAAACTGCAAGGAGGTTTATCATGACAACAACTAATCACACTCTTTGCGGGCATACTCAGTACTAGATTTTTTCTATTCAGTTTTGCCTGCTAATTCACCTTATTTTTTAATTAGAAATGAGTTAATGACTTATGGGCAATACCTTTCATTCTGTGAGCGAACACGTGAGTTATATCGCCACAGAAGCAACATGGATTGAAAGTAAAGCAATCCAACAATTACAAATTACTGCTAACTTACCTGATATGGTATCCGTTGTTGGCATGCCAGATCTCCATCCTGGCCGTGGATACCCAGTTGGTGCAGCATTTTTTTCCGCCAAACGATTCTACCCTGCCCTTGTCGGCAATGACATTGGCTGCGGAATGAGTTTGTTTCAAACAGATATCAAAAAATCTAAAGTTAACCTCGATAAACTGGAAAAACAGCTTTCTGAAATGCCAGACCACGCCCCGTTAGCATGGCTTGATGAGCATGTCCCTAATGACATGCAATCACATGATTTTATGGCATCACTAAGTTCTATTGGTGGCGGTAATCATTTTGCTGAATTTCAATCAATCGATGAAATATTACAGCCTAAATTATTTGCCGAAAGCGGTTTAAATAAACAACAGTTGCTGTTACTCGTTCACAGTGGCTCCCGTGGTTTAGGGCAAACTATCTTACGTCAACATGTGGAACGTCACAGCCACAACGGACTTTATGAAGACTCTGATGATGCAAAAGAATACCTACATGCGCATCAGTGTGCACTCAATTTTGCACAGGTAAACCGACGTTTAATTGGCTTACGCCTGTTGCAACAAGTTAAAGCAACAGGGGAGCTGAGCTTAGATATCAACCATAATTTAGTTGAGCCCTATAATATCAACGGGATTGATGGCTGGCTTCATCGTAAAGGCGCAACGCCTTCTGATCGAGGTTTTGTTGTAATCCCAGGCTCACGAGGGGATTACAGTTATTTAGTCGCCCCTCAGCCGAATGAAGCTTGTCTTAATTCTCTTGCTCATGGCGCGGGTCGCAAGTGGATGCGAACTGAATGCAAAGGACGATTATCACACCGTTATACACCGCTTCAGCTCTCTCGAACTGCATTAGGTAGTCGTGTTATTTGTGCAAATAAACAGTTGATTTACGAAGAAGCCCCACAATCTTATAAGTCTATTGATACCGTGATTGAAAGTATGGCGAATATGGGTGTTATTCAGGTCGTGGCTCGGCTAAAGCCCGTTATCACGTATAAAACCAGTGGAGAATGTTAATTATGTTATTACAATTTTCCTCTGCACAAGGCCCTGCAGAATGCTGCATTGCGGTTGAAAAAGCCCTAGCCTGTTTTTTACAAGAAGCAACAAATCTTCGGGTAACCATTGATATTCTAGAGTCATTCCCCTCCAGACATGGGTTAAAATCCGCTTTGCTTTCTCTTGAAGGAGAGCATGCGGAACAGCTACTCCAAACTTGGTGTGGAACGGTGCAATGGCAATGCCAGAGCCCTTTACGCCCTCGTCACAAACGAAAAAATTGGTTTATGAGTGTAACCACTTTTTCACCAATTCAACCGATTGAAGACAATGAAATCGAATTTGAATTCACTAAAGCTCAAGGTGCTGGAGGGCAGCATGTGAATAAAACCTCATCTGCTGTTAGAGCAAGGCATGTTGCAACGGGGATCACCGTAAAAGTTCAATCTGAACGTAGCCAACATGCGAACAAAAAATTGGCTAAACAGTTGATACAATGGAAGCTTAATGAGCATCAATCACAACAATTAAATGCATTGGATAAGCAGCGCCATCTTTCTCATTACCAAATTGAGAGAGGAAATGCGACCATTATCTTTGAAGGTAAAGAATTTAAGCGATTGATATAAAATAAAAATTAGTCACCCTTGATTTATAGGGTGGCTAATTGGACAAACTTAACTATGCTCTACACAACATCGAGTATGTCTCTACAGATTGCCTTGCAATAGAACTCTCTGTTCCACCCAATGTGACCCCGTCTTGTAATGGAAAGCTGGCTATTTGCTCTCTTAGCATTACATCACTGCATGATTGCTGAACAAAGCCATTATTCATTAACTCATTTTTAAAGTCACAAGATGTGTGATAAATTAATTCAAAAGCTGATTCAATTTCTTCTATTTTTTTATTCACCGCATCGAGCGTCACTTGATAATCTTTGTTTTCTGCTTCAAGATAGTTAATTAAATTCTCATCTTTATTATCTGATTTAATTTCATTTTTTATTTGTTTTTTATTAAAACCGATTAAGTCTTCAAGTTCTTTTCGATATTCTTTTTCTTCATTTAAAATATTTAGATACTTATCTCTATTAAAAAATAAATTCATAACTTAATCCACCCTTATAATTTCTATTTAAATTAATGATAAATTAGTCGTTATTTATAGCCGTATGTAAATGGCAAAATTAAAATAACCAAATTATTCAGGAATTCAACATCTATTTCATTATCGAATGAACAGTTAACTGCCTGCCTCCTTTCAGAGGCGGCATAGAGGGGTATATGCTAGAGATTTTTTTCAGTTAAAAACCAACCAGCTATACTTTCACGTTTTTGTTCTGTAGGTAGTACTTCATGAGGGAACTCTTCTGACATAAAAAAGATCATTCTTCCCGCTAAAGGCTCTAACTTAAACAAATGATTATCTTCTTTATCAAAAACAACTAATTCACCACCATCCCCTAATTTCCATAATTCATTCATATATAAAACTGTTGTTACCTTACGACGACCAGCACCTCTAGGGTTATCAACGTGTTTTTTATAAAAACCACCATTGGGATAACGGCAAAAATGAGTTTCAAAGTCCCGCAATCCTAAATACAGTTGGCAATTTAGTGCTTGCCGTATTTCCTCCATTTTTTCCATATAAAAAGCAATGGGGGTTCCCATCTCTGGTTCTAACCAAACGGTTTGATCACCGCGAACCGCTTTGTTGCTTTGTAATGAATCTCGATGCCCAATACGCGCATCTTGCAATGCATTTGGTATACATTGTTTTATTTTTTGGATATCTGACAGGGTCAGAAAATCATCCCACACATACCAACCTTGTGAGGAAAGTGAATCAATAAGTTTATGAATTGACATGATGAATATTAGGAAGGTTATTCGGTAAAACTTTATACGTCATGGCGCAAAAAAAATAAAATTAAAAACTTAAATCTTGATGATTAGCCCAATAAATCAAACTCTATCACTACTACAAAGCGCCCTCTTCAATAAGGCAACTCATTGATATCTATAAGCCGCCTGCTTGAAACTAAATATAGGGCATCTAAAATACCCTCAAATAACTAGCAGAAAGCTGTTCTTTCTCTACCACCATATAAACATAAACGAGGCTTGCTTTGAATCGCATCATTCTTTTCTAAAACTAGACTAACCCCATATTGCAATGGTTTAAAGCTTGCTATTTGATCACTCAATAACTGACCAGCACTCGATTTTACACTTTGTAGGCTAGCATGTTCTAGCGCTTCAAGCCTCGCTTGGTTATATTCCTTTATCAGTTGAACTGTTGATGTTCTCACATCGATTAATAATCCATTGATATGTATACTTTCATTATTAACTTGAATAATATATTCTTTCAATTTTTTAGATTTCGAATTAATTAATTGGTGAGATATCTTTTCAACTAAAATAGTGTTTTTAACTTTTTCATCTGATGCACTGTGGTTTTTATTAATCTCTTCTTGCGTTTTTTTTATTTCATAAGCTAGCTCTTTTCCATCAAAATTCTGATTTGAAAATGATACTACCCCCTCTTCCAGCTCTGATTTTTTATTCAAAACAACCCGTTTCATTCTCTCTATATTTTTACGGTGTTTTTCTAAAACTATATTTAATTGATTAGATATTGATTGAGCCTCTAATATTGACAAACCTGAGTTTGACTTGCCCGTTTTATCTATTTGATGCGCGATAGTCTTTAGTTCAAAATGAGCTTTTGATATTGAATTCTCTAAACGTGTTAGCCTTTTATTTAGCTTATTTAAAATAATATCAATATTTCCCATTTTCTCATTACTTAATGAAAATTTAATGTCCATATAACCATTCCTTTTAATTAATATAAAAAACAAAGTGAACTAACCATAAAATATTAGTTGAATTACAAAGAATTTACTAATTTAGTTTTTATATATAAAACTGAGAATGATTATTTTTATTTACGAATAATTGATATAAAAACACCGCCAATTGGCGGTGTTAAGAAAACAAATCTATAAGGTTTCTAACCTTGCATAAGAAGCTACCAGCCACTTAATACCTTGGCCTTGAAACGCAATTTGTAAGCGACAATGCTCACCACTTCCCTCAAGGTTAATAATCGTGCCTTCACCAAATTTTGGATGCATCACACGCTGCCCTAAAGCATAACCTGAATCATTTTGGCTGATAGGTGTACCAAGGCGTTGATGACTCACAGGACGTGAAACTGTAGCCCGAAGACGAACCTCTTCCACACATTCCGTTGGTAGCTCACCAATAAAACGCGATGGGCGATGATAGACCTCTTTGCCATATAAACGGCGGCTTTCTGCATACGTGATGGTGAGCTTTTCCATGGCTCGGGTGATACCGACGTAAGCTAATCGGCGCTCTTCTTCTAAACGACCGCTTTCATCCATCGACATTTGACTTGGGAACATCCCTTCTTCCATTCCCACAATAAAGACAACGGGGAATTCCAAACCTTTGGCAGAGTGCAGAGTCATTAATTGAACGGCATCTTGGCTTACATCTGCTTGCCCTTCACCTGACTCAAGTGCAGCATGAGATAAAAAAGCCTGTAATGGCATGAGATCTTGGTCTTCTTCTTGATAACTGAAATCACGAGTCGCATTGACGAGCTCTTCCAAGTTTTCAATTCGAGCCTGTGCTTTTTCACCTTTTTCTTGTTCATACATTGCACGTAGGCCTGAGTCATTAATCACTCTATCCGCTTGGACATGTAATGGCATATCTTGGGTTTCTTTCGCTAGCGCATCAATAAGCTCTAAAAAGCGTTCGATAGAAGCCGCTGCGCGACCACCAAGGACTTGCTCACGAAGTAAGTACTCGCAACTTTCCCATAATGTTAATTGCTGGTCACGTGCAGTTTGGCGAACTGTATCTAATGTACGTTCACCAATCCCACGCGTAGGCGTATTCACGACTCGCTCGAACGAAGCATCATCATTACGATTAGCAATCAACCTTAAATAGGACAGCGCATCTTTAATTTCTTGGCGCTCGAAAAAGCGCTGCCCACCATAAATACGATACGGCATCGCACTTTGAATTAAGGCTTCTTCAAGTACACGAGATTGGGCATTACTACGGTATAACATGGCGCAATCTTGTAAAGCACCGCCATTTTCTTGCCATTGTTTAATGCGCCCAACGACATAACGAGCTTCATCTAATTCATTAAATGCACAATAAAGAGAAATCGGTTCGCCGTCTCCGCCTTCAGTCCATAAATTTTTCCCTAAACGGTCGCTATTATTGGCAATTAACGTATTTGCGGCTTTTAGAATATTGTTAGTTGAACGGTAGTTTTGTTCAAGACGGATAGTTTCTGCACCTGGAAAATCATTGAGGAAACGCTGAATATTTTCAACTTGCGCACCACGCCAGCCATAAATTGATTGGTCATCATCCCCAACGATCATGACTTTGCCCGTTTCACCCGCCAGCACACGGATCCATGCATATTGAATGCTATTTGTATCTTGGAATTCGTCCACTAAAATATTGGTGAAACGTTCACGATAATGTTGCAGCACATGGGGTTTATTCAGCCATAACTCGTGGGCCCGCAACAGCAACTCTGCAAAATCCACCAGACCTGCGCGGTCACACGCTTCTTGATAAGCCTGGTAGACTTTTAACCATGTTGCCTCAACAGGGTTACCATAACTTTCAATATGTTGCGGACGAAGGCCTTCATCTTTTTTGCCATTGATGTACCACATTCCTTGGCGAGGAGGCCATTGCTTTTCGTCAAGGTTCATCGCTTTAAGCAAGCGACGAATTAACCGGTATTGGTCATCGCTATCTAAAATTTGAAAATCTTGCGGTAAATTCGCATCCATATAATGTTGGCGTAACAAACGGTGTGCTAAACCGTGGAATGTACCAATCCACATGCCGCCTTCACTACTTCCAATCAATTGATTGATCCGATGACGCATTTCAGCCGCGGCTTTGTTGGTAAATGTCACCGCCATAATTGAAAATGGTGAAGCATTTTCAACGGACATCAACCATGCAATTCGGTGTACCAATACGCGCGTTTTCCCACTCCCTGCTCCCGCAAGAACAAGTAAATTGGTACGCGGGGCTGCAACCGCTTCGCGCTGTTTGTCGTTTAGACCTTCAAGCAGATAAGAGACGTCCATAGTTACCATCAAAGCAAAACAGTGGCAAACACCACTGTATTTTTATACATGAAAAATGATTATACCAATGATAAGAGAGATTCCAACTGGGAAATTTCAACGTGTGGTAATAAACGCACGTCTTTTTCTTCCATCAGTGTTTTTTGACTTGGGTTTATCCAGCAAGCTTGCATACCACTATTAATCGCCCCCTCAACATCAGTGAGTAAATTATCCCCCACATGTAAAATAAATTGTGGTTCGATATCTAAGCGCTGTGCCGCTAACCGGTACATATCACAAAAAGGCTTGGAACGTCCATCGGGACCAGCTTTTAAAACAAACTGAAAATACTCACCCAGACCACACGCTTCAGGCTGTGCATTGCCGTTAGTGATAGCAACAAGTGGGACTTTCTCAGCGAGCTGAATTAATGTTCTGTGTGTTGATTCAGGGATATCTATTTGATTACGCCAATAGGTAAAATGCGCCATAATATCATCCGCACCTTTTTCGGCGTTTTCCCGCGAATAACCATAATGGCAAAACATCATTTTCGATGAAAGCCAGCGCCAACGTGAAATGTCGTGGAAAATTTCAGGTTCTTGTTCTTCCACTAAACGACGAAAAGCATATAAATCATCGTTACTAAAATGATTGAATTGTGGGTCATATTCACGCACAAAACGTAAAACTTCTTCTTCCGTTTTATCAATAACAGGGTGGTTATCGTAAAGCGTGTCATCCAAATCAAACGTAATCGCTTTAATTGGCGATAGCGGACGGTAAAAATGCATTAAGGTTTCTCCCTCTTTGCTCTCGGATGAGCCACATCATAAACGTTTGCTAAGTGCTGGAAGTCTAGGTGCGTATAAATTTGTGTTGTCGATAAGTTCGCATGCCCTAAAAGTTCCTGCACTCCACGTAAATTACCACTTGATTCAAGGATATGTGTCGCAAAAGAGTGGCGTAATTTGTGCGGGTTAATATGGCTATTAACCCCTTGTTTGATACCCCATTGTTCAAACCGCTTTTGAACATTTCGATTAGAAATTCGCTTGCCACTTTGAGTAGAAATAAATACGGCGTCGTCTTCTGGTTCATACAATTCGCGCATTTCTAACCAGCGCTGTAACCAACTTACGGCAGTTTTTCCCAGTGGAATTTTGCGTTCTTTACTGCCTTTACCCATCACCCAGACTTCACCCGTTGTTAAATCAAGATGACGGAGATTTAACCCGACCAGTTCCGACAAACGCAGCCCTGCACCATACATCACTTCGAGCATGGTTCTGTCTCGAACAACCAGTGGATCACCACTGTCCATATTGAGAAGCTGGGAAACCTCATCCACATCCATGTTCTTCGGTAGGCGTTTTTTGGCCTTCGGCGCTTGAATCGCCTTTGCTGGGTTTGCTGGCAGTTCACCTTGATGAACCATCCAATCACAAAAACTTCTTAAGGCAGAAAGCCGTAGCGCCATACTCGCTGCTTGAAGGCCAGCTTTTCGACTTTTTGCTGCAATGTTGCGAACTAACGTAGTATCGAGTTTCTGCCACTCATCAATTTTCAACGAAACCAGCATTTCAACAATGACACTAAGCTGACGCCGATAGTTTGTTATCGTTACAGGACTTAATCTACGCTCAACACGCAGGTAACGTAGAAAGGCTTCAATTTGGATCATCAGCCCTTCTGGCTGAACCCCTACAGGCGCTCTATCCATTGGCATAATAACCTCGGAAGAATTTGCGCGACTTTTTCTAACATGACGGTGCCCATACCATGCTGATAATGTTCACGATTACGACTAGTAAAAATGACCATTCCCGATTCACCATGCTGGCCAAATAGTGAAATTGCAACAGAGCCGACATTCAACGCATCAGGTAATAACAACTGAATTTCAGGACCATTTAAGCGACCAAGATAATTGCGTCGTTCGCCAAACCGTTGAATCCTCACAGGTTCAAAAACGCGACGGGAAATGACTAATTGATGCGCATCGAGGGGGGCTGACAAGCGCCAGCTATCACTAAATAAGCGAACCGAAGCACCTGATAAACCGAGTTTTTTTGCCCAACGATTCAGCGCTTGTAGCATTTCTTGTAAACTTTTTGATGATGACATTTCAATCACCAGCAGTAATAACTCATCAAAAAGCTCCACATTTTCATGTGCTTGTTCAACCATAAAACGGATATCTTGCTCGAGCTGTTTAATTTTGATCCGTTGACGGCTCATCACTAACTCAGGCAAGGAAACCGCTCCGTTCACTACGTGAGGAACATTTATTTGCTCAACAAGCGTTGGATGGCGCAGAAAAAAATAAGGATTGTCCTTTAAATACTGCATCACACCATGTTCATCCATTTGATGAATTTGTTCGGATGCTTTTTCAGTTTTATCCATACTATCCTCTTAGCCCTTTCAAGATTAGACGTGGATCACTCCATCATAAACATGTGCCGCAGGGCCCGTCATATACAAAGGCGTTCCAGGTCCATCCCAAGAAATAGCAAGGGACCCCCCTGGTAAATCAACTCTGACTCGCTTAGCCAATAAACCTTGAGAAATCCCAACAGCAACGGCGGCACACGCACCACTACCACACGCTTGAGTTTCCCCTGCACCACGTTCATAAACACGCAAACGGATATGCTCTGCGCTAACTATTTCCATAAAACCAATATTAGCACGCTCAGGAAAACGCTCATGACTTTCAAGTGCAGGTCCTAAAATTTCGACTTCTGCAGTATGGATGCTTTCCACTTGAATAACGCAATGTGGGTTACCCATTGAAACTACACCGCATAATACTGTACGTTCTTGAGCGCGGATAATATAGGTTTTTTCTTCTTTAACAGCGCGAAATGGAACTCTTTGCGGCTCGAAATCAGGCTCACCCATATTAACGCTAACATCATCATTTTCATTAATGGTTAATGTCATACGTCCAGATTGGGTGCTAACTTTAATTTTTTGCTTATTAGTTAAGCCCTTAAGACGAACAAAACGTGCAAAACAACGCGCCCCATTACCGCATTGTGAGACTTCACTACCATCGGCATTAAAAATACGATAATGGAAGTCGAGATCAGGATCATAAGGCGCTTCGACCAACAAAAGCTGATCAAAGCCAACCCCTGTATGCCTGTCAGCTAAGCGACAAATCATTTCTGGGGAGAAGTACACATTTTGGGTTACTCCATCAACCACCATAAAGTCATTGCCTAAGCCATGCATTTTAGAGAATTGCATTTCACGCTCCATAGCGACAACTTACTGGTGACTAGTTGCTTGGGCAGGCTCTTTTGCCGAGCTGCTTGGGGCACTAGGTTGCACATCAGACGCTTGCGTAGGTGCAGCATTTTCTTCTGGTGGGAAATAAAGTGGGCCTTTTAAGCCACAGCCAGAAAGGGTAAATAAAACAACAAGTGCGCTCAGCCCAATTAAACTTTTTTTCATTCTTTTTCGCCTGTAATACTCACTTTTGACATCTGATATTTTTACACAATAGCAGGAGTGAACCCGCAAATCACGTCCGTTTATCAAGCATGTTGACATTATATACTTTAGGCTAAATTTAATCTGAAAATTTTAAGGGCTTCCCTCACCGCTCGTTCCCCCCTATAATTTCAATTAACAATAATAACTTCAATTAAATAATTGTGAGCAAACAGGAACTTAACCGTGAATGATAGTGAATTTCACCAGCTAGCGGAAACGCTGCTTAGCACAATTGAAGAGCATTTAGATAATTATGACGGCGATGCCGATATTGATTGTGAGATTAATGGCGGCGTGATGACCTTGAGCTTCGAAGATGGCAGCAAGATCATTATTAATAAGCAAGAAGCCTTTCACCAGATGTGGTTAGCGACCAAACAAGGTGGGTATCACTATGATTACCAAGATGGAAATTGGGTTTGTGACCGCTCTGGTCATGAGTTTAAAGCAAAATTAGCAGAGGCTATCGCGTTTCAAAGCCAAGAGCCATTTTCTTTCTAAGAAACGGTAACCTGTTAGTTATTGAGAACCAACCCACCTTTAATAATAGTGCGCTTGTTGCTGCCCTAATAGCGTTGAGCGCATATCATGCCCAGTTTCATCACTGTCGTCTTCTGTACCAAACGGCCATGTCGCGCCAGAGAACGCCACCACTTGGTTTTTACCTTCTTGATTAATAATTTGGTAAAATTGAGGTAGGTTAAAATTAATGAAATTTGCACCATAGGTGAAACGGTCATGGGAAGAGGAGTAAAACTTACTCACATCACGCACTAAGTCTTCTTTTGACCCCTCGCAATGGGAATAGATTTCAACACGGTTTGCTTCATCTAAAACATAAATATTAAAGCCCGTATTGTCTGGTGTGTTTTCAAAGAAAAACTGCACAATACCTTCACTTGCATAGCCATCAACGACTGCAGGTAAATGATTATCACTTTTTGCTTGCAGTTTTACTGGCCAACCATGCAATTTATTATGCGAAATTGCACCATAGAATTCGACCGCATTTTCAAGTTTTTGTACAGAAACGTTTAGGCGCTCAAAAAACAGCCCCCATGTTTGACCCGCAATACGCAACGCTTTGAAGCGCCCTGGATCATTGCGATTACTGGATAAACGCAACTCAATACACTCAGAAACTAACTGTTGTACACGAGTACGAATCAGACCACGCAAGTGCTCACTATAACAAAAAACTTCAACAGCTTCAGGCGGTGCCGCATCTTGGTGCATCTTACCTAAGATGGTTTTTAACGCTTCTAACATGCACTGCTCACCACTGAAATGCAGAGTTCTCACCTCATTCCATGAATTGCGGTACAACAAGTCAATACTGCCGATAAGGCATTGTTGCGTCTCACCAAAGCTGAAAATATCAAGCTTTCTGAAATCCACGTGTACCACTTGTTCAGAATAAACCTGCGTTGGATCTTTTTCTAAGTTAACGATAATGGCAAGGTGGCGAATTTCACATGGGCTATACAACGCTTTTGGTGTGGGTGCAGGCAAACGGATCGGGAAGTGGCTGGAAACGTCATGCATTAACTCAAGCAGTTTTCGCTCATCACACTGGGATTTCCCATTGTGCATATACACTTGCGTGTTTTCAGTGAGTAACCCGTTGAAATACGCCCACGCCACCAACTTATTCAAGTAGCGGTTATATTCAAGAGGCTGATGACCAATAATCGCGTCAATATTTGGAGCTTGGTTATACAAATACCAACCACTGCGATTCGCGCGCCCTGCAGGTACGTAAATAAAAGTTAAGTGAGATTCACTTAAATCAGGTGAAATTTGTGGATTCACCAATGTTACTTTACCTGGTAAGGCTTCAAAAGCCGCATATAACTTACGTGTTAATACCCCAATATCCTGTGGGCTCGCACTAACACTTAAATTATTTCGACGAGCAAAACGAATAAGGTTTCGATAGCTTTGCATCATCGTATCGAGTAACTCATTGTGCGCTTCACGAACCCGTTCAATTTTCCATTGATTACGCGAATCAAGTAATGCTAAACGTTCCGCACTCCATCCCCATGACTCAACGAGTTGAGATAACACATCACGGCGCCAACCAGAGCAGGCGTTGCCATCGTCTTCAGAGAGTTTTTCACAGACTTTGAGGTAAAAACAGCGGCGGATCAAATCAAGGCGGGTAGAATCATTGATTTCAGTGAGATAACGCGTAACACGGTCTAACATCAAACAGTATGAATCTAAACCGTAGCTAACAATTTCACCTGCATGTAAATGGCGTTTAAATTCCATTGCCAGCAATTTACCATGCGGATAGTCCCAAGAATAAGACTCGAGCAAAATACTTTTCAGGACGGCCTTATAAGGGGAATCGACACTTTTATATAGCTGCCACAAGCTAGCGCCAAAGTATTCAGCAGCGGATAGCTCACCTAACCCCCCTAAATCTAACCACTCGTTGGGCGTCAACACACCTTGTGCATATAACCCAATAACGTATTCATCGTAATGTTGCTCTTCTTCGACAGGCACCATCGTCCATAGCAAACGTTTTCCTGCCATGCGCACTGCTGTGCGATAAAATTCATCTAATAACAGGATATGCTGCGTTGAGCCACAGTTTTCCCCACCAATATGCCCACTCGCATGATGACGAAAACGGTTTTCATCGATTAAAAAGATAGTGACATCAATACCTAAAGAAGCTGCCCACTGCTCAATTAATGTACATTTTTTTTGCAAAAAACGTTTTTCTTCGTGATCGAGCCATGAAGGATGACAGACCCACACATCAATATCAGAACAGTGGCTCTGCCCAACAGAAGATGTGCTGCCCATCGAATAAATTCCAGTGATAGGTAATTCACCATTTGCACTTGAATCAATAGGTAAGAAGCGTTCAAATTGCCCTAACCATTTCATCTGTTCTGTATCTGGGGAGAAAAAACACACACCATGGGGCACACTACCTTCGATAAAACCAGGCATCATTGGATGATGATAATGAAACAAGACTGGCAGCAAACTATAAACCTGAGAAAAAGTCTCGCTCATAGACGCCGTCGCGCGCTCTAACCGTAATTGGTTTATCGCATCAAGTCTTTGCTTTAAGGTTTCAATATAGAGATA
The DNA here is from genome assembly GCF_050446505.1 of Providencia sp. SP181. NCBI lineage: Bacteria > Pseudomonadati > Pseudomonadota > Gammaproteobacteria > Enterobacterales > Morganellaceae > Providencia > Providencia sp. SP181. The sequence continues at coordinate 17,004 of NZ_JBBPXM010000021.1, forward strand.
CAAAGGTTACGCCTGACTGTAATGAATGTAATACAAATCTGGAAATTTCCCAGCACCCAACAGATAGAGATAGATTTAAAAAAGTTTTCAAATGAATTGTCGGAAACGTGATCAATTTAACACCTTGGAGCAAAAGGGTAAAGTAGATCACATAATTTTATACGCTTATTTTTGATACAAAATGCTTTTCAACATATTGTATAAAAAGACTTTTTATTTTTTAACTCGATAGAATATCCCTTGTTTTTCAATGGAATAATATCACTCACGTGAATTGTTTAATAAAGCAACAATTCAAAACGATATTAAGTACAATACGCACAGAGCCTGTGCTTGCACGCTTCAACACAAATTTATACTGCCTTCCCTCCTGCCAACTCAATAAATAGCACGATAAGCTAAAAAAATAATCGAATAGCTATCTCAAGTCATCATCTTTTGAATCACTTTCCTGCATCATGATTACAAATATAAATCTGTTACAAATAATCTGAATGGCGATTTTGTGCCCAACTGGAAAAAAAATCCTTAACATGTTAAAACTAATGCCAATTGTATGGTTAATACACGGCAATTTTCGCCAGAGAAAACAGCAAAATGACATCAACAAATATCGTGCGTATTGCAACGCGTAAAAGCCCTCTCGCCTTATGGCAAGCGCACTTTGTCAAAGACAAATTAGAGCAGTTTCACCCTGGCTTACAGGTTGAACTTGTCCCAATGGTCACAAAGGGTGACATCATTCTTGATACCCCACTGGCAAAAGTCGGTGGGAAAGGGTTATTTGTTAAAGAACTAGAGCTTGCACTATTAGAAGGACGTGCTGATATTGCCGTTCATTCAATGAAAGACGTACCCGTTGAATTCCCTGAAGGGCTTGGTTTAGTCACTATTTGTGAACGCGAAGACCCTCGCGATGCTTTTGTGTCTAACCAATATGACAATATTGACGCTTTGCCGAAAGGCAGTATCGTTGGCACATCAAGTTTACGCCGCCAATGCCAGCTCAGAGAGCTTCGCCCTGATTTAGTCATTCGTGATTTACGCGGTAATGTGGGCACACGATTATCAAAACTTGATAACGGCGAATACGATGCCATTATCCTCGCCGTTGCTGGTTTGAAACGCTTAGGGCTTGAAGAGCGTATTCGTACTGCGCTCGAACCTGAACAATGTTTACCCGCTGTTGGTCAAGGTGCTGTTGGCATTGAATGTCGCTTGGATGATGTGGTAACCCGTGAGTTACTTGCGGTACTCAACGATGATGATACTTCTATTTGTGTACTTGCCGAACGTGCGATGAATATGCGATTAGAAGGCGGATGCCAAGTGCCTATCGGTAGCTATGCGATTTGGCAGGATGATAAAATTTGGTTGCGTGCCCTTGTCGGTGCGCCAGATGGTAGCGTAATTATTCGCGGTGAACGCCTTATCGCGCCACAAGAGGCTAGCCAAGCAGGTATTTCACTGGCTGAAGAGCTGTTAGCACAAGGCGCGAGAGAAATTTTGGCTGAGGTCTATAAAGGAAATCCACCTGCATGAGAGTCCTTGTCACACGCCCTGAGCCCGCTGGTTCAGAGCTGATAACGGCAATTACCTCAATGGGTGGGCAAGCTTATGCTGCTCCTTTAATTTGTATTGGGCCAGGTGCTGAGCTCAATACCTTAACGACCCAGCTAGATGCCTTAGAAACGAACGATCTGGTCTTTCTTTTGTCCAAAAATGCAGTCGAGTACGCAAATTTAGCACTTGAACAAATAGGACGTAGCTGGTCTGATAAGTTATCTTACTATGGAATAGGTCGTTCTACTGGGCAGTATTTTCAGCATACGACTGGGCAAATAGCACGTTGGGCTGAACATGGGGAAACCAGCGAAGTACTTCTAACGCTTCCTGAACTCCAATTTTTAGAGGGTAAACGCGCCCTTTTATTGAGGGGAAATGGTGGGCGAGAGCTTCTCGCATCCACATTACGCTCACGTGGTGCCCACGTTGATTATTGCGAATGTTACACAAGGTTGCCAGTGCATTACGACAAAACACAGTTCAATCAGAAATGGGTGCAAACCGATATTACTGATGTCGTGATCACCAGCGGGCAAATGTTAGCCTTACTTGAAGAATTAATCACCGATGAATATCGGGTATGGTGGTTTTCCCGCCGCCTGCTTGTTGTCAGTGAACGGATTGCAGATCTCGCCCGCCAAAGTGGATGGCAGAAGGTCTGTGTAGCGAATAGCGCAGATAATAATGCTTTAATTAAAGCATTAATCTCAACCGATATGGGATGCTAATTTATGACGGAACACGATAAAACAACCGAGACGGTGACGCCAAAAACAGATGAAAAATCAACAGTTCATCGCGGAACTAAGCCCTCTTCGGAACAAAAACGTTCTGGTCTCGTAGGCGGGATTATTGCGATTGCGGTTATCATCGCCATTGGTGGTGGTCTCTATTATTTCACTCAGCAAAGCAATGCAAAATTAGTCAATGAAAACAATGAACTAAAACAGCAGCTAAGTGATTTAATTGACCAGCAAAACTCAGATAGGCAACGTGTAGATGCTTTAATTGCCGCAAATAAAGATATCAAAAATCATGCACTTGAATACGAAGACAGACTAAATCGCCGTATGCAGGAGCTGCAAGCTCATGTTACGGCGCTTTCAAGTACCGATGTCAAAAGCTGGTTAATCGCCCAAGCGGATTTCATGGTAAAAATGGCTGGCCGTAAATTGTGGAATGATCATGATCCTGTTACTGCGGCTGTTTTACTAAAAAGCGCAGACTCCAGCTTAGCGGAAATGAACGACCCAAGCCTGCTTGATATTCGTAAATCCATCAATAATGACATGGCAAAACTGGCTGCGATTAACCAAATTGACTATGACGGCATTATCTTAAAATTAAACCAGCTCAGTAATGAAGTTGATAACTTACGTCTAGCGGATTTAAACAGCGGTGATGCAACAGACGACAATAACAATGACGTGAGTGATGATATTTCCGATTGGAAACAAAACTTGTCACGTAGTTGGAAAAGCTTTACCAGTGACTTTATTACGGTCCGAGCACGTGATGGTTCAGAAGCACCATTATTAGCGCCAAACCAAGATATTTATTTACGTGAAAATATTCGTTCTCAGCTTTTAATTGCCGCTCAAGCTGTTCCTCGTTACCAAGAAGAAACATATAAACAGTCATTAGAACAAGCTTCTACCTGGGTAAGGGCTTATTTTGATACTGAGGCGCCAGCTACGAAAGCTTTTTTATCCACCATTGATGAGCTCATCAATCAACCTATTGATGTTGACATGCCAGAGGCACTCGAAAGCCAAGAAAAGCTGGAAAAACTGATGCAAACACGCGTTCGCAGTTTGCTTTCACAGTCTGAAACAAGCCCATCTACTGATGGCGCAGTTGATGCAGCAGCTGAGGCGGTAAAAGACACGACAAAAGCCGCGGAAGATGCAATGCCTGCGACGGATGCACAAACTTCGGATACAGAGCACCCTTTTGAATCCGCAGAGCCTGCGGGCAATAGGGGGTAATGATGATTAAAGTATTAATCCTCTTTCTAGTCCTGATTGCAGGTGTGATCTTAGGACCTCTCTTGGCAGGTCACCAAGGGTATGTCTTTATTCGTACAGATAATTATGACATCACTACCAGCGTCACGAGTTTAGTTTTAGGCTTCATCTTGCTTCAATTTGTACTGCTATTCCTTGGTTGGTGTTATCGCCGTTTTATGAGCACCACTTCACGCACGAAAGGATGGGTAAGCGGTCGTAAATACCATAAAGCCCACACTCAAACTCAAAAAGCATTGCTGAAATTAGCTGAAGGTGATTTTGAGCAAGTTGAAAAGCTGATGAGTAAGCACGCTGATTTCTCTCAGCAGCCGGTGATTAACTATTTGATGGCCGCTGAAGCGGCGCAGCAACGTGGTGATGAGTTCCGCACTCACCAGTATTTAGACCGCGCGGCTGAAGCCGCTGGTAGTGACCAACTCCCTGTCGATATTTGCCGTGTGCGTATTCAGCTTGCTGAAGGTGAAGTCCACGCTGCCCGTAATGGTATCGATAAACTAATTGATAAAGCCCCAAGGCATCCCGAAGTTCTACGCCTTGCCGAACAAGCTTACTTACGTTCAGGCGCTTACCAAGCATTAATCGAATTACTTCCCGTGATGGCAAAAGTTCAGTTTCATAATGAAGACGAGCTTGATGCATTAAAACTTAAAGCTTACAAAGGGTTAATGAACCAATGTATGGCTGAAGGTGGAAGTGATGGCCTTAAAGATTGGTGGAAATCACAACCTCGCCGTGTCCGCCATGAAACCGCACTTCAAGCCTTCTTGGCTGAACACTTGATTGAGTGTGGTGATACCAAAAGCGCAGAGAAAATGATTATTGATGGCTTAAAGCAACAATATGATGAGCGCTTACTCTTGTTAATACCAAAAGTTAACAGCGATCACCCTGAAGCTATTGAGAAAACGTTACTGCATTTGCAAAAACAAAATGGTGCCACACCTTTATTAAACAGCACACTAGGTGTTTTATCGTTACATAATGCCCAATGGGAAAAAGCAGAATCCTACTTCAAAGCAGTTTTAGCACAACGCTTTGATGTTCAAGATGCTTCATGGCTCGCCGATACCTACGATAAGCTACATAAACCAAACGAAGCCGCTAAGATCCGCCAAGAAGCCCTAACGTATTCCTTGAAACAAGAACGCACTTAGTTATTCCTCAAAATAAAAACGCCACACTCTGAAGTGGCGTTTTTATTTCGTCCTCCAACTGCCGATAAATTGACAAAAAGGGTCATTTCGCCCCACTTTGTGACTCCATTAATATCTAAAAAAGACAAATAAAGTATTATCGTCGGTATACCGCATGAAGAAATGCCTATCGCTAAAAAACATAATCAATTCATTGCAAACAAAACAAGTTCAGCTATGTCATAAAACAAACACATAGTGTATAAAACACTATATGCATTTTTGCCTTGAATGAATTTAGGAAATATATATGAATGTAGTTAAAGCTATTTGGCGCTGGATTATCGCGACACCAAACCGTTTGCAAATCTTTTTTGACCTACTTCTGTTAGTTTTATCACCTTTTGTTTTTATCATGATCATCGGCTTTAATACTGAAGACCTCAGTAAAGATATTTTCATCATTACGTTTATTATTCTTTGTTATACCTACATTACTCGCTGGCTCAGCAAATGGTTTAGCAAAGGTAAAAATTAGTCTTCCTATTTGATTTCAGCCTCTTATTCCTATAAATAAGAGGCCTACCATAAAAAATGCAAAAAAAAACACCTGCACTAGGCAGGTGTAAAATACAATCAGGTCTACAGACGGATGGTGCCTCACTCAACGTTTCGCCCGTTCGTTGATGGTAAGAGGATGAGCTCTTGATCATCTAAGTTGGACAATAGGCACCGATAATCGGCTTTGCGTCATCTCTGGGTTTATGAAGCATTGCTATCATAAGAAGTGAGATGAGCATCTACATATTTAATAATGCAGGATGCGTGCCAACTTTTTCCATCATCCTATTTTTTCCCTGCTATTCCTAACGTTTCTGTATATCTTAGTTTTACGGGGTATTTTGAACCCAGAAAATTTGCACGCTCCCTTCACCTCACTTTTTTTAACCTTTAGCATGAATGAAAGCGTATTTCTTTGTCTCAATATAGAGACACCTTAACTCACTTATAAATTTAACCTTATAAATCAATAGGTAAAATGTCTCTTTTTGGCGACACGGAAGTATGGGTTTGTATAAAAATTACGACACTTATTTTTTACATAAAAAACAATGCGTTAAAGATTATGGTGTGATATAGCGAATTAATGACGTGCATGCACTCAAAAGGAACAGAAAAGAAGGGGTTTAAAAGATAGCGAGCAAGCTCGTCCAACAGTGAGTATAAAAAAATCAACATCGGGTTAAAAATGCAAAAACCCCGCTATTAAGCGGGGTTCTTTAAATTGGTCGGCGAGAGAGGATTCGAACCTCCGACCCACTGGTCCCAAACCAGTTGCGCTACCAAGCTGCGCTACTCGCCGAAATGTACTGCTTCACATCAATTTTTTTCGTGGTGCGAAAGGGGGGACTTGAACCCCCACGTCCATAGGACACTAACACCTGAAGCTAGCGCGTCTACCAATTCCGCCACCCTCGCAATGTCACAAAAAAAATGGGGTGGCTAATGGGACTCGAACCCACGACAACTGGAATCACAATCCAGGGCTCTACCAACTGAGCTATAGCCACCATAACTTCACTTTTTTCAAAGCGTTGCTATCATACTACATACAACGTCATTTTGCCAACCGTAGCGACGTGCTAAAACTGGTGCGCCCGACAGGATTCGAACCTGAGACCTCTGCCTCCGGAGGGCAGCGCTCTATCCAGCTGAGCTACGGGCGCTTAACGCCGTTGCGGGAGAGGATAGTACGGATTTATCTACCCGCTGTCTAGTCCTTTTTGAAATAAAAATATCGATTGCTTGCCTTTTATCCATTTCGCCGAGAAAGAGAGCATTTTTGCCCTCTTTTTTGCTCGACACCCATAAAAGCGCCGAGAAAATATCTTGCCTAGGCTTTTCTACTGCGGCCGTTTAACGCCTGAATTAAAAAATAAAGCAGGGAAACTGCCCCTAAAAAGAGTGCTCCGACAATTAATGACATCCGTGTATCTGGGTTTATCGCCATGCCCACTAATACACAGGCCAAAAAGAGTAACGTCGCATAGTTGACCCATGGAAATAAAATTGATTTAAACGGGTGTCCCACTAATTGTTCTTTATTTTGCTGGCGAAAACGAATTTGGCTGGTGAGCAAGACCAACCATGGTACCATTCCTGGCAAAACGCTTGCGCTGTACACGTACACAAACACTTTTTCTGGATTTGGAATAATATAATTCAAGCTAGAGCCTGCAACGAGACACAGTATTGTAAAACCAACACAACGTGCAGGAACTCCGTTTTTTGTGAGCTTCAGTAGCCCGCTGGGAAGCTGCTTATTTTGCGCTAATGCGTACAACATACGACCGCCACTGTACATCCCACTATTACACCCAGACAGCGCCGCAGTGAGTACTACAAAGTTGATCACCGCTGCCGCAGAGACAATCCCCACTTTCGCAAACGTTAAGACAAATGGACTCCCTTGCTGCCCGACTTCAGTCCACGGAAATAAGGTAACAACAATAAAAATCGCACCAACATAAAAAATCAGAATGCGCCATAAAATGTTATTGATCGCTTTTTTCAGCGTGACTTGCGGATTTTTCGCTTCGCCTGCGGTGATCCCTACTAATTCAACGCCTTGATAGGAAGCCACAACGATACACAAAGCAAATAAAAAGCCTTTCCAGCCCCCAGCAAAGAAGCCACCATGTTCCGTCAGGTTAGCCAGCCCTATCGGCTCGAAGTTATTCCCAAGGCCAAAAAAAATTAACCCTAAACCAATCAGGATCATCACCACGATGGTGGTGACTTTGATCATCGCAAACCAAAACTCTAACTCGCCATACAAACGAACGGCGGCAAGGTTGGCCAATGCGACTAAAACCACGGCAACAATGGCAAATATCCACTGAGGTACATCTGGGAACCAATATTCGGCGTAAACACCGATGGCGGTAATTTCTGAGATCCCAACAGCCACCCACATAAACCAGTAACCCCATGCGGTGAGGCACCCCCAAAATGGGCTCAGATACTTATAACCAAAAGAAGCAAACGACCCAGTGACAGGCTCCAGAAAAAGCATCTCCCCCATGGAACGCATGATGAAGAAAACAAAAATACCCGCAATGATGTATGCGAGCAGTACGGAAGGCCCTGCCCATTTTAGCGTACTGGCTGAGCCCATAAATAGCCCAACACCAATTGTTCCACCTAGCGCAATAAGCTCAATATGCCGAGCTTCTAACCCGCGCTGAAGTCCCTGTTGTGGATTCCCCATAAATACCCCTGTCATCAATTATTATCGTTAAACCACAGCGTGAATTGGAACGAAATTAGTCATAATTACTGTAATTTATTAAAAACAGCCGACTCGTCGACTGAAAAGCATGTCATAGACCCAAATTATAGAGAAAAACTATGATCTACATTTATTTTTGATGAATTATAGAAATATTTGAGGAAGGAGACCAGCGAATACGCCACTGAGTGATTTTACAATCAGCAAGGAAAGATAAAAAACCTAATAAGTAAACAAAAATAAAGCGGGAAAAATCCCGCTTTATCAATATATTATTACTCGGAAATAAACTTACAGCTTACCGCCATAATAGTAGCCTAAAAACTTCAGTAATTTAAACTGACGAGTAATACGTGAAGGTTGTGATAATAAGCGATATAGCCATTCTAAGCCTAAGTTTTGCCACACTTTCGGAGCACGCTTCACGTGACCTGTAAAAACATCGTAAGTCCCGCCAACACCCATATAGAGTGCGTCTGGATGAATAACGCGACAATCACGCATAAAGAGTTCTTGCTTTGGTGACCCCATCGCGACTGTGACAATTTTAGCGCCACTCGCATGAATGCGTTCAAACAAAGCACCACGGTCTTCGGCGGTAAAATAGCCATTTTGCGAACCAACAATGTTCACATTCCACTGAGCGCGCAGTTTACTTTCGGTTTGTTCGAGGATTTCTGGCTTACCACCGACTAAGAATACAGGCGTACCTTCGCGCCCAGCTCTTTCCATCAGTCCTTCCCACAAATCTGCACCTGCAACACGGGAAACCAGAGCTTCTGGGTATTTACGGCGAATGGCGCGCACAATGCTGATCCCGTCTGCGTACAGATATTCAGCTTGGCCTAATAAGGTATTTAACGCGGTGTCTTTCTCCGCAATCATCACTTTTTCCGCATTAATCGCGACCAAAGTACCCGTTTTGGTTTCACCATTCGCAAACAAATAATTCAAAAAGTGGGCCATATCTTTGAAGCCCCAAATATTATGTCCACGAATCGAATACTGAGGAACAGATGAAGATTGAGTTGATGACGGTTCCATGATGCTTCCTTAACGACTTTCACGTTGTTGGCTTCTTAAAAAAGAAGCTGTTTTTGTGCGGATAAGCCCCGCACTTTCAAATAACCAATACAGGAGTTTTGCTAGAATCAGGCATAACCCAAAAATTAAGCAGAAAAAAACCACCCGTGAGACAAAAGAATCGACGCCTTCACGCGCTAATACGATAATGTTAAAAATCGCACCGAAGCAAAATGCCTGCATAATCGCGGCTTTATAGCGGTTTGGCTCTTGCAAACTCATTCCATAAATCCAGTCAAACCACTTAATGATCAACCCCACCGCGATTGCACCGAGCGGAATGAAAATCACCCCACCCATCACCACTAATGAACCAATCAAAGTCGGTGAAATGGCTAATCCAGAATGGTTATTCAGCACTTCCCAAGTGAAGTAGTTCGCTGAGTTTAGTACGGTATCTGGTCGCTCTGGCCATACCCACGATGGGATAAACACATAAAAATCACGAATAATCGGTGCAAGTCCTTGGAAATCCATCTCATCATAATGGCTGAGTAATAAAGCGAGGTTTTCCCATGGCGAGAACGTATCTCGAGTCAGGTATAAGAAAGTGTAATACGCCTCGGAGCCGCTCACATCCAAGCCATAGCGTTTTAATGCCAGCCAGAACATCCCAACAATACTGGCGACACCTGCCGCACCCAGCATCCACAGAGTGATCCACCCCCTGACGATACCGATAAATAAAAATAGTGCGAAAGCGATGATGATATTCGCCCTTGTCCCACCCACAATAACATAGGTTAAAAAACCAAAAGCTACGGTGCTGACAAGGAAGAAAATCCAGCGTTTTTGTGTTGGTCGCAGAAAATACACAATCAGCATGGCAGGAATAAAGAAGTAGAAAAACCGCTTCAATGCGACCCCTGAAACTTGGCTGGAGAAAATTTGGCTGTAGGATTTCAGCTTGAATAGTAAAAAACCGTTCTGCATGAAGAAAATACCTACCGTCACTACCGCAATAGCGATTAATAACATGCAAGTGAGATTGGTTTCGACTTTGTTCATACTAAACAGCGCACGCCGTGAAGTCTCCACTTTGCGCGATAGCCGCGTTTTATAAGCCACGTAATAAATGGCATAAAAACTGGTCGCCGCAAGCTGCGCATACAAGAGATAATCGGCTGTCACAACCGCCACATCAAACTGGAACACTAAGGCGCAGGTTAACGGAAAACCAAAATAAAATGTCAATAAATACAACATTGAAAAGAAAATGTTGAAGTTAAAGCGAACACGTAAAAACTCTTTATAGAGCAAAGTGCCAATAAAGATGATTGATATCAGGTAGACCAACGCTAAGCCACCTAACTCCATTAGCGTCATGCTCGCCCCTCCGCGATACTGAGAATGGTTTTCCACCCCTCAGTAAAGTTTGGAGCAAAAAATTCGATATTAGCTTTATCCAACAAAGCCATTTGACGTTGCGCTTCATCCACCAGCGAGGTCGTCAATTCATCACCATAAAAAAATACAGGCACGTTTTGTGCCGTTAAATCCTGCCAAAACGTATTTTGGCGGCTGATCACAAATGGGATGCCAAATTGAATTAATAAACAAACCGTCCCAACACCTTGCTGGCGATTAAAAATGAAATAGCCAAGATCGCAGGTCTTCAACACGTTAAGATAATCACTGAATTCCATACGCTCTTTAAGGATTTCTACCTGGCCCGCTGCAAATTGGCTATTTGCCGCGTCTTCCACGTGTTGAATATAAACGTGGTTGTTCGCAGGATACCCCATTGGGATAATCACGCGAGCCTTATCACCAAACTGCTGTTTAATCGCAATCAGAGCCTCTACATGGCGATTAGAGCGATCACCTGAGTTACCGAGCAAGATAGTCAATTGCTCGCCTTCACGTGGCTTACGTTCGCTTATCGTTAAAGCAGGATCCATCCGTGTTGGAAAATACAGCACTGAAGCAGGCACTTTCGGGTTCGACTGGTGGAAATAACATAAATCGCCACGCGTAGCACAAACATGCCCAACTTTTTTTTGCGCTAAGCGGCGTAAAACATAAAACAGTTTAAATTTCAGTGAATTGGATTCTTCGTACAGGTCCGCACCCCAGATATGCCACCAAAATTGGTGAGGTTTGATTTGGCCAAATAACAGTGCCAGCCAAATCGGTGCATTAAATTGCCCATGGAAGAAGAAACGGGTACGGCGATCTGCTTTCGCCCGCTTGATCACACTATTTGCAATGGCTTTTTTACTCTCAAAAATATCAATTTCGAGCTGCGGATAAGCGTCAGCAAGCCGCGCATCATCGCTTACGACCATAAAATGCAGTTTTTGTGACGGCGCCATTTCCTGGCTAATTACGCTATTAAAAAACGTCAAAACCGTCTGATTATGGTGTGGGAGGTTCGATCCCAGTACATGTATTAAGGTTGTCATGCTCGCCTACGGTAAATCAAAAATACGCAACAACATAAAATAAAGTATACGATATAAGTAGCCATATAGGCCTGTGTCGCACCAACTGCGCCATGCTCAGGAATAAGCCAGTGAGCAAAACCCATCAGCAACACAAATTGACTCACTTCTGTCAGAACATAAAAACGCAATGCGGCTTTGGCTATCACCAAATAACCAAACACATATGCGCCAACTTTCAGGACATCCCCCACCAATTGCCAAGCAAAAAGGTCTCTCATTCCTGTAAACTTCTCAGAAAATAGCAGCCAAATGGCAAAATCACGCAGGAGCCAAACCATAAAACTGGCCACCGCGACAGCGGGTAAGACAAATTTTAATGCTTTGATAATTTCAGATGAAATTTCGCTTTTATGCTGTAAACGGGAAAGTGTTGGCAGCAAATACACTGAAAATGATGCGGTAATAAACTGCAAGTAAGCATCTGAAATGGTGCTAACCCCCGCCCATAACCCGACATCATCCCAACTATAACGCTCCGCCAATAGATTTCGCATCATGATATAAGCAACAGGTAATGTCACTGACGTTAATAGCGCCATAACAGTGAATTTACCTAAATGCGTTGCAATGGCTTTGTCCCACGCGGGTTTAAGCATTGACAGTGCAAATTGTTTACGGCGAATAATCATCAAGCCTGCGGGCAGGACAACTAAGGCTGGTACAAGGGCTAAGCCTGCAAGCGCACCTTCATATCCTCCCAAGGTATAGCACAAATAATAGGCAACAACACCCACTAAGCTCCCTAAAATGATAGCTTGAGCATTACCCGATGCGTCTCGATAACCTTTTAGGATGGCTAAAAAGTAGTTTGCGTAGGCTATCCCCATCTGAATAAAAGCCACAGCATAAATCACAGAGGCGTAATCAGGACTATCAAATAATACCTGACTAATAGCACCACTGAATAATAAGAAAACAATGGCTAACAGCGTTGAAAAGCCGAGGATTAGCGTTGATGATGTCCCTAAAACAGCACGAAGCTTGACGGGGTCTTGATGGTGCTCTGCCACATACTTTGTGACACCATTGAAAATCCCCGCACCAGACAATACACCCAGAACGGTGATCAATTGGCGGAAGTTCCCCGCCAACCCAACACCGCTCGGGCCAAATGCAATCGCCAGTAATTTAACGATAAGCAGGCCTGCCCCGATTTTAATCAGGGTAGACCCAGCAGTCCAAACAGAGGCTCTAGCTAACGACATTAGGCAAAGAACGCCTTAATCTGTTCGATAACTGTTTGTTGTTCTGCATCCGTCATGTTGTAGAACATCGGCAAACGCACCAGTCGGTCACTTTCTTTCGTAGTGTATTTGTCTTCACCATGGAAGCGACCAAACTCCAGCCCCGCAGGACTTGTGTGTAGTGCAACGTAGTGGAACACAGTTAAAATGCCGTGAGATTTCATAAACTCATTGAATTCAGTACGTTCTTCCACATCCTTCAATTTGATGTAGAACATATGGGCGTTGTGCACTAAACCTTCAGGCACAGTCGCTAATACTAAACGGCCTGCATCCGCCAGCGGTTGCAGCGCTTCGTAGTAACGTTTCCATAGCAATAAACGGCGTTCGTTGATTTTGTCTGCTTCTTCCAATTGAGCCCACAGGTAAGCCGCTTGTAAATCAGACAACAGGTAGCTTGAACCGATATCACGCCATGTGTATTTATCCACTTGTCCGCGGAAGAATTGGCTACGGTTTGTCCCTTTTTCACGGATCACTTCAGCACGGCTGATTAAGTCTTTATCGTTGATTAACGTCGCGCCACCTTCCCCACCGGAAGAGTAGTTTTTGGTTTCATGAAAACTGTAACAACCAATGTGGCCAATTGTCCCTAAAGCCTTGCCTTTATAGGTTGACATCACGCCTTGTGCCGCATCTTCAATGACGAATAGGTCATGTTTTTTGGCAATATCCATGATGGTGTCCATTTCACAGGCAACCCCTGCGTAGTGAACAGGCACAATCGCACGCGTACGCTCAGTAATCGCCGCTTCGATTTTCGTTTCATCAATATTCATCGTATCTGGACGGATATCAACGAACACAATTTTCGCGCCGCGCAGAACAAATGCGTTTGAGGTTGATACAAAGGTAAAGCTCGGCATGATCACTTCATCGCCAGGCTTAATATCAATCAGGATTGCCGCCATTTCTAATGACGCGGTGCAAGATGGTGTTAACTGCACTTTTGGGCAATTAAAACGTTTTTCCATCCACTCTTCACAACGTTTTGTGAAACCACCATCACCACACAACTTGCCACTTTCCATGGCTTGTCTCATATACTCTAATTCAGTGCCTACAACGGGTGGTTTATTAAATGGAATCATGTTGTCCCCTGTATAACCAATAGGCGGTACTGGCAATCGCCGCACCGCTACGTGAATAAAGATTTAATGCCGCAACATTGCTGATTTGGGTGGCAACATTTAACTGTCTTTTTTGGTGTTGCACACACCAGTCGAATGCCGCAGACATTAACTTGCGACCTATTCCTCGCCCTTGCGCTTCAGGCACTTTCGCTAAAAGCCCGATGCGTGCAGTATCATCATCAATATGGCGCAAACTCACAAAACCTAAAATGCGGTCAGAGGCGTCTTTGACTAATAAGCAAGTATGGTCAAACGTACCAAGCACGGCTTTTTCTATCCACAACGCGTAAAACCGCCCGCTGTCCCCTTCACGATACCAAGGCGCGCGAAAACGGCTATTACTAAAGACAGAGGCAGCTGCTTGTTGCAGTAAAGGGACGTCATCCACTTGCGCCGCAACGATGCTATCTGCCACCGTTAACCCCGCCTTTAGATAAGCATTTTCTGTGCCAATAGTGAGGGCAAAATCAATTTCACCTTCGACAAATGCAAACCCCATACTGGTTAAGTCATCAATCAATAACGTTTCAGATGCTGCAACCTTGGCTTGGATGATATCGTACGCATCCATTTGATAAGCAAGGACAGTTTCGAGGTTTTCCCCCGAGAAATTTAATTTTGCGGTTGAGCGATGAAAGAAGTCGCTCTCCCACTGCAAACCATCAATACTGGCGCGGACGGACACGGAGTAAATCCTCTAAATATTGCCCATAACCGGTTTTCTTCAGTTGCTGCGCGGAAGCTGCGACTTGTTCGTCGGTTAGCCAACCATTACGCCATGCGATTTCTTCTAAGCAGGCAACTTTAAAACCTTGTCGTTTTTCAACGGTTTGTACAAATGTACCTGCCTCAATCAAGCTGTCGTGGGTGCCCGTATCCAACCAAGCAAAACCACGGCCAAGCAGTTCAACATTTAACTGCCCGCGCTCTAAATACATTTGATTGATAGACGTAATTTCTAATTCACCGCGTTCAGATGGCTTGACTTGCTTAGCAAATTCAACCACTTGAGAGTCGTAGAAATATAACCCTGTTACCGCCCAGTTTGATTTCGGTTTTGTCGGTTTTTCTTCGATAGATAACGCTTTAAAATTATCATCAAATTCCACCACACCAAAGCGCTCTGGGTCCATGACTTGGTAGCCGAATACCGTTGCCCCATGGGGGCGTTCTGCGACTGATTTCAGTTTCGGGCTAAACGAATGACCAAAGAAAATGTTATCCCCTAAGACTAAACAACAGCTATCACCATTGATAAATTCTTCACCAATAATAAAGGCTTGTGCTAATCCATCTGGTGATGGCTGCTCTGCATAACTCAGTTCAATACCAAACTCATGTCCATCCCCCAATAGGCGCTTGAACATCGGTAAATCATCGGGAGTCGAAATAATTAAAATTTCGCGAATACCCGCTAACATCAAGACAGAAAGCGGGTAATAAATCATTGGCTTATCATAGATAGGCAATAATTGTTTAGAAATACCACGGGTAATTGGGTGTAAACGCGTTCCCGATCCCCCCGCTAAAATAATACCTTTCATGGTTTCACCTAATTGCCAAGGCCTAAGCGTTCACCTGCGTAGGAGCCATCTTGTACACGACGCCACCACGTTTCGTTATTCAAATACCACAACACTGTTTTGCGAATACCAGACTCGAAAGTTTCTTCAGGTTTCCAGCCCAATTCACGCTCAATTTTTGCTGCATCAATAGCATAGCGCATGTCGTGACCAGGTCTGTCTTTCACATAAGTAATTAAATCGCGGTAATGTGCTACACCTTGTGGTTTTTGCGGATGCAACTCTTCCAGCAGCTCACAAATGGTTTCAACAACTTCAATATTACGGCGTTCGTTATGCCCACCGATATTGTACGTTGTGCCTGGCTGCGCCGTTGTTGCCACCAAATGTAAAGCGCGTGCATGATCTTCCACAAACAACCAATCACGAATTTGCTCACCTTTGCCATACACTGGCAGTGGTTTGCCCGCTAAGGCGTTTAAAATAATTAAGGGGATCAATTTCTCAGGGAAATGATATGGCCCATAATTATTTGAGCAGTTGGTGATCATCGTTGGCAAACCATAAGTTCTTTGCCACGCACGCACCAAATGGTCGCTGGATGCTTTAGAGGCAGAGTATGGACTGCTTGGCGCATAAGGTGTTGTTTCTGTGAAGAAACCTTCAGGACCATCCAAATCACCGTATACTTCGTCTGTCGAGATGTGGTGGAAACGGAATGCCGCTTTTTTCCCTTCATCTAACACAGACCAATAATGACGCGCGGCTTCTAACAGTGTGTAAGTACCCACAATGTTGGTTTCAATAAAAGCGGCAGGACCGTCAATAGAACGGTCCACGTGGCTTTCCGCCGCCAGATGCATAACAGCATCGGGTTGATATTGAGCAAAAACGTGGTCAAGTGCTTGTCGGTCGCAGATATTCACTTGCTCAAACGCATAGCGTTCACTGCTCGCGACAGGCGCGAGGGATTCAAGGTTGCCTGCATAAGTCAGGCAATCAATCACAATCGCACTGTCGTTCGTATTCTCAATAATATGACGCACCACTGCGGAGCCAATAAACCCCGCACCTCCAGTGATTAGAATGCGTTTCAACGCCAGACTCCTTTTGTATCCACAACCCATTTTTGTGGGATTGCTGAACCTTGAATGCCTTTAAAAACATTGTGGTCAACTAACATTAGGATCACATCCGCTTCATTCACCGCTTTTTCAATTGAAACTAATTCAGAAATGCCTTTCAGCGATGTTGGTAATTCTTCGATATGTGGCTCAACCGCATAAGTTTTACCTGGGTTCCAGTTCGCCACCATTTTAGTGATATGCATTGCTGGGCTTTCACGTAAATCATCAATATTCGGTTTAAACGAAAGGCCAAAACACGCAATCGTCACTTCGCTGGCTTTCTTGCCTGTTTCCACTAAGCAATCCGCAACAGCTGCTTTCACTTGATCAACGACCCAAATTGGCTTGCCGTCATTCACTAAACGTGCGGTGTGGATTAAACGTGATTGTTTCGGATTTTGAGCAACAATGAACCATGGGTCAACGGCAATACAGTGACCACCAACACCAGGGCCTGGTTGTAAAATATTCACGCGCGGGTGGCGGTTTGCTAGGCTGATCAGCTCCCACACATTGATATCTTGCTCTGCACAAATTAATGATAATTCGTTCGCAAATGCGATATTAACATCACGGAAGCTGTTTTCCGTTAATTTGCACATTTCTGCGGTTCTTGAATTGGTGATCACGCATTCCCCTTCAAGGAAAATGTTGTATAACTCACTCGCTCGCAGTGAAGACTTCGGTGTCATGCCGCCCACAACACGGTCATTTTTAATTAATTCGACCATCACTTGCCCTGGCAATACACGCTCTGGGCAGTAAGCAATATCAATATCCGCGTCTTCACCCGCTTGATGTGGAAACGTTAAATCTGGGCGAGCTTCCGCCATCCACTGTGCCATTTGCTCCGTTGTACCTACTGGAGAAGTAGACTCAAGGATCACTAAATCACCTTTTTTCAGCACAGGCGCAATCGACTCTGCCGCAGAACGGACATAAGCTAAATCGGGTTCGTGATCACCTTTAAATGGTGTTGGAACAGCAATCAAATAAGCATCGGCAGGCTGTGGCTTTGTAAAAGCTTTCAAATGACCTTCTTCAACGGCTTTCTTCACCACGATATCAAGTTCAGGTTCCACGATGTGGATTTTCCCTTGATTAATAGTATCCACCGCATGTTGGTTAACATCCACACCGACAACCTGTTTTTTACGTGATGCGAAGGCTGCTGCTGTTGGTAAACCGATATAACCAAGGCCAATAACAGAAATAGTTTCAAAACTCATAATTTCACCTGATTACTTTTTAATGCTGTAAGAATACGCTGACAAGCATGACCATCCCCATACGGGTTATGTGCGCGGCTCATTTCATGATATTCCGCATCATCTGTCAGTAACCGATTAACTTCGTTAACAATTTTTTGTGTATCTGTTCCCACAAGACGAACTGTACCTGCGTCAACGGCTTCAGGTCGCTCAGTGGTATCTCTCATGACTAAAACGGGTTTACCGAGAGAAGGCGCTTCTTCTTGAATTCCTCCTGAATCAGTCAAAATCAAGTAGGCATGATTCATTAAGTAGACAAATGGAAGATATTCTTGAGGGCTAATTAAAATAATATTATCAATATTATGCAAAATACGTTTTACAGGCTCACTCACATTTGGATTCAGATGCACAGGATAAACAACTTGTACATCTGGGTGAGCCTGAGCAATGTCAGCCAATGCGTGGCAAATACGCTCAAAACCGCCACCAAAACTTTCTCGGCGGTGGCCTGTCACTAAAATCATTTTCTTATTAGGGTCAATAAATGGGTAGTTTGCACCCAACTTTTCCATCATGTGCTGGTCGCTCATGACTTTATCTCGCACCCATAACAGCGCATCAATCACGCTATTGCCAGTCACAAAAATGTGGCTATCAGGGATCGATTCTTTTAATAAATTTTGGCGTGAGTTTTCTGTTGGGGCGAAGTGATACATCGCTAAGTGCCCCGCAATTTTGCGGTTAGCTTCTTCAGGCCAAGGAGAATAAAGATTCCCCGTACGTAGCCCTGCCTCAACATGCCCAACAGGAATACGATGGTAAAAGGCAGCGAGGCTCGTTGCCATAGTAGTTGCAGTGTCGCCATGAACAAGAACAACATCAGGCTGGAAATCGGCAAAAACACTTTTCAGCCCTTCAAGAATACGACAGGTAATATCCGTTAAGTCTTGCCCTGGTTTCATAATGTTGAGATCGTAATCGGGTGTGATCTCAAATAATTTCAGTACTTGATCAAGCATTTCACGATGTTGTGCAGTGACACAAACTTTTGCTTCAAAATCAGCATCGTTCGCCAGTGCATGAACTAACGGCGCCATCTTGATGGCTTCTGGTCGAGTGCCAAATACAGTCAATACTTTCACGATGACTCTCTTATATTTATCTTTTGCAGTGTGCTGCTTATTTAAGCTTAATGACTTTATCAAGCCACTGATAAATGTGTCAGTGGCTTATCCCAAAATCAAGATGGACGGCGGCGAGAAAGTACCACTCCGGCACCCACTAATAACCCTATAGCGCCCCATAGAACCATCATAAAGGCTCGACGTGGGCTATCACGTTTGACAGGATCTTCAGGCGTACGCAAATAACGGTAAGCTTGAAAATTATCTTGGAGAGTAGGCCCAACGCTTAATGTTGATAACATTGCGATGTTTTGGTCATAATCTGAGTCATGATCTGGGCCCGTTGCTTTTAATGTTTCAATTTGTGCCTGTAATAATGGGGCACCTAACATAAACATTTTAGAATCAGGAATTTCATCGACTGGTGTTGCGCTTTGATTACGCACAATACCTTGTTTTTCAGCAACTTTTAGTGCTTGTTCCAACGCGTTTAATCGTCTTTCATAAGCGGCGGTTGCCACCATGTCTTCACGTTTAACCAACGCTTTCATTGATTGCATTTTAGTTGCCCAAGTGCCTTTAATTTCATCATTCAGATTCGCGGTTGCACGTTGATTCGCAAATTGCGTGTATTGGCGTAACAACTGGTTTGCGTCTGTTGATGTTTCAGCCACTAATTTAATACTATCCGTTAGATTTTTCACTTCATCAGCGGGTGTAAACTCAATATCATTGATGAGCTCATCCAATAATGCAGCATCCGCTTTTGGATCATTTTCTAACCGTTGCTTGTAATAATCTGTGCTCAACCAAAATTGGCGGCGGGTATCGTAAGAACCGAGCTGCTTAGTAAACTCTTGATAAGCTTCTTTTGCAATTGTCGGCAATTGCCCTTCTTGCCCAGTACTATTAATACGGGAATCGAGGTTGCGCAGAAACTGTTGCTGAGAGTAATAACTTCCCAAATTATTTACAGTTGGTAAATCCGTAATCGCTGTCGCACTCCATTTGGGCTGCATAAAATAGGATGCTCCCAATGCAATTGCCGCAAAAATCACGGCAAATGCAACGATCCAAACTTTTCCTTGCCACAAGGAGCGGCATAAACCGCGGATATCCAACTCTGGCTCTATTGGTGTTTGATGCTGACTCGGTTGTGTTTCTGAGTTATTCACTGCACAGAACCTCTATTTTCGTTTTTTCGTTACCGTACTGCACCCCTGCGCGCTTTGCGTCGAACTCGTTTAATAAAACGGGCGACTTTCCAAGCTCGTTTGATGCAATAACCATACATCATAAATACAAGCAAAAATAATGCCAACATTACCCATTCTGGTACAAATGCTAAGCGTTCACCGATAATACCAATGCAAGCTAAAAATGCGGCTGACAACGTAATCAGAACAAAAGCCCCTTTTGGTGTAAAACCTGAGCGCATAATCAAATGATGAATGTGCTGACGGTCTGGAGAAAACGGACTCATTCCCTTACGGATTCGACGATACATAATTGCAACCATATCCATCAGAGGGATTGCGATAATCCACAGTGCCGTAACTGGGTTGATTGGGTGAACCTCTTCCTGTGTTGAAGCCACCAAAATCCAAATAATCGTAAACCCAATTAAAGTACTTCCCGCATCCCCCATAAAGACTTTAAATCGACGGCCTAATACACCTAAATTTAAAAGGATATAAGGAAGAATAGCTGCAATAAAAGCAAAACACCAAAATGCTAATGCATAGTTACCATTTTGATACAGTAAGAAACCTAGTGCTCCAAAGGAAACAGAAGAAAGCCCGCCAAGTAACCCATCAATACCATCCACCATATTAAAGGCATTTATCGCCGCCCATACTGCAAATAAAGTGACAATATAACCAAACGGACCCAATACTAATTCCCACGGGCCAAAAGCATGACCCAATGATTCCAGTTTAAGCCCTGCAGCTGTCATCATAACGACCGCGACAATCGCCTGAACCCCTGCTCTTAACTTCACGCTAATATCAAATCGGTCATCTAATGCACCGATAAAGACTAATAACCCAGCACTCGCAATGTATAACCACTTATGAGGGATATATTCCTCTGTGATATAAAATGCAAAACAGATCCCAAAGAAAACGGATATTCCCCCAACAAGAGGAATAAGCCCTACGTGTTTCTTTCTGAAGTTAGGCTTATCAACTAACCCGATTTTTATCGCAACGATACGGGCGAAGAAAATAAAAACTAACGAAAACAAGAAGACGTAGAAGAGGTTGGTTACAAAGTGTATGGTGTCCACTGTTTGACTCTCTTAATATTTTTATTTAACTATCAATACTAAACTTTTATTGGCGAATGCCGATAAAAATGCAATCGCTACTGCATTATCATCTCAGTAATAAAATCTACTATAAGACGAATCTATATTCATAAAGAGATAACTGTAACATTATTAAAAAACACACTTTATTCGTGTTGCTCATTCAATAATGGAATCTGACACATTTTATACTTAATAGCTGCAAGATGCATGCCATAAAAGCAATACACTGAAATAGTGTTAATCAATTAGTAGCCTTCACGACACCCCACATCTTTTAATAAACCAAAAAACTAATTTCAGTCAAAATAGTAAACCTGATAAACAGCATTGAATTACTCCAACAATACTTATTATCAATACTCTCATCTTAAAATTAGATACTAATCTATCAAATTAATATGAGTGATGGATTTTCAAAAAGATTTTAATTCAAATATATCATGATGTGATATACGCACAAAAAAAGGTGCCATGTAGGCACCTTTCGTTGAAGCTAGAAACCAAAACAACTAAGCTCTCTTCATAAAATCAAAGAACTCTTCGTTAGTTTTTGCCATTGCGAGCTTACTAATGAGGAATTCCATCGCATCAATCTCACCCATTGGATGAATAATTTTACGTAGGATCCACATTTTTTGCAGTTCGTCTTGTGAAGTAAGTAATTCTTCTTTACGCGTACCAGAACGATTGTAATCAATCGCTGGGAATACACGTTTTTCCGCAATTTTACGAGAAAGGTGCAGTTCCATATTACCTGTACCTTTAAACTCCTCGTAAATAACTTCATCCATTTTCGAACCTGTATCAACCAGTGCAGTTGCAATGATTGTCAGGCTTCCACCTTCTTCGACATTACGGGCAGCACCGAAGAAACGTTTAGGACGATGTAAGGCGTTTGCGTCCACACCACCTGTTAAAACTTTACCAGATGAAGGAACCACGGTGTTATACGCACGAGCAAGACGTGTAATGGAGTCGAGTAAGATAATGACGTCTTTTTTATGTTCAACCAGACGTTTTGCTTTCTCGATAACCATTTCAGCCACTTGAACGTGACGCGCAGCTGGCTCATCAAAAGTAGAAGCGATAACTTCACCTTTAACTAAGCGCTGCATTTCTGTTACTTCTTCAGGACGCTCATCGATCAACAGAACCATCAGAACGCAATCTGGATAATTGTGTGCAATGTTAGCGGCAATATTTTGCAGCAACATCGTTTTACCTGCTTTTGGCGGAGCAACAATCAGCCCACGTTGACCACGGCCAATTGGTGCAGCTAAGTCTAAAACTCGCGCCGTTAAATCTTCTGTTGAACCGTTACCACGTTCCATGCGAAGACGACTATTTGCATGTAATGGTGTTAAGTTTTCGAAAAGGATTTTACTACGTGCGTTTTCAGGTTTGTCGAAGTTAACTTCATTGACTTTCAGGAGAGCAAAATAACGTTCGCCTTCTTTAGGAGGTCGAATTTTTCCTGAAATGGTGTCACCTGTACGTAGGTTAAAACGGCGGATTTGGCTAGGAGAAACATAGATATCATCGGGACCTGCGAGGTAAGAACTGTCTGCGGAACGGAGGAAACCAAATCCATCCTGCAATATTTCCAGTACGCCATCGCCGAAAATATCTTCACCACTTTTCGCATGCTGCTTCAAAATGGAAAAAATAATATCCTGCTTTCTCATACGGGCTAAGTTCTCTAGCCCCATATTTTCGCCTAACGTAATCAATTCTGATACTGGCGTATTTATTAATTCGGTAAGATTCATAATGGTGGGTTCTTTAACTCGGGGTAATTCTCGAACTATGAACGTTAATTGACGGCAACTTATTTATTAAGTGCCAGTTTAACTTAACTGCCCTGTTGGTAGCCAACTCAATAAAGCCAACAACAATGCATAAAAATTTGTGCTAGCCACTGCTAAATCTGTTTTAACATATGACCATAGCTCATCTGAACGATGTTTGGCATATTATTAGAAACACACACAACATTAGCAATAGTTTTTTGTACATTTAGGACAACATCTATCCCAAGATCGCAAATTTAGGTTCAGCTTCGCATTTAAAAACACATTCCCTGCACACTAAATTTTTCCCGATACGTTTTTACATCCGAAGACTTAACAACGTCTTATGTCATACTACTGCTTATGCACTATCTTTAAGGTATATGAAAAATTCATGTGAAACAACAATATTGAATCTAGCGGGTGCTTAACTCAATGTCTATGTTCTCAGTTTTCATATTTAAAATCATTGTGCCATTAGTTTTGATAATCAAAAATCATTAAAATACTGAACTAACTAGCTTGATATATAAGATAAGAGCAATGGAATACAGAGTAATTCATACGGGTGCTACACGAGGAATAGTGATAACTTATCATGCTTAGATGAGGACGTCTAGCGACTCTCTTGATAAAATAGATACGCCGCTAAACGTTTTAGATCACATATAACGATAACTTACAGATTTTCGTCTAGAAATTCTTTCAGTTGCGTTTTAGATAATGCACCAACTTTTGTCGCTGCTACACTACCATTTTTGAATAATAATAATGTCGGGATACCACGAATTCCGTATTTTGGAGCAGTAGCCGGATTATCATCAATATTCAGTTTTGCGATGGTCAATTTGCCTGTATATTCTTCAGCAACTTCATCAAGAATAGGCGCGATCATTTTACAAGGACCACACCATGCTGCCCAGAAATCGACGAGAACAGGTGAATTTGATTTCAGAACTGCAGTTTCAAAGCTTGCATCAGTTATATGTATAATTTTGTCGCTCATGTTGTACTCCAAAGAATCATCTTTTTGCAGACTTAGTGTAACATTATTGGCAGCAGTATGCTTTATTTCAAAAGATACACTTTCGTAAACCAACCGTTAACTGATATTCTAACATACTATGAGTAAAGCACACTTGACAGAAAAGAAGTTTTCCGACTTCGCATTGCACCCTAAAGTCATTGAAGCTCTGAACAAGAAAGGCTTCAATTATTGCACGCCTATACAGGCGTCAACATTGCCTTTCACTGTCGAAGGCAAAGACGTTGCGGGACAAGCGCAAACAGGTACAGGTAAAACGTTAGCATTCTTAACGTCAACGTTTCATTATCTATTAACTCACCCTGCTATTGAAGGGAAAAAAGCGAATCAGCCACGTGCACTCATGATGGCACCGACTCGTGAACTCGCTGTTCAGATTTACTCTGATGCCAAAGAGTTGGCAGAATATACGGGTCTGAAAATCGGGCTCGCTTATGGTGGCGATGGCTACGATGAACAGCTAAAAGTGTTACAAAACGGTGTCGATATCCTCATAGGAACGACTGGCCGTCTTATTGACTATGCGAAACAAGGCCATGTAGATTTAGCCGCCATTCAAGTCGTTGTACTTGATGAAGCTGACCGCATGTACGACCTTGGTTTTATTAAAGATATTCGTTGGTTATTCCGTCGTATGCCAGAGGCCGCTGACAGACTAAATCTGTTATTTTCTGCCACACTGTCTTATCGCGTGAGAGAACTCGCCTTTGAGCAAATGAATAACCCTGAATATGTTGAAGTTGAGCCTTTACAAAAAACGGGCCATCGCATTAAAGAAGAGCTTTTTTATCCTTCAAATGAAGAAAAAATGCGTTTACTTCAGACTCTTCTCGAAGAAGAGTGGCCTGAGCGTTGCATCATTTTCGCCAATACTAAGCACCGTTGTGATGACATTTGGGCACATTTAGCGGCCGATGGTCACCGTGTTGGCTTACTGACTGGCGATGTGGCACAGAAAAAACGTTTACGTATTTTAGAACAATTTACACAGGGCCAACTGGATATTTTAGTGGCAACGGACGTCGCTGCACGTGGATTACATATTCCATCAGTGACCCACGTCTTTAACTACGATTTACCTGACGACTGTGAAGATTACGTTCACCGTATAGGCCGCACTGGCCGTGCAGGGGAAAGTGGTAATTCAATTAGCCTAGCTTGTGAAGAATATGCTCTTAACTTGCCTGCAATCGAAGAATACATTCAACATTCGATTCCAGTGAGTAAATATAACAGCGATGCATTATTAAGTGACTTACCCGCACCTAAACGTCGTCATCGCCCACGCCCTGGAGGCCAGCGCCGCAATTCAAATGCACCGCGCCGCCACAATGGTCCGCGTAATAACCATAAACGTCCAGGCTGAGTAAAAACGCTATGCTGAAATCTTCTTCTCTTTATGCTGCTATCGATTTAGGTTCTAACAGTTTTCACATGCTTGTCGTACGTGAAACCGCTGGCAGCATACAGGTTATTTCTAGGGTTAAACGAAAAGTCCGTCTTGCTGCTGGGTTAGATAAAAACAATCACCTTTCTGAACAAGCGATGGAACGTGGTTGGCAATGTCTACGACTTTTTTCGGAACATCTACAAGATATTCCGACAACACAAATTCGTGTGGTCGCGACTGCAACACTACGCTTAGCGAAAAATGCCGATATTTTCATCGAAAAAGCCAGCAATATCCTAGGAAATCCCGTTAAAGTCATTCAAGGGGAAGAAGAAGCCCGCTTAATTTATCAAGGTGTTGCACATACGACAGGCGGCCCCGACCAACGCTTGGTGGTGGATATTGGAGGGGGAAGCACTGAACTTGTAACAGGAACTGGCGCAAAAGCACAGCAGCTCTATAGCCTTGAGATGGGCTGTGTGACATGGCTTGAGCGCTATTTCAGTGATAGAAGCTTAACAGAAGACAATTTTTCAGCCGCACAAGCAGCAGCAAGGAAGGTTATCGAACCCGTTGCCGATACCTTAAAAGCTCACGGCTGGAAAATCTGCGTTGGCGCATCAGGTACTGTACAAGCAATCCAAGAAATTATGATTGCACAAGGCATGGATGAACTTATTACATTGCCTAAATTGCAGCAACTAAAACGCAAAGCCATTCAATGCCAAAAACTTGAAGAGCTTGAAATTGAAGGTTTAACCTTTGAGCGTGCTTTAGTATTTCCAAGCGGCTTATCCATTTTAATTGCCATTTTTGAAGCGCTAGATATTGATAGTATGACACTTGCAGGCGGTGCTCTACGGGAAGGGCTCGTTTATGGCATGTTAGAACTGCCGATTGAGCAAGATATTCGCGCTCGCACTGTACGCAATATCCAGCGTCGTTTCCAAGTCGATATCGAACAAGCTAGCCGCGTTCGTCAGTTAGCCGAATATTTTTATCTGCAAGTGGCGAAAGTTTGGCAACTCGATACCCGCTGTCGTGATTTATTATCAAGCGCATGTGCGTTGCATGAAATTGGCCTAAGTGTTGATTTTCGCAAAGGCTCTGAACATGCCAGCTATTTGATCACTCACTTGGATTTACCTGGCTATACCCCTGCACAAAAACGGCTATTGGCGGCTTTATTAAAAAATCAACAAGGCCCCGTCGATTTAGCGCCGCTTAGCCAACAAAATGCACTACCGATGCAACAAGCCTACTGTTTGTGCCGTTTACTTCGATTAGCCATTATTTTTGCAAGCCGACGACGTGATGACACATTGCCTGCTTTAAGATTAAATGCAAATGCAGATAGACTCACGATTGTGTTGCCATATCGCTGGTTATCTGAACATCCACTGCGAGCAGAAAACCTGCAACAGGAAGTGCAATGGCAAGGTTATGTAAATTGGATGCTAGAATTGGAAGAACGTAACAGTTCAAATTGTTAATTATTTCCACACTAGAGTCACTCTAGTGTGGAACCTCAATAAATGATTATGGCTCGCTTTTCTTATTTAGTCCTAAACGCGCCTTGATATCAGCTAGTGCAGATTGCCCCTTTTGCATACGCTCTTCGGCACTTACCACTTTTCGCTGTTGCTCCCATTCAAGGTCATCTTGCGGTAATTCAAGTAGGAAACGGCTAAGCTCAGGTCGAATTAATTCGCCATATTGACGGCGCTCACGGCAATGAGTGAAAAACAACTCTCTTTGTGCTCGAGTGATCCCCACATACGCTAAGCGACGCTCTTCATCAATATTGTTTTCGTCAATACTGCTTTGATGAGGCAGTAACCCTTCTTCCATACCGACTAAAAAAACATAAGGAAATTCAAGGCCTTTTGATGCATGTAATGTCATTAACTGAACTTGATCTGATTCTTCGTCATCTTCGCCACGCTCCATCATATCGCGTAATGTAAAACGCGTGACTACTTGGCCAAGCGTCATCGGGTCGTTTAGTTCATCCCCCTCAACCATTTCACTCATCCATGTAAATAATTGGTTGACGTTTTTCATACGCATTTCAGCAGCTTTAGTGCTGGTTGATGTTTCATACAACCAACTTTCGTAATCCATTTCACGCAGTAAATCACGCACCGCAATCAACGGCTCCCGCTCTGACGTTCGAACAATACTGTCCATCCACTGGGTAAACCGTTGTAATGCCTCTAATCCTTTTCCTTTTAGGGTTTGCTCTAGCCCTAAATCAAAACTGGCTTGATATAAGCTTTTTCCCCGTTGGTTCGCCCATTCCCCTAGCTTTTGAATCGTTTTTGGGCCAATTTCCCGACGTGGGGTATTCACAATACGCAAAAAAGCACTGTCATCTTCAGGGTTAGTCAACACGCGTAAATAAGCCAGTAAGTCTTTAATCTCAGGACGTGAGAAAAATGAAGTACCGCCAGAGATACGATATGGAATACGGTTTTGCATCAACATTTTTTCAAAAATGCGCGACTGGTGATTACCTCGATATAAAATCGCATAATCTTTGTATTCCGTTTTGTTGATAAAGTGATGGGCAATGAGCTCACCAATCACCCGCTCTGCTTCATGATCTTCATTGTTTGCCGTTAAAACTTTTAACGGCGCACCGTAGCCTAGCTCTGAGAAGAGTTTCTTTTCAAATACATGAGGGTTATTTGCAATTAGGATATTCGCCGCTTTTAATATTCGGCCTGAAGAGCGGTAATTTTGCTCAAGCTTAATCACGTTCAACTTAGGAAAATCTTGACTAAGTAGCACCAAGTTTTGTGGCCTTGCGCCACGCCATGAATAAATAGATTGGTCATCATCCCCAACCACCGTAAAGCGAGCGCGTTGTCCCACCAGCAACTTAACAAGTTGGTATTGACTGGTATTGGTATCTTGGTATTCATCCACCAGCAAATAACGAATTTTTTGCTGCCAGCGCTCTCGTACTTCTTCATTTTGATATAATAGAAGCGTTGGCTTACTGATTAAATCATCAAAATCCAATACGTTGCAGCTTTTTAGGTGTAATTCATAACGACGGTAACACTCCGCAAAATGCTGTTCTTTTTCCGTTCGTGCCTGCCCAACAACTTGTTGTGGTGAGATCAGATCGTTTTTCCAGTTTGAGATCGAAGAGATCAACTGCTGTAGCAGATCTTTGTCTTCTTCAAGTAAATCAAACGTCAGTTCTTTAAGTAATGCCATTTGGTCTTGGTCATCAAACAGCGAAAAATTGGCTTTAATACCCAATGCTTTATATTCACGCTTAATAATTTCCAAACCTAATGTATGGAAGGTTGAAATGATGAGCCCACGCGCTTCTTTTTTACCTAATGTTTGTGCCACACGCTCTTTCATTTCCCGCGCGGCTTTATTGGTAAAAGTGACAGCAGCAATTTGCCGTGGTTGATAACCACATTGGCGGATCAAGTGTGCAATTTTGTTGGTAATAACACGGGTTTTACCTGATCCAGCCCCTGCCAATACAAGGCAAGGGCCATCGACAAATTCAACTGCCTGTTGCTGGCCTGGGTTTAATCGCATGGGAACTCTTTCATACAAAGAAGACTGAAAAACGCATTATAGCAGAAACACCATAAAGTCTTGAGCAGTTACTATAATGAGAATTTTAGTGCTCCCTATAGCCAGCATATTCCTGGTTGTGTATTTTTAGTTTTATACACATATAATTACTTTTCTGTTCATTACATCTGTTAAGGAATATTTGGTGCAAAACGATTTCATCATTGCCGCTGCGCAATTTGCTCCCATCAATGGAGATGTTAGTAGTAATATCCAAATCCACCAACGGCTCATCACTCAAGCAATCAAAAATCAGGTTAATGTTATTATTTTTCCTGAATTATCTTTAACAGGCTATGAACATGATGTCGCACAAAAATTAGCCTTCACTGACAATGACTCAAGGCTAGAAGCACTACGTATACTCGCTGATCAATACAATATAACGATTATTGCCGGTGCACCGATTAATATAGGAAAAGATCAGCCGCAAATAGGGTTATTCGTACTTTCTCCTCATCAAGCTACTTTCCACTACAGCAAAATTTATCTACACCCAGGGGAAGACAAATACTACACGCCAGGTACAGCTATATGCACTTTTGATTGTCAAGGAAACCAGCTAGGACTCGCAATATGTGCAGATACTAATCATGAAAAGCACGCCGATGATACAATCAATCAAGGCGCCTCTTTTTACTTAAGCTCTGTATTGATTACAGCCAATGGCTATGACGCTGACACGAAAAAATTACAAAATTACGCTAAAAACCATCAGGTTCCTGTCATTATGGCAAACTATTGCGGCGTATCTGGTTCATTCCTCGGCACAGGAAGAAGTGCTATTTGGGATAACCATGGCATATTAATGGCTGAAGCCAGCGAGACTCAAGAGTCACTCATTATCGCCAACTTCAATCCAACTAACACGTACGCTAAAGTTATTTCCTCAAAGATCTAATTAAAGAAACTACACTATTCACCAGAATAATGTCGCTATATTAAAAATATATTTTCCTAAGCTATTACTATAGACAATATGATGATTATCCAAAGCATTTCGCGTTCTAGGTAGGAAGCAAATAAGATTATCCCAAGGAGCATACATGAGTATGTGACTTGGGTAACCGAGTATAGCCAACGCACCCGCCCTATTTTTTCAGCTTGAATACAATAAAAAACAAAAAACCGCATAACACTTTGTTATACGGCTTTCATTAAAAAA
>NZ_JBBPXM010000022.1:0-41580 GCF_050446505.1 Providencia sp. SP181
TGATTCATGTTCAGCTAACTGTTTCTTCGCTGCCGCTAATTCAGTTTCTAACGCGGCTTTATCCGCAACCTTCGCCGTTTGTTCAGCTAATGCAGCTTGAATTTTATCGGCCTGTTGCGATTTTTCTGTTAGTTGCGCGGCTAATTGCTGATTTTTCTGCTCAAGCTCTTTGGCTGCAGCTTGCTGTTTGGCCAGCGCATCACGGGTTGATTCGCTATCTGCTTGCGCTTTTTTCAACCCATCTTCTTTTTGTTTCAGCAACGCTATCTGTTTATTTAAATCAGCCGTTATTGCTTTCACTTGTGCATCACTGGCTTGATTTAGCAATGCCGTTTGCTTTTCAACATCTTTACGTAACTGCTGTAAATCCGCATCGGCTTGCTTCAACTGAGCCTGTGCAGTGGCATAATTTTGTTCATTTAGGCTTAGTTTCGCTTGCAGCTCAGCCTGCTGTTTTTCACTTGAAGCTAACTGGGCCATCAGCGCATTTTGTGCTGTTTGTGACTCTTTTAACGCTTTCTCTAATACAACTTTTTGCTCTGCTTGTGCTGTTTTTTCAGTTAAAGAAGCCTGGATTTTTTCCGCTAGCTGTTCTTTCTCTGCTAACTGAGCTAACAATTGTTGATTTTGCTGCTCTAATTGTTTGGCGTCTGCTTGCTGAGCACTCAAAGCCGACTGGGCAACATCTTTTTCATTTTTTGCAGTATTTAGTTCAATTTCTTTTTGTTTGAGTAATTCTTTTTGCTGCAAAAGTTCATTGGTCACTAATTTCACTTGCTCATCTGAATTTCCTGCAAGCTGTAATTGGTTTTTAGCATCCAGCTCTAATTTTGCAATATCTGCCGTTAACTGCTCAATTTTTAAATTTGCTGAGGCATACAGCTCCTCTTTCTCAGCAAGTTGTTGTTTGATTTTAGATTGTTCAATTGCACTTTCATTTAATTGTTTTTCAAGTTGAGCAATCGTTTCTTGGGTTTGCTGATTCTCTTGGCTAAGCTGCGTTAAATTATTCTGTTTCTGTTCAATCGTTTTTTCCGCTTCTGCCAGTTTACGATTTAGCGTATCAATTAACGATTGATCATCTGAAGATGAATTTAATAGTGCTTGTAATTGCGCAATTTGATTTTTATTTTGTTTAACATCGTCATTAAGCTGATTAATTTCAAATTCTTTTTCTGCAATTGTCTGTGTTAATTGCGCGATACTCTTATTGTGGTTAATTAGCTCAGCGACAAGTTGTTCATCATTTAACAAATTGTTATACGAAATAAGTTGTCCTACACCTTGTGCAATACCAAATTTATACAAATTGGTTAGCTGCTGGCGTTCAATTAATTTTGCAAGTTGTTCAAGATAGGCTGAGGTATCTATTCCTGAGGGTCTGGCAAATTTAGAAGAATACAACCCAAGAGGATCGAGAACTAACTGATATTTAGCAAAGTCCCTTGCTAAATATTCAGGGCTCCATTGGTTACTTTGAAAAAAGTATGGATAGGAGGAGAGTAAAATTGGCGCAGACGCGTTATCTGTTGTCACCGCACAGACATCAGAAAAAATCGTTTTTTCTGGTTCTGTTGGCGTCACTTTAGCCGAATCAACTTGACTTGCCGATGCTACGCCAGACTTTCTTTTACCCGTAGTTTTCCCTTTGGTTCCTTTATTCGCTGCCGCAGACTTTTGTTTTTCCTTCGGCGCAGGCACTGTCGAGAGTGAAGAGAAAATATCGTAACCTTGAGCTTGTGTATTAACTGGCTGTTGTTGTTGTTTTTGCTCTTTTACTTTGCCTTCGCTTTCCAATTGGAGGTAAGTGTCAAAATCATCAATAACGCTATTAAATTTGTCTGCTTTTGGAGCATGACTAAAAAATGTCGTAACAAGTGCCAGCGACACACAAAGCCTAAGGTTTATTCTCATAATCCACTAATTTTCTTCAATGTTGATTCGGTAGACAATACTGAGTTATAGCGAACTTTTGCACAGAGTACTTTCGTTTTAGATTCAATCGCCATTTGCAGTAATTCAATTGTGTCAGGGCTAGCAGTGCCTTCAACTTCTCTGTAGAGACGATTGATTTCACTAACCTCTTTGAATGAACCAACTAAACGGTTGTAATCCTTTGGCGAAAGTGTTTTTAGTGCGTTTAATTCCTTAACACACGTATTTAGGTGAGCAAATGTTTGTTGATCAGCGCCACTTTGTCCATAAGTTGTTGACGCTATTGGTGTACGATTAATAGCGCTATTTAAAACTTTTTGTGATTCTGGATAAGAATCATCAGCTTGGGTCGCACTTGCTGATGGTTGCTCAGCAGCAGGGGCGGTATTTGCTGTTACGGTTTGTTTACTTGGGGTATTCGGTGTTGCTGTATTGTATGTGTCTGAGCCAAATGTACAGCCAGAAAGAAGAGCCGTACCTGCTATAAGCAAAGATGCAACATGAAATTTATTTTTTAAAAACATATGGTTACCTTACCAGTACTTTTCTTCGCTATTATAATGATGTCCAAGAAACCTAGTGTAAGCTAAAAGTTAGCTATTTTCTATAAGTCCGAATGTAGAAATAGAGTCATCTCATAAATTTAGATTAAAATAATTTTAGTTTTAAACTTATTTAATCGCTACCCTTTCGTGACTTTTATGAGCTTATTCTTATTAATACACCAAGACAGTCATAAATTAACACATTTAAGGTGCTATTTAATTATATTATGTTATCCAAACATTATTTTACTAGTTTATGTAACCATAAACATAACAGCTCAATAACACAAAACCCGCGTTCTTTTTTATCTTCCTGTTGTAACACTTACTAACAAATAAAATAGTTTTTTGTTACACAAGAAGAGTGTTTTAAGCACTCTCACAGTATCTGTACTGCTTTAAAAACATTTCAGTGCAACCACTTTACTTAAAAACTCAAAAACAAGTAACTTACTTGGAATTCATTTATAAAAAAGACAGCGAACAATAAATTTCATGCATTCTCAATAGGTTATATTTCAAAAAACCAACATATACCATACGTAGCACTCGTGTAATTATACCAACTCTTTGGAATAATTACTTATACTAAATTGATACTATTCGTAACTCAAATTTATTTTTAACATTATTATATAGACTACTTTCTGCTAATTAGCGAATACGAACAAAAAAAAGACTGGCACATATTATGTTGATATTAGATTGAGAGGCTTGGGGAGTCGCAAGATACGTAGAATAAAAAACAAGGAAAGTTTGAACATATTAAGAGTAAAATGATGTGCCCAGTATTATCTGGGCACAAAAACAACATCGGCTATTTTGTCGGACGTAATGCTGGGAATAAAATAACATCACGAATGGTATGACTGTTAGTGAATAACATCACCATACGGTCGATACCAATACCAAGACCTGCAGTTGGCGGTAAACCATGTTCTAAAGCAGTAACATAGTCTTCGTCATAGAACATTGCTTCATCATCACCTTCGTCTTTTTGACGAACTTGCTCAGCAAAACGTTCTGCTTGGTCTTCTGCATCATTTAATTCCGAGAAACCATTACCAATTTCACGACCACCAATAAAGAACTCAAAACGGTCAGTAATAAATGGATTGTCATCATTACGACGTGCTAAAGGTGAAACTTCAGCAGGGTATTCAGTGATAAATGTTGGTTGAATTAAGTGGCTTTCAGCGACTTCCTCAAAGATTTC
Organism: Providencia sp. SP181; assembly: GCF_050446505.1. Taxonomy (NCBI): domain Bacteria; kingdom Pseudomonadati; phylum Pseudomonadota; class Gammaproteobacteria; order Enterobacterales; family Morganellaceae; genus Providencia; species Providencia sp. SP181. The sequence goes on from NZ_JBBPXM010000022.1 coordinate 3,697, forward strand.
ACACTGGACACGACCTAAGCCCCAACTTTTCTCAATCTTAATACCTAATGATTTTGCAATCTCAACGGCCTTATCCATATCGTCTAAATCAGCCACATTGGTTTCTGGACGATATTTACAGATAGCTTGCTTCATGGTCAATTTAGTGAACGGCTGACCAAAATCAAACTGTTGGTCGCCATACTGAACGACTGTGTTGCCTAACACTTTTTGTGTCAGTGTACGGAATAAATCTTCCGTTAATTCAATCAAATCACGGTAATCTGCATACGCCATATAGAGTTCCATCATAGTGAACTCAGGGTTATGACGAGGCGATAAACCTTCATTACGGAAATTACGGTTAATTTCAAAAACGCGTTCGAAACCACCGACCACTAACCGTTTTAAGTACAGTTCTGGTGCGATACGCAAATACATATCGATATCTAACGCGTTATGGTGCGTGATAAATGGACGTGCTGATGCGCCACCTGGAATAACTTGCATCATTGGGGTTTCCACTTCCATAAAATCACGACCAACCATGAAGTTACGGACTTCAGCTAAGATTTTAGAGCGCACAATGAAGGTGTTACGTGATTCATCATTTGCAATCAAATCCAAATAACGCTGACGATAACGTGTTTCTTGGTCTGATAAACCGTGAAATTTATCTGGCAATGGACGCAAAGCTTTGGTTAACAAACGTACTTCATGACAATGAACAGTGAGTTCACCCGTTTTCGTTTTAAATAAACGCCCTTTCGCACCTAAAATGTCACCCAAGTCCCATTTTTTGAACTGTTCGTTATAAACGCCTTCCGCTAAGTCATCACGTGATACGTAGATTTGAATACGGCCACCAACATCTTGCAATGTTGCAAATGAAGCTTTACCCATGATACGGCGCGTCATCATACGACCCGCGATAGAGACTTCAATATTCAAGTCTTCCAGCTCTTCCGATGACTTTTCACCATACTGAGCATGGATTTTGTCTGAAAGATCTTCACGACGAAAATCATTTGGGAATGGAATTCCTTTTTCACGCAACGCCGCAAGTTTTTCTTTACGGGTTTTAAGTTCGTTATTCAAATCGGGAGCCTGTTCTGCACCCTGTTGCTCTTGAGACATTTTTCCCTCACAGGCCAGCTTTTAAACTAGCTTCAATGAATTTATCCAAATCACCATCCAGTACGGCTTGCGTGTTACGCGTTTCCACACCAGTACGTAAATCTTTTATTCTTGCATCATCAAGGACATAAGAACGAATTTGGCTTCCCCAGCCAATATCTGATTTGTTCTCTTCCATCGCTTGCTTGTCCGCATTTTTCTTTTGCATTTCCAGTTCATATAGCTTCGCTTTTAACTGGCGCATTGCTTGGTCTTTATTTTTATGCTGCGAACGGTCGTTCTGGCACTGCGTCACAATATTCGTTGGAATATGAGTAATACGTACCGCTGACTCCGTTTTGTTTACGTGCTGACCACCCGCACCTGAAGCGCGGTACACATCAATACGTAAGTCCGCTGGGTTAATTTCGATATCAATATCGTCATCAACTTCAGGGTAAATAAAGGCTGAGCTAAACGAAGTATGACGACGCCCGCCCGAGTCAAATGGACTCTTACGAACTAAACGGTGAACCCCAGTCTCTGTTCTTAACCAGCCGTAAGCGTAGTCGCCAATAATTTTCACTGTCGCTGATTTTAGACCCGCGACATCACCATCAGATTCTTCAATAATCTCGGTTTTAAAGCCCTTCGACTCCGCCCAACGCAAGTACATACGTAATAACATACTTGCCCAATCCTGAGCTTCAGTACCACCAGAACCCGCTTGTAAGTCGATATAGCAATCAGCGCTGTCGTATTCACCCGAAAACATGCGGCGAAATTCCAATTGCTCTAATTTGCCTTGTAGTAATTCAAGCTCCGCCCCCGCTTCATTGAAGGTATCTTCATCGTCAGCCTCAACGGCCAACTCCAATAAACCTTCAACATCCTCAAGACCTTGTGTTAGTTGATCGATTGTTTCAACTATCGCCTCAAGAGATGAGCGTTCTTTACCAAGAGCTTGCGCTCTTTCTGGCTCATTCCAGACATCGGGTTGCTCTAGCTCTGCGTTGACTTCTTCTAAGCGTTCTTTCTTGGCATCATAGTCAAAGATACCCCCTCAGAACCGATGTCCGATCAGACAGGTCCTGAATCTTACTTTTTACTGGGTTTATTTCAAACGTCATTTTCAATATCTTATGGTTGGTCAAAATAATTTTTATTTACAAACCAATTAGTATAACGGAATTTATCTCAGGTTTATAGCACCCTAAAACGCTATTTCATCCCATACTCATCGATAATATTTGTGTTTAATCAGGCCAAATATGCTCAACCATTAATTGTACGCTTCGTTGCCCTCGGTATTCATTTACATCGAGTTTAAACGCAATTTTAGCTTTCTTAATGCTGTTATCTGGCCATCTGCGCACATCAATGTTAAACATAATTGCATCCAGCATTGGACCACCATTGGCAGGTTCTACCATCAGTTTAAGGTGGCGCTCTCCCACTAACCGTTGCTGTAATAATAAAAAGTGTCCGTCAAACACGGGTTCGGGGAATGATTGCCCCCATGGCCCGCTTTCACGAATTAATTCTGCGGTTTCTAGGCAAAACTCGTTGAGAGACAGCTCACCATCGCTCCAAACAACACCCGCTAATTGTTCTGGTTTAATGAGCTCCCCCATTAAACGCTCAAAATGATGCTTAAAATCCTCAAATTTACTTTCGTCTAAAGTCAAACCCGCAGCCATCGCGTGGCCACCAAACTTTTGCATTAATCCAGGTTGCAAGGTATTTAAACGTTCAAGGGCATCACGCATATGCACACCTTGAACTGAACGCCCAGAACCTTTGAGTACGCCATCCCCTGCGGGAGCAAATGCAATCACAGGCCGATGATATTGCTCTTTAATTCGAGATGCTAAAATCCCAACAACCCCTTGATGCCACTCAGGGTGATAAATGGCAAGGCCATTGGGTAGTTGATTATCACTGTACTCAAATTTGTTAAAAAGCACCGACGCTTCGTGCTGCATTCCCTGTTCAATTTCACGACGAGTTTGATTTAACCCATCTAATTCGTTAGCAAGCTCCCTCGCATAAGCCATATCATCAGTCAGCAGTAATTCAATACTCACAGACATATCATCCAACCGACCCGCCGCATTCAACCGTGGGCCAAGGGCAAAACCAAAATCATTGGCAACTAGCCTTGGTAAATCACGCTTTGACACCTCAACGAGTGCCTTAATACCTGCGCAGCAACGCCCTGCTCTAACACGGTTTAATCCTTGGTGAACCAGTATCCGATTGTTGGTATCAAGAGGTACCACGTCCGCCACCGTGCCTAATGCCACCAAATCAAGATATTCGGCTAAATTAGGTTCGCTTAACCCTTGTTGGATAAACCATTCTTTTTGACGTAAATGTGCGCGCAGTGCTGACATTAAATAAAATGTCACCCCGACGCCTGCTAATGATTTTGAGCCAAAGTGACACTCATTGAGGTTTGGATTAATAATAGCGTCGGCTTCAGGCAGCGTTTCTCCTGGCAAATGGTGATCGGTAATGATGACATTAATCCCATATTGCTTTGCAACGACTACACCTTCATGAGATGAAATACCATTATCCACGGTGATAATTAAATTTGCCCCCCGCTTGTGTGCTTCTTCAACCACCAGCGGTGTTAAACCATAACCATTTTCAAAACGATTCGGTACGATATAATTTAAATTGGCATAACCCATCGATTTTAATGCACGAATAGCCAGTGCTGTACTTGTTGCACCGTCCGCATCAAAATCCCCTACAATGGTAATGGATTCGTGCTCAGTCAGTGCTCGGTAAAGTAAAGCAAGTGCATTCTCAATGCCTGATAGCGAACGATAATCCAGCAAATTTGTGGCTTTACGCTCCAGCTGAGCCATATCCGTAATACCACGATGCAAGTAAATACGCTGCAATAATTCAGGGAGCCCTGGAAGTTGAGCAGACTCACCATCAATGTGCCGTTGTCGTAAAAAAGTTTCTACATTCACAATAATTAACTATTTTTCGTCGAGTAATTGAATAAGTGCATCAGGTTTTAGGAAGCCAGGTAACATTTGACCATTAGGTAAAATAATCGCGGGGGTGCCAGTCACTTTAAATAAATTAGCTACATTCATATGCTTACTTAGATCAATTTTACAGTTGTCTATCATAGCGATTTCTTCACCCTTAAACGCTTGTGTTAACGCATTTTGTGGTAAGCCATTACACCAAATAGACGCCATCTTTTTACCTACATCACTTTGGGCACCTTGACGAGGGTAAGCAAGGTAACGCACCGTCACACCTTTACTATTAAGTTCGCCGACAGTTTCATGGAGCTTTTTGCAATATCCGCAACTAATATCAGTGAAGACAGTGACCACGTATTTTTCTTGTGGCGCTTTAAAATAAATCATTTCATTTTTAAGGGCTTCAACCTTTTTCATTAGCGGCTGGTTACTAATATTCACGGGTTTTTTTCCACTCATATCGTAAATTGGCCCTTGAAGTAAATACTTACCATCATCCGTAATGTAGACGATACCCGTCGTCGTTTCGACCACATTCAACCCAACGATAGGTGAAGGTTTAATTGACTCCACTGTCATATCGTATTTTGCCAATGTATCACGAATGACTATCTCTTCCGTTGCACTGTATGCGTTCGCGGTAATCGCAGCAAAACAAGCCACCGCCAGTAATAGCAATTTGCGTTTCATTAATAATCCTTTAATTGTCATCCTCTTGGATGATGTTGTTCATGTAGCGCGCGTAATCGTTCAGTCGCAACATGGGTATAAATTTGCGTTGTTGATAAATCGCTGTGGCCTAATAACATCTGTACGACACGTAAATCTGCCCCATGGTTCAATAAATGTGTTGCAAAGGCATGTCTAAGGACGTGAGGCGAGAGTGATTCTGCATCAATTTGTGCCAGCACCGCGTAGTACTTTATTCGATGCCAAAATGTCTGCCGGGTCATTTTTGTTCCACGTTTACTCGGAAACAAAATATCACTAGTTTTACCCTTTAATAAATCAGGGCGACCTTCATCAATATATTTTTCCAGCCAATATATTGCCTCTTCCCCCAAAGGAATCAATCTTTCTTTATCGCCTTTACCGACAACACGAATGACGCCTTGGCGCAAACTAATGTCAGAAAACGTTAAACCAATCAGTTCAGAAACACGTAAACCGCAGGCATATAAAACCTCTAGCATGGCTTTATCCCGCAATTCTAGGGAGTCTTCTGTTGCAGGCGCATTTAATAAATCATCGACTTGTTGTTCACTGAGGTCTTTTGGTAATCGCTGCGGTATTTTAGGTGCTGCAATGACAGCTGAAGGATCATCGCTACGCAACTTTTCTCGATATAAGTATTGAAATAGACGACGCATCGCGCTTAATAAACGAGCAGAGCTAGCGGCCTTATAACCACCATCAATACGTTCAGCGAGAAAAGATTGCAAATCAATTGATTGAACACTCTCTAAATGTAAATGATGCGCATCAAGCCATCTATCTAGTGATTGAAGGTCATTACGATACGATGCTAATGTGTTCTCCGCTAAATCCTGTTCAAGCCAGATTGTATCAAGAAATTGCTCAATTAATGGATTAAGGTGTTTTGTTTCCACAGCTAATTCGTTTCCTTTGAATAATACCACACGATTCTATTATGCCTGAAAGGGGGGGCTTCTGTTACAATACCCCTCTTGTCATCAAAACCATAGCTGGACGTAGTAATAATATATATGAAAATAGGCCTTTTTTACGGTTCTAGCACCTGTTATACCGAAATGGTTGCTGAAAAAATACGTGATATTCTCGGTGATGATTTCGTCACACTGAATAATGTTAATGATACTCCCCCCAGTGAAATGGAACAGTATGATATTCTAATTTTGGGAATACCCACCTGGGATTTCGGTGAAATACAGGAAGACTGGCTAGAAATTTGGGACGCGCTTCCCAACCTTAACTTAACGGGCAAAATCGTTGCTATGTACGGGTTAGGCGATCAAATAGATTATAGTGAGTGGTTCCTCGATGCATTAGGGTTGCTATACCATCAACTTAAACCGACGGGCGTGCAGTTTATCGGTTTTTGGCCAACCGAAGGATATACTTTTGATAGCCCAAAACCTTTAAATGAAACAGGCGATATGTTTGTGGGGCTTGCGCTTGATGAAGTGCACCAATTTGAACAAACTGATGAACGCATTGCCCAATGGTGCGTACAAATTTTACAAGAAATTGAAGCGTCCCTTTAAGACGCAATTCTGGCGGTAAATATTGTTCCTACTTAACTATGGATTGAACTCACTTTTAAATATCTGGGTATTGGAGCAATAACTGATTGAGATTCCGCCAGTTTTCTTCTGAAACTGAATCTCTGGCAACCCACAAATGAATCTTCTGCGCCTTTCCTTGCAGAGCTTCCAGTGTCAGTAATATACCATAGCGGGTCAGCCACGGCGCTTTCACGATATTCCATTCGTTTTTCTTCCATTGAACTTTATTACCGTTTACCAGTACAGCAACACCTTTTATTTTGCTGATATTTTTTTGGCTTTTAGCCCAACTAGCCACCACAACAACGAGTAATGGCAGCCAAAACACAGAATTACCTTGTGACCATGGAGCCAATAGCAAAAATATGCCAACGACACCATGAACACAGGTAGAAAAAAATTGTGTCTTCCATGAAATGGAGAGATTAGATTTCCACAGGACCACGATTTTTATTTTTTTCCTGAATAAGTTTGACCATACGGAACAACTCGTCATCCTCAGGACGACCGTGATTCATTAACCAATTGAATAAGTCTGGATCCGCACACTCTAATAAACGAACAAAAATTTGTTTGTCGTGTACCGTTAAGCTATCGTATTCATACTCAAAAAAAGGCATGATTGAAATATCTAGCTCACGCATTCCACGACGACAAGCCCAATGAATTCGTGCTTTATTCTCAATATCCATTCCACTACGACCTTTTGTTGCAGTTAACTGATAAGATTGATTATTTTCAATACTCTAACAGATTATCTGCGAAGAAAACATGTCATAGACTACATTGTTGTAATTTTAGTAGTAAAATGCCGTTTTTCTACAAACAGATGATAAAAAAATCCGAGATAATGCAAGCTGCATCATAATAACTACTTGCAATGTTATCTAGCTATTTTACCATTAAGCACCTTTAATCTATCCAAGAACAACAGGTGAAATCATGACTACCCACATTGATAGTACACAGCAATTTCCCCTTGAATCTCAGTCTTTACCACTCGTTTTGATTTCACTGGAAAACTGGGAACTTATTCATCTTGCAGGCCTCGATGCAGAAAAATATCTGCAAGGACAAGTAACTGCAGATATCACCACACTGGGACAAGCTCATACCTTAACAGCACATTGTGACCCAAAAGGAAAAATGTGGAGTGACCTACGCTTATTTCATCATTTAGAGGGTTTTTCTTATTTGCTTAGGCGCAGTGTTGCAGACTCGCAATTAGCTGAGCTTAAAAAATACGCTGTTTTCTCCAAGGTAACTTTTGAGAAAAAAACCGAGATAAAATTACTCGGTGTTGCAGGAAAAGGGGCAAGAGAAGCACTCGCAACGTTATTTACCACGTTACCTGATGAGCAAAACCAAGTTGTCTCTGATGGTGATGCTACGTTGTTGTATTTTTCATTACCTGCTGAACGTTTTTTAGTGTTAGCCACTGAGGACGTTGCACAAAAAATGGCTGAAACATTAGGTGCTACTCAAGTCAATGATGACCAATGGCTCGCGTTAGATCTCGAAGCGGGTTTCGCAGTTATCGACCAAGAAAATAGCGCACAGCACCTGCCGCAAGCAACTAATCTGCAAGCACTTCCTCACGGGATCAGCTTTAAAAAAGGCTGCTATACTGGCCAAGAAATGGTCGCTCGAGCAAAATTCCGTGGTGCTAATAAACGTGCAATGTATTTATTAAAAGGCACTGCCACAACACTTCCAGCTATTGGCGAAGGTGTAGAATGGCAATTGGGTGACAAGTGGCGCCGCACAGGAACTGTTCTTGCCGCTGTTCGCCTAGGTAATGGTGAAATTTATGTGCAAATCATTATGAATAACGATATGGAAGCCGACAGCATTTTTCGTGTCATGGCTGATGAACAAAGCCATTTAACCATTGCAGCTTTACCTTATTCATTAGAAGAAGAACATTAATTGAGGTTTTTATGTCATCTGCATTAAGTAACAAGCCCATTGAGGTGGTTAATTTTGGGGCTTTTACTGAAGTCGTCCAATTTTTAATGGAGCTCGATAAGCTTAAAAGTATTTATCGTAAAAATAAGCTACTCAACCGTGAACGCCATGAAAATACCGCGGAGCACAGCTGGCAATTTGCCGTTGCCGCAATGAGTTTTGCGCCTTATGTTCAAGGCGTGAATATAGAACATGCAATTAAACTGGCTCTCGTGCATGATATTGTTGAAATTGATGCGGGTGATGTATTGGTTTTCGATAATGCTGCTCGTGATGCTATTCATGCAGAAGAAGTCAAAGCCGCAAACCGTATTTTTAATCTTTTACCAAGCCCACAAAATACAACATTGTTAGCACTGTGGAACGAATACGACGCATTAGAAACCCCTGAGTCGCTCTATGCGAATGCGATTGATAGAGCCATGCCAATGCTGATGAACTTGCATAATCAAGGTCAAAGTTGGGTCGAAAATCATATTCGCCTCGAACAAGTACTCAGTAAATGTGATTACATTGAGCAAATACTTCCTGAGTTCTACCAACAACTTAAGCAACAATTAGAGCTTGCTCAACAAAAAGGTTGGTTGCTTTAATTAATCGGCTAAAGCGGCTTTTCTGTCGCTTTAGCCTAATCCAGAAAGCATCTCTTCACTTACCTCCTCCTTAAATAAAACTAGCCTAATTAATAGCCATTTATTAAATCAAATTAAACTATACTTAGATAAATAATTGCCTAGTAATTTATCTTTTATGCAGTTTTGATTCGCTGTCAATGAGGTTAGATATGCCAAAAGACAATAAAAATGCTTCCCCTTATTTGTTATTGCTTGATATTCATTCCCCTTCTATTGTTCAGTTCAATAAGTCAACTCATCACCTAATGCCTCTAATTGAAGGACTCGGGGGTACACCTGACGGTATTGCAGTTGATCCTGATAATCGCTTAATCTATTGGAGCAACATGGGGGATAATTTTGATGAAAATGATGGCTCAATCAATGTTATGCATTTTGATGGTAGCAATAGAAAAATGCTATTAGGCGAAGGAGCAATAAGAACCCCCAAACAATTACAACTCGATCTGCTCAATCAACGGTTATATTGGTGCGATCGTGAAGGTGGAATGGTTTGCTCCTGCAGCATTAATGGTTCTGATCTAATGACCCACATTGCAAGGCCGCGAGATAAAAATGATCAAGTTGACATACTTGAACAATGTGTAGGCTTTGCCCTTGATCTAAAAAACAATTGGATTTACTGGACGCAAAAAGGAACGCCTAAGGGAAACTTAGGACGCATTTTTAGAGCACCATTAAGACCCAAAAATCCGCAATCTCCAGAAAGCCGCAGTGATATTCAGTTACTCTTGGCTGATTTACCTGAGCCTATCGATTTGTTACTCGATGAAGAAGCGAATATTTTATATTGGACTGATAGAGGGGCTGAACCTGATGGTAATAGCCTAAATTGTGCCAATGTCACCCTTCACGGGCTCACGAATCACCGCGTGATCAGCCGAGGATTCAAAGAAACAATAGACCTAACTTATGATAAATCGGCACAACTGATGTATGTCGCCGATCTCCGTGGCGGCGTTTATCAAGCTAATATAACAACGGGTGAGGTTGAAAAAATTTACCAAGGCAACAGTTATACAGGTATTGACCAATATTCTGGTTAAACGATAGAAGAATAAAAAGGCTTGCCCCAATGAAAATGAAAAAGGAAGCAAGCCTAATATTTATCTAACTAAATACATCTAGTTTACCCGATTAATCAATTACATATATTCTTCAATCGGCACACATGAACAATGTAAATGACGGTCGCCATAGACATCATCAAGACGTTTTACTGCTGGCCAATATTTGTTCGCTCTGGTTTGTTCCGTTGGGAATACTGCCAGCTCGCGGCTATAAGCGTGTGGCCACTCACTTGCCAGTTCAGTTTGCACGTGAGGGGAATTCACTAACGGGTTATCTTCTAATGTCCATTTCCCTTCAACCACTTGGTCAATTTCATCACGTATCGCTAACATCGCATCGATAAAACGATTGATTTCTGTGATACTTTCAGACTCAGTTGGCTCAATCATCAATGTTCCCGCCACAGGGAAAGACATCGTTGGCGCATGGAAGCCATAGTCAATCAGACGCTTAGCAATATCTAATTCGCTGATCCCAGTATCTTTCTTAATAGGACGCAAATCGACGATACATTCGTGAGCCACATAGCCCTCTTGCCCCGTGTACAGAATGTCATAACGACCCGCAAGGCGCTTAGCGATGTAGTTCGCATTCAAAATCGCCACTTGACTAGCCTTTCTTAAGCCATATGAGCCCATCATGCGAATATACATCCAGCTGATAGGTAAGATTGACGCACTACCAAACGGAGCAGCGGAAACCGCGCCTTGGTCAGTAACCATATCTAATTCAACCACACTATGCCCTGGCACAAATGGTGCGAGATGCTTTTTCACACCAATAGGCCCCATACCTGGACCGCCGCCGCCATGTGGAATACAGAAAGTTTTATGTAAATTAAGATGAGAAACATCCGCGCCAATGAAGCCAGGTGTCGTCAACCCAACCTGCGCATTCATATTGGCACCATCAAGGTACACTTGCCCACCGTGCTGGTGAATGATTTCACACACTTCGCGAATGCTTTCTTCATACACTCCATGGGTGGATGGATAAGTGACCATCACACAGGATAAATCATCGCTATGCTGCTGTGCTTTTTCACGCAAATCCGTTAAGTCGATATTACCTTCATCATCACAACGCACCACCACGACTTCCATTCCTGCCATATGGGCAGATGCAGGGTTAGTACCATGCGCAGAAGCAGGGATCAAGCAAATATTACGCGCACCTTCATTGCGGCTTTCATGGTAACGGCGAATAGCTAACAGACCAGCGTATTCCCCTTGTGCACCTGAGTTTGGCTGCATACAAACCGCATCATAACCCGTTAATTGCACCAACCAGTGAGAGAGCTGCTCAATCATTTGGTGATAGCCTTGAGCTTGATCCGCTGGACAGAATGGGTGTAGCTCGCCAAACTCTGGCCACGTAATTGGGATCATTTCCGCGGCAGCATTGAGCTTCATGGTGCAAGAACCTAGCGGGATCATGGCTTGGTTCAGCGCTAAGTCTTTGCGCTCTAAGCTATGCATATAACGCATCATTTCCGTTTCGCTGTGGTAACGGTGGAAATTAGGATGCGCTAAGATTTCGTCTTTACGCTGTAATGCAGTGGGGATGGCTTGTTCAATTTCAGCAACTTGCTGATCTAGCTTTTCAAAATTTAGTTTTTCGTCTGAGCCAGTGATTACTGCAAATAATTGATTGATATCTTGGCGAGTGGTTGTTTCACTTAGTGTGACACCTACAGCGCCATGAATATCAGTACGTAAGTTGATTTTTGCTTTTTCTGCACGCGCTAATACCGCAGTTTTGTCTGCCACCTCAATCGCTAAAGTATCAAACCATGTTTTGTGACGTGATACAAAACCTGCATCTGCTAACGCTTTCGCCAAAATTGATGTAAAGCGGTGGATACGCCCTGCAATCAATTTAAGCCCTTCAGGGCCATGATACACCGCGTACATGGCAGCAATATTAGCCAGTAATACTTGGGATGTACAAATATTCGAGTTCGCTTTTTCACGGCGAATATGTTGTTCACGGGTTTGCATTGCCATGCGTAATGCCGTATTACCCGCTGCATCACGTGAAACACCAATAATACGACCTGGCATAGCCCGTTTAAACTCATCACGGCATGCAAAGAATGCTGCGTGAGGCCCACCATAGCCCATCGGTACACCAAAGCGCTGAGCGGAGCCAAAAACAATGTCCGCCCCTTGTTTACCTGGGGCCGTTAATAATACGAGCGCCATCATTTCTGCCGCAACACAGCTGACAATTTGACGCTCTTTTAATTGGGCGAGCAGCTCAGTGTAATCATGAACATTGCCTGTTGTGCCAACTTGTTGTAACAACACACCAAATACGCCTTCATGATCTAAAACTTTTTCAGCGCTATCGACAATAATTTCAAAGCCGAAAGTCCCTGCACGCGTGCGCACTACATCAAGCGTTTGTGGGTGAACGTCATCCGCCACAAAGAAACGCTCCGCATTTTTTAATTTACTAATGCGCTTCGCCATCGCCATCGCTTCTGCCGCGGCAGTGGCTTCATCCAATAATGATGCAGAAGCAAGGTCTAACCCTGTTAGGTCAATAGTCAGTTGCTGGAAATTAAGCAGAGATTCTAAGCGGCCTTGGGATACTTCGGGTTGATATGGGGTATAAGCCGTATACCAACCTGGGTTTTCCAGTAAGTTACGTAAGATAACAGGTGGCAATACAGCAGGTGCATAGCCCATCCCAATGTAGCTTTTATAGCGTTTATTCAACGATGCAATGGCTTTTAACTCAGCCAATGCTTCTTGTTCGGTGGCTCCGCCGCCTACTCTTGGCGGCTCTGGAAGTAAAATGGCCTTCGGCACAATTTTATCCATTAAGTTATCGAGCGATGACGCCCCCACGGTATCTAACATGGTTTTTATTTGTTGTTCTGAAGATCCAATGTGGCGCGAGATAAATTCTGAACGGTTTTCTAATTGACTCAGTGACATCGACATATCTGTGTTCCCATCCTTTGTCTGCTATGCATAAGTTGTCGGGCGGTTATTACGGAACTTGCGAGATAACACTCAAAATCAGTGATGTAGCGATTTGTTTCTTGTTTCTAACGAATTATATTTTATCAATCCTCTAAATAGTTCAACTTGTGGCTAGGCGGCAAGCAAATGAGCCCCTAGGAGCATACACAAGTATGTGACTAGGGCGAGTGAGCGAAGCCAACACCGCCACAAGATGAAATATGACGAGGATTTTATTCTAAATAGTTTGAGTTGTGGCTAGGCGGCAAACGAAGACAATCTTGGGGAGCATACACAAGTATGTGACCCAAGTTGTCGAGTGCAGCCAACACCGCCACAACACAAAAGATGACAAATAAACTATTCTTCAGCTTCAATCATAGAGGTATACCCCGCCGCATCAATCAAATCCGCCAGCTCTGCGGTATCCGATGCTTTAATACGGAAAATCCAACCTTCTTGGTATGGTTGTTCATTTACCAGCTCAGGAGAATCGCTCAGTTCGCTGTTTACTGCCACAATTTCGCCGCTCAGTGGTGCATAGATATCGGATGCCGCTTTAACGGACTCGACCACAGCAACATCATCACCTGCACTGACGACATTTCCCACCTCTGGTAAATCAACAAACACCATGTCCCCTAACGTTTCTTGCGCATGTTCAGTGATACCAACGGTATATTCACCATTGCCTTCATCACGCAGCCACTCATGTTCACGGGTATACATTAACTCTTTAGGTGTATTGCTCATCATTAGCCTCTCATTTTAAATTTATTGATTGGGTTAGCCCAAATTACACTAAGCGGTTACCTTCGCGGACAAAGCCCGGTTTAACCACTTCAACTGGCATTTCTCGCTGTCGAATTTCAACAATCGCTTTGTCTTGAATTCCGTTCGGGACACGTGCCAACGCAATACTAAAACCTAAAGTGGGTGAGAAAGAACCACTGGTAATGACGCCTTCTTTCAATTCACCCAAATCATCAGTGAAGCGAATCACTTGCCCTGCACGCAGTATACCCTTATCACGCATCACAATACCGACAAGTTTTTCTGTTCCTTGCTCACGTAATTTTTCGAGCGCTTCACGGCCAATAAACTGGCGGTCTTCAGGTTTCCACGCAATCGTCCAACCCATATTTGCAGCAAGAGGAGAAATTGTTTCATCCATATCTTGGCCGTATAGGTTCATCCCTGCCTCTAAACGTAATGTATCACGGGCACCTAAGCCTGCAGGATGAACACCTGCTTTCAATAATTTATGCCAAAAATCAACAACCTGTTCTTTTGGCATTGCAATTTCATAGCCTTTTTCGCCAGTATAACCCGTTGTTGCGATAAACAAATCGCCAGTTTGAACGCCATAAAATGGCTTCATACCCTCAATGGCATGCTTTTGCTCTGGGCTCAATAATGAATGGACTTTCTCTGGCGCTTTAGGGCCTTGAACAGCAAGAAGAGCTAAATCATCACGCACTTGGATATCGACGGCATAGCCTGCAGCGTGTTGCTCAATCCATGCAAGGTCTTTTTCCCGTGTTGCCGAGTTAACCACGAGACGATAAAAATCATCAGCAAAGTAATACACAATCAAGTCATCAATCACACCACCTGATGCATTCAACATACCGGTATACAGTGCTTTGCCTTGCTCGGTGAGTTTATTGATATCATTCGCTAAAAGGTAACGAAGGAAGTCACGGCAGCCACCGCCATGCAAATCGACAATGGTCATATGGGAAACATCAAACATCCCTGCATCCGTTCGAACAACATTATGTTCATTAATTTGCGAACCATAATGCAATGGCATCATCCAACCATGAAAATCCACCATCTTTGCACCACAAGCAATATGCTCGTCATACAGTGTTGTCTGCTTTACCATGAATACCCTCTTTGTTCGATTAAGATATTTTGGAATGTTTACGGGTTAAAAATATCAATTGGTCATTATTAAATGGGCATTTTTAACCTAACGCAAACGATAACTTCTGTTAAAAAACTACCACTGTTTGCCTTCTGACTCTATAAAAAAAAATAGGGCGATATCTCCCTCTGTATTACTGATTACCCCCTACTTTTACCAGTGATTTTTGTTAAATAATTGAGAATGATCACTCAAAAACAGCCCAACACTGCTTATTTAGCTCAAAATATCGTCAGGCAGCTCTAAAAACACATGAATGATTTAATTAATTAAAAGCCCATTAAATTAGAAAAACTAATGCGAAAACTTGATATAATTAGTTTTTTTCAGTCATTGATGGAAATAATAACAGAGCACAATTAACTCAGAAATGATCATCAATGGCGACAAAAGATAAAAAGATGAATGACTCAATTATTTAAATTGGCAATTGATGTTATGAAAAAATAGGTCACTGATAGTGGAAAATTGGAAGGTTTTAATCATTTGAGAAGGCATAATTTATATTATGCCTTCTGAGAAAGGAATTTATACTACTTCATCAACTTGTAGCTGTTCCAACCACTTAGGCATATCAAACAACCCCATCGCGTGGTTCAATAATTGGGGTTTTACACCTGGTAGGCTATCTGCCAATACTAAGCCTATATCACGCAAGAGTTTTTTCGCTGGGTTATTGCCATCGAACAACTCACGGAAACCTTGCATCCCTGCTAACATCAATGCAGCGCTGTGTTTACGACTACGCTCATAATCGCGCAAATAAAAATACTGGCCAAAATCCTTACCTTCACGATGTAAACGCTTAATTTCACCGATTAACATCGCCACATCCATGAAACCAAGGTTAACCCCTTGTCCAGCCAATGGGTGGATGGTATGGGCTGCATCCCCCAATAAGGCTAATCGCTGCGCCGCAAACTGCCGTGCATAACGCCCTGTGAGCGGAATGGTCATACGGTCACTTTCGACTTGGCAAAGGCCAAGCTGAACATCGAACGCAACAGCAAGTTCTTTATCAAAATCGGCTTTATCCAATGCTTGGCGCCTTGCGGCTTCTGTTGCCGGCTGTGACCAAACAATGGAGCAAAGATGCGGATCAGCTAATGGTAGAAAGGCCAAAATGCCTTCGCCATCAAAAGATTGGCGAGCAACACCTTCGTGCGGTTTTTCTGTGCGAATAGTTGCCACCAGCGCGGTATGTTCGTAATCCCAAAACGTCAGTGGGATATCGGCATGGCTGCGTAACCACGAATTCGCGCCATCAGCACCTACAATCAGCCTTGCAGTCAACATGTTTTCATCATCTAACGTGATAAACACATCATTCTCACCCCATACGACTTTTTTAATGGTTGCAGGTGCCAATAATGTCACATCACGCAGTTCAGAAGCCTTTTGCCACAATGCATCGCGTACCACATTATTTTCGACAATATGGCCTAAATGAGTCAGATTGCGCTCTTGTGCTGAAAATGTGATACGCCCAAAACTGTTGTTGTCCCACACTTCCATACCGTTATAGGCGGCAGCTCTCATGCTTTTAATCGCTGGCCAAACGCCCAAATGGGTTAACAGTTTTTCACTTGCCGCATTAATCGCGGATACTCGTAATGCATAAGGCTCCGACGCAGAAAATGTCTTTTTCGGTGGATGATTTTCCACCACAGCAACGCGCAGGCCGCTTCCTTCAAGGCCACATGCAAGGGCAAGCCCCACCATGCCACCACCAGCGATAACCACATCAAACGATTGCATACTTTTTTCCTCTTTATATCGTGGTTATTGGTGAACAACCCAGCCCAATGTTTGACGAGCCAAAACATCGCGGACAGGCGGCAACATCTCCATTGCCATTAAACCTAAATTTCTTCCCACAATTAATGGGATACAGCGATTTGCAAATACGCGAACCAAACCATCAGTCATGGTCACAGTTTTTTCTCGGTCAATTGCACGAGCCTGTTGATACTGACTTAATAGGGAATAACTGCCAATATCTTGCTGATTTTCATGAGCCTTAACCACAATTTCTGCCAATTGCATCACATCACGAATACCAAGGTTAAACCCTTGCCCCGCGATAGGGTGTAATGTTTGAGCTGCATTACCGACTAAAACGACACGGTGACTCACTGGGTTCAGTGCTTTGCGAAGTGCCAGCGGGTAGCAATGGCGTTTACCCGCCATTTCTATTTTCCCTAGACGCCAACCAAATGCGGTCTGCAATTTGTTAATAAAGGTTGCATCATCCCATGCATTAATCGCCTCCGCATGTTCTTGATGATGACACCAAACTAGCGAGCTGCGCCCCTCTGACATAGGTAATAAAGCCAGTGGCCCAAACTCAGTAAAGCGTTCAAAAGCTTGGCCTTTCGGGTCAATGGCCGTTTTCACATTAGCAATAATGGCGACTTGGCCATAATCATCCTGCTGCCACTGCATATTGCAGGCTTGACCAACTAAAGAACGACTACCATCTGCAGCAATCAATAGTTCACCACTCACCGTTTTCCCCGTATCTAATGTCACGGTGACTGAATCTTGTTCGCGGCGAATACTGTCAACTTTTGCAGGGCAATATAACGTGACGCCAGGCGCCTTTCGTAATAGCGAAAAAAGACGAGCACCCGCTTCGTGCAACTCAATCACATTGCCAAGAGCAGGAATATGATAGTCTTTTGCGTTGATATTCACAAAACCTGCGTGCCCACGGTCAGAAACATGAACGTGAGTAATCGGCGTTACACAATCGGCAAACGCTGGCCATACCCCTATTTTCGCTAAATATTGGCACGTACCATGGGCTAATGCGATAGCACGCGCGTCGAATCCAGGGTGTTTACCTTCTGGTAAAGAGGCCTCGATTAATGAAACCGATAATTTTCCTTGGCTAAGTGAAGAAATTGCCAAGGCTAATGTCGCCCCAGCCATTCCTCCACCCACGATGATCACATTCATGGGTTGTTTATTACCTTTTTATGATTAACCTTTTACCGTTAATAACCTCTACCCTAAACGCTGCTTTGCAGCCGCCATTAGGGCTTCTATTTCATCAGGGTCTTTGACTACTAAATCCGTTAAGTTTTCATTCCCGTTTTCAGTGATCACAATATCATCTTCAATACGAATACCGATGCCACGGTATTGTGGCGGTACGTCAGCATCTGGCGCAATATATAAACCAGGTTCAACCGTCAGCACCATTCCTACTTCTAGTGTACGGTCACGGTCTGTACCATAGAAACCAACATCGTGCACATCTAACCCTAACCAATGACTTAAACCATGCATAAAGAAAGCTTGATATGCTTTGTTTTCGATCAATTGATCGACGTCGCCCTGTAAAATTCCGAGTGCAACTAACCCTTCAGTCTTAATCCGCACAATTTCACGTGTTACCTCATGGATACTGGTACCTGGGCGATACAGCGTTAATGCTGTATCCAGCGCTTTAAGAACAATGTCATAAATTTCACGCTGTGCTTGACTAAACTTACCGTTCACTGGGAAAGTGCGGGTGATGTCCCCTGCATAGCCGTCAAACTCGGCGCCTGCGTCAATCAACACTAACTCGCCATCTTTCATTTGGCATTCATTTTCGGTGTAATGCAAAATGCAGGCATTTTCGCCGCTACCCACAATCGAGTTATACGATGGGAAACGCGCTCCATGACGAGTGAACTCGTGTTCTAACTCGCCACAGAGTTGATATTCATACATATTTGGTCGGCAGGTTTCCATCGCACGAATATGTGCTAAGGCAGAAATTCGCCCGGCCTCACGCATGGTATTCAGTTCGGCTTCAGATTTAAACAAGCGCATTTCATGGACGATTGGACGCCAATCGATAACCGCTTGCGGTGCACGTAGATTACGGCGACTGCCTTTACGCAAGGTTTCCAGCGCATCAAATACCAGCTTATCTGCATACGCAAATTCCCCCTGAGCATGATAAACCACATCCAATCCATTCAGTAATTGGTAAAGTTGTTCTTCAATTTCATCAAAGGGCAATGCTTTATCAATCCCCAGTTTTTGAGGGGCGGCTTCTTGACCAAGGCGACGACCAAACCAAATTTCAGCCGTTAAATCACGAACGCGGTTAAAAAGAACAGTATGGCTATGTTTTTCATCACTTTTAATCAGTACTAATACCGCTTCTGGCTCACTAAACCCTGTCAAATAAAGAAAATCACTGTGTTGACGATACGGGTATTCACAATCGGCATTACGCTGCGCAGTTGGTGCAGAAAAAACCACTGCTGCACTTCCCGCGTCCATTTTTGCCAATAATGCATTGCGACGAGCAACAAATTCCTGTTTATTCATACCGTTTTTGCCTTATTATCTGAATTATTAGGTTGCTAACATATTGTTGGTGCCAATATGCGCGACGATAATGACTTAACACTGATTAAAATCGACCCAAAGCCGCTTCGTTCTACCTTTCGATAAAACAAAGTGGCGTGTTTTTAGTCATAAACAAGTCGGGATTAGTGAAGGATCGGCTTGTTATTCTCAACAACAGTTGGGCCTTTTTTCGGCTCAACTAACGCGATATAACATAACTGCACAGCCACTCTCACGTATTCAACCACTTCTTCTAGTGCCTGTTCTAGTTCTTCTTGGTCTTCATCTTCATCGTAACCAAGCATCCCGATATTACGCAGATCCGTAATGACTTCACTGATTTCTTTTTTATCAGCTAATTTCGGTTGTGCGACACCCACGCCTAATAGAAAGTGATTAACCCAGCCCGCTAATGCGTCTGCGTGGTCAAATATCGACGCCTCTTCATCAGGGAATAGCATGGTAAATGCAAATTCACTGTCATCAAGTGCTTCAAATGTGGTATCGAACAATTCACGCAGAGGTTGAGCGACAGTTTGCGGGAATGCAAGACCATCGTTAGCAAGGTCATGGACAAGTGTTTGCCAGCCATGATCACGGCTTCCACCACAGATTAAGCCCGTAATTAAACCATGGATTTCCGCCGCGGTAAGTGCTATTGAGTGCTGTTGCAGCAGTTTGTCCAGTGATTCATAGTTTGGTAAAGATTTTTGTATAGACATCTGAATTCGTCATGTTAGCTTATGATTCGTGATATGCTACCATCAAGGGTAGTCGCTAACCAGTATGCTTTTGTCTTATCTATTAATTGCGCCAAATATGATGTATTTATGGCGAGTATTATTCAGTATGGAGGTTTCATGTCCGCACAACCTGTCGACATTCAGATTTTTGGGCGTTCAATGCGCGTTAATTGCCCATCAGAACAAAAAGAGGCCCTTCTTGAGTCGGCTAAAGAATTAGAACAACGCTTGCAAAATCTGAAAGATAAAAGCGGTGTTACCAATATGGAACAACTTATTTTTATCGTAGCATTGAACGTCTGTCACGAATTAGCACAAGAAAAGACAAAAACGCGTGATTATGCTTATAATATGGAAGAGAAGATAAAAATGTTGCAGCACACAATAGAACAAGCCTTGCACGATCAGGTGAAAATCACTGAGAGGCAAGTATTGCCCTTAGAGTAAATCTGCTTATTAATCAGACACTAGTAAAAAAAATATACAAAATTAGGGTTGCATTTTAAATCTAGTTTCGTACAATGAAATCACTGAGTAACGATAAGTTCTCAAACCAAATTTCTCTGAGATGCGCGTGAGTGGGCGAGTCCCCTGAGCCGATATTTCAACTAAAAAGAATGCGGTTATTGCGCTGGTGAGCATGCCTGATTCGTTCAGGAAGCCTAAAGGTTGCTAAACTGCGTTCACCTTGAACCAAGGGTTCAAGGGTTACAGCCTACAACGGCATCTTGGAGACCCTCAATTTAGTTTCTGCTTATTTTTCATTTGTTTTCTGCATAACCTTTCATCTTGCGATATACTCTAAGTAATATAATTACTGGGTTAACTGTTTCTTATTGCATTTATAACAGGTTATCACATGCAAGACTCCCTCTCGACACAACGCCAACAGGTACGCCGAACTATTCGTCAAGCACGCCGCCAACTAAGCCCTGAACAACAACACAGTGCCGCTGAGCAAGTCATGCATAACGCATTGCACCACCCGAAAATTGCACAAGCCAATAATATTGCGTTATTTCTTTCTTTTGATGGTGAAATTAATACCCAACCGCTTATTGATGCCTTATGGCAACAAAATAAACAGATTTACTTACCTGTTTTACACCCTTTTAGTGTCCACCATTTGCTATTTCTTCACTATCACCCAGATTCACAGCTAGTGAAAAATCGCTTTAATATTGCGGAGCCGCCATTAGATGTGCGTGATGTTTTACCACCCGAGCAACTTGATGTGATGTTAATTCCGCTAGTGGCCTTTGATAGCCAAGGACAACGCTTAGGAATGGGTGGCGGTTTTTACGATAGAACGTTATCGAATTGGCAGAAAAGTGGTTTTTACCCCATCGGTCTGGCTCATGATTGCCAACATGTTGAACAGTTGCCTGTTGCTCATTGGGATATTCCATTACCTGAAATTATTACCCCGAAAAAAATATGGCGCTGGTAATCAATACCTGCGCCATCGCATTAGAAATAAAACGGGTTATACGAAATTAGAATAACAGACGTGCACGAATAGTGCCTGGTAAGTCTTTCAGTTTTTGTAACGCTTCATCTGTTTGATTTGGTGTTTGCATCAATACGTCAATAACGACGTAACCAACATTGCCAGATGTCCGCAAATACTGACCCACTACGTTAATGTTACTTTCAGTAAACACTTGGTTAATGCTATTCAAGATACCAGGGCGGTTTTCATGGATATGCAAGAAACGGTTAGTATCTTCAGTATGCACTGGCAGAGAAACTTCTGGGAAGTTAACCGCAGAGAGCGTTGAACCGTTATCTGAGTATTTCGCAAGCTTACTTGCGACTTCTAATCCAATATTTTCTTGCGCTTCTTCTGTAGAGCCCCCGATGTGAGGGGTTAAGATCACATTATCGAATTTAATCAGTTCAGAAATAAATGGATCATTCGGGTCATTATTTGCCGCAGGCTCACTTGGGAATACGTCAACTGCTGCACCTGATAAATGCTTACTTTCCAGCGCAGCTGCCAATGCAGGAATATCCACCACAGTACCACGTGACGCATTAATAAAGATTGAACCTGGTTTCATGCGGTCAAACTGTTCTTTAGCAAACATGTTTTTCGTGCTAGCTGTTTCTGGGACATGGAGGCTGACGACATCACTCATATTGAGTAACTCAGTCAAAGAACGCACTTGTGTTGCATTTCCTAAAGGCAATTTATTTTCAATATCATAGAAGAAAACATTCATACCAATACCTTCAGCCAAGATCCCCAGCTGGGTACCGATATGGCCGTATCCAACGATACCAAGACGCTTACCACGTGCTTCAAAACAGCCTTTTGCTTGTTTTTCCCAAATGCCACGGTGTGCTTGCATATTCGCTTCAGGAATACGACGTAACAGCAGTAATAGTTGACCTAATACCATCTCAGCAACGGAACGGGTATTTGAGAATGGTGCATTAAAGACAGGGATACCGCGTTTTGCCGCAGCGTCCAAATCCACTTGGTTGGTTCCGATACAGAAACAACCCACCGCCACTAATTTTTCAGCAGCGGCGAAAATCTCTTCAGATAAATGAGTGCGGGAACGGATACCGACAAAGCGCGCATCTTTGATCGCTTCTTTTAATTCTTCATCAGATAATGCGCTTTTATGGTATTCAATATTGGTATAACCCGCCGCTTTTAGGTTATCAACAGCGCTCTGGTGAACACCTTCTAGCAGTAAAAATTTTATTTTGTCTTTATGCAAAGATACCTTGACCATTTCCCTACCCTATCGTGAACGTTTTAAATTTGTGACAGATGAATTTGCTTGTTTGACTCATGGTTTTGCTCAACATAATTCAAGGCATATCCATACCAGCACATTCATCTGCCTTGAAATCTGAAAAGAGTATACCAACATAGCAAAATTCCGCGCAGTATCAATACAACCGTTTGCTTAAGAGGTGCTAAAAAGCGCGAAGAAAAAGAAGTTAAATGGTAGAAAATCAGCAGCAGTAACACAAAATAAGGATTTTTCCTGCACAATACATATTAGTGTGAGATATATCACCAAAATCGCGGAATAATAAAAATAATGAAATAAATTTCAAATTAATGATATTTATAAAACTGGTCAATTATTTTCCTATCTACCCACTAACTAAATACGTTAATTCCTTTTTTACCTTATAAAAAAGCCAGCAACTAAACAGTTTGCTGGCCTATAAATTAGGTCAATTAATTCACCAAAATAATTAGCGATTATAATTTGATCGTTTTAACACCTTCATCTGTTGTTCCCATCAGGACAACATCAGCACCGCGATTAGCAAATAAACCAACAGTGACAACGCCCGCAATACCATTAATGGTATTTTCTAACGCGACAGGATCAACAATGCTTAAATTGTGAACATCTAAGATCACATTGCCGTTATCAGTGATCACATTTTGACGGTATTCTGGTGTACCGCCCAGTTTAACCAATTCACGTGCCACATAACTACGTGCCATTGGGATAACTTCAACAGGCAGAGGGAACTTACCTAATACATCAACCAGTTTTGATTGGTCAACAATACACACAAAGGTTTTCGCGATCGCAGAAACGATTTTTTCACGTGTTAACGCAGCACCACCGCCCTTGATCATGTTCATATGGTGATCGACTTCATCCGCACCATCAACGTAAACATCTAATGAATCCACTTCATTACAATCAAAAACAGGAATACCTAATGATTTAAGTTTTTGAGTAGACGCTTCAGAGCTAGAAACAGCGCCTTCAATTTGCCCTTTCATTGTCGCTAAAGCATCAATAAAGTGCGATGCAGTAGACCCTGTACCTACACCGACAATTGTGCCTGGTTTGACGTATTCTAGTGCTGCCCAACCCACCGCTTTTTTTAATTCATCCTGCGTCATGCTCATGCCTTTTGCTATTTAATTGAGACGTAATTGTGAATGAGTATATACCGAACCGAAAATAAGTTGCAGTGTTGTTCGCTGCATTTGTGCGTTACTTCTTGCGATTTGTCGGAAGCTCGCAATAATTGCAGGTGTTATCAATAAAAATATGGCATAGTGCTTAGCAGAATAACAACAAGGAGACTTTTTGATGAAGCGCCCTGACTACCGCGCATTACAAGCACTGGATGCTGTTATCCGTGAACGCGGCTTTGAGCGTGCAGCTCAAAAGCTTTGCATCACGCAATCTGCTGTTTCACAACGGATAAAACAGTTAGAGAACCTGTTCGGGCAACCTTTACTTGTACGAACCGTTCCGCCACATCCGACTGAACAAGGGCAAAAACTGTTAGCACTGCTTCATCAAGTTGAATTATTGGAAGAACAGTGGCTTGGAGATGAAAATACAGGGTCAACACCTCTATTACTTTCCCTTGCAGTTAACGCCGACAGTTTAGCAACGTGGTTTCTCCCTGCGCTCAACCCAGTTCTAGGCAATAGCCCTATTCGGTTGAATATCCAAGTGGAAGACGAAACACGCACTCAAGAACGTTTAAGACGCGGTGAAGTGGTGGGTGCAATCAGTATCCAGCCACAAGCGTTACCCGGCTGTTTAGTAGATAAACTAGGCGCCTTGGACTATATCTTTGTTGCTTCTCCTGATTTCGCCGCAAAATATTTCCCTGATGGCGTCACTCGCTCATCCCTATTAAAAGCCCCCGCAGTCGCATTTGACCACTTGGATGATATGCACCAAGCTTTTGTTCAGCAAAACTTTGGCTTATCGCCGGGCAGCGTTCCTTGCCATATTGTTAATTCGTCAGAAGCCTTTGTGCAATTAGCTAAGCAGGGTTCTACCTGTTGTATGATCCCTCATTTACAAATTGCCGAAGAATTGAAAAATGGTGAGTTAGTCGACTTAACACCGGGGCTATGCCAACGTCGTATGCTGTACTGGCACCGTTTTGCACCCGAAAGCCGTACCATGAAGAGAGTGACTGACGCCCTCTTAAAAACTGGGCGTCAGATGCTAAAACAAGAAGACGAAAATGAGGCTGAAAGTTAACGTTTCAGTTCAAATACAACATCAACTTGGTCATTAAAATCAATACTTTGCTGTTCATAGGTCTCATCAATATTGAGATCTTGAGCAGCGGCTTTCATTTTACCACCATAAGCTCTTGCCGCTATTGGATAAGGCACTGCCGCAGGTGCATTGTAACTAATGCTATACACTGGGCCCAACTGTGCATTAAACCCTTTTGCAACTTCAGTCGCTTGCTCTGTCGCATTTTTGATAGCTTGCGCACGAGCGGCATCACGGTATTGCTCAGGTTTTAACACCCCAAATTGCACAGAATTAATATCATTTAAACCTGCGGCTAACGCACCGTCTAATAGGGTGTTTAGTTGGTCAAGTTTAGTGACTTTCACTTCAACTGAACGGATTGCGGTATAACCTTCAATCGTCGATTTTTGCTTCACGCTGCTGTAATCATATTTTGGCTGCGTACGCACATTGGCGGCGTTAATGTCTTGTTTCTCGATTCCGTTTTTCTTTAAGAATTCGAAATACTCGGCAACACGCTTGTCTACCGCAGCCTTCGCAGCCGCAGCATCTTTTGCTGTCACTTCCACAACGATATTCAATGTCGCCATATCAGGTGTTGCTTTCACAACAGAATTACCCGATGTGGTAATGTGCGGGCCATTTGGTAGCGCATCGGCCAGAGACAGGGTAGGAACCGCTGCACCTGCCACCATGGCAGCGAGAACTAAAGATTTTAATTTCACAGAACCTCCCAATACAATAATTTGTCGCTAAAAAAGGGACAGTTCACCATAAACTATCCCGAGTACAAATTAACAGTAACACATCATAAAAAAAGTGCAGATCAGAATAATAAGAAATTCATAGTATTTATCATTCTGTTGAGGTTATGTTGTTATTAGGATACTAGCCCCAATCCTTTAAGCCCTTGTATTGCAAGTTGAAATGCAATAAACCACATCACACTTCCTACAAAGATATTAATAATTCGCTGTGACGCTGGCTTATTCAATACAGGCGAGAACCAAGCAGCCAAAATCGCTAATGCAAAAAACCACACAAATGATGCTGTCAGCGCGCCTGCCGTAAACCAAGGCCGTAATTGGCTTTCTAATTGCCCTCCCACGCTACCAAGCACCACGAATGTGTCCAAGTAAACATGCGGATTTAGCCATGTGACGGCAAATAGCGTAACTATCACTTTCCAGCGAGTAATCACTTTATTTTCAGCTTGTAAAACAACATCATCTGGGCTGAGTGCAGTACGGAACGCACCATAGCCATACCACACCAGAAAAATAACCCCTGCCCATGTAATTAACTGCATCAATATTTCGGATTGGCTCAATAGAGCGCTGCCACCAAATACCCCCCCAATAATTAACACGGTATCACTTAAAGCGCATAGAAATGCACTCATCATATGAAACTGTTTACGACTGCCTTGTTGTAAAACAAAGGCATTTTGTGGCCCTAGCGGTAAAATCATCGCTGCACCAAGAAGTGCACCCTGGATATAAGTTGTAAACATGCAAAAAACCCTAATAATTATTCAGTTTGTACACGCAAATAGTAACGAGAAAAAATTATTAGTGGAAATGATTAACTCTAATAGGTCATAAGCTAGGCTTATATAATAGAATGGGAATACAGAGACAAAAATAGCGCCATAAATAGCGCTATTTTATTGAGCCTAATTAAAAATTCTTTTATTGAATTTTGTGGGTTTCAGAACCTTGTTTATGTACATGTACATCCATTTGTGGGAATGGAATACCAATGTTGTGCTTATCTAATGCACGTTTGAATTCTTCTAACAAATCCCAATAGACAGGCCACGCATCACCATTTGTTGTCCAAAAACGAACTAAATAATTTAATGACGATGGAGCCATATCATGCAAACGAATAGTCACACCTTTACCGTGTTGAATACGGCCATCAGCAGCAACAATGTCACCTAAAACTTTTTTCACCACATCAATATCAGAATCATAAGCCACACCAATAATAATATCTTGACGACGGTTAGGCTCTCGAGTTGTGTTGATGATATTATCTGCGATTATCTTACCGTTCGGAATAACAATAATTCGGTCATCGGCTGTTTTCAGTGTAGTGGAAAAAATCTGGACATTTTGCACTGTACCTTCCACGGCACCAATAGACACATATTCTCCCGCTTTCAGTGGTCTAAACACCACCAGTAATACGCCTGCAGCAAAGTTACCCAGTGAATTTTGTAATGCTAAACCAACCGCTAAACCAGCCGCACCCATCACCGCAATAACAGAAGCCGTTTGAACGCCAATCTTGCCTAAAACAGCAATTAAGGTAAATGCAACAATGGTATAACGCGCAATTGCCGATAAAAAGTCACTAACAGTGCTATCAATACCTTTTAGGGTCATCACACGGTGTAAACCGCGACCAACCCATTTCGCAATCATCATACCGACAATCAGGATGACAATGGCAGAAACAATATTCACCACATACTGGACTAACAGATCTTGGTTTGCGACAAACCAGTTCGTTGCATCATTCAACGCACCTGTAACATCATCAGTATTCATATGTGTGTTCCTTTCGCTTTTGTTATCAAAAAATAAATTTCCGCTAGCTTATCTTAACTAAAGCGTTAAACCGCTAGTTTCACACTGCAAATAATAATGATAATTTGTTAAAATACAAAACTTATCACTAAAAAAAATGCATTTATCGATTTTCGATAACAAAAACACGATAATCCTTTAACATTAAGAGGAAGTCGTCAATACCACAAAAGGCAACGCTTTCATTATCATAGTAGCTCATTCCCTCTTCAAGCCCCTCAGTTTCAAACGACAACTGATTGGCTTTAATCATCACTTCTTCATCATCAAGTAGCAGCGTGTATTCATGGCCAATTAGCTCCCACTGATTTTCGCTGCCTTTTATTTTTTCGTAATTTTCTTCGATAGTATCGAGCAGACTAAGGTCGTTTTTAACCTCTTCATTTAGCCAATATCCAATCGCCTCATGATCCATCGAGAATTTTGCGGAAATAGCGCCTGTTATGTCTTGGAAAAATTGGTAGTCCATATGCAATACCTCTACTCTTGCGTCATTATGGCTCAGTATAACGCGAGACAATTCGATTTGTTGAGCGGTATTAACGCCTATTGCGCGATATTTAAAGAAAGGCATCAATTTCAACGCTGCCTCGATAAAATTCGCTTAAAATTAATGCAAATGATATGAATGCAATGAATAGGAGCGGCAATGATCAATCGCTTAGACCATATCGTCCTGACGACAACACAATTAGACGCCTGCCTTGATTTTTACCAGCGCGTTTTAAAAATGCAGGTAATAACCTTTGGTGAACAGCGTTATGCCCTACAATTTGGCCAGCAAAAAATCAATATTCATCAGTATGGTAAAGAGTTTGAACCCAAAGCACACTTGCCTGTACCCGGTGCGTTAGATTTGTGTTTTATCAGTGACATCCCTCTCACTGAAGTTCAGGCGCATATTCAGCAGCAAGGGATCGAGATTATTGAAGGGCCCGTTAGACGAACAGGGGCAATGGGCCCCATTCTGTCTATTTATTTACGTGATGTGGATTTAAATCTGATTGAAATTTCGGAATATCTTTAGACAACAAAAAAGGCCTCTAGTCAGTAGAGGCCTCATCGTTAACAAAATAACAGATTACACTGCGGTTTGGAAAATCACACCGTCAGCTTTTTCCGTATATTGTGATAACTGGTCAAAGTTCAGATAGCGGTAGGTATCTGCCGCAGTTTCATCCACCTTGTCCATATATTGCAGGTATTCCGCAGGCGTTGGTAAACGACCTAACAATGACGCAACAGCGGCCAACTCAGCGGATGCAAGATACACATTCGCCCCAGTCCCTAAACGGTTAGGGAAGTTACGTGTTGAGGTCGAAACGACGGTAGCGCCATCTGCCACACGTGCTTGGTTACCCATACACAGTGAACAGCCTGGGACTTCAATACGTGCCCCACTCTTACCAAATACGCTGTAATAACCTTCTTCCGTTAATTGTGCGGCGTCCATCTTCGTTGGTGGAGCAACCCATAAACGTGTTGGTAATTGGCCTTTATGCGAGTCTAATAACTTACCTGCGGCACGGAAGTGACCAATGTTAGTCATGCAAGAACCGATAAACACTTCATCGATTTTCTCGTTCTGAACATCAGACAGCAAACGCGCATCATCAGGGTCATTTGGTGCACACAGAATTGGCTCTTTGATATCATTTAAGTCGATTTCAATTACAGCTGCATATTCCGCATCTGCATCACCTTCAAGCAGTTGCGGGTCCGCTAACCAACTTTCCATGCCTTTAATACGACGTTCGATAGTACGACGGTCGCCGTAGCCTTCTGCGATCATCCATTTTAACAGGACGATGTTAGATTGCAGGTATTCTGTGATTGGCGCTTTATCCAGTTTGATCGTACAACCCGCGGCTGAACGCTCAGCGGATGCATCCGCCAATTCAAACGCTTGTTCAACTTTCAGTTCTGGCAGACCTTCGATTTCTAAAATACGACCAGAGAAAATGTTTTTCTTCCCTTTTTTCTCAACCGTCAGAAGGCCATCTTTAATCGCATATAATGGGATAGCATGTACAAGGTCACGTAACGTGATACCTGGCTGCATTTCACCTTTAAAGCGCACCAATACAGATTCTGGCATATCCAGAGGCATAACCCCTGTTGCTGCTGCAAACGCCACCAAACCAGAACCCGCTGGGAACGAAATACCGATTGGGAAACGTGTATGGGAGTCACCACCTGTACCAACGGTATCTGGTAACAGCATACGGTTTAACCATGAGTGGATAATACCATCTCCTGGACGCAGAGAAACACCACCACGGTTCATGATAAAATCAGGTAATGTGTGGTGAGTTGTTACGTCAA
This sequence comes from Providencia sp. SP181, assembly GCF_050446505.1. Taxonomy (NCBI): domain Bacteria; kingdom Pseudomonadati; phylum Pseudomonadota; class Gammaproteobacteria; order Enterobacterales; family Morganellaceae; genus Providencia; species Providencia sp. SP181. Next base: position 33,673 of record NZ_JBBPXM010000022.1, read on the forward strand.
CGGGTTTTGGATACGCCGCAGTGTGACAGAATGACTGCATAACCAGATCCGCTGAGAAACCAAGGCAAGCTAAGTCTTTGAGCTCATCACGGGTCATTGGGCCTGTTGTATCTTGTGAACCCACAGAGGTCATTTTTGGCTCACAGTATTCACCAGGGCGAATACCCGGACGACCGCAAGCACGACCCACCATTTTTTGCGCTAATGAGAAACCACGGTTGCTTTGTGCAACGGATTTCGCATGACGGAATACATCGGTAGCTTCTAGGCCCAGTGATTCACGTGCTTTACTGGTTAAACCACGACCGATAATCAGTGGAATACGACCACCTGCACGCACTTCATCAATCAGCACGTCAGTTTTTAATTCAAACGTTTCGAGTAACTCATTGGTTTCGTGGTTGCGAACTTCACCTTTAAATGGATAGATATCAATGACATCCCCCATATTTAGTTTAGACACATCCACTTCTATTGGTAGCGCACCCGCATCTTCCATTGTATTAAAGAAGATAGGCGCAATTTTGCCACCTAATACCACACCGCCACCGCGTTTGTTCGGCACGAATGGAATATCATCGCCCATAAACCACAATACGGAGTTAGTTGCAGATTTACGTGAAGAGCCCGTACCCACAACATCACCGACATACGCCAGTGGGAAGCCTTTTTTGCTCAGAGCTTCGATTTGTTTGATTGGTCCAACGTTACCTGCGTCATCTGGTTCAATACCTTCACGGGCATTTTTCAGCATCGCTAACGCGTGCAGAGGGATATCTGGGCGTGACCATGCATCTGGTGCAGGTGATAAATCATCGGTATTGGTTTCGCCTGTCACTTTAAACACTGTAACAGTCATTTTTTCGGCTAACGCAGGGCGTTGTTTAAACCACTCGGCATCTGCCCATGATTCAATAACTTGTTTCGCGTGTGCATTCCCAGCTTTCGCTTTTTCTTCTACATCGTAGAAGTTATCGAACATTAATAAGGTGTGGGAAAGGGCTTTTGCTGCGATAGCCGCTAATTTTGCATCATCCAGTGCTTCAATTAGTGCGTGAATGTTATATCCGCCCTGCATGGTACCTAACAATTCAATCGCTTTTTCAGGGGAGATAAGAGGGGAGGATGTTTCGCCTTTTGCGACTGCGGCTAAAAATCCAGCTTTAACGTACGCTGCTTCATCAACACCAGGGGGGACGCGGTTGGTTAGCAGGTCTAACAAGAAATCTTCTTCACCTTTGGGTGGGTTTTTCAGTAACTCTACCAGTGCAGCTACTTGTGACGCATCTAATGGCTTAGGGACAATCCCTTGAGCGGCACGCTCGGCTACGTGCTTACGGTATTCTTCTAGCACGACGTTCTCCTCGCTTCTTTGTTATTTATATACCCGGCTGTCTGCACCATTCTGACAAAATTATCATCCGGTGCCAGGTCAGAGGAATTTGCTCGCATAATCTCAATGGCGGTAAAATTATGCCCAGCTTCGGGCGATCAGCATAGCAGAATTTAAACGTAATGTTAATTCATTCACAAGAAAGCAACATTTAACTACTAACTTTACGCCTTAATGCTTAATTACTGGTTAGTTTTCAGCTTAAGAAACTATTTATCATCATAAAACGCTGAGAAAACCATACTTTTTATAATGCATTTTAGAATTTAAAGCACCCTAATTAGTGCCTTTTTTCATCAGCAATCACAAATTATATTTTTTATAGCAATTTTATTTATATTACTAATTGATAAGGTAAATCATTGCGATTGGTTTTAATTTTTTTTAATGTTTTTATCGATTTTACTGCCCTTTTAAGCCAATTAAATTGCCAAACGGGTCTTCTAGTTGGCACATTCGATTATTACCATCGATTAACATTGGCCCTCGGTACAATTTTGCCCCTAGTTGAGCGAAATGCTCAAAAACCAAATCAAAATTATCGACTTGCCAATACAATACAGTCCCTTTTTTACCCTCGCTCACTTTGGCATCCGCTTGTACCACCTCAATCGTGAAGTCCCCGACATGTAATAAGGTGAAATCAAAATCAGGCAGGTACTCCGCCCTAGCCTGTGGAAAGGCTTGTTGGTACCAAGCCAAACCCGCTTGGACATCAGGCACATGAATTAAAATTGCAGTGGGTTTTAGTTCCATAGCGCTTTCTTATTGATATGTATTATTTTGTTTTATCTACACGAATGATTGAAAGTTAGTAGATGCAGAGGGGGTGTAAGCAACAGCCAAACCAGCCATTGCTTACCCTTTTAACGTCATCAAGTTAGATTATATTGTATTTTTTCTGCTAAATAACGAAAAATGGCCAATACATTGACCCTGTAAATATACAGAACTATTTACAGGGTCAATGTATTGTTCTAACCCAATTTAGATAAAAATTTAGGAACCTACATATTTTCCTGATTCATCTCGCCATAAAATTGCTGGCATTTCATAAAAATAGAAATTCAACTCATCATCATCTTCTGCTTTCGCATTTTCAGGCCAGTGTTGTTCAAGATAATTCATAATATCTTGGCTATTCGCACTCCAGTACGGAACCACTTTGCCTAAAGGGTCATCTGGTGAACAAAATTTAATTACTTGCTCATCTAATAAATCTTTTATCATAGAAAAAAATATACTCCGATGTTCATAGAAAGATTTATTTGGGTTCCAACCCACGATAGAACCAAAGAGCCCTGATAACCATAACCCTTTTGAATCATTCAAAATCTCATTAAAATATAACGTTTTTTCCATTATAGACTCACTTAAAACCAGCTATTGCTTACACCTTTAGCGTCATCAAATCAAATTATATTGCGTGTTTTTCTGATAAATAACGAAGAATGGCTGATATATTTTTTAAGTTATATGTTATGAGTAATTCATTTTCTTTAGCTTTACAAAGCATCTCATAATCAGCCTCTAGCTGCCCAATATCCAACTGAGCAGGCTCATTGTAAATATCATAAATAGATTCAGAAGGAATATGCCAATAAAAATCGGCATCTAGGTCTATATTATCCATTCCCTGTACTTTCATTTCTTTGAAAATGGTTGTTATAGCCTCTTCCAGTAAGCTCAGTTCTATTTTCATACTTTTACCTTGCCCCTAATTTCATTTATATTTTTTAAATATTTTAATTTTTCTAAATATTTAATTAGTCATCAATAATATTAATTCCTTTATCAATTAATCGTCCTAAATTTTCACCATGAGAGATTACTGATAATGTTTTGTCTAATAGATCTTTTATCTGAACGTGAAGATCTTCTGGATATAAACTTGCCACATCATCTAATTCACAACCTAGGTTTATTATATCTATCAATTTTTCCTCAGAACCCATTTGTTCAAGTAACTTGGCCAAATACGGTTTGAAAATGAATCCTTCCGCTTCATCAATTGATATCAAATTTTTATCTAATGCAGTTAATACACCTAAAGTTAAAAAGCTTATAAATTTGCTAGCCTGTTTACCACTAATACTATAATTAAGCCTCATCATATATTACTCCAGCCCGGTTTAACTTTTACATTAATTACTCTACCACTTTGGTTCCCCCACGCTAAAAATGGAGGAACCAACCTGCTTATGAGGAAATTAAACTAAAGGTTCTAAACGTAAAAGATGATCTTTAGCTTTCTCTATCAATAATAAAAATTCACTGTAATTAAATTCTAAACAATCCGAGTCAGGATAAATAATAATTTTTACCTCTTTTTTATCTTCAGACAGTGAAATTTCCCCCCACTGAACATCATTAAAGGAGAGCTCAGCATATAAATCATCTCGGCTTAAAGAACTTCCAACACTGTATTCCAACATAAAATCCCCCCATCAATCATTTGCAAACATTATGGCTCTCTAAAACCAATAAATTTCTTACCATCTATACTAAATCTTAATACCCGACCATCAGGTGATTTAGCATCAAGCACTTCAATTCTTTTCCTATTTTCATAAATAGTTCTAGGTCTTATTATTACATTTGGATTATCTAATACTTCATCGATTAATGCTTAGCTTCCTGATTCAATACTGAAGCCTTTTGGTTGGAATATAAGTATGCAGATCCTTCCCTACCTCCATGCTTTTGGAGCGATCTGCCAGCATTTGTTAAACCATTGCGATTGATTTTTGATGCTGCTTGCTTTAGTTCTTCTTTAGAAGGAAGGCCATTATTTTTTATAGAGAACTCATCAGGTTCCCACCCCTCCGGTCATCCTGCCCTAGAGCCCCCTACCTCTACTTTATCTGAATTTGATAACTCTTTTCCAACATTTGGATTTTTTGCTGCTTTATCTATATCATTTGAGCAACTCATTCCAAAAAAGCAATCAAACGTTTCAGCTAAGCAATCACGATATTGCCTAAGGGAGCCACTCCCACCTCAGCCAGCGGGACGGTTGATTATCCGGTTGGCTGACAGCTAGTAAGACCGTTAATTTAGCTCCCAGTGTGGGCTGGGATATCCTTACTTTTAAAAATCAGACCACTCTGCATAGCTAATATCATCCTCGGTTAATTCAGTAAAACCATCTTGACTTAGCATTTTATTAAAATAAAGGATCGTGTCTTCTAGTGCCTCTTCAATAGTATCTCCATAGCCAATAGCACATTCGGGAGTACCATCAAATTTTCTTTTTATTGCCAAGTCAGTCATACCAGTAAAATTTCCGGATTGACTTTCATAAATTTTCACTTTCATCTTTGAATAAGGCAAAATAGGGATCATCGTAATCGTGAATTCAGCAACTGTTTTCTCTATACAGCTCACATTTGTAATATTTAAATCATGCCACATAAGACATTCCTTTCTATTAATCTGATAGAACCTACCCTCTACAGCTCTACGTCCATTCTATTGTCCCATCTTTAAGTATCCAAACGGCCCCATCAGGGCATCCTTCATCAAAAAACCAAAATTGATCAATTAATTGCTCCTCTGTTTCCGGAAATGCAGTCATAGAATGACTGTAATTGTTCATCTATTGAACCACTTAAAAATTTACCGTACTTAGCTAATTTTAATTTTCCATCACGTAATAATTTGTCTAAAAACAAAAAAATATTTTTTTCCTTTCCTGAAAAGGAAAATTATCATACATGGCATGGAGTGAAGGAAGCATATCTGGGGTGATATACGCCCATAACCCATCAAGCGCTTGGGTTTCAGCGTATTCAGCAATAGTTTTATATTCAATATTTGATATCATCTTATTACCTAAACTTGATCTCTGCGTTTCTTCCAAGACCATTCTCTACTTGGCGTAAAGTTGGACAATTGATTATCCAGCTGACTGAAGGGGAGTAAAGCGGCTAAGGAGATCCCAACCCAGAACTGGGCTCTCTCTTTAATTATTTTAAACTACAAAACCATCAACCCAGCCATCTCTATCTAGAACTTCTTCACTAATACTAAACCCATCAGGGTAATCTATGAATCCAGGTTGATTAGATACCTTGTCTTGAGCCTTTTGAGCAAGCTCAAAACTTGAGTAAATTCCAATAATTTTCATATCTTCATCCTTGGTATCTTCATCTCGAATATGGTAGAGCATATAAACTGTTACCATCATTTAAAGCACTCTCTCTAAACTAGTCAGTAATATGGTCATAGTTCCCCCATTCAGATTGCATATATGGGTTTTCTTTAACAGGTAAGCGTGTTCCAATAACCGTTATTGAATCTACATGCGTCATCTTGTCCATAAACCAACTTCCTTATTAGTTATAAAAAACAGAACAAAGAAATTAGAATTTAATATTTTTATAGTCAACTAACCGTTATTACTAATAAAGATTCGTTAGTTAAAATTAAAAATATATTATTTATAAAATGATTAATATCGATTTTAATAAATAATTGAACAGACACATGCGACTAATTATTTATATTCACAAAAACAAAAAAAGTCAATGTGTTTCCATATTGGCCTCTATACGCTTTGGTGATAAACAGCATACTAGAGATACTGTTTATCTATACGATTAAAGAAAATTATTTTTCCTTTTTCGCTTTTGCGTTTGGTAAATCAGTAATGCTACCTTCGTAAATCTCAGCAGCCATACCGAATATTGCCTAAGGTAGCAATTACACACTCACGCACCAAACTAGACAGTTAATCATCCAATTAGCTGACAGCGAGTAAGACCATTAATTCAATAAAAGTTTATTGTTTCTTTAATGTATCTCTGGCTTCAATTAATATTGAAATTAGATCATCTAAAGGCATTTTCGCTGTAAAACCGCAGGATAGATCTGAACCAAATAGTTCAACTTCTAAATTGTCTACACCTTTATCTTGATTAATTTCTGCAACCCGCCCCCAATTTAATTGAACTTCTAACGTTAGATTCTCATATTCCATTGGACTTGAAAAAAATAGTTCTAATTTATTATCTTTCATTTTATTGCCTTCTTTGGATCTAACACAGTATTAAATGAGCCATCCGTATTATATCTAACGCCTTTTCCACTAGGCAATCGATATTCAAATGCACCGCCACCTAAATCGTTTCGAACGACTTTAGGATCGTTAAAGATTTCTCGGATGAAGTTCTCGGCAGCAGCATTTTTTTGTGCTGGATTACCATTTAAGGGTTCAAAAACGCCATTGGGTCTAGCGGCATGTTTGCCCCACACACGTACAGCAACAGAAAGCCTTTGCTTATTTATTATTTTATTGGCTGAAAAAATGAGCTCTTGTTTAGTAAAGTTTTCAAATTTACTCTCATTTTGTCTTTGATTATTTCTATATTCTTCATCATCTGGCTCAAAACCATTCGGTGTCCCGCTAGTGCTTCTTCCACTTGAGATCCCAAGCGCTTCTTTTTCTTCTGCTGTTAACTCTTTCCCTACATTCGAATTTTTTGCTGCTTTATCTATATCATTTGTGCAACTCATTCCAAAAGAGCAATCAAACGGTTACGCTAAGCCATCACAAATATTGCCTAAGGTAGCCACTACACACTCACACGCTAAACCGGACAGTTGATTATCCGGCTGACTGAGGGAGAGTGAAACTGTTAACAGAGATCCCTGCACTTACAGAGATCTTTTAACTTTTAAAAATCAGACCATTCTGCATAGCTAATATCATCTTCGGTTAACTCAGTAAAACCATCTTGACTCAACATTTCTTTAAAATAGAGGATAGTATCTTCTAACGCTTTCTCAATGGTACTTCCACGTCCAATAGCGCACTCGGGGCAACCATCAAATTTTCTTTTTATTGCTAAATCCGTCATACCTGTAAAAAAACCCGACTGATCTTCATAAATTTTTATCTTCATTTTGGCGTAAGGCAAAATAGGGATCATAGTAACTGTGAATTCAGCAACTGTTTTCTCTATACAGCTCACTTTTGTAATATTTAAATCATGCCACATAACATATCCCTCTATATTATTGTTTTCCAAAAGATATTATCTTTCCTTCGGATGTTCTATCTAAATATTTCCCATTTTTATAATAACGAGTCACATTATCAGTCGCACCTCTTACTTTCACTGTTCTAGCACCTTTTAAGTTTTTGACAAATTCTTCAGCTTTGTTTCTATACTGCTCAACACTACCCGCTCCAACTTCTTTTCCATGTTTTTCATAATGCTTCTGTAATGATTCGTCAGGAGAGTTAAAACTACCCTGATGCCATTTATTTTTAATATTATTTTTGTTTTCAGATAAATAGGCAATATCTTCTACTGTAATCTGATTAGGCAGTGGGGTTATATGCGTATTATCTATATGTTCAGGTATTTGATCTCCGCCAGTATCCGTCCGCCCTTGTTCAGGTATCTGTTTTCCACCCGTATCAATTTTTCCTTGTTCGGGTATTTGGTTTCCACCTGTATCTATCCGACCTTGCTCAGGTATTTGGTCGCCACCAGTATGAGGTTTCC
>NZ_JBBPXM010000023.1:0-31253 GCF_050446505.1 Providencia sp. SP181
AGTACTGTCTCGGGTTATCTCTGCTTGCCTTCGCGTTATCCTTCCAAAATAAGCGTTACTACCTTATTTCATATATATGAATTAACGTGTTAGTCACTCTTCAAGACTTAAAATCAAATATTTTTTTGATAGTGTCCTGTGAGTGCCCACACAGATTGTCTGATAAATTGTTAAAGAGCGTTGCAGCATTTCGTCGTGAAATTGACCTTCTGGGTCGTTGCTGCGAGGAGGCGTATAATACGTTTTCCTCCGTGAGAGTCAAGCAATTTTTTGCTTTTTCTTTTCAGAATCTCTCGCTGCCGTTTCAGTGTTCACCGCGCTTTGCGTTGTCTTGTTCCCGGTCAGTGGATGCGCATTATAGGGAGTCAGAAAAATCTGGCAACCCCTTTTTTGCATTTTTTTTTCGTTCGCGTTTTTTTTAGCCAAAAAAGAAGTTATAAGCTAAATTGCACCCGATGATTGACTATTTCAGCAGCAATTTGTCCTTTACTCACGTAATATAGATATCCAAGAAATAAGATTTGAGATGAATTATGGAATTAAGTAAGCAACAAACGGCTTCGCAAAAAAATCGTTCTTATATTATTGCAGAAAATCTGGGCCAACAGATTTTAACAAGTGCCTATTTGCCTGATTCCATTTTACCAAGTGAATTAGAGTTATCAGAAAAGTACCAAGCCAGCCGAACTGCAATAAGAGAAGCCATCAAAATATTAGCTGCTAAAGGCATGGTATTAGCACGTCCTAAAATAGGAACTCGTGTTATGCCCTCATCAAATTGGAATTTTTTGGATCAAGATTTATTAACTTGGTGGGCAAATAGCGAAGAACAATCCGTTGTGATTAAACATTTCAAAATTGTTCGCCTCGCAATTGAACCCCAAGCTTGTTATCTTGCAGCTATACATGCAACACCCGAACAGAAGCAATCTTTACAGCTTTTAGCGAATGAAATGTTGTTACTCGCAAAAGAGTTCGATAGAGAACGTTGGGTAAAAGTGGATTACTATTTTCATTTAACAATTTATAAAGCCTGTGCAAACCCTTTTCTAATCTCTTTTGCTAATTTATTTCGTTCTATTTATCAACGTTATTTTGATGTCATTACTGACAATGAAGTTATCGAAGTTGATATCCACCAGCAATTAGCGAATGCCATTATCCAAGGTCAAAGTACCAAAGCTCTCGATTTTTGCTATAAGCTATTAACAGTGAACGAAAAATAACCTTACAAGATAACTTATCCCAGCGGGCTTTAACTTTTTAGATAGGTACTCGATGTTCAAAACAGCCAAAAATATGTCTGGCCTTCCATGGATTGCGGCAATGGCCTTTTTCATGCAGGCGCTTGATGCCACTATTTTGAATACGGCTTTACCTGATATTGCGAAAAGCCTTCATCATTCACCCCTTGCAATGCAATCTGCCGTTGTTAGCTATACATTGACGGTTGCATTGCTAATTCCTATTAGTGGATGGTTTGCTGATCGGTTTGGTACTCGCCGTATCTTTATTTTAGCCGTTTCATTATTTTCTTTCGGTTCTTTACTTTGCGCCCTTTCCCCATCATTGAATTTTTTAGTGACTTCCCGAGTTATTCAAGGAATTGGTGGTGCAATGATGATGCCCGTTGCTCGATTAGCATTAATAAGGGCGTATCCACGTAGTGAGTTATTACCGATATTAAACTTTGTGACCATCCCAGGATTAGTCGGACCAATATTAGGTCCACTGTTAGGTGGTATATTGGTTACTTATGCCACATGGCATTGGATATTCATTATTAATATTCCTATTGGTGTTTTAGGTATTTTTTATGCTCTAAAACACATGCCTGATTTTAAAATGCCAAAACGAAAATTTGATACGCTCGGATTTTTATTATTTGGTTTTGGTTTAGTCATGCTTTCCGTTAGCTTGGATTTATTTGGCGATAAAGCGCTACCTGCATCTATTCCTGCAGCGATTACTGTTGGCGGTTTTCTTTTCTTATTGTTGTATGTTTTCCATGCAAGACGTATTAAGCATGCAATCATCCCATTAAATTTATTTAAAACTCGAACATTTTCGATTGGTATCAGTGGTAATATTGCTACACGTCTAGGTACAGGCAGTATTCCATTTTTAATGCCATTAATGCTACAAGTTGGATTTGGTTATGAAGCGGTTGTCGCTGGAATGATGATGGCACCATTGGCTATTGGCTCAATAACAGCAAAATCAGGGGTCACAAAAATCCTCACTAAATATGGATACCGTAATACGTTATTTGTGATCACTGTAATTATTGGGTTAATGATTGCCCAGTTCTCATTGCAATCCCCGAGTATGTCTATTTATTTATTAGTTGTGCCATTATTCATATTAGGAATGGTCATGTCAGTTCAGTTTACTGCGATGAATACCATTTGCTTAGCGGATTTAACAGACAATAATGCAAGCGCAGGAAATAGTATGTTAGCCGTCACCCAACAACTATCCATTAGTTTTGGCATTGCCGTGAGTGCCGCGATATTGAATTTCTATGATGGCCAACCTAATAGTAATACCGTGGATAATTTCCACTATACCTTTATTACTATTGGTGTGGTTACACTGGTTTCCGCTTTTGTCTTCTTATTATTAAGTAAAACCGATGGTGATAACTTAATTAAAGGAAAAACCAAAAAAGCTAAGAATTCACCTTCTTAACAGACTGGCGCTCGATAAGCTCAGGGGTGAGTACTAACACACTGGTCTCTGCCTCTGGGTTATCCATTCGATAAATCAGTTGATTAACCGCTTGTTGCCCTAACTCATCTTTTGGTTGATGAATGGTTGTTAATGGTGGGATCATATAAGAAGAAAGATCGATATCATCATAACCGACAATCGAAATATCATCAGGCACTTTCATCCCCTTTTGGAATATTGCCTGATAAGCCCCAACTGCCATGGCATCATTACCCGCGAAAATAGCTTGAGGTGGGATAGGTAATTCAAGTAGTGCATTCATTGACTCAAAACCACCAGCGAATTCAAAATCACTGAAAATCAGATAATCTTCATCAATTTCAATGCCGGCGTCATTCATAGCTTGAATAAAACCTTGGTGACGGGCTCTTGCTGGTGATTTATCTTGCGGCCCTGCAATGCAAGCAATACGAGTGAACCCTGCATTAATTAAGTAGCGAGTAGCCATTTCGCCCCCTAAAAATGAGTTATCTTGGATAACATCACCGCCAGATTCAAATGGCGACCAGTCCATCATTACCGTCGGTACCGCAGGATAACGAGCCAGTACCTCTTTTGATGGCCCTTGAACTTCAGTACACATGATCAATAACCCATCTACCCGCTTTTGTAATAGGGTCTCTAAACTATGATTCATCCGTTGAAGGTCACCTTCTGTGTTGCATAAAATCAAGCTATAACCACGCTCGTAGCAACTCCGTTCTACACCTCGCACCACTTCCGCATAAAATGGGTTGTTACTGGTTGTTAGCAACATTCCAATTGTATTCGTGCGATTCATTTTTAAGCTTCTCGCCAATGCCGAAGGGGCGTAATTTAGCTCTTCAATTGCATTTTTAACGCGTAGAGTAATACTCTCACTAACGTAGCGATTTTGATTGATAACGTGAGAGACGGTGGATGTCGACACCCCCGCAAGGCGTGCCACATCTTTCATTGTTGCCACAAGTTAATCCTATTGAGCTAAAAATTGGTCAATTTCTTTGCGCCATGGAACTGAAGGCTGAGCACCTGGGCGCGTTACTGCTATCGCCGCCGCCGCATGGGCAAAAATAATAGCATCTTCATCAGCCTTACCTTCTAGTAAAGCGGTAACGTATGCCCCATTGAATGTATCACCTGCCGCAATAGTATCCACTGCTTTTACGCGAAACCCCGCAATTATTTTACCTTGTACGCCTTTTTCACTATACCAAACCCCGCGAGCCCCTAAAGTAATCATCACTTTACTGATCCCTTTTTGGTGTAATACTTCTGCCGCTGCTTGGGCACCTTGGTCATCATTAACGGCAATCCCCGTTAAATGTTCCGCTTCCGTTTCATTCGGGGTGATAATATCCACCAGCGTTAGTAATGAGTCTGGTAATGATTGCGCTGGAGCTGGGTTTAAAATGACTTGAGTATTGTTTTTCTTTGCAATTTCAGCAGCCATCTGAACAGTTTCAATCGGTGATTCAAGCTGCATTAAGACGGCATCTGCCTCAATAATTTTTTGCTGATATTGCGCAAGTCTCTGCGTTGTTAGTTGCGCATTGGCACCCGCATTGATACCAATGATGTTTTCCCCTTGTTGATTGACATAAATCAGAGCAACACCTGTCGTTTCCTCTTTAATCGCATCAATGCATTCCGTTTTAATATTATCGAGATGAAGCTGTTTTTTTATACTTGCACCGATATCGTCATCACCCACACAGGCTATAAAGGTTATGTCAGCACCACTACGACCAGCAGCTACAGCTTGGTTTGCACCTTTTCCACCAAAGGCAACTTGGTAACTGTCGCCACGAACAGTTTCACCTGGCTGTGGGAATTGCTTAACATTCAAAATATGATCAGCATTAATACTACCTAGAACTACCAGTTTTGCTGTACCCATAACATTTATATCCTTTTTATTGTGACTTTATAACCACAAAACCAATAAACCGCCGCAAATGCTGTCGCGGCGGTTACTTTATCTTATTGTTTTACCACTAATTCCAATTCAACAGGAACAGTTGCTTCAACTTTTTCGCCTTTTAAGACTTTATCGGCAATCTGCACGCCGACAATACCAATTTGATCAGGACGCTGTGCGATTGTTGCGCCTAATTTACCGCCTTCTACGGCTTTAATGCCATCATTCGTGCCATCGAATCCTACAACTAAAACATCAGTACGACCCGCAGTTTGCAGTGCTCTTAATGCTCCCAGTGCCATTTCGTCATTTTGAGCAAAGACGGCTTGAACCGCTGGGTGTGCAGTAAGCAGGTTTTGCATGACGTTAAGGCCTTTGGTTCTGTCGAAGTCCGCAGGCTGACTCGCCAGTAAATTAAATTTGTGCTCTTTCGCACCCGTATTAAAGCCTTCACCACGTTCACGCGCGGCTGAAGTACCTGAAATTCCTTCTAGTTGAATAACTTTGGCTTCGCTACCTGTTTTTTGTGCAATATAATCCGCCGCCATTTTACCGCCCATACGGTTATCTGAAGCAACGTGACTGACTACCTCACCTTTATTCGCAGCTCTATCTAAGGTAATGACAGGGATTTTTGCTTTGTTTGCCATTAAGATAGAGTTACCCACTGCATCAGAATCTGTTGGGTTGATTAGCATCAATTTAGTTCCACGAACCGTTAAGTCCTGAACGTTTGCCAATTCTTTGGCAGGATTATCTTGTGAATCTAAGACAATCAGTTCATAGCCCAGTCTGTCCGCTTCTTTTTGTGCACTATCTTTCATCGTGACAAAGAAAGGGTTGTTCAATGTTGAAATCACTAACGCAATACTGTCTTTTGCCATCGCATTAACACTAACGGTTGCACTCAGTGCAACAGCTGATAACAATGTAGCTAATTTATTCAGTTTCATAATCGTTTTCCTGTAGGGTTATTTTTTATTATCAACAAGTACCGCAAGTAAGATGACGACCGCTTTGACAATCATCTGATAGTTAGACGAAATACCTAATAAGTTTAAGCCATTGTTTAAGAAACCTAGGATCAATGCACCAATCAACGTGCCGACAATACGCCCTTTTCCGCCTGCAAGGCTTGTACCACCGAGTACAACCGCTGCGATAGCATCCAATTCATACCCATTACCTGCCATGGGTTGAGCCGATGACAAACGTGCAACTTCAATCACACTTGCCAGTGCCGCCAGTAAACCACATAAGGCATACACAATAATTTTGATGCGATCGACGTTAATGCCTGATAAGCGAGTTGCTGCTTCATTGCCACCTAGCGCATAGATATAACGACCTAATCGAGTGTGATGCAACATGTACCATGCCGCAGCAAAAACAATGATCATTAACCAAACTGGGGTAGGAATACCTAATGGACGACCAATACCAAACCAACCAAATAAATCTGCATTATCACTAAAACCTGTATTAATTGGGCTTCCATCGGTATACACACGAGTAACACCGCGCAATAAAAGCATCATCACTAATGTTGCAATAAAGGCTTGAACTTTCCCTTTCGCGACAATGACCCCAGTGCATGCACCAATAGCCGCGCCAAGTGCTAGAGCGCCAGCAACAGCAACTAAAGCATTAACTTCAGCGCCCACCATTGATGCGGCGACTGCGCCAGTCAGTGCAAGTAATGAGCCCACCGACAGGTCAATCCCTGACGTTAAGATAACCAACGTCATGCCTACCGCCATAATGGCGTTCACTGACGTTTGCTGCAAAATATTGAATAGGTTATTCACCGTAAAAAAATTAGGGCTTAATGTTGATACGATAGCAATTAAGACTAATAGCGCAATTAACGATTTTTGCTCCATTAGCCAAGCTTTGCTGAACCAGCGTTTTGATGATGCAGTTGTTGAACTCATACTGATAACTCCTGAACTGAGCCGTAATTTTTACCCACTGCGGCAGCCATTAAGGCTTCCTGAGTCGCGTCTTTGGCTGTGAACTCACCGCTGATATGACCTTCGTGCATCACCAATATGCGGTCACTCATTCCAATCACTTCAGGCATTTCTGAAGACACTAAAATGATGCTCAGCCCTTCTTTCTTAAATTGGTTAATTAGCTGATAAATTTCTTTTTTTGCCCCCACATCAACACCACGCGTTGGTTCATCAAGGATCAACACCTTTGGTCTAGTCATCAATCCTCGGGCGATAGCCACTTTTTGTTGATTTCCGCCAGAAAGGTTGCCAATGATTTGGTCCATTGATGGGGTTTTTATATTGAATAACCTAATGAAATCACTGACAGTTTGTTGCTCTTCACCATGTTTCAGGCTTCCACCTGCACGGCTGAAATATCGTAATGCCGTTAATGACATATTTTCCTTAACTGACATGCCTAGGACTAAACCGTCCCGTTTACGGTCTTCAGAAATATAAACAATGCCATTATTAAGGCCATCTTGCGGGGTTTTTAACGTGATAGGTTTACCATCAAGGCTGATAGTGCCTGCTTTCTTTGGTGCGGCGCCATAGATGATTTTCATTAATTCTGTACGACCTGCTCCCATCAAGCCTGAAACGCCTAAAATTTCACCACTTTTCAAAATAAAACTGGCGCTTGTTACTCCAGGGCCTGAAACACTTTCGAGCTGTAAACGGGTGTCGCCTGCTTGAACATCTACGCGTGGGTATTGGTCTTCAAGTTTTCTTCCCACCATCATTTCAATCAGTTTTTCTTCTTCTAATTCGCTAACGGGTTTTTCGCCAATAAACTGGCCATCGCGAAAAACAGTCACATCATCGCAAATTTCAAAAATTTCTTTTAAACGGTGAGAGATATAAACAATACCGCAGCCTTGTGCTTTTAAGTCTTCAATAACGCGAAATAATGATTCAGTTTCCGTATCAGTGAGCGCATCTGTCGGCTCATCCATGATGATCACTTGGGATTGAAAGCTGAGAACCTTGGCAATTTCCACCATTTGTTGCTCACCAATAGAAAGCTCTGCAATGGTTTGGTGGCTATCATAATCAAGGTTAAGACGTTTTAGCAGTTTGTCCGATTCACTGAACATTTTTTTCCAGTCTATTTTGCCAAACGCACTGACAAACTCGCGTCCAAGGAAAATGTTTTCTGCAATAGTCAGCTCAGGGATCAGGTTTAATTCTTGGTGAATAATACCAATACCCGCTTCTTGGGAACTTTTAGGCCCATTAAACGCCACTTCTTTGCCAAGAAAGCGAATTTTACCTGCGTCTTTTTGATAGATCCCCGTAAGCACTTTCATCATGGTTGATTTGCCAGCCCCATTTTCCCCCACCAGCGCCATGACTTTTCCAGGATAGACATTTAATGTCGCACCACTGAGCGCTTTCACACCTGGAAATGATTTATCGATACCGATAAGTTCTAATAAAGGTTGCATAGTCACCTCAGAAAGTCACACCAGAACAAAGGATTATATTAGCAAATGGCGAACATTCCCCGGTTCTAATGACCGCTTTGCTGTCATGCGTCAGCTGTTTAAAGCGCTCATGACTACAATAGATAATTTCGATTTGATTGCCTTGCACAGTTTGTAGGTCATTCAAATGCGTTAAAATTGCCGTTTCCATGGTGGGATTCATCGCGCTAATTTCTTCAGCAATAATGGCTTTTTCTACCTGCATTTCTTGCGTAACAACCCGCAAAACAGCCATGAAATCGGGTAATCCTTGCGTAATTGCTAAATCAATCCGCTCAGGCCCTGTTGAAATGGGCAAACCTGCATCTGCCAGTGTGATTTGATCTGTATGACCTAATTTAGCAATCACTGAGGTAATATTGGCATTAAGCAGAACACCTTTTTTCATTTTTTCACCGCCATTCCTGATAAGCGAAACGTTTCGCTCACCTAATCATAGTTTAGATGAGTCACAACTCAATATTGATGATTGATATTTGTGATCGGCATCGAAACGTTTCGTTGGCGTTAAAGAAATAAAAAAGGATAACTAATTGAATAGTTTATAGCTGAATCGTTTCTATTGATTCATAAATAAACACACAAAAAAACATTCACAAACAATCAAAAACCCTTAAACACAATTATTGATAATAAATGCCATTGAATTTCATTTTCCCCCTAATTTATGTTGGTATATCAACTGTAATTTAAGATAAGTTAAATTATTTATCTTTAATAGTTGCAACAAGGAATAAAAAATGAATATGACATCGTCAATAAAATCAGTTAATCCAGCAACAAACAAAGTAGAAAAGATTTATGAAGAAATGAGTGCGGAGCAAGTCGATACAATTCTCACCAAAGCAGATACCGCCTACCTGACTTGGAAAAAAACCTCATTTACAGAGCGAGCGGCAATTTTACATAACATAGCAAAAGTTATGCGAGATAAAAAAGAACTTCTCGGAAAAATATGTACAACAGAAATGGGAAAGCTATTAAGTGAGTCAATAAGCGAAGTGGAATTATGCGCAAATATTTTTGACTATTATGCAAATGAAGGAAGCCGTTTATTAGCGGATAAAGAAATTGATGTTAAACACGGAAAAGCCTTCTTAACTTATGAACCAATCGGAGTACTCCTGACGGTTCAACCATGGAATTTCCCGTTTTATCAAATAACTCGAACAGCTGCCGCTAATTTAATGGCAGGAAATACCATTGTTTTAAAACATGCTTCAAATATTCCTCAATGTGCTGAAATGATGGAAAAAATATTTATTGAAGCAGGACTACCGGATGGGGTTTACAACAATTTATTCATTCCTGGCTCAAAAGTTTCTGCTCTTGTTTCAGATGAACGAGTCAAAGCCGTATCTTTAACAGGTAGTAAACCTGCAGGTTCCAATTTTGCCTCTGAAGCCAGTAAAGCAATAAAAAAATCAACCCTTGAGCTAGGAGGAAGTGATGCTTTTATTGTGCTAGCTGATGCAGATATTGATAGCGCGGTTGCATCAGCGACTGCTGGCCGTCTATGGAATGCAGGGCAGGTTTGTGTTTCACCAAAACGTATTATTGTATTAGAAAACGTTGCGAAAGAATTTATCGCAAAAGCAAAAGCAATCTATGAAAAAATTATTGTGGGTGATCCAATGGACCCAGCCACGCAACTTGCTCCATTAAGTAGTGAAAAAGCGGTGAATGAAGTTGTTCATCAAGTTGAAGTAGCCGTAAAAGAGGGAGCAACACTGGTATTTGGAGGTAAGCGATTAGATCGTGAAGGGGCATTTATGCAACCCACAATACTGACAGATATAAAACCGAATATGAAAGCGTATTATGAAGAAATATTTGGCCCAGTTCTTTGTATTTATGCTGTAAAAAATATAGATGAAGCCATTCAATTAGCTAACGCGACTGAATTTGGTTTAGGTGGAACTGTCTTTGGTAAAAATGAAGCTGAAGCGATAAAAGTGGCTCGCCAAATAGTTTCAGGGATGGTTTATATCAATCATCCGACAGGAATTGCCCCGGAACTCCCCTTCGGTGGAACTAAGCTTTCTGGTTATGGTCGAGAACAATCACTTGCGGGAATTCGTGAGTTTGTGAATGAAAAATTAATTCGGGTTACCACGCCAGATGCACCTTATTAATCATTTTTAATCTTCAGTTAGGGCTCATGTTTTTTATAGACATGAACCCTAGCCTATTCAAATCAGCCTTATTCCTACTCAGATTTTCTCGCCTTAATACTGCTACACACGATTTAAATCAAATAACACAAAAGAAAAATGACAAAATTGATTGCGCTGTTTATAAAAGGGCAGATAACCTAAGAATTAAGCGTAACTTAAACATTATTGAATTTTGTTATTCAATGAAAAGGAATATCGATGCAATTATCTGAACGAATAGCTCAATTAAGCAATTACCTTGAAAGTGGTTTATATGAACGCCAGCAAGCTATTCGTTTGTGCTTATTAGCCACACTCAGTGGTGAAAGCGTATTTCTATTAGGCCCTCCCGGGATTGCTAAAAGCTTAATTGCACGAAGAATGAAATATGCCTTCCGTCATGCCCATGCATTTGAGTATTTAATGACGCGCTTTTCGACGCCTGAAGAAATTTTTGGGCCGTTATCTATTCAAGCTTTAAAAGACGAAGGGCGCTATGAACGCCTAACCAAAGGTTATTTACCTGATGCTGAAGTGGTTTTCTTGGATGAAATCTGGAAAGCTGGTCCAGCTATTCTTAATACGCTATTAACGGCTATCAATGAACGTAAATTCCGTAATGGTGATGAAGAAAAAGCTATCCCCATGCGTTTGCTCGTCACGGCTTCGAACGAATTGCCTGATGCAGATAATAGTTTAGAAGCCCTTTTTGACCGCATGTTAGTGCGTATCTGGCTTGATAAAGTACAGGAAAAACAAAACTTTCGGGCATTATTAACAGGAAAATCATCATTAGAAGAATCTCAAATCCCTGAACATTTAAAAATCAGTGATGAAGAATACCAACAGTGGCAACAAGAAATCCCTAAAATTACGCTGCCCGATCACTGTTTTGAGCTGGTCTACCAGCTGCGCCAGCAATTGGACGCCACTGACAAGCAAGTTTATGTCTCGGATAGACGTTGGAAAAAAGCCATTTATTTATTACAAGCAAGTGCATTTTTTAATGGCCGTAGCAGTGTTTCTCCCCTTGATATTGTGCTTTTAAAAGATTGCCTGTGGCACGATATGCAATCTATGAATGCATTACCGCAGTTAATTCAATCACTTTTACAAGAAGAGGGTTGGCAGCAACGTAAATTCACCCGTGAAATTGAGCAAATTTACCAACAGTGGATGTCATCTACGCAAGATCAAAACAGTCAAGATGCCTTTAAAGTGAATAAAAACAATGCGATGTTTGCCCGCAAGGCCTCATATGTGCTGCCTGAGTATGTTCAGGAAGGACGGATCACGCTGTTTTTACATCGTCCATTGCAATTGCATAATATGAAAGTGACATTTGTTACCACAGACAAAAAAGCACTCACTTTATTTTTAAATAAAGGTACGACGTTATCCGCACATTTAAACGGTATTGGTTTTGCACAAGAAATTGCCGCTGAAGTGAATAATTTAAATCAGATACAGTTATTAGATATAAGCCATCAATCATCAACATTATATATCCAAGATAAAACAGTGACACAAACCTCCACATCAAATAACCAAGAATGGTTAGATAAGCTGGATAACATTCAATCTGATATTCAAGGCGCTCGCTATCAATTTGAAAAGCAGCAACCCAATCTTTTTATTGAACCCCATTGGTTGGCAGATATTGAGCAAAGTTTTCTACAACTTTCAGAAAAATTAACGCAATTACGTAATCAGATCACAGGGAAAGTGGCTGAATAATTATGATGAGTTTAGCCACTCTGGAGATGCTGCTTTCGGTTAATGAAAGCCAACTAATTGAAGAGATTATTATCTCGCTCCTTGCTACACCGCAATTAGCGGTATTTTTTGAAAAACACCCTCGTTTAAAAAAAGCATTGTTAAAAGACTTATCCAGTTGGAAAACAGACCTGAAACAGCGCTTACAAGATGCGTTAGTTCCCGCGCAACTTTCTGAAGAGTTTGAGTTGTATCGACAATCCCTTGGTATCTCAACGGATGCTTTTTTTACGCGGCTTCCTTCTGTAATAGAAAGGCTTAACCAAATCGACTCGCCGTTTTACCGAGAAGCAAATCAATTACAAAGTGGTAAAATTGAAAATCGCAGTGCAAGGCAAGCTTTGTTTGTACAAAAGTGGCGAGTCAGCTTAATTTTACAAGTTACCACCCTGCATAAAGAGTTATTAGAGCAAGAAAAAGAGCAATTGCTGGCGGAATTGCAACGCAGGTTAGCCTTGAGTGGAAATTTAGAAGATATTTTGGGTGAAAATGAGCGGGCAGCAGGACGTTTGTGGGATTTAAGCAAAGGGGTGAATATGAACTCCGCTTATAATGACCAGTTGTTAAATCGCTACAGTGAATTTTTACGTCAGCAGCCTGAACTCGAAAAAATAGCTCAACTATTAGGGCGCAGCCAAACAGCGCAAGCTATTCCTGATGATAGCGTGGTTTTAGAACCGATGACCATCATGGAGAAAGTACCAGAGACAGTGCCTGAACAAGTTAATGGCTTAAACCAAAGCGATGATATTTTGCGTTTATTACCCGCTGAACTTGCGATGTTGGGTATCGAAGAAATTGAATTTGAGTTTTATCGAAAATTACTGGAAAAGCAGCTATTAACTTATCGATTGCAAGGGGATAGCTGGCAAGAAAGAAAAGTACTACGCCCTATTACACATCACCATGATGAAGAGCAACCTAGAGGGCCATTTGTGGTGTGTATTGATACATCAGGCTCAATGGGCGGGTTAAATGAGCGTTGTGCAAAGGCATTTTGCCTTGCGCTAATGAAAATTGCGTTAGCCGATAACCGCGCGTGCCATGTGATGCTGTTTTCTACGGATATTGTGCATTACGATTTATTATCTGCAGATGGGCTGGAACAATGCATTCGGTTTTTACATCAAACATTTAAAGGCGGAACAGACCTTGCAGCATGTTTGCAAGAGACAACCGTTAAACTAGAGTCTAAGCAATGGATGGATGCTGATGCTGTGGTCATTTCTGATTTTGTAGCTCAACGTTTGCCCGATGAACTCATTCAAAAAATAAAAACCATGCAGAAGATAGGGAAATACCGCTTCCATGCGGTATCTGTGTCAAACTATGGGAAACCCGGCATCATGAAAATCTTCGACCATATTTGGCGCTTTGACACCGGGTTAAAAAGTAGGCTTTTACGCCGCTTTAGTCGCTAATTACAGCATACCTTCAACAGATTCTTGCATGTCTGGCGCCCAAACACCGCATTGAACTTGGCCAATGTGCTGGCGTTGCAGAAGTAGCATCACTAAACGGGATTGGCCAATACCACCACCAATAGTTTGTGGCATTTCACCTTTTACTAGTGCTTGGTGCCATTCTAGTTCCATCCGTTTTTCATCTTGTGTCAGGCTTAATTGACGCGTTAAGCATTCAGGGCTAACACGGATCCCCATGGAAGACAGCTCAAATGCGTCTTGTAATACAGGGTTCCACACAAGGATGTCCCCGTTTAAACCACAAAAACCGTCTTCGTTTTCTGTTGTCCAGTCGTCATAGTCTGGAGCACGTACATCGTGAGATTCACCACTGGATAACTTACCACCGATACCAATAAGGAAAACAGCACCAAGTTCCTTCGCGATTGCTCGCTCACGGCCTTTAGCATCAAGGTCAGGGTAGCGCTGTAACAGCTCTTCACTGTGGATAAAGTGAATTTGGTCTGGCAGGAACGGTGCCAGTCCAAACTCTTTACTTACGGCAGCTTCTGTTTCTTTTATTGCCTTATAGATTTTACCCACTGTCTGTTTCAGATAAGGAAGTGTACGCTCCTCATCTGCCATCACTTTTTCCCAATCCCACTGATCGACATAGACGGAGTGGATTGGGGTTAAGCGATCTTCGTCCGGACGTAACGCTTTCATATGCGTATAGAGTCCTTGGCCTTCACTGAAACCAAAACGACCTAACGTTTTACGTTTCCATTTAGCCAATGAGTGCACCACTTCAAAGGTCGCACCTGGGATTGATTTCACTTTTACTTGAACCGCTTTTTCACTGCCTGATAAGTTATCTTGTGTACCATCACCAAGACGACTCAGGATAGGCCCTTGAACTTCAATTAGACCGAGTTCTTTTTCAAGTAAACGTGAGAAATAGGATTTTACAAAACTAATTTGTTGCTGATGTTCAATGAATGACTTGTCCATAATTTATTACCCATAATTTGTTTGCTGTATTAGCTGATGTATAGATTAAGCAACAAAATGAGGTATAAATTCAATATCCATCATTAAAAAAAGCCTTTCCTATTTATTTTAATTAAAAAAATAGGTATAAAAATGAATAATCGTTAAAATAGAGGTAAAATAATGCCAGAAAATTATCAAATCGATAATCTCGATCGTGACATACTTCACGAATTAATGAAAAATGCACGTACACCTTATGCAGAATTAGCCAAAAAATTTGCAGTAAGCCCAGGGACAATTCATGTCCGTGTCGAAAAAATGAAGCAAGCAGGGATCATTAAAGGCACCCGTATTGATATAAACCCAAAACAGTTAGGTTTTGATGTCTGCTGCTTTATTGGCATTATTTTAAAAAGTGCAAAGGATTACCCAACAGCATTAAAAAAATTGGATGCCTTAGAAGAAGTGGTCGAGGTGTATTACACAACTGGTCAATACAGCATTTTTATTAAGGTTATGTGCAAATCAATTGATGCCCTGCAAGACGTACTTATCAACAAAATTCAAACAATTGATGAGATTCAATCTACGGAAACCCTGATCTCCTTACAGAACCCGATCTTACGTACAATCAACCCTTAGAAAAAAAAATGATATAACCACATTATCCACAGGTAGATCCCAGCTCATTCACAGCGTACAATAGCGCCCTATTATTGTGAAAGAGAATCACCATGACAAAAGTAACCTTAATAAGTGGCAGTACAATGGGCAGTGCAGAGTACGTTGCTGAGCACATGGCTGAGATTTTAGAAGAACTTGGTTATGAAACAGATATTCAACATGGCCCAGAGCTTGATGATTTAACACTTGAAGGCATTTGGCTGGTGGTGAGTTCGACTCACGGAGCAGGTGATCTACCTGAAAGTATTCAACCGTTCTTTGATGCTATAGAAGAAAGCTCACCAGATCTCAGCCAAGTGATGTTTGGTGCTGTTGGGATCGGTAGCTCGGAATATGACACTTTTTGTGGTGCGATCCACAAACTAGATACCCTATTAAGCGAAAAAGGGGCTAAACGGATCGGTGAATGTTTTGAAATAGACATCCAAAAACACGAAATCCCAGAAGATCCCGCAGGGGAATGGGTTAAAATTTGGGCAAACGAACTATAATTTGGTCAAAATAGCATCAGTCAGCTGTGGATAACTCAGGGTAGATCCCTTTATTAACCCGTAGTTATCCAGAGTATAAGTTTTAGGGCCACCAAGGCCTGTGCATAAGTACCCATTTTGATCCCAGCTTATACGCAATTGGATCACGGATCATTCACAGTATATGATCCTTTACATTTTTATGATCTTTAAAGTGAAAATCCACTTATCCACAGAAACCGATGATCCTAATAAAAGATCTAATAAAGAGATCTTTAAATAAAAAGATCTTAATATTATATAGGGGAGAAACCTAAGCTTGGTCTCTTCCTCAAACTTGAGTAGAATTCTCTCCTCAAATGCACAGTCAGCATTTTCTAACGTTTAAGGTTCACACATGTTTTATCCAGAGCAATTTGACGTCATCGTAATTGGTGGTGGTCATGCCGGTACTGAAGCAGCAATGGCAGCTGCACGTATGGGGCGTCAAACCCTATTACTGACTCACAATATTGATACATTGGGCCAGATGTCTTGCAACCCAGCCATCGGTGGGATCGGTAAGGGGCATCTGGTCAGAGAAATTGATGCTCTTGGTGGTTTAATGGCCACAGCAACTGACAAAGCTGGCATTCAATTTAGAACATTAAATGCCAGCAAAGGCCCTGCTGTTCGAGCTACTCGAGCACAAGCGGACCGCGTTCTCTACCGCCAAGCGGTTAGAACAGCTTTAGAAAACCAACCTAATCTAATGATTTTCCAACAACCTGTTGAAGATTTGATTGTTGAAAACAATCAAGTCACAGGAGCGGTTACTCGCATGGGCTTAAAATTTAAAGCCAAAGCAGTCGTCCTAACTGTTGGGACTTTCCTGGATGGAAAAATTCATATTGGGTTAGAAAACTACAGCGGTGGTCGTGCAGGTGATCCACCATCAATTTCCCTTTCTCAGCGTTTAAGGGAATTACCATTACGTGTTAACCGTTTAAAAACGGGAACACCACCGCGTATTGATGCAAGAACTATTGATTTCAGTCAGTTAGCTCAACAGCTAGGTGACGACCCAATGCCCGTATTTTCATTCTTAGGTTCGCAAGATCAACATCCACAACAGATGCCTTGCCATATCACCTATACCAATGAAAAAACGCATGATGTGATCAGAAATAACCTTGATCGTAGCCCAATGTATGCAGGGATCATCGAAGGGATCGGCCCTCGCTATTGCCCATCGATCGAAGACAAAGTCATGCGCTTTGCAGACAAAGACTCACACCAAATTTTCTTAGAGCCAGAAGGTTTAACCAGTAACGAAATCTATCCGAACGGGATTTCCACCAGCTTGCCTTTTGATGTGCAAATGCAGATCGTGCACTCTATGAAAGGGATGGAAAATGCAAGGATCATTCGTCCTGGTTATGCAATAGAGTATGATTTCTTTGACCCACGCGATCTCAAACAAACTCTGGAAAGCAAATTTATTAATGGCTTGTTCTTCGCTGGTCAAATTAATGGGACTACAGGTTATGAAGAAGCGGGTGCACAAGGGTTACTTGCAGGCTTAAATGCTGCACAACATGCCTTTGGCTTAGAAGGCTGGTTCCCACGCCGTGACCAAGCATATATGGGGGTTCTGGTTGACGATCTTTGCACACTCGGCACTAAAGAACCATATCGTATGTTTACCTCACGTGCAGAATATCGTTTGATGTTACGTGAAGATAACGCAGATTTACGTTTAACAGAAAAAGGCCGCGAGTTAGGCTTAGTCGATGATATTCGTTGGGCTCATTTCAACAACAAAGTTGAACTGATTGAAAAAGAACGTCAACGTTTGAAAGACATTTGGGTTCATCCTAAATCGGATAACCATACAGAGATTGATGGCATCTTAACCGTTCCTTTATCCAAAGAAGCTAACGGTGAAGATTTATTACGTCGTCCTGAAATGACTTATCAAATGCTAACTACGCTAAACTTATTTGCGCCTGCAATTGATGATCCACAAGCCGCTGATCAAGTTGAGATTCAAGTTAAATACGAAGGTTATATTGCGCGTCAGAAAGAAGAGATCGAAAGACAGCTGCGCAATGAAAACACTTTGTTACCTGTTGATCTTGATTACAAACAAGTGAAAGGCTTATCTAACGAAGTTATGGCAAAGCTGAACGATCACAAACCAACATCGATCGGCCAAGCTTCGCGTATTTCAGGGATCACCCCTGCAGCAATCTCTATTTTGCTTGTATGGTTGAAAAAGCAAGGCATGCTACGCCGGAGCGCTTAACATGGATTTATTATCAAAACTCAATCAATTGCTTGCAAAAACAGATATCGATTTAACGGAAAAGCAAAAACAGCAGTTAGTTAATTACGTTGGGTTATTAGTTAAATGGAATAAAGCCTATAACTTGACCTCTGTGCGTGACCCACAACAAATGTTAATTCGTCATATCATGGATAGCATAGTGGTGAACGGTCAACTCAACGGGCAACGGTTTATTGATGTTGGAACGGGCCCTGGCTTACCAGGCGTTCCTTTGGCTATTGTTCGACCTGACGCCCATTTTGTTTTATTGGACAGTTTAGGGAAGCGTGTACGCTTTTTAAAACAGGTTCAACATGAGTTAGGACTAACTAACATTGAACCTGTTCAATCGCGAGTTGAAGAGTACCCTGTTGGAAATGGTTTTGATGGTGTCATTAGCCGCGCATTTGCATCACTGAACGATATGCTAAGCTGGTGCCACCATTTACCGTCATCGGATGGACGTTTTTACGCACTTAAAGGTATCATTCGTGATGATGAAATGGTTCTGCCAGAAGGGTTTGCTATTGAGTCTATCACTGAACTTCAAGTGCCAGAACTTGATGAACAACGCCATTTAGTTAAAATTACGATGAAATAAAGTTGCTTTCTATCAAATTATTTTATCTTTTAGAGCGATAGCCGAATGTTGAAAAACGGACGGCTATTTTTCGTTTTGAGCAAATAACAAAAACTCAGATTTTACGCATTATTTACACGGCAATAACGAATAGGTTTCAAAAATAATACGTTGAATGGAAAAAGTGAATGTAAATGCCTATTTTAACTTAATCGATTTAGCTAATAAAATAGTTAACAGTGAAATATTTGATTTATAGATTCGTTATTTAGCTTAAAAAATGTATTTCTTAATTATTTGATTTACAGATTAAATCTAATTTTTTTTGTGAAGAAAGTTGAAGGAATAAATAAAGCGAATAAAGCTAAATGTGATTAATGTCACAATTAAGTGAATGAATGTAGCAATTCATTAACTATTTATTAATTATTATAGCGACAATTCTGCGCTGACTCGAAAAAATTAAATATTTATTCACCTTTTCGCTACTTACTGATTGAATTCATTTCGCCTGCCCGTATAATTTGCACGTTTTTGTCTCTTGACACATTTACGCAAAGGCAGTTTTATACAACACTTAGCGTTTCTGAGGCTGAGAAGAGCTGGGAGTATACAAAAAGTTATGTCTGTATCCCTTTATGACAACAAGCATGCTGTAAAGCAGTTGTCTGTTCAGTTTATAACTTTAGTGATCCTCAGTGGGGCTTTCTGTGCAAATAGTATAGAATGGGGGGCCTCTGCTCTTGCTGGTGGGTTAGCATGCTGGTTACCAAATATCGTATTTATGCTGCTAGCACAATTTCAGAAAGCAAAAGAAGAGGATGAACCTGTCCGCATTGCCTGGTTCTTAGCATTAGGAGCAGGGCTAAAGGTTGTTACAACTATCGTTGTTTTAGTTGTTGCTTTCGGTGTGTTCAAAGCGTCATTAACACCACTGGGTTTGACCTATTTAGCGGTGCTAATTGTTCAGATTGTTGCACCAGCCGTTTTTAAACGGTAAGTATTTTTAAACTACAAAAGGGTAAGAGGCATCATGTCTGCATCAGGAGAAGTGATGACTACAGAGGATTACATAGGCCACCATCTGAGAAACCTTCAGTTGGACCTGAGTACCTTTAAGTTGGTCGATCCCCACGCTAGTCCAACATTTTGGACGTTGAACATTGACTCGCTTTTTTTCTCAGTAGTTCTCGGGGCTCTGTTCCTGTGGCTATTTAGAAGAGTTGCAGCCAATGCGACTAGTGGCGTACCCGGTAAGTTACAGACTGCAATAGAACTGATCATTGGTTTCGTTGATAACTCAGTCCGTGATATGTATCACGGTAAGAGCAAAGTTATTGCTCCTTTAGCATTAACGGTGTTCGTCTGGGTATTCTTAATGAACCTGATGGATTTACTCCCAATTGATTTCCTTCCGTATATTGCTGAGCATTATCTCGGGTTACCTGCACTACGTGCAGTACCAACCGCAGATGTTAGTGTCACTCTATCGATGGCAATTGGTGTGTTTATCCTAATCCTCTTTTACAGCATCAAGATGAAAGGAATTGGCGGATTTACTAAAGAGCTCACAATGCAGCCTTTTAATCATCCTGTCTTTATTCCAGTCAACTTGATTCTTGAAGGGGTAAGCCTGCTGTCAAAACCTGTATCACTCGGTCTGCGACTGTTTGGTAACATGTATGCAGGTGAATTGATCTTTATTCTTATCGCGGCTCTGCTTCCGTGGTGGTCACAGTGGTTGTTAAGCCTACCTTGGGCTATCTTCCACATACTGATTATTACGCTACAAGCCTTTATTTTTATGGTTCTGACTGTTGTCTATCTGTCGATGGCATCTGAAGAGCACTAATTTTATTAATCAATAATTGTATTAACTGAAACAAACTGGAGACTGTCATGGAAAACCTGAGTATGGATCTGCTGTACATGGCTGCCGCTGTGATGATGGGCTTAGCGGCGATCGGTGCTGCGATCGGTATCGGCATCCTAGGTGGTAAATTTTTAGAAGGTGCTGCTCGTCAGCCAGATTTAATTCCTCTGCTGCGTACACAGTTCTTTATCGTAATGGGTCTGGTCGATGCTATTCCGATGATTGCTGTTGGTCTGGGCTTGTATGTAATGTTCGCTGTTGCCTAATTAACGTAGAACATTAATTCACTAATGAATAAGAGGTATTGTCTGTGAATCTAAATGCAACAATCCTCGGCCAGGCTATCGCGTTTGTCCTGTTTGTTTGGTTCTGTATGAAGTATGTATGGCCACCGATTATGGCGGCCATTGAAAAACGTCAAAAAGAAATTGCTGACGGCTTATCTTCTGCAGAACGTGCTAAAAAGAACCTGGAACTGGCGCAAACCGACGCAACCGACCGACTGAAAAAAGCGAAAGCTGAAGCTCAAGTCATCATTGAACAAGCGAACAAACAGCGTGTTCAAATGATTGATGAAGCAAAAGCAGAAGCAGAAGCAGAACGTGCAAAAATCGTCGCACAAGCGCAAGCTGAAATTGATGCTGAGCGTAAACGTGCACGTGAAGAGTTACGTAAACAGGTTGCGATGCTTGCTATCGCAGGTGCCGAGAAGATCATCGAACGTTCCGTGGATGAAGCTGCTAACAGCGACATCGTTGATAAACTAGTCGCTGAACTGTAAGGAGGGAGGGGCATGTCTGAAATCGCTACTGTAGCTCGCCCCTACGCCAAAGCAGCTTTTGACTTTGCTGTGGAAAACCAAGCTGTCGAAAAATGGCAGAATATGCTGGCCTTCACCTCACTGGTGACGCGCAATGAACAGGTTGGTGAGCTGCTTTCTGGTTCTATTGCACCAGAAACATTAGCTAAAACGTTTATCTCTGTTTGTGGAGATGAAATTGACGAGCATGTTCAGAATCTGATTCGTGTGATGGCAGACAACGGGCGTTTAACGACGCTACCAGAAGTATTAGCTCAATTTATTCAATTGCGCGATGCTTTGGAATCAACCATTGAGGTTGATGTCATCTCTGCTAACGAACTGAGCGAACAGCAGTCAGCTAAAATTTCTGCAGCGATGGAAAAACGTCTGTCACGCAAAGTTAAGCTGAATTGCAAAATTGATAAGTCTGTTATTGCTGGAGTGATCATTCGTGCTGGAGACCTCGTTATTGACGGGAGTATCCGCGGTCGCTTAGAGCGTTTAACTGACGTCTTGCAGTCTTAAGGGGACTGGAGCATATGCAACTGAATTCCACCGAAATCAGCGAACTGATCAAACAGCGTATTGCTCAGTTCGATGTTGTGAGTGAAGCTCACAATGAAGGTACGATTGTATCCGTTAACGACGGTATCATTCGTATTCACGGTTTAGCCGAAGTCATGCAGGGTGAGATGATCGCACTGCCTGGCAACCGTTACGCTATCGCATTGAACTTAGAGCGTGACTCTGTTGGTGCGGTTGTCATGGGTCCTTATGCCGACTTGGCAGAAGGCATGAAAGTTAAATGTACTGGTCGTATTCTTGAAGTTCCAGTAGGCCGTGGCCTGTTAGGACGTGTTGTGAATACACTGGGTCAACCAATTGATGGTAAAGGTCCTGTTGATAACGATGGCTTCTCACCTGTAGAAGTTATTGCACCAGGCGTTATCGATCGTCAATCCGTTGATCAACCTGTACAGACTGGTTATAAATCAGTCGATGCGATGATTCCAATTGGTCGTGGTCAGCGTGAGCTTGTCATCGGTGACCGTCAAACAGGTAAAACTGCTTTGGCAATCGATGCGATCATCAACCAACGCGACTCAGGTATCAAATGTGTGTACGTGGCTATCGGCCAGAAAGCGTCTACTGTTTCTAACGTAGTTCGTAAACTGGAAGAGCACGGCGCACTGCAAAACACTATCGTTGTTGTTGCTACAGCATCTGAATCAGCTGCTCTGCAATACTTAGCACCATATGCTGGTTGCGCGATGGGTGAATATTTCCGTGACCGCGGTGAAGACGCACTGATCGTATACGATGACCTGTCTAAACAGGCTGTTGCATACCGTCAAATTTCACTGTTGTTACGTCGTCCACCAGGACGTGAAGCTTACCCTGGTGACGTTTTCTATCTGCACTCACGTTTACTTGAGCGTGCTGCTCGCGTTAACGCTGAATACGTAGAAAACTTTACGAAAGGTGAAGTTAAAGGCCAAACAGGTTCACTGACGGCTCTGCCTATCATTGAAACCCAAGCTGGTGACGTTTCTGCATTCGTACCAACAAACGTAATTTCGATTACAGATGGTCAGATCTTCCTGGAATCTAACCTGTTTAACTCTGGTATTCGTCCAGCGGTTAACCCAGGTATTTCAGTATCTCGTGTTGGTGGTGCTGCTCAGACTAAAATCATTAAGAAACTGTCTGGTGGTATCCGTACTGCACTTGCTCAGTATCGTGAACTTGCAGCGTTTGCTCAGTTTGCTTCCGACCTCGATGACGCGACTCGTAAACAGTTAAGTCATGGTCAAAAAGTCACTGAACTGCTGAAACAGAAACAGTATGCACCGATGTCAGTAGCAGAGCAGGCACTGTCTCTGTTCGCGGCAGAACGTGGATTCTTGGATGATGTTGAGTTAGCGAAAATTGGTGCGTTTGAAGCTGCTTTAGTTTCTTTTGCACAGCGCGAGCATGCTGACCTTATGAACGAAATTGGCCCGGCTGGTAGCTATAACGATGATATCGAAGGCAAGTTGAAAAAACTGCTCGAATCATTTAAAGCAACTCAGTCCTGGTAATACTATTCGGCCCGAATTTTTAGGGCCGTCTGGTTAATAAGGAGAAGCAGAAATGGCCGGCGCAAAAGAGATACGTTCCAAGATCGGAAGTGTACAAAATACACAAAAGATCACTAAAGCGATGGAAATGGTCGCTGCGTCCAAAATGCGTAAAACGCAGGAACGCATGGCGGCCAGCCGTCCTTATGCAGAAACCATGCGCAGTGTGATTGGTCACCTAGCGTTAGGTAATCTGGAATATAAACACCCATATCTCGAAGAGCGTGAAGTTAAGCGTGTCGGGTATCTGGTTGTTTCAACAGACCGTGGTCTGTGTGGTGGCTTGAACATTAACTTGTTCAAAAAGCTACTAGCGGACATGAAGTCATGGTCTGAGAAAAACGTTCAGGTTGATTTGGCTTTAATCGGTTCTAAAGCGGTTTCATTCTTCGGTTCTGTGGGCGGTAACGTCGTAACACAAGTCACCGGAATGGGGGATAACCCAACGCTTTCGGATTTGATTGGTCCAGTTAACACTATGCTACAAGCCTATGATGAAGGGCGTTTGGATAAACTGTATGTGGTGACTAACAAGTTCATCAATACAATGTCTCAGGAGCCAACTATTCTTCAATTACTGCCATTGCCTGCAAGCAATGACGAAACATTGAAGAAGAAGTCTTGGGATTATATATACGAACCCGATCCTAAGGCGTTGCTGGATACCCTGCTACGTCGTTATATCGAGTCGCAGGTTTATCAGGGCGTCGTTGAAAACCTGGCTAGTGAGCAGGCCGCACGAATGGTAGCGATGAAAGCCGCTACTGATAATGGTGGAAACCTGATCAAAGAGTTGCAGTTGGTTTACAACAAAGCTCGTCAGGCCAGCATTACTCAGGAGCTTACCGAAATCGTTTCGGGTGCTTCCGCGGTTTAACAGCTAGGTTTACGAATTACGTAGAGGATTCAAGATGGCTACTGGAAAGATTATCCAGGTAATCGGCGCCGTTGTGGACGTCGAGTTCCCTCAAGATGACGTACCAAAAGTGTACGACGCTCTTGAGGTTGTTAACGGTAAAGAAAAACTGGTGTTGGAAGTTCAACAACAGTTAGGCGGTGGTGTTGTCCGTTGTATCGCAATGGGTACATCTGATGGCCTGAGCCGTGGTTTACAAGTAGTAAACTTAGAGCACCCAATCGAAGTACCAGTAGGTAAAGCAACTTTAGGACGTATCATGAACGTTCTGGGTCAGCCTATTGATATGAAAGGTGATATCGGCGAAGAAGAGCGCTGGTCAATTCACCGTGCAGCACCAAGCTACGAAGAGTTAGCTAACTCAACAGAACTGCTGGAAACCGGTATCAAAGTAATGGACTTAATCTGTCCATTCGCAAAAGGTGGTAAAGTTGGTCTGTTCGGTGGTGCGGGTGTTGGTAAAACAGTAAACATGATGGAACTGATCCGTAACATCGCGATTGAGCACTCAGGTTACTCAGTGTTCGCGGGTGTTGGTGAGCGTACTCGTGAAGGGAACGACTTCTATCATGAAATGACCGACTCAAACGTTCTGGATAAAGTATCACTGGTTTATGGCCAGATGAATGAGCCACCAGGAAACCGTCTGCGCGTTGCGTTGACTGGTCTGACTATGGCTGAGAAATTCCGTGACGAAGGTCGTGACGTACTGCTGTTCGTTGACAACATTTATCGTTACACCTTAGCAGGTACTGAAGTATCAGCACTGTTAGGTCGTATGCCATCAGCGGTAGGTTATCAGCCAACGCTGGCGGAAGAGATGGGTGTTCTGCAAGAACGTATTACCTCAACTCAAACGGGTTCTATCACTTCCGTACAAGCGGTTTACGTTCCTGCGGATGACTTGACTGACCCATCACCAGCAACAACCTTTGCTCACTTAGACGCAACGGTAGTTCTGAGCCGTCAAATCGCATCTCTGGGTATCTACCCAGCGGTTGACCCTCTGGATTCTACTAGCCGTCAGTTAGACCCACTCGTCGTTGGTCAAGAGCACTATGATGTTGCACGTGGCGTTCAGTCTATTCTGCAACGTTACCAAGAACTGAAAGATATCATTGCAATTCTGGGTATGGATGAACTGTCTGAAGAAGACAAACTGGTTGTTGCTCGTGCTCGTAAGATCCAGCGCTTCCTGTCTCAACCATTCTTCGTTGCTGAAGTATTTACCGGTTCACCAGGTAAGTTCGTTTCCCTGAAAGACACTATTCGTGGCTTCGGCGGTATCCTGAACGGTGATTACGACCACCTGCCAGAACAAGCGTTCTATATGGTTGGTACCATTGAAGAAGCTGTGGAAAAAGCGAAAAAGCTTTAATCCAGCTGACAGGAGGTTGATATGGTAGCTGCAATGACATACCACCTGACTGTAGTGAGTGCTGAAAAACAAATGTTTGAAGGCCTAGTACAGAAAATTCAGGTGACAGGTAGTGAAGGTGAGCTGGGGATTTATCCACAGCATACCCCGCTGCTGACTGCCATAAAACCGGGCATGGTACGTATTACCAAGCAGTTTGGTGAAGAAGAACTAATTTACCTCTCTGGCGGTATTTTAGAAGTTCAACCAAACGGTGTTATCGTACTCGCTGATACAGCGATCCGTGGTAAAGATTTAGACGAAGCTCGTGCAGTGGAGTCTAAACGCAAAGCGGAAGAACACGTCCGTAAAGCACACGGCGATGTTGATTATGCTCAGGCATCGGCAGAACTTGCAAAAGCAATAGCGAAACTTCGAGTCATCGAGTTAACTAAAAAGCTAATGTAATGATAGCGGTATAGTAAAAAAAGCCAGTTGGTTAATCCTAACTGGCTTTTTTATTTGAGCGAAATATGTAGTATTTTAGATAGGAAATAGGTTTACTTTCATCCCAAAGTTGGAGTTTCAGGAAAAATGACTGTGCAAAGAAAAAGTGTCGTAATTTTAGCTGCCGGTAAAGGCACACGGATGTATTCAGATTTGCCTAAAGTTTTGCATTTACTTGCGGGCAAACCAATGGTTCAGCACGTAATTGATACTGCAAAATCAATCGGTGCATCAGATATCCATCTGGTATACGGGCATGGCGGTGATTTACTGAAAGAAAAACTGGGTGAGCAGAATTTAAATTGGGTTCTGCAAGCAGAACAGCTCGGTACTGGGCATGCAATGCAACAGGCGGCACCAAGTTTCCAAGATGATGAAGATATCGTCATGTTATATGGCGATGTGCCTTTGATTGCGAAAGACACGTTAGATCGCCTGATTGAAGTTAAGCCCCAAGGCGGCATTGGCTTATTGACCGTGATTTTAGATAACCCAACAGGTTATGGCCGTATCATCCGTGAAAATAATGAAGTTGTCGGAATCATTGAGCAAAAAGATGCGACTGAAGAGCAACGTAAAATCCAAGAGATTAACACTGGGATCATGGTTGCAAGCGGTAAAGATTTCAAACGTTGGTTGGCTCAATTGAACAACGATAATGCGCAAGGCGAATACTACATAACGGATATTATTGCTCTTGCTCATAAAGAAGGTAATAAAGTAGCGACCGTTCACCCAAGCCGTTTAAGTGAAATGGAAGGGGTTAATAACCGTCTGCAACTAGCTGCACTTGAGCGTGTTTACCAGAAAGAACAAGCAGAAAAATTGTTACTTGCGGGGGTGATGCTAATCGACCCTGAGCGTTTTGATATACGCGGCACATTGACCCATGGGCGTGACATTATTATCGATACCAATGTCATTATCGAAGGGAATGTGACGCTTGGTAACAACGTACAAATTCAATCTGGTTGTATTTTAAGGAACTGCGTTATTGGTGATAACTCAGTGATTAGCCCGTATTCAGTCATAGAAAACTCTGAATTATCAGCAGAATGTACGGTTGGTCCTTTTGCTCGTTTGCGTCCTGGTGCTAAATTAGCGGCTAAAGCGCATGTGGGTAATTTCGTTGAAATGAAAAATGCCACTTTAGGTTTAGGCTCAAAAGCGGGGCATTTAAGTTACCTTGGCGATGCGCAAATTGGTGATAACGTGAATATCGGCGCAGGAACCATCACATGCAACTATGATGGCGCGAATAAACATAAAACCATTATTGGTGATGATGTGTTTGTCGGCTCTGATACTCAATTAGTTGCCCCTGTTTCGGTAGCAAAAGGCGCCACCATTGGTGCTGGCACGACAGTCACTAGAGATGTTAACGAGGACGAATTAGTGGTCAGCCGCGTTAAGCAAATGCACATTAAAAACTGGCAGCGTCCAGTAAAGAAAAAATAAGTGAATTTTGATAAGGGGCCGATTGCCCCTTTGAATATAAAAAGTAGTAAATTATAAAATAGCTACCTAAGGTGGCATAAAAATATCTCCCCATTTTCTACAAGGCTGGGGAACAGCGAAAGCTGAAAAGCAATTAGGTTACGACAAATGAAGGTTTCTAAAGAAAGGAACCTTTTGTCTAGGAATAAATAAAATATGTGTGGAATTGTAGGTGCTGTTGCACAACGTGATATTGCAGAAATTCTGTTAGAAGGTCTTCGTCGTCTTGAATATCGTGGTTATGACTCAGCGGGTATGGCTGTTGTTGACCACGAAGGTCATTTACAACGCTTACGTGAAGTGGGCAAAGTGCAAATGCTGGCGGAAGAAGCAGAGAAAAAACCAGTATCTGGCGGAACGGGGATTGCACATACCCGTTGGGCGACACATGGTATTCCAAGTGAACGTAATGCGCATCCGCATACGTCTGGTTATATTGCTGTTGTTCATAATGGCATTATCGAAAACTATTTAGAATTGAAAGAAGAACTGAAAAAACAGGG
This sequence comes from Providencia sp. SP181, assembly GCF_050446505.1. Taxonomy (NCBI): domain Bacteria; kingdom Pseudomonadati; phylum Pseudomonadota; class Gammaproteobacteria; order Enterobacterales; family Morganellaceae; genus Providencia; species Providencia sp. SP181. The sequence goes on from NZ_JBBPXM010000023.1 coordinate 28,063, forward strand.
TTATATTTTCAGTTCAGAAACTGACACTGAAGTGATTGCACACCTTGTTCATCATGAACAACAAAAAGGTGGCACGTTGGTGGAAGTGGTTCAACGTGTTATCCCTCAGTTACGCGGCGCTTACGGTACCGTGATTATGGATAGCCGTATTCCTGAATTATTAGTCGCTGCACGCTCTGGTAGCCCATTGGTTATCGGTCTGGGTGTCGGCGAAAACTTCTTAGCTTCTGACCAACTGGCGCTGTTACCCGTGACTCGCCGTTTCATCTACCTTGAAGAAGGGGATGTTGCGGAAGTGACTCGCCGCACCGTTCGTATCTTTGATAATAGCGGTGCGCCAGTTGAGCGCGAACAAATTGAATCGAACGTTCAATATGATGCAGGCGATAAAGGCGTGTATCGTCATTACATGCAGAAAGAAATTTATGAACAGCCGATGGCCATTAAAAACACCCTTGAAGGGCGTTTTGATAAAGACAACGGTATCGATTTAAGCGAGTTAGGCCCGAAAGCGAACGAAATTCTTTCCCAAGTTGAGCACATTCAAATTGTTGCTTGTGGAACTTCTTACAACGCAGGGATGGTTGCACGTTACTGGTTTGAATCCTTAGCGGGTATCCCATGTGATGTGGAGATTGCTTCAGAGTATCGTTACCGTAACCCAGCGCATCGCAAAAATAGCTTGATGATAACGTTGTCCCAATCAGGTGAAACTGCAGATACATTGGCTGCGCTGCGTTTATCAAAAGAGTTAGGCTACTTGACCTCGTTAGCTGTTTGTAACGTCGCAGGTTCTTCATTGGTGCGTGAGTCTGAATTTGCACTGATGACAAAAGCAGGGGCAGAAATTGGTGTGGCATCAACCAAAGCGTTCACTACCCAATTAACTGTTCTACTGATGTTAGTGGCGTACATGGGCCGTTTAAAAGGCGCAAACCCTGAGTTAGAAGAAAGTATTTCTCATGCATTACATGCGCTCCCTGCGCGTATTGAAAGCATGCTGTCACAAGATAAAGTCATTGAAGCGTTAGCCGAAGATTTCTCTGATAAACACCATGCCTTGTTTTTAGGTCGTGGCGATCAATTCCCTATCGCAGTTGAAGGGGCATTGAAATTAAAAGAGATTTCATACATCCACGCTGAAGCTTATGCCGCGGGTGAATTAAAACACGGCCCATTAGCGTTAATTGATGCAGATATGCCAGTTATCATCATCGCACCTAACAATGAATTATTGGAAAAACTGAAATCCAATATTGAAGAAGTACGTGCTCGTGGCGGTCTGCTGTATGTGTTCGCTGACCAAGACGCTGGTTTTGTCGCAAGTGAAAACATGAAAATTGTTTCGCTGCCACATGTTGAAGAATTGATCGCACCGATTTTCTACACTGTTCCACTGCAACTGTTGTCTTACCATGTTGCATTAATCAAAGGAACAGACGTTGACCAACCACGTAACCTAGCGAAATCAGTGACGGTTGAATAATCAGCATCAACTCATTTAGATTGCAGCCGGTATAACTATAATTAATTAGGTTATATCGGCTTTTTATTAATATAAGTCGTAATTTTCAGGAAATATTTTTAGAAACGACGAATTTTTCTCCACTCTAACGCATAAAAAAAACTTCATAAATTCGTCACTTGCTGTTGTTATTTCATTGGTCTGCATATTCTATTTTTGGTGGATTAAAAATAAAATTGAGTGCATATCAAATCATCTTTTTGAACAATAATAAAAACCAATAGAAGGCGACGTGGATGGCAGAGATAGAATGGCTGAGTGCGGTTGTTATCGCAATTACAATTGGGTTTTGGGCAACAGGGAAACTCCCTGAATACTTGGTGGCATTACTGTTTTTAGCCGCAGCAGCATGTTTACATTTAGCCCCGACCAATGTGATTTTTTCAGGGTTCACTTCAGAAGCTTTTTGGCTTGTGTTAAGTGGTTTTATCCTTGGCTTTGCGATTAATAAAGTTGGACTGGCAGAGCGTATTGCTCAACATATCTCAGGGCGTTTTACGAGTTCATGGTTAAAGCTGATCACAGGTGTGGTGCTCCTTGCTTATGGGTTGGCTTTTATCATGCCATCGAACATGGGGCGGATTGCACTATTGATGCCGATTGTGATGGCGATAGCCGATAAAGTCAGATTAGAAAGTGGTAGCCGAGGCCGTATAGGGTTAGCGTTAGCTGTCGGGTTTGGTACATTCCAACTTTCAGCCACGATACTACCTGCTAACGTACCGAATTTAGTGATGGCTGGTGCAATAGAAACCACCTATGGAATAAAGCTATCTTATTTAAACTACCTATTTCTCCATATGCCTATTTTGGGGCTAATCAAAGGTCTTTTAGTTGTTCTGAGTATCTATTTTCTATTTCCTGCCAAATTACAGCCGATGACTGAACAAAAAAAATTACCGCCGATGAGCCGTAATGAGAAAAAATTAGGCCTTCTTTTGGCAATAACCTTACTTTTCTGGATAACAGATACCACTCATGGTGTTTCTCCTGCATGGGTCGGTTTAGTGGCGGCATGTTTATGTTTGCTACCGAAAGTGGGGTTTGTGACCAATGATGAATTTGTTCAAGCGGTAAATATTCGCACCTGTATTTATGTAGCGGGGATTTTAAGCCTAGCAACCTTAGTGAGTTATTCAAATGTCGGAATGGTAGTAGGTACTTACCTTCAAAAATTATTGCCATTGGACCCTAATAGCCCATTTGTAGATTTTGGTAGCTTAGTTGGGTTGACCAGCGGGTTAAACTTTGTCGTAACGGCTAATGGTGTTCCTGCATTATATACACCGCTGGCTGAATCTCTCTCCACTGCAACTGAGTTACCCATGATTGCCGTACTGATGGTACAAGTTATTGGTTATTCAACGCCATTATTGCCTTATCAGGCATCACCCATTGTTGTGGCTATGGGGATGGGCAAAGTACCATTAATGGATGGCGTTAGATTATGTATTATATTATTTATACTGACTTTCCTCTTGTTAGTTCCTCTGGATTATTTTTGGTTTAGATTGCTGGGAGTGATCCCTTCTTAGTTTTACCCAAAAAGGGGATTTTATTTGCAATTGTTGCCTTACCATATTGCGTTAGTCAAAGGTTCATTATTTTATCGTAATGGACCTTTTTTATTATCTAAAAATATAGCTTCTATTTTTTGTTTTTTTTA
>NZ_JBBPXM010000024.1:0-24990 GCF_050446505.1 Providencia sp. SP181
CCGTGTTATCACTTACTTTCTCAAGTTTGGCTTAAGGCTTTTATTTTCTAACCTCACCACCGAAGCGGTTTGCCGTGACAACGGATGCGCATTATAGGGAGGTGGCAGAATTACACAACCTTTTTTTTAAAAAAAAACACTGTTTGAGGATAAAATCACCACCTTGCCTTTTTTAGCCTCACAATGGTTATAAAAAGAGCAATTTTTCACCTATAATTCTTACTTTGACGTACTTATTTAGTACATTAACTCATAATAAGTTAACAAGTTACTTATCATTCTTTCTTTTTCATTTTTATGGCTATTGATATGAATAAACCTTTACGATCTTACTTGGGCATCTATCCTTCACTTGAACCTCGAGTTTTTATCGATCCATCTTCAGTGGTTATTGGTGATGTACGATTAGCTAAAGATGTTAGTATTTGGCCTCTTTCCGTTTTACGTGGAGATGTTAACTACATTGCTATTGGTGCTCGTACGAATATTCAAGATGGCTCCGTATTACATGTGACACATAAATCCGCCAGCAATCCAGAGGGAAACCCACTAATCATTGGTGAAGATGTCACTGTTGGGCACAAAGTTATGCTTCATGGTTGCACTATTGGTAATCGAGTATTAGTCGGAATGGGTTCAATCGTAATTGATGGGGCTATAATAGAAGATGATGTCGTGATTGGTGCGAATAGTCTAGTTACTCAAGGTAAGCGTTTGGAATCTGGCTATTTATATATGGGCAGCCCAGCAAAAGCCATCAGGAAACTGACTGATGCTGAACTCGCGCATTTACGTTATTCCGCCAATAATTATGTTGAATGGAAAAATAATTATTTATCTTCTGATAATACGTAAATTCCATTTTCATCATCGAAGCCTTGTGCGATCAAGGCTTCGAACTCTTCTTCTACATCCCATCGATTTTGTTGAAAAAGTACTAATGCCGTTTCTTCTTCACCATATCGTTGAAATAAAAGAGCTTGCGAAATAGTGCATTCCGCAAGTAGACCGCTAATTAACACAGGGAAACGCACCACCCCAGATGATTCATCCCATTCTTCCCTATCGGGGAATTGGATCAATTGATTCACCTTTTAATTCCTTATATAAAGCAGACAAAACAGGTGTAATTTCTGGTTGAACACCATGCCATAATTTGAACGAAAATGCGGCTTGCCCAACTAACATCCCAAGTCCATCAGCAATTTTTGTCACCTGATGTTGACGCGCAAACTCAAGGAAAGGTGTTAATGTTGCTTGATAAAACATGTCATAACAAGCAATTTTCTTTGTAAAAACAATTGGGTTAATCGCAGGGATCTCTCCACTAACACCTGATGACGTCGCATTTATAACCAGATCAAAATCTGCTGAGCCGATCTGTTCGAGCGCTTTTCCTCGGATCTTGCCTAATGAGGAGAACTCATTAACTAACGTTTCTACTTTAGAAAACGTTCTATTTGTCAGTGTGATATCACAACCAAACTCTAAAAGCGGTAATAATGCACCTCGTGTTGCTCCACCAGCACCGATGATGAGTACTCGACTATTTGGCTGCACAAATTCTAAACGTTGTAAGTCTAACAGTAACCCCATCCCATCTGTGTTATCACCAAGCAGTCGGTTATCATCAAGCTTCATCACCGTATTGACCGCACCACAAATTTGAGCACGCTCAGTCAACTCAGAAACAACTAAAAAAGCTCGTTCCTTAAATGGCAAGGTGATGTTTGCGCCTTTTCCACCTTGTGAAAAAAAAACGCCCAAACTTTCTTCAAAGTTTTCTATCGGTGCTAAAATTTTTTCATACTCAAGAGTAATCCCCGTTTGTTCTGCAAACATCTTATGTATAAACGGTGATTTACTGTGCTGAATCGGATTTCCAAAGACTGCAAACATTTCCATTAATATTATCCTTTACGATACAATTCGCCTGTCTTGGCATCCCTGATTTCAGATGGGTTCTGGCGGCCACCAACATTTCCATCAAGCACAGGCACCCTGTCATTAAACTGTGCAATAACCTCTTCAGTGGTTCTGCATGGCTCAAACCCGCTTAAATTGGCACTTGTTGATACCAATGGCTTACCATAATGACGACAAAGTTTTTTGACAAGTGCATGGTCGGTAACTCTCACGGCTAGTGTATCAAACCGCCCTGTTAACCATTTAGGTGTTGTCGCTTTAGCTGGAATAACCCATGTCACAGGCCCTGGCCATGTCGCGAACATCGCTTGTTTTTGCTCTTCCGTTAATTGTGCATCATCGATGTAATCTCTTAATTGCTCATAAGTATCAGCTATGAGAATCAATCCTTTTTCCCAAGGACGCTGTTTAAGGTCTAAAAGCTGATGAACTGCCGTCTCGCTATCAGGGTCACAACCTAAACCAAAAACAGCTTCAGTTGGATAGGCGATCACTTTTTCTTGTTTTAACGAAACAATAATACTTTCAATTGCAGGTGTAGATTCATTTGACATAGTTTTAACTCATTATTCTTCTTGTTGCTTACCGCAGCGTTTGCTGGCACAAAATAATCTTACTCCCAGTCCCCCCCTTTTTTCCATCAATAATGGATATTCACAAAACATACATTTACCAACAGTAGGCTTATTATTAAGAATAAACTGACAGTTAGGGTAGTTATCACAGGCATAAAAAGTCTTCCCAAAACGGGATTTTCTTTGGAGTAAATTGCCTTTTTGGCATTGTGGGCAAGGAACTTTTGTTTCATCTGGTTTATCTATGAGCTCAATATGCTCACATTCAGGGTAATGACTACAACCAATGAACATACCAAACCGACCTTGTTTCAATACCAGGTCATGCCCACACTGAGGACAAAGCTGCCCATCTAACACCTTGATAACATGACTTTCAATACTTGGCCTCAATGGGCGCATATAGTGACATTCTGGATAACTAGAGCATCCAAGAAAAGGCCCATGGCTACTATTACGGATCACCAGCAAAGAATTACACTCTGGGCAATATTCGTTTTTATCTGTATCAAAAGGCAATTGTTTCGACATTTTTTTCTCTTACTTTTAATCAATCAATTAACTTAGTCTGATATATCCACCAGAGCAGGAGCGAATCACACCATTAATTTCCATTTCTGTTAATATTGAAACAACTTGAGTAATCGGCATCTGAACTTGAGTCGCAATAGTATCCACTGGTGTAACTTGGTAGCCCACCACATCAAAAATTTTATTTTCAACCAAACTAAGCTTGGGAAGCGTGTCATTGTTCTTATAAGCATCGATGGGAAGCTCAGATTGGGCCCAATTTAGCCCATCCCTTAAATGCTGTAAAATATCCTCAGCATCCACTAATAAATAAGCGCCTTGTTGCAATAACCAGAGGTTACCACCAAATGCAGGATTGCCAAGAGGTGCAGGAAGCGTAAAAAGGTCACGATTTTGCTCAATAGCATAACGCGCTGTAATTAAGGAGCCACTTTTCATACCAGCTTCTATGACGACTACCACTTTACTTAACCCGCTAATAATTCGATTTCGTCTTGGAAACTGTTTGGGTAATGGTGGAGTATCTGGCCAGTATTCCGATACGAGAGCCCCATTTTCTTTTATTTGTTCAGCAAGCGCGTCATGTTGTTTCGGATAAATATTTTCCAAGCCACTACCCAAAACGGCAATAGTCACGCCATTGTTATCAAGTGCAGCCTTATGGCTTATCCCATCAATGCCTAACGCAAGTCCGCTGGTAATCGCCATCCCATATTGAACAAAATCCTTAACAAACTCCGTCGACCACTTTCTACCATAGTCACTCGCTTGCCGACTTCCAACTAAAGCGATTTGTTGCGTTGCAAGTATTTCTTTTTTTCCTACCACAAAAAGCAAAAGTGGCGGGTGATGGATCTGTTTTAATAAAAAAGGATAAAGAGGGTCTATAAAAGTAATCATTTGATTACTTTTATGCATTAACCATTGTTGTACTTTTTCCAATCGGTGCTTTGGCACATTAAGGAATTGTAGCCTTTGTATTTCGTTTAAACCACAGTGTTGCAAAGCCCTATTACTGATTTTACTAAGTTGTTTTAGCTCATTAATAATGCCTACTGCATGAATGGGTAATAACCGACTTACCAGAGACATTCTTAACCATATTTCTTGGAGGTTCATTTCGTCATCCTGACTGATTAGTAGATATGTTCCTCAGTGAACAAATCATAACCAATACTGTCAATATGCCCGAGAAATGTCTAGAATAAGCATTAATTCCCATTCACTTTTTGGAAACCGCTCGAAAAATTTATGTCAGTCTTAAACGTATTACATTATCCAGACGAGCGCTTACGCACAATTGCTAAGCCAGTCGAAAAAGTTGATGCGCAAATTCAACGCATTGTAGATGATATGTTCGATACCATGTACGAGGAAGAAGGTATTGGGCTCGCTGCTACGCAAGTCGATATCCACCAGCGGATCATTGTTATTGATGTGTCTGAAACACGTGACCAACGTTTAGTGATTATCAATCCTGAATTATTAGATAAATCAGGTGAAACGGGTATCGAAGAAGGATGTCTTTCTATTCCTGAGCAGCAAGGGTTTGTTCCTCGAGCAGAGCAAGTCAAAATCCGTGCATTAGATTATAATGGCGAGCTTTTTGAACTCGAAGCTGATGGTTTATTGGCTATTTGTATCCAACATGAAATGGATCACCTTGTTGGTAAGCTGTTTGTTGATTACTTATCGCCGTTAAAACGCCAACGTATTCGCCAGAAAGTTGAAAAGCTCGATAGGCTTAGAGCGAAAGAGGCAAAAAATAGCTAGTTTAGTGAATAAAAACAGGGAAATTAACGTGTCAGAACCATTAAAAATTATCTTTGCAGGAACGCCTGATTTTGCAGCAAAACATTTAGCTGCTCTTCTTGGAACCCAGCACCAAATCGTTGGCGTTCTTACTCGCCATGATAAACCTGCAGGTAGAGGTAAAAAACTAACGCCGAGCCCTGTAAAAGTTTTAGCGCAGGAACATGACATCCCTGTTTTTCAACCCATATCTCTAAGAGGCGCTGAAAATCAACAGTGGCTCAAAGACAGAAATGCAGATCTCATGATAGTTGTCGCATATGGTTTGATTTTACCCCAAGCTGTTTTAGACATTCCTCGCTTAGGCTGTTTGAATGTACATGGTTCCTTATTGCCTCGTTGGCGTGGAGCGGCACCGATTCAACGCTCAATTTGGGCTGGGGACGCTGAAACAGGGGTGACGATTATGCAGATGGATGCGGGACTAGATACGGGCGACATGCTGTATAAAGCTGTCTGCCCCATCACGCCGAACGACACCAGTGCAACCCTGTATGAAAAACTCGCTATCACTGGGCCGGAAGCTTTAATTCATACGGTTAATATGTTATCTACGGGCCAATGTACACCAGAAAAGCAAAATGATGCTCTTGCCAATTACGCAGAAAAACTCTCTAAAGAAGAAGCTCGTATTGATTGGCAACAAGATGCGACTCATATTGAACGTTGTATCCGTGCATTTAATCCATGGCCGATGAGCTATTTTATGGTTCAGGAACAACTGATTAAGGTTTGGCAAGCTGAAGTGATTGAAGATTTACAAGGTAAGCAACCTGGCACAATCATTCGTGCGGATAAAAATGGGATATGCATTGCTACGGGGAATGGCGTATTAAATATCACCCAATTACAACCACCTGGCAAAAAAGCCATGAGTGCGCAGGACATACTAAACTCCCGCCGTGAATGGTTTACCCCAGAGCAAATTCTCGATTAACGAATCTGTAAACTGCCTGAAATATCAGGCAGTTTTATTTTAGTAACTAAAAGACCCATCTTCACTTATGAAAAACACATACAATTTGCGTAGTCTCGCTGCGACTGCAATTAACCAAGTTATCGATAATGGGCAATCATTAAGTACTGTTTTGCCTGATTTGCAACGTAATATCAACGATAAAGATAGAGCATTATTACAAGAGATTTGCTTTGGTGTTCTACGTTATTTACCTAAGCTTGAATGGTTTATTAGCCAATTAATGGAAAAACCGCTCACGGGTAAACAGAGAACCTTGCACTATCTAATTATGGTCGGTATCTATCAGCTACTCTACACACGTATACCAGCACATGCAGCATTAGCTGAAACCGTAAATGGTGCCGTCGCACTCAAACGCCCTCAACTAAAAGGCTTAATCAATGGTGTCTTACGTTCTTTTCAACGCCAACAGGTTCAATTAGAAGAACGGATCGCGAATAACAATAGCCAATACCTTCACCCGAGTTGGTTACTCAAGCGTTTACAAGTTGCTTATCCTAATGATTGGCAAACTATTGTTGAAGCAAATAATCAGCGCCCACCTATGTGGCTAAGAGTCAACTCCCAACATCATACTGCTGAGCAATATCTTGGTCTGTTAGAACAAGCAGAAATAACGGCACACTTGCACTCAACTCATCCCAGTGCTATCCGCTTAGAGGAACCTACCGCAGTCACAAAATTACCAGGCTTCGATGAGGGTTGGTCAACAGTACAAGATGTTTCTGCTCAAGGCTGTGCAGAACGACTTGAACCACAAAATGGTGAAAATATTTTAGATTTATGTGCGGCACCAGGTGGCAAAACAACACATATTTTAGAGCTCGCACCAAAAGCTAATGTACTTGCAGTTGATATTGATGAAACCCGTCTAAAACGAGTAAAAGATAATTTAATTCGTCTTAAGCAACACGCTACTGTCGTGCAAGGAGACGGTACACAGCCCGAAAAATGGGCTGATGGGCAGCAATTTGATCGGATTTTACTTGATGCACCTTGTTCGGCGACTGGAGTTATCCGTCGCCACCCTGATATAAAATGGCTACGTCGTGACTCCGATATCAATGAACTGGCAGAATTACAGGCTAAAATCTTAGAGGCTGTTTGGCCTTATCTAAAAGCAGGTGGTACTTTATTGTATGCGACCTGTTCTGTCATGCCTGAAGAAAACTGTCAGCAAATACAACGGTTCCTTACTAAACATTCCGATGCACATCTAAATGATGGGACAGAGGCAGGACTGCAAATATTGCCAAGTGCTGAAGGTGGTGATGGCTTCTTTTATGCACGTATAATAAAACAAGCACAATAATAAGTCATGAGTTACCTAATATAGGAATATGCAATGAAAATCATTATTCTAGGCGCTGGGCAAGTCGGTGGCACACTTGCTGAAAATTTAGTTGATGAGAACAATGATATTACAGTCGTTGATACCGATGGCGATCGTCTGCGCCAGCTGCAAGATCAATTCGATCTACGTGTTGTCAATGGTCATGGCTCCCATCCACGCGTGCTTCGTGACGCAGGGGCTGAAGATGCTGATATGTTAGTCGCGGTCACTAACTCTGACGAAACAAATATGATTGCTTGCCAAATTGCATATAGCCTATTTAATACGCCGAATAAAATTGCACGGATCAGAGCCACCGAATATATCCGTGAGGCAGATAAGCTTTTTCTTCCTGAGCAGATCCCAATTGACTACCTGATATCACCTGAGCAACTGGTTATCGACTATATCTATAAACTGATTCAATATCCTGGTGCTCTTCAGGTTGTTAATTTTGCGGAAGGGAAAGTCAGTATTGTTGCTGTAAAAGCTTATTATGGTGGTTCACTGGTAGGGAATGCTTTATCTAGCTTACGTGAACATATGCCACATATAGATACGCGAGTTGTTGCGATATTTCGGCAAGATCGCCCTATTCGTCCTCAAGGCTCAACGGTTATTGAAGCAGGTGATGAAGTCTTCTTTGTCGCTTCAACACAACATATTCGCGCAGTAATGAGTGAGCTACAAAGGCTGGAAAAACCCTATAAGCGCTTAATGATTGTGGGTGGAGGAAATGTTGGTGCAGGTCTAGCTCGGCGTTTAGAAAAAGATTATAGCGTTAAGCTTATCGAGCGAAACCAGCAACGCGCGACTGAATTAGCACAACTGCTACATGATACCATCGTATTTTATGGTGATGCATCTGACCAAGAGCTACTCACTGAAGAACATATTGAGCAAATGGATGTGTTTATCGCCCTCACAAATGATGATGAAGCTAATATTATGTCTGCAATGTTAGCGAAAAAAATGGGGGCCAAAAAAGCAATGGTGCTTATCCAGCGTTCAGCCTACGTTGAGCTTGTTCAGGGGGGAGTGATTGATATTGCCGTCTCTCCTCAGCAAGCCACGATCTCTGCTTTATTAAGCCATGTAAGAAAAGCCGATATTGTTAGTGTTTCTTCTTTAAGAAGAGGTGTCGCTGAAGCCATTGAAGCTATTGCACACGGTGATGAAAATACCTCAAAAGTGGTCGGTAAAAAAATATCTGAAATTAAACTTCCTCCAGGAACAATTATTGGCGCAATAGTTCGAGAAGAGGAAGTTATTATAGCTAGCGATTATCATATTATTGAACAAGGTGACCATGTCATTATGTTTATTACAGATAAAAAATACGTTCCTGACGTAGAGAAATTATTCCAGCCAAGCCCGTTCTTTTTATAAAATAATAAAAAGAGCGTAAATATTTGCAGCTTAATAAATCTAGCGACTATAATTTGTTAACCTAACACACTTTGTTTCAATTGAGTTATTTATTAAGGGGTCGTCGATGAGTTTTTTAAAAGATTTTCGCGAATTTGCCATGAAAGGCAATGTAGTAGATATGGCTGTCGGTATTATTATTGGTGCTGCATTTGGTAAGATTGTTTCTTCATTAGTTGCTGATGTCATCATGCCCCCATTAGGCCTACTCATTGGTGGGGTAGACTTTAAATCATTTAGTGTTGTACTAAAAGAAGCACAAGGTGATTTGCCAGCTGTTGTACTTAATTATGGGATGTTTATACAAACTGTATTTGACTTTGTTATTGTAGCTTTTGCGATCTTTATGGCAATTAAAGTAATGAATAAAGTTCGTCGTGAAAAAGAAGCTGCACCAGCTGAACCAACGCCGCCCTCCACTGAAGAAGTTTTATTATCAGAAATTCGTGATTTATTGAAAGAGCAGAATAAAAAATAACTAAAAAGCCAGTGGTAATAAGTAAATAAACCTATTACCACTGGCCTCCCAGTTATTTGCCTTATTATTTTTTCCTTTTCTTGTATAACTTCCTTTTCCTTTTTTATTTTTTTCTACTCGTTGACGAAATAATGGGTCATGAAGTAATGCTTCAATTGCATTATCTTTTATCTCACCACGTTTGTGCTGATATTTACTCATAATATACCTTCTTTAGTTTCAGTTAATAACCTTAATAAACCTTAGATGCACCCCGCTCTAGAATCTCCATAATAGAACAGTATGTTGACGCATGTTCCTCACCACAGCATGCAGAACTCAACATCTTCAGTGAATCACGCATGATAATAAGCTCTTGAATCTTTTTTTCAACTTCCAGTAATCTGATATCGACAATATGTTTAGACTCCTGGCAAGTATGGTGTTCTGGATCAACACGAATAGACAACAGCTCTGATATTGCTTCTAAAGTAAAACCTAATTGCTTTGCATAACGGATAAAACGCAATCTCTGAAGGTCTTGTTCTGTAAATAAACGATAACCACCTTCGGTACGTACTTTGTGCCCCATTAGCCCTTGTTTCTCATAGAAGCGAACTGTATCGGGAGTCACATCGGCTAACTTGGCAATTTCACCTATCTTATACATACTCATAATGCTTTACCTGTAAATAAGGATTGATAGTAGAAAATTCAAGGGAAGAACAAATCATTCGAAGGGTAAGAATAGCAGGTACAAAAAAACCGGGCAAATATACCCGGTTTTCTTGAAAGCTACTGTAGATTACTCTGCAGCTGCTTCTTGAGACTCAACAGCACGGTCAACAAGCTCGATGTAAGCCATCGGAGCGTTGTCGCCTGTACGGAAGCCACACTTAAGAATACGAGTGTAACCACCAGCACGAGCTGCGAAACGAGGTCCCAGTTCATTAAATAATTTTGCAACGATCTCGTTATCACGAGTACGTGCGAATGCCAGACGACGATTAGCTACGCTGTCGGTCTTGGCAAGAGTAATCAGCGGCTCAACGACGCGACGCAGTTCTTTCGCTTTAGGCAGAGTCGTCTTGATGATCTCATGACGAACTAAAGAACCAGCCATGTTACGGAACATAGCTTGGCGGTGGCTGCTGTTGCGGTTCAATTGACGACCACTCTTACGATGGCGCATGACCTTATCCTTCTCAGTAAAACCTTAACCTGTGATCTTAATCATCAGCAATACTTGCTGGTGGCCAATTTTCTAAGCGCATGCCCAGAGAAAGACCACGAGATGCCAAGACGTCCTTAATTTCAGTAAGAGATTTCTTACCAAGGTTAGGCGTTTTAAGCAACTCAACTTCTGTACGCTGTACCAGATCACCGATGTAGTGGATAGCTTCTGCTTTAAGGCAGTTAGCAGAGCGGACAGTCAATTCCAGATCGTCAACTGGGCGCAATAAGATAGGATCGAATTCTGGTTTTTCTTCTTTAACTTCTGGTTGACGTACATCACGTAAATCAACAAAAGCTTCAAGCTGTTCAGCCAGAATGGTCGCTGCACGGCGAATCGCCTCTTCAGGATCGATTGTACCATTAGTTTCCATTTCGATAACTAACTTATCCAAGTCAGTACGTTGCTCAACACGAGCTGCTTCAACATTGTAGGCAATACGCTCTACAGGGCTGTAGCAAGCATCGACTAACAAACGACCAATTGGGCGCTCATCTTCTTCCGAATGAACTCGGGCAGAAGCCGGCACATAACCACGACCACGCTGAACTTTAATACGCATATTAATTGATGCGTTTTCGTCAGTCAGGTGGCAGATGATATGCTGTGGCTTGACGATTTCGACATCACCATCATGGATGATATCGGCTGCAGTCACAGGGCCAATGCCAGATTTATTCAAGGTTAAAATAACTTCATCTTTCCCCTGAACTTTTACCGCCAGCCCTTTCAGGTTGAGGAGAATCTCCAGGATATCTTCCTGTACACCTTCTTTGGTGCTGTACTCATGCAGTACACCATCAATCTCAACCTCTGTCACCGCACAACCCGGCATAGACGAAAGCAGAATACGGCGCAGTGCGTTACCTAGAGTATGGCCAAAGCCACGCTCTAAAGGCTCAAGGGTCACCTTAGCGTGCGTCGAACTCACTTGCTCGATATCTACCAGGCGCGGTTTTAGAAACTCTGTCACAGAACCCTGCATTGTGTCCTCTCTTTGGTGCTAAGCTTTACTTGGAGTAAAGCTCGACGATCAGGTGTTCGTTAATGTCCGCAGACAAGTCAGTACGTTCAGGAATACGTTTGAACACACCTTCCATTTTAGCAGCATCAACTTCCAGCCAAGTTGGCTTCTCACGCTGTTCAGCCAGCTCTAAAGCAGCCTTAATACGAGACTGTTTTTTAGCTTTCTCACGAACGCTGATAACGTCATTCGGGGAAACCTGATAAGAAGCGATATTAACAACACGACCATTTACCATGATAGCTTTATGGCTAACCATTTGACGTGCTTCTGCGCGAGTTGCGCCAAAGCCCATACGATAAACGACGTTATCAAGACGACCTTCCAGCAGAGTCAGCAGGTTTTCACCTGTGTTGCCTTTTAGACGTGTTGCTTCTTTGTAATAGTTACGGAATTGACGTTCCAGAACACCGTAGATACGACGAACTTTTTGTTTTTCACGTAACTGAACACCGTAGTCAGACAGACGCGGTTTACGCGCTCCGTGCTGGCCTGGTGCCTGTTCTAATTTACACTTGGTGTCAATCGCGCGAACACCAGACTTCAGAAAGAGGTCTGTTCCTTCGCGACGGCTCAGCTTGAGCTTAGGACCCAAATATCTAGCCATTTTCTTTCTCCAACAGTCCTAAAAAAAACGAAACGTATTAAACGCGACGTTTTTTCGGTGGGCGACAACCGTTATGAGGGATAGGAGTCACATCAGTAATATTAGTGATGCGGAAACCAGCGGCGTTCAGAGCACGAATTGTTGATTCGCGACCCGGACCCGGTCCCTTAACCATAACTTCCAGGTTTTTGATTCCGTATTCTTTCACAGCTTCTGCGCAACGCTCTGCCGCAACCTGAGCTGCGAACGGAGTGGATTTGCGAGAACCACGGAAACCGGAACCACCGGCAGTTGCCCAACCTAATGCGTTACCCTGACGGTCAGTAATTGTAACGATTGTGTTGTTGAAAGAAGCATGGATATGAGCCACACCGTCTGAGACTTGTTTTCTTACACGCTTACGTGCACGAACTGGTGCCTTTGCCATTATTCAATACCCCGACTTATTTCTTGATCGGCTTACGCGGACCCTTGCGGGTACGAGCGTTAGTCTTAGTACGCTGTCCGCGCACAGGAAGACCACGACGATGACGTAAACCACGGTAACATCCAAGGTCCATCAGACGCTTGATGCTCAGGGTAATTTCACGACGTAGGTCACCTTCTACCACATACTTGGCAACTTCGTCACGCAGCTTGTCGATTTGTTCTTCAGACAGCTCACTGATCTTAACATTTTCAGCAATACCAGTTGCTTCACAGATAGCCTGTGAACGTGTTTTGCCGATTCCGAAAATCGATGTTAAAGCGATTACGGTATGTTTATGATCAGGAATGTTAATGCCTGCTATACGGGCCACTATGCACTCCTAAGTTAAAATATACATTACTGTGCTGAAAAGCCCGTTTTCAGGATACTCAAACAATAATGTATCTTAGATAAAAAAGATTGGCTGGCTAATTTAGCCAGCTCAACCCAACTTTGCAAGAAAAAAATGCTTTTTCTTAACCTTGACGTTGTTTATGTCTTGGTTCAACACTGCAAATTACACGAACGCTACCATGGCGACGGATAACTTTACAGTTACGGCATAATTTCTTGACGGAAGCACGAACTTTCATTTTTACTCTCCGTAACTTCTAGCAAACCATAACCACACTAAGTGATTATTTACCTTTAAGGTTTGCTTTCTTCAATGCAGACTCATACTGACTTGACATCATCAGAGTTTGCACTTGAGCCATAAAGTCCATGATAACGACAACCACAATTAAGAGGGAAGTACCACCAAAGTAGAAAGGTACTTTCATTGCGTCACGCATGAACTCCGGGATTAGGCAGATAAAGGTAATGTATAACGCACCAACTAATGTCAGGCGAGTCATTACCTTATCAATGTACTTGGCCGTTTGCTCTCCCGGACGAATTCCTGGTACAAATGCACCGGACTTCTTCAGGTTATCTGCTGTTTCTCTCGGGTTGAAAACCAACGCCGTATAGAAGAAACAGAAGAAGATGATCGCAGAAGCATAAAGCAACACATATAACGGTTGACCAGGCTGTAAGTACATAGAAATTGTAGTCAGCCAGTCCCAGCCAGTTCCATCACCAAACCAAGATGCTATTGTACCCGGGAATAGTATGATACTGGAAGCAAAAATTGCAGGAATTACACCCGCCATATTCACTTTTAACGGTAAATGTGTACTTTGTGCTGCATAAACACGGCGTCCTTGCTGACGTTTAGCGTAATTAACGACAATACGACGTTGACCACGTTCCATAAACACAACAAAGAAAGTTACCGCGAATACTAACACCGCAACCAACAGCAACAGGAGGAAGTGCAGATCGCCTTGCCGAGCTTGCTCGATGGTATGGCCAATGGCCGGCGGTAATCCCGCAACGATACCAGCGAAGATAATGATTGAAATACCGTTACCGATACCTCTTTCAGTTATCTGTTCGCCTAACCACATAAGGAACATGGTTCCTGTGACTAAGCTAACAACTGCCGTAAAGTAGAACGGAAGGCCTGGATCAATCACTAATCCTTGCATCCCTGGCATATTCGGTAGACCCATTGCAATACCAATAGATTGGAATATTGCTAATACCAGAGTACCCCAACGAGTATATTGGCTTATCTTCCGACGACCTGCTTCTCCTTCCTTCTTAATCTCTGCTAATCGTGGATTAACCACTGATAATAATTGGACAATGATCGATGCCGAAATATACGGCATGATACCCAAAGCAAAGATAGAAGCACGGCTAAGAGCACCACCAGAGAACATGTTAAACATTTCAATGATGGTGCCTTGTTGCTGTTCGAGCAATTTGGCAAGCACAGTGGCATCAATACCAGGGATTGGAATAAAAGAACCAATTCGGAATACAATTAGCGCACCAATTACAAACAAAAGTCTGCGTTTAAGTTCGCCAGCTCCACCTTTGGCACTTTGAAAATCTAATCCTGGTTGTTTAGCCATCTGTCACTTATTCCTCAATTTTACCGCCGGCAGCTTCGATTGCAGCGCGAGCACCTTTAGTAACACGAAGGCCACGTACAGTAACTGCACGGTTCACTTCGCCAGACAGAATAACTTTCGCAAATTCAATCTGGATGCCAACAACGTTCGCGGCTTTCAGTGCGTTCAGATCAATAACATCGCCTTCAACAGCTGCAAAATCAGACAGACGAATCTCTGCAGTGATCATTGCTTTGCGTGAAGTAAAGCCGAATTTCGGCAAACGACGGTATAAAGGCATCTGGCCACCTTCGAAACCACGGCGTACGCCACCGCCAGAACGAGATTTCTGACCTTTGTGACCACGTCCGCCAGTTTTACCCAGACCAGAACCGATACCACGACCTACGCGTTTAGGCGCGTGCTTGGCACCTTCAGCCGGAGACAGAGTATTTAAACGCATCTCTTACTCCTCAACTTTAACCATGTAGGAAACCAAGTTGACCATACCACGAACGGCAGGAGTATCCTCACGTTCTACTGTATGACCAATGCGACGCAGACCTAAACCGACCAGTGTTGCCTTATGCTTAGGCAGACGACCGATTGAACTGCGAACTTGTGTAATTTTAATAGTCTTAGCCATGGCTGATTACCCCAGAATTTCTTCGACGGATTTTCCACGCTTAGCTGCGACCATTTCTGGAGACTTCATGCTGTCTAAAGCATCCAGTGTTGCACGAACCACGTTGATTGGGTTTGTGGAACCGTAGGTTTTAGCCAGTACGTTGCGAACTCCAGCTACTTCTAACACTGCACGCATTGCACCACCGGCAATAATACCAGTACCTTCGTGAGCAGGTTGCATAAACACGCGGGAACCGGTGTGTGTACCTTTCACTGGGTGGAATAATGTGCCGTTGTTAAGAGCAACGGTTTTCATACTGCGACGGGCTTTTTCCATCGCTTTCTGGATTGCTGCCGGAACTTCGCGCGCTTTGCCGTAGCCAAAACCAACGCGACCGTTACCATCACCAACTACAGTCAGTGCGGTAAAGCTGAAAATACGGCCACCTTTAACGGTTTTTGCTACGCGGTTTACCGCGATCAGCTTTTCCTGCAGTTCGCCAGCTTGTTTTTCGATGTGAGACATCTTACACCTCTACCTTAGAACTGAAGGCCAGCTTCACGGGCAGCATCTGCCAGTGCCTGGACTCTACCATGATATTGGAAACCAGAACGGTCAAAAGCAACAACAGTGATGCCTTTTTCCAGTGCGCGTTCAGCAACTAATTTACCAACTGCTGCTGCTGCGTCTTTGTTTCCAGTAAACTTAACTTGTTCATTGATAGCTTTTTCTGTAGTAGAAGCTGCAACCAATGTTTCAGAACCGTTTGGTGCGATAACCTGCGCATAAATATGGCGTGGAGTACGATGTACCACCAGGCGAGTCGCACCCAATTCTTGGATCTTACGGCGTGCGCGGGTCGCACGACGGATACGAGCTGCTTTCTTATCCATAGTGTTACCTTACTTCTTCTTAGCCTCTTTGGTACGCACGATTTCATCGGCGTAACGAACACCTTTACCTTTGTAAGGCTCAGGACGACGGTAAGCACGCAGTTCTGCTGCAACTTGACCAATCACTTGCTTATCCGCACCTTTCAGTACGATTTCAGTTTGTGTTGGACATTCAGCAGTAATGCCTGCTGGCAGTGCGTGTTCAACCGGATGCGAGAAACCTAAAGACAAGCTAACAGCATTGCCTTTGATTGCTGCACGGTAACCAACACCAACCAGTTGAAGCTTTTTAGTGAAGCCATCGGTAACACCAACAACCATTGCATTGCACAGTGAACGAGTAGTACCCGCTTGTGCCCACGCATCTTCAAAACCATCACGTGGTCCGAAAGTTAAATGGCCATCTTCATGTTTAACTTCAACTGCATTATGGATAGTACGAGTAAGCTCGCCGTTTTTACCCTTAATCGAAATAACCTGACCGTTGAGTTTTACCTCTACGCCGGCAGGAATGACGACGGGTGCTTTTGCCACACGAGACATTCTTTCCTCCCGAATTAAGCTACGTAGCAGAGAATCTCGCCACCAAGACCAGCTTGGCGAGCTGCACGATCAGTCATGACACCTTTAGAGGTAGAAACAACAGCGATACCTAAACCAGCCATAACTTGTGGCAGCTCATCTTTTTTCTTATAGATGCGCAGACTTGGGCGGCTTACACGCTGAATGCTTTCTACAACAGCCTTACCTTGGAAATAACGTAAAGTCAGTTCCAATTCTGGCTTGATGTCGCCTTCAATTTTAAAATCTTCAATATAACCTTCTTCCTTCAGCACTTTGGCAATCGCCACTTTCAGCTTGGAGGAAGGCATGGTGACCGCAACTTTGTTCGCGGCCTGACCGTTACGGATACGGGTCAGCATATCCGCGATGGGATCTTGCATGCTCATCTGTCTTTACTCCCGTGATTCAAATGGAATTACCAACTTGCCTTTTTAAGGCCCGGGATTTCACCGCGCATAGCGGCTTCACGGACTTTAATACGGCTCAGACCAAACTTCCGCAGGAAACCGTGCGGACGCCCTGTTTGACGGCAGCGGTTACGCTGACGAGAAGGACTTGAATCACGTGGCAGTGTTTGCAGCTTGAGAACAGCGTCCCAGCGATCTTCATCAGATGCTTTAACATCAGAGATGATAGCTTTCAATTCAACGCGTTTTGCGAAGAACTTCTCAGCTAATTTAGCACGTTTAACATCACGCGCTTTCATAGATTTCTTAGCCATGAGTACCCTGCCTTACTTGCGGAACGGGAAGTTGAACGCTGCTAACAGTGCGCGACCTTCGTCATCTGATTTCGCAGTAGTGGTGATAGTAATATCTAAACCACGTACACGATCCACTTTATCGTAATCGATTTCAGGGAAGATGATTTGTTCACGAACACCCATGCTGTAGTTACCGCGACCATCGAAAGACTTAGCGGACAAGCCACGGAAGTCACGAATACGTGGTACAGCAATAGAAATCAGACGCTCAAGGAACTCCCACATGCGTTCACCACGCAGGGTTACTTTACAGCCGATTGGATAGCCCTGACGGATTTTGAAGCCTGCAACAGATTTGCGTGCTTTGGTGATCAATGGTTTTTGACCAGAGATAGCTGTTAAATCAGCTGCTGCGTTATCCAGCAGTTTTTTATCAGCAATCGCTTCACCAACACCCATATTCAGGGTGATCTTCTCGACCCGAGGGACTTGCATGACAGAAGAGTAACTAAACTCAGTCATGAGTTTATTAACAACTTCGTCTTTATAGTAATCATGCAGTTTCGCCATCGTATACTCCAAAAATTACTTGATAGTTTCACTGTTAGATTTGAAGAAACGGACTTTTTTGCCGTCTTCGAATCTAAAGCCTACACGGTCTGCCTTACCAGTTGCCGCGTTAAAGATTGCAACGTTAGAAACTTGAATAGCCGTTTCTTTTTCAACGATGCCACCTGGTTGATTCAGAGCCGGAACTGGCTTCTGATGTTTTTTAACCAGATTGATACCTTCAACGATAACTTTACCAGAAGAAAGAACCTGTTTTACTTTACCGCGCTTACCTTTGTCTTTACCAGTTAGCACGATAACTTCGTCATCACGACGGATTTTCGCTGCCATAGTTCGCTCCTTAGAGTACTTCAGGTGCCAGAGAGATAATTTTCATAAACTTCTCATTACGAAGTTCACGAGTTACCGGCCCAAAAATACGCGTACCGATTACTTGCTCGCTGTTATTGTTTAATAACACACAAGCATTACCATCGAAGCGAATGACAGAACCGTCAGGGCGACGTACACCCTTCTTGGTGCGCACCACTACCGCTTTCAGGACATCACCCTTTTTAACTTTACCGCGTGGAATTGCTTCTTTAACAGTAATTTTAATGATGTCGCCTACATGTGCATAGCGACGGTGCGAGCCACCTAGAACCTTGATACACATTACGCGACGTGCACCGGAGTTGTCGGCCACGTTCAGCATAGTCTGTTCTTGGATCATTTTAGTGCTCCGCTAAATGTCAACTACTACTGAGCCACCTCATTATGAAGAGGCCGTTCAAATATACCCATACTACGAGGGCGCGGCATTATAACACCACATCAACGCGATGGACAGAAAAAAATAAACGGCTCAGTCAAAAAGAGCCGTTTATTCATCACGAAAAATCTATTCTATTACAGAACAGCTTTTTCTACAACGCGAACTAAGGCCCAAGACTTAGTCTTAGACAGTGGACGAGTTTCGCGGATTTCTACCACGTCACCAATTCCACATTCATTGTTCTCGTCATGTACGTGCAATTTAGTCGTACGACGGATGAATTTACCATACAGAGGGTGTTTCACCATACGCTCGATAGCAACAACAATAGATTTCTCCATTTTATCGCTAACTACACGACCTTGCAGAGTACGGATTTTATCGCTCATTACGCACCTGCCTTCTCAGTCAGTAAAGTCTTCACACGTGCGATATCGCGACGCACTTGTTTCAACAGATGAGACTGTTGCAGCTGACCGCTTGCAGCTTGCATACGTAAATTAAATTGTTCACGCAGCAGATTCAGCAGTTCAGCATTCAGCTCTTCAACGCTTTTTACGCGCAGCTCTTGTGCTTTCATTACATCACCGTCTTAGTTACAAAGGTGGTTTTGATAGGCAGTTTCGCTGCTGCCAGAGAGAATGCCTCACGAGCCAGCTCTTCAGGCACACCGTCCATTTCGTACAGGACTTTTCCAGGCTGGATTAAGGCAACCCAATATTCTACGTTACCTTTACCTTTACCCATACGAACTTCGAGTGGTTTCTCAGTGATTGGTTTGTCTGGGAACACACGGATCCAGATTTTACCTTGACGCTTAATAGCACGGGTCATAGCACGACGTGCCGCTTCGATCTGACGTGCAGTCAGACGACCACGGCCAACAGCTTTAAGACCGAAAGTGCCGAAGCTAACATCCGTACCTTGCGCTAGACCACGGTTGCGGCCCTTGTGCACCTTACGGAATTTTGTACGCTTTGGTTGTAACATCAGCGACTCTCCTTACTTGCGGCCTTTACGCTGCTGCTTTTTAGGTTGAGCAGCTGGTTTCTCAGCTTGTTCAACAGCAGCCATACCACCCAGAATCTCACCTTTGAAGATCCATACCTTAACGCCGAGAACACCATATGTAGTGTGCGCTTCTGAAGTGTTGTAATCGATATCAGCACGTAATGTGTGCAGTGGCACACGGCCTTCACGATACCACTCGGTACGAGCGATTTCAGCACCGCCTAAACGGCCACTGACTTCAACTTTGATACCTTTAGCGCCCAGACGCATTGCGTTCTGTACTGCACGCTTCATAGCACGACGGAACATAACACGACGTTCCAGCTGTGAAGAGATGCTGTCAGCAACTAATTTTGCGTCTAGTTCTGGTTTACGAACTTCGGCGATATTGATTTGCGCAGGAACACCAGCAATATCCGCTACTGTTTTACGCAGTTTTTCAACGTCTTCACCTTTCTTACCGATAACGATACCTGGGCGAGCAGTGTGAATAGTCACACGGATGCTTTTCGCAGGACGTTCGATAACGATGCGAGAGATTGACGCTTTTGCCAGTTCTTTATTCAAGTACTGACGTACTTTAAAATCGCTGTCTAGGTTGTCAGCGAATTCATTAGTATTCGCATACCAAGTAGAGTTCCAAGGTTTGACAATACCCAGGCGAATACCATTAGGATGTACTTTCTGACCCATTGCTAGTCTCCAGAGTCTCAGCGATCGGACACAACCACAGTAATGTGGCTGGTGCGCTTAAGAATACGATCTGCACGGCCTTTCGCACGCGGCATGATGCGTTTCATAGTTGGACCATCGTCTACGAAAATTTTCGCAACTTTCAGGTCATCAATGTCAGCGCCATCGTTTTGCTCTGCGTTAGCAATTGCAGATTCAAGTACTTTCTTCACTAAACCAGCAGCTTTCTTGTTGGTGTAGGTCAGAATTTCCAGAGCTTGCGACACTTTCTTACCGCGAATCAGGTCGGCGACTAAGCGAACCTTCTGGGCAGAAGAACGAGCGTGGCGATGTATAGCTAAAGTTTCCATCTCTTCCTCCTATCCTTAACGTTTCTTAGCTTTCTTATCTGCCGCATGGCCGCGATAAGTGCGAGTCGGTGCGAATTCACCCAGTTTGTGACCAACCATTTCGTCGGTTACGAAAACTGGAACATGCTGACGACCATTATGGACAGCGATGGTCAATCCGATCATATTAGGAAAGATCGTTGAACGACGGGACCAAGTCTTGAGAGGCTTCTTGTCTCCGCTTTCCACCGCTTTCTCTACCTTCTTCAGCAAGTGCAGGTCAATGAAAGGACCTTTCTTGAGAGAACGTGGCATGGCTTATCCTCTAATTATTTTTTAGAACGATGACGTACGATGAATTGATCAGTACGCTTGTTGCTACGAGTTTTCTTACCTTTGGTCTGAACGCCCCATGGTGTTACTGGGTGTTTACCAAAGTTACGGCCTTCACCACCACCATGTGGATGGTCTACTGGGTTCATCGCAGTACCGCGAACGGTAGGACGAATACCACGCCAGCGGCTAGCACCAGCTTTACCGAGAACACGTAACATATGTTCAGCGTTACCAACTTCACCTAAGGTTGCACGGCAATCTGCTAATACTTTACGCATTTCACCAGAACGCAGACGTAATGTTACATAAGCACCATCACGAGCAACGATTTGAGCGTAAGTACCTGCTGAACGCGCTAACTGACCACCTTTACCTGGTTTCAGTTCAATGTTGTGAACTGTAGAACCAACAGGGATGTTGCGCATTGGCATTGCATTACCAGCTTTGATTGCTGAATCAACACCAGATTGAATCTGGTCGCCAGCTTTCAGGCCTTTTGGTGCAAGAATATAACGACGTTCACCGTCTTTATATAGAACCAGTGCGATGTTCGCAGAACGATTTGGATCATATTCCAAACGCTCAACAACAGCAGGGATACCATCTTTGTTGCGTTTAAAGTCAACTAAACGATAATGCTGCTTATGGCCACCACCGATGTGACGGGTAGTGATACGGCCATTGTTGTTACGACCACCGGATTTGCTGTTTTTTTCTAACAGCGGAGCATAAGGTTTACCCTTATGCAGCTCAGGGTTAACCACTTTAACTACGTGGCGACGGCCCGGAGACGTAGGTTTACATTTAACAACTGCCATTGTTCTTTACTCCTCCGACTTACTCTGCGCCGCTAATGAAGTCCAGATTCTGGCCTTCTTTCAGCGTAACGTAAGCTTTTTTCCAGTCGCTACGACGACCAGTACGCTGACCGTGGCGTTTAGTTTTGCCTTTAACCAGCAAAGTGTTAACACCTTCAACTTCAACTTCAAACAGTTTCTGTACAGCAGCTTTGATTTCTGCTTTAGTTGCATCTTTTGCAACTTTGAGAACGATGGTATTGCTTTTTTCCATCGCTGTAGAAGCTTTTTCAGATACATGCGGCGCGCGCAGTACTTTCAGCAGACGTTCTTCACGGATCATGCCAGCATCTCCTCAACTTGCTTCACAGCATCAGCAGTCATAACCACTTTGTCGAAAGCAATCAGGCTAACTGGGTCGATACCTGCTACATCACGAACGTCAACCTTGTACAGGTTACGTGCTGCTAAGAACAGATTTTCATCTAATTCAGCAGTGATGATCAGAACATCTTGCAGAGCCATATCTTTCAATTTCTGTGCCAGCAACTTAGTTTTAGGTGCTTCAACAGAGAACTGTTCGACAACGATCAGACGATCTTGACGTACCAACTCAGAGAGGATGCTTTTTAAAGCACCACGGTACATCTTTTTATTAACTTTTTGACTGTGGTCCTGTGGTTTAGCTGCGAAGCTAACACCACCAGAGCGCCAGATTGGGCTCTTGATTGAACCAGAACGTGCACGGCCTGTGCCTTTTTGACGCCATGGTTTTTTACCTGAACCAGAAACTTCAGCACGAGTTTTCTGAGCACGAGTACCTTGACGAGCACCAGCTGCATACGCAACAACTACTTGGTGAACAAGCGCTTCATTGAAATCACGCCCGAAGGTAGTTTCGGAAACAGTCAGCGCGCTTTGCGCGTCTTTCATTACCAATTCCATTCCTATCTCCTTGACGTTAAGCCTTGACAGCCGGTTTTACGATCAGGTTGCTACCAGTTGCTCCTGGAACAGCACCTTTGACCAGCAGCAGGTTGCGCTCAGCGTCAACACGTACTACATCTAAGCTTTGAACAGTTACACGTTCATTACCCAGTTGGCCTGCCATTTTCTTGCCTTTGAACACTTTGCCCGGAGTCTGGTTCTGACCGATAGAACCCGGAACACGGTGTGACAAGGAGTTACCGTGAGTAGCATCTTGAGTACGGAAATTCCAGCGTTTAACTGTGCCAGCAAAACCTTTACCTTTAGATGTACCAGTAACGTCGACTTTTTTAACGTCAGCGAAAATTTCAACGCTAATGCTTTGACCTGCAGTAAATTCAGCACCTTCTTCAGTACGGAATTCGCGCAGAATACGGCCAGCTTCAACGCCAGCTTTAGCGAAATGACCTGCTTCAGGTTTAGTTACACGGTTAGCTTTTTTGCTACCAGTAGTAACCTGAATTGCATTGTAACCGTCAGTTTCTGCAGTTTTAACCTGAGTAACGCGGTTATTTTCAATTTCGATAACAGTTACAGGGATAGAAACACCATCTTCAGTGAAGATACGTGTCATTCCCACTTTCTTACCGACTAAACCAATCATTGTTTCAACCTCTCAATCGTTCGACGACCTGATTAACCCAGGCTGATCTGCACGTCAACGCCGGCAGCCAGGTCCAGACGCATCAGAGCATCAACGGTCTTCTCGGTTGGCTCAACGATGTCAACCAGACGTTTGTGAGTGCGAATTTCGTACTGATCACGCGCATCTTTATTAACGTGCGGAGAAATCAGAACGGTAAAACGCTCTTTACGTGTCGGCAGCGGGATAGGACCACGTACCTGCGCACCAGTGCGCTTAGCAGTCTCTACGATTTCCGCAGTTGATTGATCGATTAAACGATGATCAAAAGCTTTAAGGCGGATACGGATTCTTTGGTTCTGCATGAGACCAGAGCTCCAACTATTTTATAAACGTAAATGATTACTCCTCGCACCCATTTCGATTGATGGGGGAGTGTAATCGTCTTAGTGTAACCCCCATATCGGGAGTATTGTCTAAATGAGCAACAAATCGTTGGCTCAATACTGATATTTCAGTCCTAATAAATTAGGGCTTACTCATCAGTAAGCCCGCGCATTATACGTAAATTATTGCGAAACGCAAGCAATCGGGGAAAATATGTGCGAATTTTCTCATGGTCATAACAAAAAAACGCCCAACTCTGATGGATTCAGAAGTTAGGCGCCTATCAAAATCAAAAATCTCACAGAAGATTGAAATCTAAAGTCACTACTCTTCGATCACTTGAGCTTGTAGATAATTTTGAATACCTAAGCGAACAATTAAATCTAACTGTGTTTCTATCCAATCAATATGATTTTCTTCATCCGCTAAAATTTCAATCATCAGATCTCGGCTGACATAATCATGGATAGAATCTGCGTACTTAATTGCCTCTTTTAAGTTTTTTGCGCCATCAAGTTCAAGCTGTAAATCTGACTTAAGCATTTCTTCCACATCCTCACCGATGTTTAACTTACCTAAGTCTTGTAAATTAGGAATACCTTCAAGGAAAAGAATACGCTCTATGTATTTATCGGCATGTTTCATTTCATCGATTGATTCATGATATTCCATCTCATTGAGACGTGTCAGCCCCCAATTTTTAAACATACGTGCATGTAAAAAATATTGGTTAATTGCGACTAGCTCATTGCCCAACAATTTATTAAGGTGGGCTATCATTTTTTTATCGCCTTTCATTTGCACCCTCCATCGCTTCCAGTCTTTTAAGTGTAGTACTGAAATTGATTAGCAGAGTAATTTTTACACAAGCATTTATGTAAAAGGCAATAAAACTAATTGGAAGATAATTTGGAGGGTAAGCGATTATGCAACTTCAATAGCACAAATCTCTTCTAGCTGGATAAGCTCTTGTTGTAAAATCTCTCTTGTTTGCCGAATACACTTTCCACATTCACGACCGACAGGCAATACTTGTCGCAACCCTTTTAATGAGCTGACTTGGTATTTCCTTACCGCATTTCTGATTTGCTTATCTGTAATGGCTTCACAAAGACAAACGTACATATTTTTTAGCCTGTATAAATTATATGCGTATATTTTAAATAAAAATGATTCGCATTTCAATTACCATTACAGATTATTTACACAGGCTTCTACATCTATATTTAATTTAAAAATAGTTCTCATTTCGACTCATATTTATTTACCGACACATAAGTTGCAATTCTGCAATAAGCATAACGAATTAATATCTAATAACTAATTTTTCTAAGAGAAATAATTTCTATGGAGAAGTTAAAACATTGGAGAAGGGATACGCGCAGATATAAAAAAGGCACCAATTAAGGTGCCCTTTTCTAACATTTTGTGATGCTA
>NZ_JBBPXM010000025.1:0-24302 GCF_050446505.1 Providencia sp. SP181
ACCGACTGAGCTAACGACCCATCTTGTAAAACCAAATCAATCTACTGACTGACCTAACTACCCATCTGAACAGCTTTAAGTTTTAAACTGTTTACTGCTTTAGATGGTGGGTCGTGCAGGATTCGAACCTGCGACCAATTGATTAAAAGTCAACTGCTCTACCGACTGAGCTAACGACCCATCTTGTAAATCTTTTCTAACTAGTCACCGTTTCTTACCCTACGGGTTGAACCTGCGACCATTTTGTAAAACTCAATCAATCTACCGACTGAGCTAACGGTTCACCTAAAACTAAATTTCTTACTGTTTTGCGAGATTTTCGGTTAACCGTATTCTCGTATCAACGGCGGCTTATATTACTGATTTCTGACGAGGGTGCAATGATTTTTTTGCATAAAAAGATTGAATGCACATTTATCATACTGATAACCCCGAAATATTCGGCAATATCGCTTCGGGGCTAGGAATTAAAGTGCGCTTAGCTTTTTTTCAGCTAATTTAGAGCCCGCACTGTTTGGATATTGTTTCAACACCTGCTGGTAAACAGCTTTCGCTTTATCTTTTTGTCCTTTGTCTTGCATGATCAGCCCAACTTTATATAGAGCTTCACTGCTTTTTTGGGATTTTGGATATTGCTTCACTACCGTGGCAAAGTAGAATGCAGCGTCGTCCTTGCTACCTTTATTGTAGTTTAACTGCCCCAACCAATAGTTGGCGTTAGATTGATATCCTGACTTAGGATAGGCTTTAACAAAGCCTTGTAATGCACCGATAGCATCATCAATTTGAGCTTTTGACTTGCTTTCCATTGCGAGCTTAACCGCAGCATTGTAATCATCTTTCTCATTTCCACCTGTGTTAGCAGCTGCCGCTGGTGTATTTGAGGAAGATGATGTATTTGCTGAACTTGTATCAGGCGCATCACCTGAGTTAGCTGAATTGCCGCCACCCGCATTGTCTAATTGCATGTACAAATCTTTTTGGCGCTCGATGACTTGATTCAATTTGTATTCACTTTCTTGAATCTGACCACGTAACATATCGATATCACGTTGGTTATCAGCGAGTTGTTGTTGAATTTGATACAGAATTTGACCTTGAGAAGAAACTGCAGTCTCAAGTTGGGATAGACGGTCACCTGGAGAACCAGATCCGACATTGTTGATTGGCGCTTGGGCAATAGCGGCCCAAGGGGCCGCTACGCCAACCAATAACGACAGACCGACTAGTAAATGTCTGAAGTTACTGTTCATAATAGATAATTTCGCTTATCTATTAGTATGCAATGACTGCACGACGGTTTTTCGCGTAGTCTGCTTCAGTATGGCCTAACACAGCTGGTTTTTCTTTACCGTAAGAAACCAGTGAAACTTGGTCACCAGAAACACCTTTGCTTTGCAGGTACATTTTAACTGCATTAGCACGACGCTCGCCCAGTGCGATGTTGTATTCTGGAGTACCACGCTCATCCGCATGACCTTCAACAACAACACGTACAGATGGGTTGCTACGCAGGAATGCTGCGTGTGCATCTAACATATCAGCGTATTCTGGAGATACGTTGTATTTGTCAAAGCCAAAGTAAACAGTGTTGTTTTGTTGCAGCTGTTCCATTTGCTGACGTGCCAGCTCTTCCGCAGACAGACCAGTGTTAGTTTGGTTAGTAGAAGTATCTACGCCATCTTGGTCATTGTTTTTGTTAGAGCTACAAGCTGCGACTGCCATGATTGGTAACGCGATCATCAGCCCTTTAAGCACTTTATTCAGTTGCATCGTTTTGATCCTTAATATTTTTTGCCACACATTATTATTATGCATCACAGATACGGAGACCAGGCAGGGAATTTAACCTGTCCATCGGTCGCCGGAAGACGCGCTTTGAAACGCCCGTCGGTCGAAACTAGCTGCAATATAGTCCCCAAGCCTTGAGAGGAGCTATAAATTACCATAGTGCCGTTAGGTGCGATACTCGGCGTTTCATCTAGGAACGTTTTCGTTAAAAATTCAACGTTATTCGTTGCCAGATCTTGTTTGGCGACATGTTGCTGACCGCCGCCGGAGCTGACCATCACTAAGAAAGTACCATCCGGGCTAACGTCAGCGTCCTGATTTTGTGTTCCTTCCCAAGATACACGTGTCGGGCTGCCACCATTAATATTCATTTTATAAATCTGCGGACGTCCAGCCTGATCTGAAGTATAGACCAAAGTTTGGCTATCTGGCATCCAACTTGGCTCAGTATTATTACTGCGACCATCGGTTACCTGACGAATTTGCCCACTTGCTAAATCCATAACATATAAATTCAGGCTGCCTGTTTTAGACAGTGCAAATGCCAATTTTGTCCCATCAGGAGAGAATGCAGGTGCCCCATTATGACGTGGGAAAGATGCAACCTGACGAACCGCCCCTGAAGACAAGGTTTGAATGACAAGTGCTGAACTACCGCTTTCAAAAGTTACATACGCCAGTTTTTCACCATCTGGTGACCAAGCTGGCGACATTAAAGGTTCTGGTGAACGGTGAACCGTGAATTGGTTAAAACCGTCATAATCAGAAACTCGTAATTCATATGGATACTGACCGCCTTTGTTCACAACAACATATGCAATACGTGTACGGAATGCACCACGAATGCCTGTCAGTTTTTCAAAGACTTCATCACTTGCAGTGTGCGCCGCATAGCGTAACCACTCTTTAGTGACTTTAAATTGATTTTGAGATAATACAGCACCTGGGTTAGCGGCAACATCCACTAACTGATAGCTAACCACAAAACTACCATCTGCTGCTGGCTGTACTTGACCCACAACCACTGCATTAATGCCTAATGCAGTCCATGCATCAGGAATGACTTCCGATGCAGTGCCAGGTTGTTGAGGCATACGACTTGGCTCAATCGGGTTAAATTTCCCGCTATTACGTAAATCAGCACCTACGATTTGGCCAACTTCTTGTGGTGGCGCACCTGCACCAGACCATTTAAAAGGTACCACACCAATTGGTTGAGCTGAGTTTACACCTTCAGTGATCTCAATACGTATTTCAGCCTGAGCCACTGTCGCCCATAGCATTAGGAACCCTAAAACTACTTTAAAAGCCTGCTTCATTCTTATCTCCCTTATTGCGTATTATTTACCACCGCAATAATTCGCTGAATTTTAACAAAGGTATAATAACAAAACTAGATACCACGCAAACTATTTATGCTATTGCCATAAAATTTTCAATACAGATAGCTCTGAGTTATTGAAAATCAAGGTTTAAACACAACAGTGCTACCTGCTTTATTAAATGTATCATAGACCTCACGGCTAGGTGGTTTTGGCATTGTCGCAAGTTTCGCTGCTCTAATTGCCGCATCACATAACGCTGCATCATTGGTCGGGCTATTCTTTGGCGTAATACTCACCAATAATCCATCTGGAGCAAGTTTCAATTGTAGCTCACAGGTCCGCCCACGAAACGTATCCGAATCATAGAACTTGCTTTGAATCGCCGCTTTGACTTTCCCTGCATAACTGTCTACATCTGCATTAGAGGCCCCAGATTTTTTACCACCACCACTTCCTGCAGCAGCTTGGCCACCTTTTTTGCTTGGGCCTGATGCGGTTAAATCACCGAGTAAATCATCAACTGAAGCGGCATTTTTGGCAGCTTCCGCTTTGGCTTTCGCGGCTTTTGCTTTGGCTTCTTTGTCTGCTTTTTCTTTCGCTTCTTTATCTGCCTTGGCTTTAGCTTCTTTATCGGCTTTTACTTTGGCCTCATTTTCGGCTTTTTCTTTGGCTTCTTTTTCAGCTTTTTCTTTGGCTTCTTTTTCGGCTTTAGCTTTAGCGGCTTCGGCTTCTTTTTGCGCTTGAGCTTCGGCTTTGGCTTTTTCTGCCGCTTGCTCTTTAATTA
Organism: Providencia sp. SP181; assembly: GCF_050446505.1. Lineage (NCBI taxonomy): Bacteria > Pseudomonadati > Pseudomonadota > Gammaproteobacteria > Enterobacterales > Morganellaceae > Providencia > Providencia sp. SP181. The sequence goes on from NZ_JBBPXM010000025.1 coordinate 3,901, forward strand.
ACTTTTCTTTCTCTGCTTTTGCTTTTGCAGCCGCTTCTTCCGCAATTTTCTGCTCTTCCTTCGCTTTCTTCGCGGCATCTAACGCTTTTTTCTGTTGTTCCTCAGCTTGTTTTTGTTGCTCAGCTGTATCACGTTCAGTTTTAATCCGCTCTTCTTCCAGTTTTTGAAGGCGTTTTTGTTCCTTCTCTTGCTGTTCTCTTAGCTCAGCGTCTTGTTTCTGCTCTTGTTCTTTGCGCTCTTTAGCCGCTTGTCTGGCCATGTTTTGTTGTTTTTGCATTTCTTCATACTGCTCAACAACCACGCCAGGGTCGACCATCACCGCATCGATGACAGTCCCTTCTTCTCCGCCACCACCAAGTTTGACGACGGAAACTAAAGAGCCTATAACGATCAAACCAATCAACAGGACGTGCAGAACCACTGACATCACAAGTGACCGGTTTAAGTTATCTTTTTTCTCTTTTGTCTTTCCCACTCTGGTATCCAAAAAAAGATGTGTGACTTATTCAAACCACAACAACCCAGCCTAGATAGGCTGAGTCATCAAGCCGACAGATTTAATCCCTGCGCTGTGCAAAATGTTCAATGCTTTAATCACTTCTTCATAAGGCACTTCTTTTGCCCCCCCAATTAAGAAAATCGCTTTGGGATTTTTCGCTAATTGAGCTTTAGCTTCAGCTGCAATCTGTTCTGGTGGAAGCAATTCTAACACCTCGCCATCAAGGCGCATATTGTATTGCCCCACTCCCGATACTTCTAAAATAATCGGTGGGTTATCACTTGATGATACGGTTTGTGTATCAGTTGCATCCGGCAATTCAACTTCCACGCTTTGAGAAATAATGGGTGCAGTTGCCATAAAGATCAGCAAAAGTACCAATAATACATCCAGCAATGGAACAATGTTAATTTCGGATTTCAGCTCACGTCTGCGACTTGTGCGCGCCATTCGCTTATCTCCCCGTATTATTTCTTATCAGCAGAGAAGGCTTGACGATGCAAGATGGCTAAAAATTCTTCCATAAAGTTATCGTAGCTTTGTTCTAACTTGTTGACACGCTGGTTTAAACGGTTATACGCCATAACCGCTGGAATTGCGGCAAACAGACCAATTGCTGTCGCGATCAGTGCTTCTGCAATACCAGGTGCAACCATTTGCAATGTCGCTTGTTTAACCGCACCTAATGCAATAAATGCGTGCATGATCCCCCAAACCGTACCAAATAAACCAATATACGGGCTAATTGACCCGACGGTACCTAAGAATGGGATATGTGCCTCTACGGATTCTAATTCACGATTCATTGAAATACGCATTGCACGGGAAGCCCCTGTAACCACGGCATCAGGTGCATGAATATTCGCTTGATGTAAACGAACAAACTCTTTAAAACCTGAGTGGAAAATTTGTTCTGCGCCACTGAGTTCATCACGACGCGCTTGGCTTTCTTTATATAAGCGCGATAGCTCGATTCCTGACCAGAACTTATCCTCGAATGCCTCTGCTTCACGGCTAGCGGCATTTAAAATTTTGGTTCTTTGAATGATGATCGCCCATGATGCAATAGAAAAACCGATCAAAACGAACATAATAAGCTGAACCAAAAGGCTCGCTTTTAGGAATAAATCCAGGATATTCATGTCAGTCACTGTTTAAACTCCGCGACAATAGACTTAGGAAGCGCTGTAGGCTTCATTTTTGATGTGTCCACACAAGCAATTAGGGCATTAGCCCCACAAAGCAGGTTACCTTGCGAATCAACTAACCTTTGATGAAAGGTTAATGAGGCGCGTTTCATTTCAACGATTTGCGTCTCAACTTCCAACATATCATCCAACCGAGCGCCCTTCACAAAATCAATTGTCATGCTACGCACAACAAAGCCAAGGTTCTCAGCAAGCATACTTTGCTGATTGATCCCTTTATTTCGCAACATTTCTGTTCTAGCCCGCTCAAAAAAAGCTAAATAGCGCGCGTGATAAACCACACCGCCCGCATCTGTATCTTCATAATACACGCGAACAGGCCAGCGAAATAACATATCAACCACTCCGTCTTAGGTTAAATTCATTAACGGTGCCACTATACGCAAGACAGTGTCAGTTTGGAATCACTTTGAAAGTAAAGATATCAAAAATAATTATGGGTCCATTGACCCACAATTAGCAATTAGAATTATCTAAAGACTTGAAAAAGTCCCCAGATAAGAATGATGGCAGCTGGCAATGGGTGAAAAACGGCACGAAAGATAACTTTTTGAGGTTTAAAACCCACCCCAAAAATCATCGCTGTACAGGTTGCCCAAATTAATAACAAGCCTTGCCATATTTGGAAAGAACTGGTTTTGGCTGCGAACATAGTTGGATCCCACATTACCGCACCAGCTGTCACTAAAGCTAAAATAAGGATAAGGGCCCTTATCGGCCCCTTATCCAATAGCTGATAGGTTTTATCCACCAGCATTTACTTACTCACCATCTTTAGCGGCTTTAGAGTCTTCAGAGTGCTCTAACGCTAATGCTGCAATCACTGCAAAACTACAAGCTAACAGCGTGCCGAGGATCCAGGCGAAATACCACATAGTTATGCTCCTTAATACAGTGAGTGCTTGTTGCCTTCGATGAAGTTTTTGTCCAGACGACCAAACATTTTGTAGTAACACCATGCGGTGTATGCCAGTACGATTGGAACAAAGATAATAGCAACCACAGTCATCACTTGCAGAGTAAACAAGCTAGAAGTCGCATCCCACATGGTCAAGCTTGCATTTGGCATGATGCTTGAAGGCATGATGAATGGGAACATTGCTACACCACAAGTTAAAATGATACACGCGATTGTTAATGAAGAGCTGACAAACGCCCAACCATTTTTGTCTGCTTTACTAAACAGCATGGTTAATAATGGCAGTGCTAGACCCAGTGCAGGCAGAGCCCACAGGATTGGGTAGGTGTTGAAGTTAGTCAACCAAGCACCTGAAACAATCTCTACTGTTTTATTCAGTGGGTTTGACACTGCATGGTGATCAATCGCTGAAGTGATAACATAGCCATCGATTCCCATTACCAGCCAAACACCCGCACCTGCAAACGCTAACAGTGTAACTAGTGCACAAATATACGTTGTTTTACGCACACGGAGATACAGCTCGCCAGTCGTACGCATTTGCAGATAAGTTGCACCTTGGGTAACAATCATCATCAAACCAACAACACCGGCTAACAGACCATATGGGTTCAGCAGACCAAACAGGTTACCAGTATAAGTCAGGTACTGTTGGTTATCGATTTGCAGTGGAACACCCAGTAACAGGTTACCAAACGCAACACCGATAACTAATGGTGGAACGAAACCACCAATAAACAGACCCCAGTCCCACATGTTACGCCATTTTGGGTTCTCCAGTTTTGAACGGTAGTCGAAACCAACCGGACGGAAGAACAATGCCGCTAAGACCAAAATCATGGCGATATAGAAACCAGAGAATGATGCAGCATAGACTTGTGGCCATGCAGCAAACATCGCACCACCAGCTGTGATTAACCAAACTTGGTTACCATCCCAGTGCGGCGCAACGGCATTAATCATGATACGGCGTTCAGTATCTGTTTTACCTAAGATAGGTAATAAGAAGCCAACGCCCATGTCAAAGCCATCCGTGACAGCAAATCCAATCAGTAATACACCGATAAGGATCCACCACACAAACCGAAGAACTTCATAATCAAACATAAGTGGCTCCTATTTACTGAACGTCGTGTGCAGAAGTGTTTTTCTGTTCAAAGTGATAACGACCGGTTTTTAGGCTGCTAGGCCCTTTACGAGCGAATTTGAACATTAAGAACATTTCAGCAATTAAGAACAGTGTGTACAGACCACAGATCAGTACCATAGAGAAGATCAGGTCATGAGTTGTCAAATTAGAGTGTGCGACCGAAACAGGTAACACTTCACCAATTGCCCATGGCTGACGACCATATTCTGCAACGAACCAACCCGCTTCAATTGCAATCCATGGTAATGGGATACCAATCAAGGCGATACGTAACAGCAGTTTGCTTTGACCAATACGGTTGCGAACGACTGACAGGAATGCCCAGCTAATGATTAACAGTAACAGGAAGCCGACACCAACCATGATACGGAATGCCCAGAACAGAGGACCGACGTTCGGAATACTGTCTTTAACCGCTTTTTGAATCTGCGCTTCTGTTGCATCAACAACATTTGGTGCATATTGTTTTAACAGAAGACCGTAACCCAGATCTTTTTTGCTTGCTTCGAATGCTGCACGCAAATCAGGATCTTTGTTACCCGCTAAAAGCTCTTGTAACTGACCATATGCAACCATACCGTTACGGATACGAACTTCATGCTGTTTCATCAGGTCTTTCAGACCTAATACAGGCGTATCAATAGAACGAGTTGCAATGATACCCATCGCCCAAGGAATCGAGATAGCAAATTTGTTTTCTTGCTTCTCAGTATCTGGCCAAGCGATTAAGTTAAACGCAGCTGGTGGAGCATGGGTTTCCCACTCGGCTTCAACAGCAGCTAATTTGGTTTTTTGAACGTCACCCATTTCGTAACCTGATTCATCACCAAGAACGATAACAGACAGAACGGCAGCAATACCAAAACTTGCAGCAATTGCAAAAGAACGTTTAGCAAAAGCAACATCACGACCTTTAAGCAGGTAGTAAGAGCTAATACCAAGGATAAACATTGCACCGGTACAATAACCCGCAGCAACTGTGTGGACAAACTTAACCTGCGCAACTGGGTTTAAGACTAGCTCAGAGAAGCTAACCATTTCCATACGCATTGTTTCGAAGTTGAAATCAGCAGCGATTGGGTTTTGCATCCAACCATTCGCAACCAAGATCCACAAAGCAGAGAAGTTAGAACCTAAAGCAACTAACCATGTTACAGCTAGATGTTGTTTTTTGCTTAAACGATCCCAACCAAAGAAGAATAAACCGACAAACGTTGATTCTAGGAAGAACGCCATCAGACCTTCGATTGCAAGAGGTGCACCGAAGATATCTCCAACATAGTGCGCGTAGTAAGACCAGTTAGTACCAAATTGGAACTCCATGGTCAGACCCGTTGCAACACCCAGAGCAAAGTTAATACCAAATAACTTACCCCAGAACTTAGTCATATCTTTATAAATTTGCTTGCCAGACAGCACATATACCGTTTCCATGATCGCAAGCAAAAACGCCATACCGAGCGTTAATGGTACGAACAGGAAGTGATACATCGCAGTTAAGGCAAACTGTAATCGTGACAGTTCGACAATATCAAACATCTTGACTCCTTGCTCCTAGCAGGAAGACACCGACTTGCGGCAACCCAGCTTCCAAATTATGTTTTTAGAAAGCCTCTTAACTACCAGCAAAAAATGCCTCAAAACAACAAATAATTAACAAAATTAAAAGAACGAACGTTACTATAATAATAGTACGCCTATCTTCACACACAATAAACTTCTTTTACGTGACTCAGATTTGAATTCTGAATTTACATCAATAATTATACTCTTTAATAGAAAACCGAGTATTTGATCGAGCACCAATTTAAGCAATTTAACAGAATAAAGCTAGTTCCAATGAATTGATTTACGTCAATTTTTTTCACCTTGTTAATTGTTCTGAGTCTCAGTCAATTAATAGTTATTTACTTGTTAATGCACTGTTATTGGTATTGATATAAATGTACTTAATTTTCCCAAAGATTAACAAAAAAATATAATCTTTGTATTAAGGTCTCTAAAAAAGAATATTTAATTTGTAATAGTATCTTATTTTAAAGTTATTATGAATTTTATTAATATACGAATCTAACTCAACTAAATTCCTATATTCAGATAATTCATTCCTCCTAAAAGTTATAAAATTGATGTGCCGCAATTTCGCTATTTTTTGCATAAAGTGCGAACGATAGCCTCACAATCCATCAATGCACACAACAGTTAACCCCAATCCCCCATGACAGAGCCTATGAACGCATTTTTTAAGTATAGACACTCTTTTTTAGAAAACCTTATAAGTGGTACAGAAATTCTGTTAAGTCTTTGTATCTAGCCTTACGACAAGCAAAAAAAACCCGTACTCAAACAAGCACGGGCTTTTGTCTCTTACAGTTGCTAGTTTCCTAGCGGGTCATTTACTTATTCAGTAATGATTTAACGGCATCACCGATGTCTGCAAGGCTACGAACGGTTTTCACGCCCGCCGCTTCTAATGCAGCAAATTTTTCATCTGCGGTACCTTTACCGCCAGCGATAATTGCACCAGCGTGCCCCATACGTTTGCCTTTCGGCGCAGTCACACCTGCGATGTAACCAACAACGGGTTTAGTCACGTGCTCTTTAATATAAGCTGCCGCTTCTTCTTCTGCGTTACCACCGATTTCACCGATCATGACAATCGCTTCAGTTTGTGGGTCAGCTTGGAATAATTTCAAGATATCAATGAAGTTAGAACCTGGGATTGGGTCACCACCGATACCAACACAAGTAGATTGACCTAAGCCTGCATCTGTCGTTTGTTTAACCGCTTCATAAGTCAGTGTACCTGAACGTGAAACGATACCGACTTTACCTGGTAAGTGAATGTGGCCAGGTTGGATACCAATCTTACATTGACCTGGAGTGATAACACCTGGACAGTTTGGACCAATCATGCGAACGCCAGCTTCGTCTAATTTCACTTTCACCGTCAGCATATCCAGTGTTGGGATACCTTCAGTGATAGTGATGATCAGTTTAATGCCTGCATCGATAGCTTCTAAGATAGAATCTTTACAAAATGGCGCTGGAACGTAGATAACAGAAGCGGTTGCACCCGTTGCTTCAACGGCTTCACGCACAGTGTTAAATACTGGCAGGCCAAGGTGAGTTGTGCCACCTTTACCTGGAGTCACACCACCAACCATTTGTGTTCCATAAGCAATTGCTTGTTCTGAGTGGAATGTACCTTGACCACCGGTGAAACCTTGGCAAATTACTTTGGTGTTTTTATCGATTAAAATAGACATTATTTAGCCTCCGCTGCTGCTACTGCTTTTTTAGCTGCGTCAGTCAGGCTGTTTGCAGCGATAATGTTCAAGCCGCTGTCTGCCAGTTTCTTAGCACCTAACTCAGCATTGTTACCTTCTAAACGCACAACTACTGGTACATTTACACCAACTTCTTCAACTGCACCAATGATGCCGTCTGCAATCAGGTCGCAACGAACGATACCACCAAAGATGTTAACGAAAACCGCTTTCACGTTTTCATCAGAAAGGATGATTTTAAATGCTTCAGTAACACGCTCTTTTGTTGCGCCGCCGCCAACGTCTAAGAAGTTAGCAGGTGCACCGCCGTGCAGTTTAACGATGTCCATGGTACCCATTGCGAGGCCTGCACCGTTAACCATACAACCGATATTGCCATCTAGTGCAACGTAGTTCAGTTCCCACTGAGCCGCTTGTGCTTCACGCGCATCTTCTTGAGATTCGTCACGCAGTTCACGGATTTCAGGTTGACGGTATAATGCGTTACTGTCGATGCCTAATTTACCATCTAAACACACTAAATCACCTGCTGTGCTGATAACCAGAGGGTTGATTTCGGCTAATGCTAAATCACGCTCAAGGAACAGTGTCGCCAGACCCATGAAAATTTTCGCGAATTGGCTAACTTGTTTGCCCGTTAAGCCTAATTTGAACGCTAATTCACGGCCTTGGAAAGGCATTGGGCCTGTCAGTGGGTCGATAATGGCTTTGTGGATCAATTCTGGTGTTTCTTCAGCAACTTTCTCAATTTCCACACCACCTTCAGTCGATGCCATGAAAACAACGCGACGAGTGCTACGGTCAACAACCGCACCTAAATATAATTCTTTCGCAATGTCAGTCGCCGTTTCGACCAAAATTTGGTTAACTGGCTGGCCGTTTGCATCTGTTTGATAGGTAACTAAATTTTTACCTAACCAGTTTTCTGCGAAAGCTTTAACTTCGTTGATATCGCTAGTAACTTTAACGCCGCCAGCTTTACCGCGTCCACCTGCGTGAACTTGGCATTTAATTACCCATGGGCCGTTGCCAATTTTTTTCGCAGCATCGACGGTTTCAGCGACTGATGAACAGGCATAACCTGTTGGTGCAGGCATCCCATAACGTGCAAACAACTGTTTTGCCTGGTACTCGTGTAAATTCATGATGTTCTATCCATAATTGAGTCTGAAGAGGCGTTTATTCGCCTCCTGCAATTGTTACTGATTTAGCAACCCGCGAACGGGCTGCATCGGTTACTTCAGACCGGGCAGGTTGTTCCCTACCCTGTTATGTTGCTATACGTCCAGCAGTAAACGAGTTGGATCTTCCAGCATATCTTTGATAGCGACTAAGAAGCCGACTGACTCGCTACCATCGATTAAGCGGTGGTCATAAGACAGCGCTAAGTACATCATAGGAAGAATCTCTACCTTACCATTTACAGCCATAGGGCGGTCTTTAATGGCATGCATGCCTAAAATTGCGCTCTGTGGTGGGTTAATGATAGGTGTAGACATCAGAGAACCAAATACGCCACCATTAGTAATAGTGAAGTTACCGCCGCTTAAGTCTTCAACAGTTAATTTACCGTCACGACCTTTAACAGCCAGTTCTTTAATTTTCTTCTCGATATCCGCCATGCTCATTGCATCAACATCGCGCAGCACTGGGGTGACCAGGCCACGAGGCGTTGATACTGCGATGCTGATATCAAAATAGTTATGGTAAACCACATCGCTGCCATCGATAGAAGCGTTCACTTCTGGATAGCGTTTCAGTGCTTCAACCGCAGCTTTTACATAGAAAGACATAAAGCCTAAACGTACACCGTGACGTTTTTCGAACGCTTCGCCATACTGTTTACGTAAGTCTTTGATTGGTTGCATGTTGATTTCGTTAAACGTGGTCAACATTGCTGTGGTGTTTTTCGCTTCTAACAGACGCTCAGCGATACGTTTACGTAAACGTGTCATTGGAACACGTTTTTCGCTACGGTGTGCCAAAGGAGCCTGTGGTGCAGCTGGTGCAGATGCTGCTGGCGCTGCAGATTTGTTTGCTGCTAAGTGTTTTTCAACATCTTCGCGCGTTAAACGACCGCCAACACCAGTACCTTTAATATCCGCAGGGTTCAGGTCATGCTCTGCAATCAGGCGACGAATTGCTGGGCTCAGCGCATCGTTGCTTTCGGTTTCCAGACTTGCAGTTTGACGTTGTGCTGGTGTTGCTTCTTGTGATTCTTTCACTTCTGCTGGGATGCCAGTGCTGTCACCCAAACGAATACGACCTAACAGTTGTTTAGATAATACCGTTGCGCCTTCGTCTTCTACAATAGCTTCTAATACGCCAGCTTCGCTCGCAGGCACTTCCAGTACCACTTTATCTGTTTCGATCTCAACCAGGACTTCATCACGCTGAACACTGTCACCTGGTTTTTTATGCCATGTGGCAACCGTAGCATCGGCAACGGACTCAGGAAGATCGGGAACAAGAATTTCTACGCTACTCATTTTCTATCCTTTAATTATTCAATGTTCAAAGCGTCATTTACCAGAGCTTTTTGTTGCTCTTGGTGTACGGACGTATAGCCAACTGCTGGAGATGAAGAAGCAGCTCGACCTGCATAACGTAAAGTTGCCCCTGCAGGGATAGCTTCACGGAAATTATGTTGACTGCAATACCAAGCACCTTGGTTTAATGGCTCTTCTTGGCACCATACAAAGTCTTTCACATGGCTAAATTGCGACAACGCTTTTTGGATATCATCGTGTGGGAACGGATACAGCTGCTCAATACGAACGATAGCCACGTCAGTTTGTTCATTTTTACGACGTTGTTCTAACAGATCGTAATAGACTTTCCCTGAACACATAACGACGCGTTTCACATTTTTCGGATTGATTTCATCGATTTCACCGATAACAGGTTCAAATGTACCATTTGCCAGTTCTTCCATGCTAGACACCGCTAATGGATGACGTAGCAGGGATTTTGGTGACATCACAATCAGAGGACGACGCATGCCACGTAAGGCTTGGCGGCGTAACATGTGATAAACCTGAGCAGGTGTTGACGGCACACACACTTGCATGTTTTGGTCAGCACACAGTTGTAGGTAACGTTCTAAACGTGCAGATGAGTGCTCTGGGCCCTGACCTTCATAACCATGAGGCAGTAACATCACCAGACCACACATACGACCCCATTTTTGCTCACCAGAGCTAATAAATTGGTCGATAACCACTTGCGCACAGTTCGCGAAGTCACCAAATTGTGCTTCCCAAATGGTTAAAGCACGAGGTTCAGTGGTTGCATAGCCGTATTCGAATGCCAATACCGCATTTTCAGTCAGAACAGAATCCCAAACGTTAAATACGCCTTGGCCGTTATGAATGTTTTGCAGTGGAACGTAGACAGAACCGTTAGTTTGGTTGTGAATAACCGCATGACGATGGAAGAAGGTTCCGCGGCCGGCATCTTCACCCGATAAACGCACTGGAATGCCTTCATCAACTAACGTTGCATACGCTAAAGTCTCGGCAGCACCCCAGTCGAGTAATTTCTCGCCTTTCGCCATTTCTGCGCGATCCGCATAGATTTTCTCAACACGAGATTGCGCGACAACGCCTTCAGGGATAGTGCTGACTTTAACAGCCAGATCCGTTAAACGTTTGATATCAACTGTTGATTTGTAGGATGCATCCCATTCGTGGTTCAGATATGGTGCCCATGTGTATGAGTTCAGCCCCATTTCACGGTACTCTTCAACCACGCAGTTACCCGCATCTAACGCATCGCGGTACAGGTTAACCATTTCCGTCACATCATTTGCACTCAATACGTTTTCTGCAATTAAGCGGTCTGCGTAGATTTTACGTGGCGTTGGGTGCTGTTTGATTTTTTGGTACATCACAGGCTGAGTTGCACTTGGCTCATCGGCTTCGTTATGACCATGACGGCGATAACAGACTAAATCGATCATCACATCGCGTTTAAAGGTATTACGGAAATCCAGCGCTAAACGTGTGACAAATGAAACCGCCTCTGGGTCATCTGCATTCACGTGGAAAATTGGCGCCTGAACCATCTTCACAATGTCAGTACAGTATTCAGTTGAACGAGTATCTTTAGGGTTAGAAGTGGTGAAACCAATTTGGTTGTTAATGACGATACGCATGGTACCGCCCACTTCATAACCACGTGCTTGAGACATGTTCAGGGTTTCTTGCACAACACCTTGGCCAGTCACTGCGGAGTCACCGTGAATGGTGATTGGCAGAACCATGTTGCTGCGACCTTCATCTAAACGGTCACGACGAGCGCGTACAGAACCGATGACCACTGGGCTAACGATTTCAAGGTGCGATGGGTTAAATGCCAGCGCTAAGTGAACACGTGAACCTGCGGTTTCGAAGTCAGAAGAGAAGCCTTGGTGATATTTAACGTCGCCCGCACTTGAATGATCTTTATGTTTACCTGCGAATTCATCAAATAATTCGCCTGGTTTTTTACCTAAGATATTAACCAGTACGTTTAAACGACCACGGTGCGCCATACCAAGAACAACTTCGCGAGTATCTTGTTTGCCAGCATGGTGGATTAAGTCTTTCAGCATTGGGATCAGTGAATCACCACCTTCCAATGAGAAACGTTTTGCACCTGGGAATTTAGCCCCGATGTAACGCTCAAGACCTTCAGCCGCAGTTAACTCAGACAGGAAACGTTTTTTCTCATCCGCAGAGAAAATTTTAGACACATCAACAGACTCAAGGCGTTGTTGAATCCAACGTTTTTCTTCTGTATTCGTGATGTGCATATATTCCGCACCGATTGAACCGCAGTAAATGCGTTTCAGGTTGTCATATAGCTCGCTGAGTTTCATGGTTTCTTTGCCGATAGCAAAAGAACCGACGTTGAAGGTTTCGTTGAAATCTTCTTTCGTTAAGTTATGAAACGCTGGGTCCAAATCTGGAACAGATTCACGTTTCCAAAGCCCTAACGGGTCAAGGTTAGCATTTTGGTGTCCGCGAAAGCGGAATGCATTAATTAACTGCAAAACTTTAACTTGTTTTGCGTCGATAGCTGGATCGCTAACAGAGGTGTGATAACGTGTAGAGTCTTTTGCTAAGCGACGGAAGTAATCGCGCGCTTGGGAGTGGAATTGCTCACCGCTAGTGCCGAGGGCTGCACCAGGTAGTTGCTCAAAAATGGCTTTCCACTCGGCATCGACAGAGTTAGGGTCAGTCAGATAATCTTCATAGAGCTGTTCTATATATGTCTGGTTCGCGCCTGCCAGAAAGCTTGAATCCAGCCAGTCCTTCATTACGCCGTTCTGCATTGTGATCCCTTAAGCTTTATAAGCTTTAGTTTTCGCCGTGGTTAACTAATCGTCGCATTTAAGCGACCTCGATAAAGGTTCTCTTGGACGTGCTTTATGCATGTTCTCTCTTTGGGAGGCCCTTTATCAGTAAGGGTTTCCCTTTTAAGGAACCTTTAAAAACTGGCTACGGTTTTTAAAGGCCCCTAAGATTACGCTTTCGTCTTCTTCATCTTTTGCAGTTGGCTATTTTTTTTACTTTTTACTGTTGCTTTTGTTACGTTCACTTTTTTGCGCTTTTGTTGTTACAACGTTTTTATTTAATGCTACGTTTTATTGATGACAATGTTACTTTCTGATGACCTTTAAGGATATTTGGTTTTCGCGCTTTTGTGACCTTAAGCGCTATTTAAATCAAAATCTTGAATTTACTTTACGCTTTATTTTTAACTTATGTTTTTATTTCGTGCTATTTTCACTTTAGCCCGCAGTACCAAGGCACTGCGGGTTAAATTTAGCTATTAAGCGCTATGCTTTAGCAACATAGATTTAATATGACCAATAGCTTTTGTTGGATTTAGTCCTTTAGGGCATACATTGACACAATTCATGATGCTATGACAGCGGAAAACACTGAAAGCGTCGTTCAGATCATCTAATCGAGAATCGGTTTCAGTATCACGGCTATCAATCAAGAAACGATACGCCGCTAACAGGCCTGCTGGACCAATAAATTTGTCCGGATTCCACCAGAAAGATGGGCAAGAAGTCGAACAACATGCACACAAGATGCACTCGTATAAACCATCGAGTTTTTCACGTTGTGCAGGAGTTTGTAAATTCTCACGCGCTGGCGGATTTTTGTTATCGTTAATCAGATATGGACGGATTTTTTCGTATTGAGTGTAGAACTGAGTCATGTCGATGATCAGGTCACGCACAACAGGCAGACCTGGCAACGGACGAATGACAATTTTCTTCCCACCACGAATTAAAGCAGACAATGGCGTGATACAAGCCAAGCCGTTTTTACCGTTCATGTTCAGACCATCAGAACCACATACCCCTTCACGGCAAGAACGGCGGAAGGATAATGTTGGGTCTTGCTCTTTGATTTGGATTAACGCATCCAGCAACATCATGTCACGCCCTTCTGGCACTTCTAGCGTGTAATCTTGCATACGTGGTGCGTTGTCCACATCAGGATTGTAGCGATAAATCGAAAATTGTAATTTCATAGTTTATTTCTCCGCAACTGGATTAACACCACGCATTAGTAGGTACGAATTTTCGGTGGGAAGGCTTCACGCAATTTTGGTTGCATGTTGACTTCACGACGCGTCATCGTTTCAGATTGCGGTAAATACAATGAGTGACATAACCAATTCGCATCATCACGCTCTGGATAGTCAAAGCGGCTATGCGCCCCACGACTTTCTGTACGGAAGTTTGCTGCTTGTGCAGTTGCATAAGCGGTTTCCATCAGGTTATCCAATTCTAAACATTCGATACGCTGCGTATTAAACTCCGTTGACGTATCATCAAGGCGTGCATTTTGCAGGCGTTCGCGAATCACTTTTAGTTCTTCTAAACCTTTCGCCATTGCATCACCTTCACGGAATACTGAGAAGTTATGCTGCATACAGGTTTGCAGTGCTTTACGGATTTCGGTTGGATCTTCGCCTGTGCGTGCACCTTCCCAACGATTAAAGCGAGTCATTGCTGCATCGATGTCAGACTCAGAAGCATCACGCATTGAACCTTGTTCCATGATGGATTCTTTCAGGTGCAGACCCGCAGAGCGACCGAATACCACTAAGTCAAGCAGTGAGTTACCGCCTAAGCGGTTAGCGCCGTGTACTGATACACAAGCAATTTCACCAACAGCAAACAGACCTGGAATAACTTCATCTTCGCCTTTTTCATTATAGCGAATCGCTTGGCCAGTAACTTTCGTTGGAATACCGCCCATCATGTAGTGGCATGTTGGAATAACTGGGATTGGCTCTTTTATTGGGTCAACGTGCGCAAAGGTACGTGATAACTCAAGGATACCCGGTAAACGTGATTCCAGAACCTCTTTCCCTAAGTGGTCCAATTTCAGCTTAGCATGTGGCCCCCAAGGACCATCACAACCACGGCCTTCACGAATTTCAATCATGATTGAACGTGCAACAACATCACGACCTGCGAGGTCTTTCGCGTTTGGTGCGTAACGCTCCATGAAGCGCTCACCGTCTTTATTCAGCAAGTAACCACCTTCACCACGGCAACCTTCAGTGACCAGAACCCCAGCCCCTGCAATACCCGTTGGGTGGAATTGCCACATTTCCATATCTTGTAGTGGCACACCAGCACGCGCAGCCATCCCCACACCATCACCTGTATTGATATGGGCATTGGTGGTTGATTGGTAAATACGGCCTGCACCACCTGTTGCCAGGATGGTGGCTTTCGCTTTGAAGTAAACGAGTTCGCCTGTTTCCATACAAATTGCAGTACAACCTACAATATCGCCATCTTGGTTTTTAACTAAATCAAGGGCATACCACTCAGAAAAAATGGTGGTGTGGTTTTTTAAGTTCTGCTGATACAGCGTATGTAATAGTGCGTGCCCTGTACGGTCAGCTGCGGCTGCAGTACGCGCGGCTTGCTCGCCACCAAAGTTTTTAGATTGGCCACCAAATGGACGTTGATAAATGCTTCCATCATCAAGGCGCGAGAAAGGTAACCCCATATGTTCTAATTCGAGGATAGCTTCTGGGCCTGTCTTACACATATATTCGATAGCGTCTTGGTCACCGATGTAGTCAGAACCTTTTACGGTATCGTACATGTGCCATTCCCAGTTATCAGGGTGCGTGTTACCTAATGCAACCGTGATACCACCTTGCGCGGATACAGTGTGAGAACGGGTTGGAAAGACTTTTGACAGAAGTGCACAAGATAGGCCCATCTGTGAAATTTGAAGTGCTGCGCGCATACCTGCACCGCCAGCACCGATAACGATAGCGTCAAACTCTCTGATTGGCAGATTCATTTTATGCACCCCACACAACAATTGTTCCGTAAATTAAATAAGCCAACAGACCTACAATGATAGCCAGTTGCAGCACTAAGCGAATTGCCAGCGGCTTAACATAGTCAGTCAGCACTTGCCACATGCCAATCCATGCATGCACAAGAATCGAGAACAAAGTGAGGATAGTGAATACTTTCGTCACAGAGGAGGCAAAGAAACCGCGCCAGACTTCATAGGTAATGTCATTAATCGCAACAAAACCAACAATGTAGAGTACGTAGAGTGCAATGATAATCGCAGAGCCACGGATTAACAGCCAGTCCTGGATACCAGTACGGCCTAAAGCTGATGCATTACTTACCATACTAAGATCCCCGCCAGAATTGCCAGAATTACGGTAATAACAAATGTAATTTTTGCAGATGAGTTACCAGCAGCAAGGGTTTCATCAACACAGCCGAAATCCATTAACATATGACGGATACCACCACAAATATGGTAAGCCAATGCAGTCAGGATGCCCCAAAGAATGAACTTAGCAAAAAAGCCAGTCATTATTTCAGACGCGTATTGAAAACCTTCTGGAGAGGAGAGAGATGTCCCTAACAACCAAAGCAGAATACCAACTGCGATGAGAGTAATGACGCCAGAGACACGGTGCAAGATCGAAGATATTGCAGTGATCGGGAAGTGAATCGTCTGCAAATCAAGGTTGACAGGTCTTTGTTTTTTCACAATTTTGCCCACACAGCTCTTTATTATTTTCCATCCTCCGGACCTGGGGTGGAAATCAGACAGCGACAGGGGTACAAAATGCAACTTAACACAAACTCTAATCCATCATGTTTAAATAAAGTTGCATGCTGATCACGCTGGGAACTCCTACTACAGGGTAATCCGGAGACCTGCCGCTAGTATAAAGTCTTCACAATGCCATTACAATTCCCACACAAAATGTTTGGAGACATTTAGCCCGAACAGTGAGAAGGATCACGATTTAAACATTTTGTATAAATGTGCTTATGTTATTTGACAATGATTCAACATTTATCTTACATATAGGTCTAGCAGAATTATCTTAACGGTGTGGTTGACACTTCACCGTAAAAATAAAAACGTAAATGTTGCAATGTTAGATACTCCACAATTTGAACTATGATGGGTATTAATAACAAAAGTTATGAAAGTTGTTCCTCTTACCACAAATAATGATATTGTAGGGAAAACAACAAAAAGAACATAACATCTACACACTCATAAACAACCTAATTACATTGTCGTCGGTCGTCAGATTTCAGGTTTTATGTGATAGCGAGCTGATTTCCAAAGCATACCGGTAGAACAATGCACGAAGACACAGTATAACGCTGGGTTTCTGGGTTGTTGGGTGTCGATTATCAAGCGCTAAGGAGACCGTAAATGGCTGATAACAAAGCTAAGCTAATGACTGGTAGTGCGGGTGACATTGAACTCGATATTTTAAGCCCTACGATTGGTCAAGACGTTATCGATGTCCGAACTTTAGGTTCAAAAGGGTTCTTTACCTACGACCCTGGTTTTACTTCTACTGCATCCTGTGAATCAAAAATCACCTATATTGATGGTGATAAAGGTATTCTACTGCACCGTGGTTTCCCTATCGACCAACTCGCAACTGAAGCCTCTTATCTCGAAGTCTGTTATATCCTGCTGTACGGTGAAGCACCGACTCAAGAACAATACGACGTATTTAAAAATACGGTGACTCGCCATACCATGATCCATGAGCAAATTACACGCATGCTTAATGGTTTCCGCCGTGACTCACATCCAATGGCTGTATTATGTGGTGTAACAGGTGCTCTGGCGGCGTTCTATCACGATGCGTTAGATGTTAATAACCCTCGTCACCGTGAAATTACGGCTTATCGTTTACTGTCCAAAATGCCAACTGTTGCAGCAATGTGTTATAAATATTCAATTGGCCAACCTTTTGTTTATCCACGTAATGATCTGTCATACGCGGGTAACTTCTTGCACATGATGTTCTCTACGCCATGTGAAGAATATACGGTAAATCCAGTTCTTGAACGTGCAATGGATCGCATTTTAATTCTGCACGCTGACCACGAACAAAATGCATCAACGTCAACCGTACGTACTGCGGGTTCATCGGGTGCAAACCCATTTGCTTGTATCGCAGCGGGTATCGCGTCTCTATGGGGGCCTGCACACGGTGGTGCTAACGAAGCTTGCTTACGCATGCTGGAAGAAATTCAGACTGTTGAGCACATTCCTGCGTTTATCGAACGTGCGAAAGACAAAAATGACTCTTTCCGACTGATGGGCTTTGGTCACCGCGTCTACAAAAACCACGACCCACGTGCCACTGTAATGCGTGAAACTTGCCATGAAGTTCTAAATGTACTGGGCTTGAACGACAGCTTACTGGAAGTCGCAATGGAACTGGAGCGTATTGCACTGAACGACCCGTACTTCATTGAGAAGAAACTGTACCCGAACGTTGACTTCTATTCAGGTATCATCTTGAAAGCAATGGGTATTCCATCTTCCATGTTTACTGTGATCTTCGCCATTGCGCGTACTATTGGTTGGATTGCACACTGGAACGAAATGCATGATGACGGCCTGAAGATTGCACGTCCTCGCCAGCTGTATACCGGCTATGACAAACGTGAATTCAACTCTGAATTAGCAAAAAAATAATATTTCGATAAATTCCAATCCCTACGTAAAGCAAGACCTTGATTTTTCAAGGTCTTTTTTGTTTATATAACCACAACATTTCCTACTGTTGATACTCTCTTGGTGTCATTCCGCTCATTTTACGAAAAAAACTAATAAACGCGCTGTCACTGGTAAGTCCAAGTTCTTGAGTAATAAAGTGATATGGCTTTTCTTGTGCTAATAATTCAATCGCTTTAATAAACCGCCATTGTTGGCGCCATGACTGATATGTCATGCCTGTTTCTTTCAAAAAAACACGCGTTATTGTCTTTTCACTCGCACCAACAATTTGAGCAAGTTGGCTCAAATTCGGGGGTAATTGCTCGATATCCAGGTGTTTCAAGCGCCTATCTTGCGGTAAAGAAAGCAAAGTGGGTTCAGTTGTCGCAGCTTGTAGCTCATCAATAAAAACAGGTAATAAATTGGCTAACCTTCCCGTTTGCCAATCACTGTCAAAAGGAGAGATAGCAATACGCTCTAATAACTCCCTTAACAGCGGCGAAATACTCAAAATGACCACTTCGTTTCCGACTTTTTGGGCATATTCTTCACTGAGATAAATTGACCGGTACCCCACTGATGCACGCATTTGTGCGCGATGGCGAACATATGGTGGGATCCACGCAACCCTACCAGGAGGAAGCAAAGAGAGGCGCTTTTCGAGGGATATACGAATGCACCCTTGCTGAGTAAACAAAAGCTGCCCCATTTCATGGGTATGCGTGCCAGAATCGTGCTGCCCCATCTGCGCAGCAATTCCTAAAACAGGGGCCGGATACCAATGTGTTTGAAACTCATCCGTTTGATTTAACCATGCCATAAATGTCCTTTTTTTGATATTTATAGTCTTTATTATTGTAATAAGACATCAAAATTACCACTAAACTGCCCACCATTAAAGGTTTAGACCGTTATTTTTTATTACACAGGGTAGGAAAATGAATATGAAACACTCTCTTTCATTATGGCTGGCTGTGGCCTTAATGATGTTCCCACAAATTGTAGAAACCATCTACAGCCCTGCACTGACGGACATTGCGAGCGCTTTTTCTGTCAATGCAGAACAAGCTTCACAGACGCTTTCTCTCTATTTCTTTGCTTTTGCATTGGGCGTTGTATTTTGGGGTAGAACCTGTGACACAGTTGGCCGCCGTCCAACGATTTTAGCGGGTTTACTGGTTTATGGGATTGCCTCAATTGGTGCCTTACTCATTAGTCAATTTTACTTATTGCTACTGCTACGGATGTTAGCCGCCTTTGGTGCCGCTGTGGGTTCAATTGGTACACAAACTGCAATGCGTGATAGTTATCAAGGTCATGAATTAGCTAGAGTTTTTTCAGTCATGGGCGTCGCATTAGCCATTAGCCCTGCATTAGGTATGTTATCGGGTGCGGGCCTCGTTAGTTTGGGAGGTTATCGTGGTGTTTTTATTGGTTTAGCTATTTTAGCTGTCGTACTTTTACTGTGGTCAATATATCGATTACCTGAAACACGCCCAGAAAATGTGATCAAAGTCCCATTTGTTGAGACATTTTTACGGATGATCACGGATAAAGAGATTATTAGAAATGTGATCTTGATAGCATTTTTCAACATTAATTTATTTAGCTATTATCAGCTGGCTCCTTTCAGTTTTGAACAATTAATGCTCACTCAACAACAGTTTGGCCTCACGGGAATTTTATTGGCGCTTGGTGTGGGTTTAGGATCGATGATTAACCGTCATTTATTGGCTAAAAAACACACATCTGAGCAACTTGTTAAGCTATCAAGTGTCATTTCGTTGGTCAGCAGCTGTGCAGTTTTTGCTCTTATGGACTCTGTTTGGTTTGTTTTACCTGTTATTGGCGTCGTGATTGGCTATGGTATTGCAATCCCGAACATTCTTGCTCACGCCTTAAACCGTTATAGCGACCGAAAAGGCACTGCAGGCGCAATTTTAGGATTACTTTATTATATTGGACTCGCTATCGGGCTGGTGGTTGCAGGTTGGAGCCAACACTTAGGTTTAGTGCTCACTATTTCAAGTGTAGTTCTCGCTCTTGCATCATTACGCTATCGAGTTTATACGAGTTAAGTTATTGTTTTACTAAACACATAATTTTCTAAATAGTTTGTGTTGTGGCTAGGCAGCAAAAGAGTGAAGCCAACAACTCAGTGATTAAAAAATGACGAAGGTCAGATAAAGATTTAATTCTCTAAATAGTTCGAGTTGTGGCTAGGCGGCAAATAAGGATAGCTTGGGGAGCATACATAAGTATGTGACCCAAGTAGCCGAGTGAAGCCAACA
>NZ_JBBPXM010000026.1:0-14637 GCF_050446505.1 Providencia sp. SP181
TTGCCATTCACAATCGGGGAGGATGTGCTGTTGCTCGGCAATCCATTGTTCTGTGGCCTTCATGCCACAGGCACTACACCCTTTACTTTTGCCGCTTTGGCAGAAATATTTTGTATGAGAGCAGGCAGGCGAAGCGCAACAATAACGGCGCATGCCCATAGCCCCTGTCCCGCAAGCGAGCATCCGTTCGATGATGAGTTTAGTCCACTCGGAAACGGCATGACCGTTTTTAATGAGAAATTGATCCCAGCCATCATCAATCTGGAAGAGAAGTTTTGCAGGTCGTGGTATGTGCATTGAGAGATTATAGCGAGTGAAGTTGTTTGAATAAAACGCTATTGTGACAGAGTCTTAGCTCCCGCCATAGGCGGGCAACTGTTCATGATGTTAAAAACGAACTAGAACAGCACAGAAACGTTATAAACCTTCAGCGTGGATTTTGGGGGACTTGATAGGGTCATCGTGTCTTAAAATCGTTTTGAGGGCGTTGATGGGGCTTGTTGCAAAAATTATCTAGATGAGAAACACTCACAGTATTGATTATGTCTTATTAGGAATAGGCCATGCCATCGAATGAGTTTAAATGGAAACATTTTGCTCCCACAATCATCCTTTGGTGCTGACGTTGGTATGGCTCCACACCGTTAAGCTATGCCAACGTCAGTGATATGCTGGCTGAACGCGGTATTTCAGTTCATCGCTCGACCATTTATCGTTGGTTTATTGAATATGCCCCCATTCTCCGTAAAAAACTCAAAAAATATCAATTCATTCGGCCGGGTTCCTCTTGGCAGCTCGATGAAACCTACGTCAAAGTGAACGGTAAATGGTTTTACCTTTACCGTGCAATTGATAAATACGGAGACACACTGGATGTTTATTTTTCACCCAAACGTAACCAGCATGCCGCCTATGTATTTCTCAAACGGGTATTAAAGCCTTACACTGCTGAGCGGCAGCCAAAAACCTTAAACACGGATAAGCATGCAGCTTACGGTTACGCCATCGCTCGCTTAATTAAAGAAGGGAAACTCCGCGCTGACGTGGAACAACGGCAAATCAAAACCCTCAACAATCGGATTGAATCGGATCACGCCCCGATTAAAAAACTGATTGTCGCCACGGGCGGCTTCAAATTGGCAAAGCAGGCTTGGTCAGCGATCCAAGGATTTGAAACGTTGCGAAAACTGAATAAAGGCCAATTTGATGACTGGTTACGTCGTGACGAACCTGAGTTTCGGGTGCGGGAGCGATCTGCCTTTATGAATCGATTGTTCAATGTAGAGACTGTTTTTGCGTGAAACATTCATCACTGTTGAGCAAAAAGTAGCCCTGGCGATTATTTGCAACAAGCCCGGATATTTACCCCATTAACTTCGAATGGGTTTATTCTCTGCAATTAACTTCGAATCAGTTTGAGGTTTTAAGGTTAAATTCGTTTTTAGGTTCCGAACTAAACGTCCTTTTTAATAAAAGGAGTTGCGGCTCTGCTTTTTCAAGCCGCACACTCTAAAAAGATAAACCAATAAAGCCTTCGCTTACAAGCCATAAATGGCTGTCGCTCAGATTACGGTGTTAACATTGTGCCATTGCCCCCGTAAAGCTGGCCTACGGCCACCTTAACGCGCAGCTACAGCCGTTCATCGAGGCTGCGCCTCTCGCCCGTCTCACTGCGTTTTTCAAAGGGCCAAATAAACAAAATCACGGTATTAATTTCAGTCGGCTCAACCAGGACAGAGGGCGGATTGGGGCATTAAACAGCACGTAACCGCTCACGCGGGTCTCGACGGCCTTAACCTTCATTGTCCCTCTGTCATTTTTTTTGCCGTCTACTGCCCTTTGGGCGGGTGATTTCAGTGAAATATCGTGATAATCTGCTATTAATGTATTGATGATAAACGCGATTTTGGTGTGAGGTTGGAATGGAACGCAAAACACTGACGTTAACACGTCCGGCGATAGAAAAAGAGTCGGAAAGTACCGAACCGGTTATTCAGCGTCGCCGTAAACAGGTGGTAGTCAATACACCGCGTAAACCTCATAAATCCGCCAAAACAGCGCCAACCGCATGCCCTAAAAAGGCGACCCCGAAACCTGAGAAAAAAAAGGACACGGTTGTCACTCCTTTAGAGAAAAAAGTTACCCTACCGACGCCACCAAAACAACATCTCCCTTTAGAGGTGGCTATCGCAAACCTATCAGAATATTGGCCGCACCTTTTTCCCAATGGACAACTGCGACCGATGGCGGTTGGCATACGTGAAGCCTTGTTTGCAGATAAAAAAGTGCGTGAATTGCCGATTTCATACAAAAAATTGAAACGCAGCTTGGCGGCCATTAGCCACAGTGTGAAATATCGCACCACGATTATGCCTGGTGCAGTACGCTATGATAAAGACGGTCAGCCTAACGGGACTGTCACGGAATCGGATGTTGCCGATACGTTAAAACGCATACAAAGACTCGCTAAACAACAATCACGAATCGCATGACGGGGTTTGAAGGTCAATCGTGTAAAAAACCACTCTAATCAGCTAACGTCATGTTATTAATGATTAAAATCATTAACATCCTCGTCAGGCTATGATGAAATAACTTAGAGCCTATCTCAATAGGCAGTGTTATCATTACCTGTTACCACCATTTCAATGACTGAAGGTCAGGCGGCGCAAGGCGTTGGTTACAGAAATGGTTCTTTTCTAATGCAATAATGAATCCCTATTGAGATAGGCTCTTACTCTCTACATGCTATATTTGCAGTAAACACGATCATTTTTATGTTTTCTGAAAACAAAAGAATTATTATAGGCGGTCTGGGTTCAGGGAAGAGTAAGTTGCTGGACTCTCTGCGCGCAAAAGGTTTCCCGACTGCAACTGAAGCCGGTCGCGCAATAATCCGGGATCAGGTAGGGGCCCGCTTGATGGTTAGGAATGGATACAGGCTGTCCGGGTGGTGACCAGCAGTATTGAGTACCAGCGCTGCCTGAAGGAAGGGAAACCCCGCTACGATATTCACGGTGAACCTGCCGGGGAGGTCTCCGCGAAAGTTGCTTGCTCCGCTGAAGGTCCGCATTACCGGGAATGTTGCCGGTATCTGCGATTTGTTTGAGTCCTGTGGCTGGAAAATTTGTAACGTTTCAGAGAGACAAGATAAGAATAATTATTTACTTACCGCAGACACCTAAAATATGTAGTCTCGATAAAATCCTTCTCACTTCCACTAGATTATTATGGAGTAAAAGATGGTATATAAAAATATTGAAACCAGACATGGAGCCGTAAGCTATTATGACAACGAAGTGCAGAGTGAAAAACCAACTTTAGTTTTAATTCACGGCAACTCATGTTCATCGGAAGTTTTTTATCAGCAGATTAATAGCCCTTTGTTTAGTGGAGTCCGAATTATTGCTCCTGATTTACCCGGACATGGCCGCTCCTTAAACGCTATCGACCCGACAGTTACTTATTGCATGGAAGGATATGCTGATGTCTTATCAGAAGTGTTTGAGCTATTAAGCCTGAATACGATTGTTATCGTCGGTTGGTCTTTAGGCGGGCATATTGGCCTTGAGATACTACTTCGTTACTCCGATGTCGCCGGAATTGTTATAACAGGGACACCTCCTGTATCTTCAAAAAATATTACTGAAGGTTTTCATGCAACAGATAGTGTTGGATTGGCAGGGAAAGCAGACCTGACTGACGAACAGTTATTCCAGTTAGCTACCAGTATCAGTGGGGAAAATTTTGCAACTGAATTCTTCGCAGATGTAAAACGGACAGATGGGCTTGCCAGAGAGATTATGTTCAACAAATTCATCGCTGGTACAGGTGCAGACCAATCTGAATTAGTTTCTAAAATTAAAACCCCCATTGCGATATTGAATGGAGAACGGGATCCGTTTATCAACACCCAATTTATTGACACGATTAAAATACAAAATTTATGGGGGGGGAAACAGTTTATTTTTGAAAATAGCGGGCATACTCCATTTCTGGATGAAAGTGAGAAATTTAATGATTTTTTGCTTAAATTTTATAACAGCGTTAATGTTTATTGAACGGAACATGGTGCAGATTTAGTAGTGACAGTGAGTTATTAGATACAGGGTTTGAGAGCCAATCGTACGGAAACGGACGAATAAAGAGACAAACCATTGATTTAATTTGCATCTTTAGTTTGATGTATGCATCAAATTGATGTCAGGATAAAGCTTCAAAACGGGGTTGTAAGCGGCAAGCCGCCAAAATTTTGTGGGACTGTTGACGAAAAAAATTAAGGCACTGTTGCAAATAAAATGGTGGGGCTGAGTTTTTGACGCTCAGTTATATTACAGACCAAAAGCCCTGTTCACTAGACGCACTTCTCCTAATGGTTGCCCGTAATAAAAATGCTCAGCCTGACCTTTCCTCAATGCTCGCATCACTTCAATTCCTTTAATCGTCGCATGTGCCGTTTTGATGGATTTAAATCCTAAGGTCGGATTAATCACGCGCTTTAATTTTCCGTGATCACACTCAATCACATTATTGTGAAATTTGATTTGTCGATGCTCTACATGTGCAGGGCATTTCCCTTCTTCTTTTAGAAGGTTAAGTGCTCGACCATACGGTGCAGTTTTATCTGTATTGATAACGCGGGGGATTTGCCATTTTTTAGCTCGATTGAATATTTTTCTTAAAAATCGATAAGCTGCTTTGGTATTACGACGCGGTGAGAGATAAAATTCAATGGTGTGCCCTCGACTATCGACAGCTCGGTAAAGGTACGCCCATTTACCATTCACTTTCAGATAGGTTTCATCTAAATGCCAATTGTTGAGGTCAGAGGGATTACACCAATACCAACGAAGCCGCTTTTCTATTTCAGGTGCATAGCGTTGAACCCAGCGATAGATTGTCGTGTGAGCCACATTTACACCGCGCTCAGCCAACATTTCCTGAAGTTCTCGATAACTGATGCCGTATTTGCAGTACCAACGCACCGCCCAAAGAATGATAATACCAGTGAAATGACGACCTTTAAATGCATTCATGAGGTAAGCTTCCGTAGTGGGTTGGTTAGCTTAGCATAATGAGTCATTCAAACTTTGCAACAGTGCCGATAAAAGATGCACATGAAAACCCATCATCATTAAAGGATATCTTTTTCAAAAAATATAGAAATAAAATCAATGAGTTAGAGTTGTGCGGTTTGAGTAATCATATTTACAAAGATGAATCAGAATTCAGTGCTTTGTTGGAGTCCGAATGGCAACATTTCCTTAATGGCACCTATGGGGTATGTACGAAAGACTGTTCACCTGAGCATATTGCTGTTAAAGATATTACTATCCGTATAATTGACAGAGTAACGAACAAGCAACAAAAGGAATCTGTTTTAGGTGATGAACTAAAATTACTCACTATGTCAGTTAACCTTTTAGATGCTGTCAGTTCTCCATTTGCACCCCATGAGCGAAACCGCAGTTCTCGTAAAAGATGTATCGAATTAGTTCGAGAAAAATACATAAATTGAATGATGGAATTTTTTAAGCCACCACTTACATGAAAGTGGCGGCTTAAATAGTGGATTTTATTCGTAAGTCGAATGCGAGTGTAAAACAAATCACAATAGAAATAATAAATTATCTCCTTAGCGTACGTTTTCGTTCAATTGGCCCTCAAACCCCGATAAGGAGATATCGATTATCCGCAGCAACATTGTCGCGGAGTATAACACGCTACGGGGTTACAGCTGGAAGTGGCTGATTGGTGTTTTTCTCTTTGCGGTTGCGGTGATCTTCTCGTCCGTGGCCTACGTCAAAATTGAACTGGAGCACGCCAACAACGTCGCCGCCAATAATTATCATCAGATAAAAATATTGCAGGAAAAAATCGATAATCTGGTTGCTAAAAAAACGGGGGGCTAAATGAAAACCGATGCGCTTTATGAGCACGCTGTGACACTGCTTGCCCGCAAGGACTACAGCAACGGAGAGATGCGCAGGGTGCTTCACGCGATGACGGATGACGGGATGGATGTGGAGGTTGTTCTCCAGCGCCTCCGTGAATACGGGTATCTGAATGACCAGCGTATTGCCGAAAATATGCTTTCACGATTTCTGCGGAAACAATACGGACCGGTCCGTATCCGTCTGGAACTGCGACAGAGGGGGATTGCTCGGGAGATTACCGAAAGCGTGATAAGTGGTTGTGATAGAGACTGGTTTCGGATGGCGGCAGAAAGCCGGATAAAAAAATTCGGAGAGAGTTTTCCTACAGAGCCGAAAGAGAAAGCTCGTCAGATGCGTTTTCTTCAGAGTCGGGGGTTTACAATGGACATGATTACTGAGGCCATAACTTCTGTGGAAGACTGACGCGCTGCGCTTGCCCAACGCTTCACTGTCACGCAATAAATTACGTACCCGTTCACCGTTTCAACAAATGAACTGGATTTAAAGGCGTATCCCTTTAGCTGTCAATGGTAACGGACTGGCGTCTGACCAGCGTCAGAAGGTGCGGTGATACCGTCCAGCGACGGTCTTTTTCAGTATGGACTGACACCGATTTTTTATTGAGACGGATAAGTACGCCAGTCACGACATGTCCTTCGCTGGTAGTGAAACGCACCACATCGCCAACGCGGAATTGCGTCATATCTTGCTGCGCGCGTTGCCTTTGCAGAAAACGTAGACGTTCAACGATGCAATCGTTCAGGGCGAGGAGTTCGCCTTCGCTCAGAGTGTTAACTAGCTCCTGAATATTACGAGGTTTTGGAGTCGGTCTTCCGCCCGTTTTTGGGTTGCGTGACATAGGGTTTTGGCGATCTGATTCAGTTTTTATGCTGAAACTCTATCACAGTCAGTGTGATGCATAGTCATGCATTGCGCTGAAAATCTCTGTATGCGATTCAGGGGCGTTTTGAGGTGGTAAGACGTACTGTTTTGAGGTTCAGGCGGGAAAATCGCGCACAGGCCGTTTCAGCGGTACGCGTAATGACGCGTTATGGTAAATGGAGTGGAAAATGTTGGAGCTTGTATGTTTAAAATTTTATTAAAATTATCATTTATTATTTTGCTGTCGAGTTTTACAGTCGCATGTTCTGGTGTTACGGAAAAAACACTGGACTATAATGAAGCCAAATCAATGCGCGGATATGGATATATTGCTATGGATTTCAGCCAAGCAAACGAAGTGGAATATGGCAGGGGGAGGGTTACAGGTAAAACTGATTACAGCGTTAGTTATACTAATAAGCATGATTTCCTTTCTGTTAGTGTTAAAAATGCCGATTTCAATGGTCGAATATTAAATGCTTACATCCCGTATATGAAAGGGTACTCACTATATAGTGTGACAAGAAGCTATTGGTTTCCCTATGAAAAAGAACCTAGACTGGATTTTTTAAGTGTATATATAGTAACTTCTGCAAGTGAGGCTTGGTGTGGTAATATGACTTACAAAAATTTTCAGGAATATAATTCTATGGACGGGTGTCCTAAAATGGTCGGTATAGAAGAATCTAGAAAAATTAAAGGAAATGTCTTCATTACCCCTCGTTTTTATTCTGGTTTTCAAGGAATGTTTACCCCTTATCTTAAGCCTGGTCATTCATCTGCTGGTTCTTGATGGTTAGCATTTTATTTGTATTGCCCTTTTTGGGGGCTAACAAATACAAATAAAACACCTAATGCCCCTATGTGGTACTAATCAAAACGGTGTGAAGCGACAACATCATCTTGTCTTTGCTTTTCTCCATGATCGGTTATCGGGTCATGGTGTCTTAGCGTTTTAATCCGGCTAAGTCTGGTCAGAGGCGGCTTTGGTGTTAAAAAAACTGAGAGAACAGCCAGAGCTGAAAAAAAGTCGCGGAGGTTATCTCGGCTTTTCGCAGGCAGGTTGGGTTGTACCGCAGGCAAGCCAACTGACAACAACTGAATTTGCTGTACTGATAGGTGCAGCGATAAACTGGCGGGATCAGAGCATATACTATACAGGACAACGAATTAAATTCGAAGGTCGCTACCTGAATGATATTCAGGATGCTAAAAAAATGAAGCAGTGGTTTTTGACCGTCAGTTTACAGAAGAAGCAGCTGTTCTTCCCTGCACTTCCCAATGTACGCGTCAGGACTTCGAACGCAGGAATTCCCTGGCTGATGCGACGAAAGATATTTCCGGCACACATACTCCGGTATTAATTCTGATGGGCAAGGGTGACCGGAATGTAGACGCTGATGAAACAGCCGCAGTCTGGGCCAAAGCACTACCAGCAGTCACTCCCCGCTGTATCAGGAAATTGCCGGGGGCAACTCACGGGCTTTTACGCAGCGAATGGTTTGATTATCAGCTTTCCTCTCAGTGGCCTTTTTGGAAACAGGGATTGTTTCTGCTGTCAGGGAGATACGCATATTCGCCCGGGGCACTCAGAACTGTCTCATCATGGATCCTGAATCAGGACTGTGTGGACTGAACTGCATTCTTATTACGTGCCGAAAGTCAAACAAAGAGGCGGAAAAAAAGAATTTTTTTCGCCCTATTTCATAAAACCCGGTACGTTCATAAAGTCTTATTGCACCGTTATTCTCTGCAATAACATCAAGAGTAAGGTTTTTATCCTGCTGAACAGCCAGATATTTAATGTACGAAAGAAGGGTTTGCCCAATCCCCATTCCCCGATAACACTCATTTACACATAGACTTTCTATCATTAATTCATTAACGGCAGGCTTATAATCCAGCTGATTCATTATTAATGCGCGAACAAAATCTGCCGGGATACCGTATTCATTGAAAAAAGTGATTCGTCTACAGAACATAAGCACGCCGTTGGCGTGCTTATGTTCATATAGTAAAAGCGCGATATTAGCTAATTTCATTTCTTAATGCGACAGAAACTTAGTAATTGCTTATTTAATATTTAAGTATTGGTATGCAATTTGCATAAGTATAATGACTTACCCGTGAACAAAGGAGTTACAACATGAAATTAGTGCAATTTAAGCTTACGGCATTAACATTAAGTATCTCATTTGGTGCAATAGCTAATGCTAATATAGATATTAGTGAATTAACAATTAATGATTTACACAACGCCGTGATTAATAAGCAAATAACATTTAAAGAATCGATGCAGGGTTATTTGAATATTATAGAAAATAATAATCATCGGGGGCCACATTTGAATAGTGTAATCACTGTTAGCCCTACGGCTATTGCTGAAGCGGAAGCAGCCGATAAAGAGTTTAAGGAGACCGGAAAACTCAAACCTTTACAAGGAATTCCAGTGCTTTTGAAAGATAATATAAATACAGCAAATTTACTGACTACAGGAGGCTCAATTAGCTTAAGAAACAATATTCCTACACAAGATGCATTTATTGTAAAAAAACTAAAAAATGCAGGAGCTATTGTTATTGCAAAAACAAATCTCCATGAGTTTGCTGTTTGGGGAGAAACTCGAAGTTCAATGCTTGGACAAACTTTAAATCCTTACGACCTTACACGTACTCCAGGTGGATCTAGTGGTGGTACTGGGGCAGGTGTTGCTGCTAATTTCGGTCTTATCGGAATTGGTACAGATACCGTTAACTCTATCCGCTCACCTGCTTCTGCAAATAGCGTAGTTGGTTTACGTCCAACTATTGGATTAGTCAGTCGAACAGGCATTATTCCATATTCATTTACACAAGACACAGCAGGACCTATTACTCGCACAGTTGAAGATGCTGCTAAAGTTTTAAATGTCATTGTCGCATACGATACGAGTGACGGCGTAACAAAACTTGCTGAAAATTACCATGTCGATTATACCAAAGCATTAAAAGTAGATGGCTTAAAAGGCAAACGTATAGGTGTACTTAACAGCTTTTTTGGAACACAAGAAGTACATAAATCAACAAACAATGTTGTCCGTAATGCAATCGCGCAAATGAAGTCGGAAGGTGCAACAATTATTGAAATTAATACTCCAATTAATGCCGATGCATTAGTTAAAGATACAAGTGTACATCTCTATGAATTGGAAGATGATTTAAATACTTATTTAGTTGCTCATCCAAAGCAAAAAGCTATCGGTAACTTAAAAGCTTTGATCAAATCGGGTGAGTTTGATCAAGGAATCAAAGCTAATATAGAAAAGGCTATAACTTTAAGTAAAAGCTCTGATGAGTACCGTAATCGTTTAATTGCACGAAAAAAATTACAAAAAGATGTAACTAAACTCATGACTGAACAAAAACTTGATGCTCTTGTCTTTCCGCATCAAAAGCGTTTAGTTGTGCCAATAGGTGAAATTCAAGTTGATCGTAACGGTGTACTGAGTTCGGTTACTGGTTTTCCTTCAATTGTAGTACCTGCAGGGTTTAGTCCTAAAACAACGACTGCACCAATTGGTATTCCTATTGGTATTGAAATCTTCGGTTTACCGCTTCAAGAATCTAAGCTAATTGAAATAGCATATGGCTACGAACAAAATTATCCAATGCGTCAAGAACATGTATATAAATGAACTTCCATTTCAAATTAGGTGTAAAAATGATGCATATACAGCGTAATCCCGATCAATTAAGAACTCAATAATGGGTTGAACGATCCTACAGTTTTGCAAAACTCCGTAATCATCCTGAGATTACGGAGTTTTTTATGTTACTTAGCCAAGCTATCTAAACGGGCTTGTTGCAAAAAATACCTAAGTGAGAAACACTCACACTATTGATTATCGCTTTAGGTTAAATTCATGCCATCGAACAGTTGCCCGCCTATGGCGGGAGCTAAGACTCTGTCACAGTAGCGCTTTATTCAAACAACTTCACTCGCTATAATCCCTCAATGCACATACCACGACCTGCAAAACTTCTCTTCCAGATTGATGATGGCTGGGATCAATTTCTCATTAAAAACGGTCATGCCGTTTCCGAGTGGACTAAACTCGTCATCGAACGGATGCTCGCTTGCGGGACAGGGGCTATGGGCATTCGCCGTTATTGTTGCGCTTCGCCTGCCTGCTCTCATACAAAATATTTCTGCCAGAGCTGCAAAAGTAAAGGATGTAGTGCCTGTGGCATGAAGGCCACAGAGCAATGGATTGCCGAGCAACAACACATCCTCCCCGATTGTGAATGGCAACACATTACCTTCACCATGCCCGATAAACTCTGGGCGATTTTTGCCAATAATTGGCCGTTTCTCAACCAACTTTTCGCCTGCGCCGCCAATACCCTGCTCAAATGGGCCAAAAAACTCGGTATTGAAATCGGCCTGTTTGTCGCCCTGCATACCTACGGGCGTCAACTAAATTCCCATCCACATATTCACCTATCCGTGACTCGAGGGGGACTTTGCCTCAAACACGGCATCTGGCGACCCATCTTTTTCAAAAAGAAAATCGTTGAGCGTTACTGGCGTCAAGCTATCATTGCTCTACTACGGAGAAATTACACCTCATTCAACTTACTCGCTGCGGGCTATCCACACATCCGTGACTATCGCGAATGGGGCCAATTTCTTGAGGCACAATTCCAGCGACGCTGGAAAATTCACTTTGCCAAAAAGACTCGAACTCCCCGACAAAACGTCAATTATCTCGGTCGTTACTTAAAGCGCCCACCGATTGCTGCCTCAAAGTTACGTCATTACACCGGCGGAGCCGTAGTCCATCATTACTTTGATCACCGAACTGGGCGGCACCGTATTCAACGGCTCACTCAAGAAGAGATGCTGTGGCGATATATCAGCCATATCCCCTCCCGCCATTTTAAAATGGTCCGGTATTATGGTTTTCTGGCCAACCGCAAACGCGGGACGTTATTATCGAAAGTCTATGATGCACTGGGTATGATGGTAAAAGATAAACCACAGAAACCTGGCTTTGCCTCGCTGATGAAGCAATTTACGAATGTGGATCCTTACCAATGCCTGTTGTGCGGTGGGCGAATGGTTTTTAACAGTGCGGAAGTGTCCACTTCCCCTAAAATAAGACAGCTATAATTAGATTTTCTGTCCTAACCATTGCAGAGGTCATGATGAAAATTTAGACTTTGAAACAGTGCCTCTGTGGTTCATCATTACTATGACCACTACAGCCAACAATACCGACGGCAGACTTTAACTCAAGAAGAAATGATACGACGTTATTTCAGTCATACCCCAGCGCGACATTTTAAGATGATCCTCGATTACGGCTTTTTAGCCAATCGCAAACGTGGACGCTTATTACCCAAAGTGTATGATGCGTTGGATATTATACATCCTAACGTGCCTGAAAAACCGGGTTTTGCGGTCCTTATCAAAGGTTTTTTAAACACAGATCCGTATCAATGTATTTTGTGCGGAAACCGACTGCGGTTTATGAGTACGGAAAAAGGGAGTCATGCAGTCACTTTATTATTAGAAAGACGAGATAAAATGGCTAAAAAACGGTGGCGACAAACCGCAGAGTAGGATCAGTGTGCCTATTATTTTAGTTTTTGGCTAAAAATAGGGGCTTGTTGCAATAATTATCTAGATGAGAAACACTCACAGTATTGATTATGTCTTATTAGGAATAGGCCATGCCATCGAATGAGTTTAAATGGAAACATTTTGCTCCCACAGTCATCCTTTGGTGCTGACGTTGGTATGGCTCCACACCGTTAAGCTATGCCAACGTCAGTGATATGCTGGCTGAACGCGGTATTTCAGTTCATCACTCGACCATTTATCGTTGGTTTATTGAATATGCCCCCATTCTCCGTAAAAAACTCAAAAAATATCAATTCATTCGGCCGGTTTCCTCTTGGCAGCTCGATGAAACCTACGTCAAAGTGAACGGTAAATGGTTTTACCTTTACCGTGCAATTGATAAATACGGAGACACACTGGATGTTTATTTTTCACCCAAACGTAACCAGCATGCCGCCTATGTATTTCTCAAACGGGTATTAAAGCCTTACACTGCTGAGCGGTAACCAAAAACCTTAAACACGGATAAGCATGCAGCTTACGGTTACGCCATCGCTCGCTTAATTAAAGAAGGGAGACTCCGCGCTGACGTGGAACAACGGCAAATCAAAACCTTCAACAATCGGATTGAATCGGATCACGCCCCGATTAAAAAACTGATTGTCGCCACGGGCGGCTTCAAATTGGCAAAGCGGGCTTGGTCAACACTTCAAGGATTTGAAACGTTGCGAAAACTGAATAAAGGCCAATTTGATGACTGGTTACGTCGTGACGAACCTGAGTTTCGGGTGCGGGAGCGATCTGCCTTTATGAATCGATTGTTCAATGTAGAGACTGTTTTTGCGTGAAACATTCATCACTGTTGAGCAAAAAGCAGCCCTGGCGATTATTTGCAACAAGCCCCTGAAAAAGGCTTAGTCTTTCATAGTGATAGGGGATCACAATATACGAGTAAGCACTATCGTCACTTACTGACAAGCCCAGTAATAATCCAATAACGTTGGGTGTTTTTCACTTAAAGTGTTTTTCCAATAATATCAATGAGATAGAGTCTTTGCTTAGTATTTTTATTCATTGATATTCGATAATTGATCTTGACAAGTTATCGAATATCAATAATTATTAGCTTTTAAAAGCTAAAGCCTATAGGAAATTAATATGAGGAATTTTTCTCACTCACATAAAATACAAGTTCGGTTGTGTCTGACCTTGGAGGCTACACTATTATTTCTAATGTTTGCTCTTTCGGTTGTTTGTGCTTATTTATTGTTTTGGTCAGGGAGTAATAATCAATTTTTCCCTCAAGATGCGAAAATAATAGAGTGGACATCTGGAGATAGTTTATATTTTATTGTTGACAATTTGGTAATTATTCTTGTCCTATTTCAAATGTATCTTTTCTGTAGAGGTGTGCGTAATGGAAATGTATTTACGAAAAGCAGAATTAGAAATGTAAAGTGTATAGGTTTGATACTTGTTATTGGATATATTGCTAATCTTTATATTCGTACTTTCTTTGATTCTATACTTGATGAATGGAACTCTGATTATATATCCATAATAAGTACTGAATTATATAGTTTACAGCAGCTACTACTGGGTGCAGGGGTCTTTTCTTTGAGCTATATATTTGAAAAAGGGAAAGAGTTGAAAGAAGAAAATGAGTTGGTGATTTAAAAATGTCAATAATTATTACTTTGGATACTGTCTTAAAAGAAAAAAAAATGAAATCTAAAGAATTAGCTGAAAGAATTGGAATTACAGAAGCCAATCTATCTATATTAAATAGCGGAAAAGGAAAAGCTATCCGTTTCAGCACTCTTGATGCTATTTGTAAGGTATTAGAGTGCCAACCAGGAGATATTATCAGGTATATCGCATGATAAGGGGGCTTGTTGCAAAAATTATCTAGATGAGAAACACTCACAGTATTGATTATGTCTTATTAGGAATAGGCCATGCCATCGAATGAGTTTAAATGGAAACATTTTGCTCCCACAGTCATCCTTTGGTGCTGACATTGGTATGGCTCCACACCGTTAAGCTATGCCAACGTCAGTGATATGCTGGCTGAACGCGGTATTTCAGTTCATCGCTCGACCATTTATCGTTGGTTTATTGAATATGCCCCCATTCTCCGTAAAAAACTCAAAAAATATCAATTCATTCGGCCGGGTTCCTCTTGGCAGCTCGATGTGAAGTGATGTGATGGACG
>NZ_JBBPXM010000027.1:0-13636 GCF_050446505.1 Providencia sp. SP181
TTTTTCTAAGCTATTCGTGTTAGAGGAAGGCGGCAAAGGAGGTTATCCCAAGGAGCATACATGAGTATGTGACTTGGGTAACCGAGTGTAGCCAACGCACCTATCACGCGAAGAGCGACGAAAAATAAGGTTATCCACAAGTATGTGACTTGGGTAACCGAGCGCTGCCAACGCACCTATCACGCGAAGAGTGACGAAAAATTAACTTCCAACTGAAATCTTCTTCATATCCGTCATATAACCACGTAACGTCTTACCGATTTTCTCGATAGGATGATTACGGATTGCTTCATTGATATCACGTAACTGCGCGTTGTCTGTGCCATTATCAGCAACTGGCTTCGCTAAATCGCCCGCTTGTAATTTGGTCATGAAGTCTTTCAGCATCGGCACAGCTGCAAATGAGAACAGGTAGTTACCGTATTCCGCCGTGTCTGAAATAACCACGTTCATTTCATATAAACGCTTACGCGCAATGGTGTTCGCAATCAGTGGCAGTTCATGCAGAGACTCGTAGTATGCTGATTCCTCTAAGATACCCGCTTCTAACATCGTATCGAACGCCAGCTCAACACCCGCTTTAACCATCGCAACTAACAGAACGCCATGGTCAAAATATTCTTGTTCTGCAATTTTGCCTGCATATTCAGGGTAATTTTCGAATGCTGTTTTGCCTGTCTCTTCACGCCATGTCAGCAAGTTTTTATCGTCATTTGCCCAGTCAGCCATCATTGTTGATGAGAACTCACCTGAAATAATGTCATCCATGTGTTTTTGGAACAGTGGTGCCATGATGGTTTTCAGTTGCTCAGACAACGCATATGCGCGGACTTTCGCAGGGTTAGATAAACGATCCATCATCAGCGTGATACCACCTTGTTTCAGCGCTTCTGTGATAGTCTCCCAACCAAATTGAATCAATTTACCGGCATAGCCTGGCTCAACACCGTCTGCAACCATTTTGTCGTAGCTCAGTAATGCACCTGCTTGCAACATACCACACAGAATGGTTTGCTCACCCATCAGGTCAGACTTAACTTCCGCAACAAATGAGGATTCCAGAACACCTGCACGATGGCCACCTGTGGCAGCCGCCCATGCTTTAGCAATCGCCATCCCCTCGCCTTTCGGGTCATTTTCTGGGTGAACAGCAATCAGAGTTGGAACCCCGAAACCACGTTTGTATTCTTCACGAACTTCCGTACCTGGGCATTTTGGTGCAACCATCACAACAGTAATATCTTTACGGATTTCTTCACCAACCTCAACAATGTTGAAACCGTGTGAATAACCCAGTGCTGCACCTTGTTTCATCATAGGCTGAACAGCACGAACAACGGTAGAGTGTTGTTTGTCTGGCGTTAAGTTAACAACTAAGTCTGCCGTTGGGATCAATTCTTCATACGTACCCACTTTAAAGCCATTTTCAGTGGCTTTGCGCCATGAAGCACGTTTTTCACTAATCGCTTCTGCGCGTAATGCATAAGCGATATCTAAACCAGAGTCACGCATGTTCAGGCCTTGGTTCAGACCTTGTGCACCACAACCGACGATGACGATTTTTTTCCCTTTCAGGTAGCCAGCTTCGTCCGCAAATTCTTCACGTTTCATAAAGCGGCACTTGCCTAACTGAGCTAACTGCTCACGCAAATTCAATGTGTTAAAATAATTCGCCATTGTCATACTCCATTGTTCTGTTGTGTTCGTTATGTCAGGCAATCAATTTGCCTGTCGCTTATTTTTAAGCGTTTATAGATTTACTATATGCGATGTTTCGCATTGCTTAAATTGATATATTAACAATACAATGTTGCAATATTCGCAACGTAGTTAATGACTTTATCCGAGGGCAAAATGGATATTCGTGATCTGAAACTTTTTTTGCATTTAGCACAGAGCTGCCACTTTGGCCGTACCTCTAAAGCCATGCATGTCAGCCCTTCAACGCTTTCTCGACAAATCCAGCGCCTAGAAGAGCAATTGGGTCACCCACTATTTGTCCGTGATAATCGTTCGGTAAAACTCACGCAAGCAGGGGAGCACCTAAAACAATTTGCCCAGCAAACTTTGTTGCAATATCAGCAACTGCAGCATGCCCTTAACCAACAAAGCCCATCTCTCAGTGGTGAGTTGCATCTTTTTTGCTCAGTCACTGCCGCATACAGTCATTTACCACAAGTTTTAGATAAATTCCGTGCTTTGCACCCATTAGTCGAAATAAAGCTCACCACTGGCGATGCCGCGGATGCGGTAGAAAAAGTGGAAACCCATGAGGCAGACCTTGGTATTGCAGGCAAACCTGAGCGTTTACCCGACAATGTGCGTTTCACAAAAATTGGTGAAATCCCATTGGTGCTCATTGCACCATCACTGCCTTGTGCTGTACGTTCGATGGTGACTGAAGCAGAACCTGATTGGTCAACGGTACCGTTTATCCTGCCAGAACATGGCCCATCACGAAAACGTATCGAATTATGGTTTCGCCGCCATCACATCAATAACCCTGTGATTTACGCCACAGTGTCTGGCCATGAAGCGATTGTATCTATGGTTGCACTTGGTTGTGGTATCGCGTTGATCCCAAGTGTCGTCGTGGATAATAGTCCTGAGCCTGTCCGTAGCCGTATCTCACAGCTCGACAATATTTCAATGGTGGAACCCTTCGAACTCGGCGTTTGCCTATTAAGCAAACGCCTAAGTGAGCCACTAATTAAAGCATTTTGGGAGCTACTCCCAGACAACTCAATCTAAGGTTTTTTGACTATCTTGTGGCGCTAGGAAAAAACGAAAAGAAGGATTGCCCGTCTCGTCGTGGTACTCGTATCCTAGTGCATCAAGGTGCCTATCAAAGCGCACTTCTGGCCCCGCAAGTTCAAATGCCGCCAGCACTCGTCCATAATCCGTGCCATGGCTGCGGTAATGAAAAAGCGTAATATTCCAGTGGGTTCCAAGCGTCTCTAAAAATCGCAGTAACGCTCCTGGAGACTCTGGAAATTCAAAGCTATACAGTCTTTCATCTAACGGTTTAGATGGTCGACCGCCAATCATGTAACGTACATGAAGCTTCGCCATTTCATCATCAGATAAATCATCAACATCATAGCCATTGCTTCTGAGTTCTTGGATAATTTCTGCGCGTTCACCATCACGACCACTTAAGCGCACCCCAACGAAAATACAGGCACGCTCAGGGTCTACATCCGTATAACGGTAATTAAACTCCGTGATTGCGCGGTGGCCTAATAGCTGGCAAAAGCGTAAGAAACTGCCTTTTTCCTCAGGGATCGTCACCGCCAACAGCGCTTCGCGTTGTTCTCCAATCTCACAGCGCTCAGATACATAACGCAGCCCATGGAAATTCATGTTCGCACCAGACAAAATATGCGCTAAACGCTCACCTTTGATGTTATGTTGTTGGACATATTTTTTCAGCCCTGCCAGTGCTAAAGCGCCTGATGGTTCTGCAATTGCGCGAACATCTTCAAAAATATCTTTCAGTGCTGCACAGATAGAGTCGCTATCCACCGTGATGACATCATCGACATATTGTTGGCACAATCTAAACGTTTCATCACCAATACGTTTAACTGCGACACCTTCCGCAAATAACCCGACACGAGGTAAATCAACGGGGTGACCCGCTTCTAACGCCGCTTTCAAACACGCTGCATCTTCCGCTTCGACACCAATGATTTTAATTTCAGGCATTAATTGTTTGATGATAACCGCCACACCCGCGATTAAACCGCCCCCGCCAACAGGGATGAAAATACGGTCGAGATGCACGTCTTGCTGTAATAATTCCAGCGCAATAGTGGCTTGCCCAGCAATTACCGATGGGTGATCAAAAGGCGGGACAAAGGTATATCCCTCTTCTGCCGCCATCGTGATCGCTTTCGCTTTTGCTTCATCAAAGTTTGCACCGTGTAAAATGGCTTCACCACCAAAGCTACGAACTGCATCCACTTTGATATCCGCGGTTGCCACTGGCATGACAATTTTGGCTTTAACACCCACACGGCTTGCCGACAGGGCGACACCTTGAGCATGATTCCCCGCTGATGCCGTCACAACGCCTTTGGCTTTCTGCTCTTCCGTTAACGTTGCGATCATGGCGTAAGCCCCGCGTAACTTAAAACTGTGTACAGGCTGCCTGTCTTCACGTTTAACTAAAATTGTATTGCCTAAACGTGCAGATAATTTATCCATTTGCTGAAGCGGCGTAACTTGAGCCGCTTCATAGACTGGCGCACTCAGCGCCGCCTTTAAATAATCAGCACTTGTAGGTGCTGCGGGTAATGGTTTTGCCGCTGCCACATCAGCCCCCTAATTTTGACTTATCGCGCACAGCGCCTTTGTCTGCACTAGTTGCTAAGGAAGCGTAGGCACGCAGTGCAAAAGACACTTCGCGCTGACGATCGCGTGGAGTAAAGGCCTTATCACCACGGGCTAATTCCGCCTCACGCCGTTGGTTAAGTTCGCTTTCACTGACATCCAGCACCATCGTTCTTTTTGGAATATTGATATCAATAATATCGCCATCTTGAACCAGAGCTAATAAGCCGCCACTGGCTGCTTCTGGCGAAATATGGCCAATAGACAAACCTGAACTACCACCCGAGAAACGGCCATCAGTGATAAGCGCGCAGCTTTTACCCAAGCCCATTGATTTCAGGTAGGACGTTGGGTACAACATTTCCTGCATGCCTGGCCCACCTTTTGGCCCTTCGTAGCGGATCACTACCACATCACCTTCAACGATTTTACCGCCTAAGATGGATTCAACTGCATCATCTTGGCTTTCAAATACTTTTGCAGGGCCACGGAACGTTAAGCTACCCTCATCAACCCCAGCTGTTTTGACGATACAGCCATCTTCCGCAATATTTCCAGATAAGACAGCAAGACCACCATCCAAACTATAAGCATTCTGAATATTACGGATACAGCCATTTTCACGGTCAGTATCCAGCGAAGGCCAACGGCAATTTTGTGAGAATGCTTTGGTCGTACGAATACCTGCAGGGCCTGCGGAAAACATAGACTTAACACTTTCGTCTTTCGTCAGCATGACATCATACTGCGCCAATGTTTCTTGGAAAGTCAGCCCTAAAATATTAGTGACATTTTCTTGCAGTAAGCCTGCGCGGCTCAGCTCCCCTAAAATACCAATAACCCCACCTGCACGGTGAACATCTTCCATATGGTATTTTTGTGTGCTTGGTGCCACTTTGCATAAATGCGGAACTTGACGAGACAAACGGTCAATATCTTCCATCGTAAAATCAACATCAGCCTCTTGTGCTGCTGCCAGCAAGTGAAGAACGGTATTCGTCGAGCCCCCCATCGCAATATCAAGGGTCATGGCATTTTCAAACGCCGCTTTATTGGCAATATTACGAGGTAACGCACTTTCATCATCTTTTTCGTAATAGCGTTTCGTTAGCTCGACAATACGTTTACCTGCGTTGATAAATAAGGTCTCGCGGTCAGCGTGAGTCGCTAATAACGAGCCATTACCTGGCTGAGATAACCCTAATGCTTCAGTTAAGCAGTTCATGGAGTTAGCCGTAAACATACCAGAGCATGAACCACAGGTTGGGCAAGCAGAACGTTCGATTTGTTCGCTATCTGCATCACTCACATTCGGGTTTGCCCCCTGGATCATCGCATCGACTAAATCCAATTTAATAATTTGGTCTGAAAGCTTGGTTTTCCCTGCTTCCATCGGACCGCCAGAAACAAAAATAACTGGGATATTAAGACGTAATGACGCCATTAACATACCTGGGGTAATTTTATCGCAGTTAGAAATACACACCATAGCGTCCGCACAGTGCGCATTAACCATATACTCGACAGAATCGGCAATTAATTCACGGGAAGGTAAGGAATACAGCATTCCGCCATGCCCCATGGCAATCCCATCATCAACCGCAATTGTATTAAACTCTTTCGCTACGCCGCCTGCGTTTTCAATTTGCTCTGCAACCAGTTTGCCAAGATCGCGTAAATGTACGTGACCAGGTACAAACTGAGTGAATGAGTTAACAACTGCAATAATGGGTTTTCCAAAATCAGCATCGGTCATTCCAGTTGCTCGCCACAATGCGCGTGCCCCCGCCATATTACGACCATGTGTTGTTGTTGCTGAACGGTACTTAGGCATATCTTTAACTCCCGTGTTTAAAAACAGGCGGGGAACGTCCGCCTGTAACATCTATTTCAATTTAGTTATTGAGGGTTTACTGGATCTAACCAGCCCCATTTGTCTTCCGTTGTACCATTAAATAAACCGAAGAATGCTTGTTGAATTTGTTTAGTCACTGGGCCACAACGACCAATACCTACTTGGATACCATCAACGCTGCGTACAGGGGTAATTTCTGCTGCAGTACCTGTCATAAAGACTTCATCCGCAAGGTAGAGAGATTCACGTGATAGTGTTTGCTCACGGACTTCAATACCCATATCTTTTGCTAAGGTTAAGATCGCATCACGAGTAATACCTGGTAATGCAGAT
The DNA here is from genome assembly GCF_050446505.1 of Providencia sp. SP181. Lineage (NCBI taxonomy): Bacteria > Pseudomonadati > Pseudomonadota > Gammaproteobacteria > Enterobacterales > Morganellaceae > Providencia > Providencia sp. SP181. The sequence goes on from NZ_JBBPXM010000027.1 coordinate 6,524, forward strand.
GATGTGAACGGAGGCGTATATAAAATTCCATCTTTCACTTCAAAAATATTTTCCCCAGCACCTTCAGAGAGATACCCATGAACGTCTAAAGCGATACCTTCTTGATAACCATGACGACGTGCTTCGCTACCCACTAATAAAGATGATAAATAGTTACCACCTGCTTTTGCGCCAGTAGGAATGGTATTCGGTGCAACGCGATTCCATGAAGAAACCATCGCATCAATTCCCTGATCTAGGGCTTCTTCACCTAAATAAGCACCCCACGGGAAGGCAGCTAAGATGACGTCAGTGTTATAACCATCTGGTGGGTTAACCCCCATGCCAACATCACCAATAAAAACTAATGGCCGGATATACGCACTGACTAAGTTATTTTTGCGTAAAGTCGCACGACACGCTTCCATTAACTCTTCTACGCTATAGCTGACAGGCATACGGTAAATTTTTGCAGAATCGTGCAAACGTTGCATGTGCTCACGGTGGCGGAAAACGACAGGCCCTTTGTGAGAATCATAGCAACGGACGCCTTCAAACACTGATGTACCATAATGCAGAGCATGAGACATAACATGAACCTTTGCATCAGCCCATGGCGTCATTTCACCGTTAAACCAAATAAAGTCAGCTTTCTTAGTCATTTTAATCTTCCTTACATTGCACTTTGTGTGCGTAATAGTCGTGATTCTTGTTGTAGCACTTCAACTTCTGTAATGTCGGAAAGCTTCGTTAACTGAGCGCAAAGCTGGGTTAACGGCCTCTGACTACTTACAGTCAGTTCAATATTAACATTATCGCCATCTGATGATTGTCCCATATTCATGGCATTTATCTTAAATCCACGATGGCGAGTGACCCTTAATATACGCTCTAAAACCTCAGGACGGAAACGGGCCAATATCGAGAGTTGATGTTGCATCATAATGGTTTCTCCATCATTTTTTCATTACTCGCCCCTGGTGGAACCAGCGGCCAGACGTTTTCTAATTCATTAATTGATACCTGTAATAGATAGGCACCTTCGCTATTCAATAATTCATCTAATGCTGCATTTACTTGCGACTTATCCGTAATACGCTGCCCTTTAATGCCAAACGCACTAGCTAAAGCAACAAAATCGGGGTTATCTGTTAATATCGTTTCGCTGTAACGTTGTTCGAAGAACAACTCTTGCCATTGGCGAACCATGCCTAAGCGTTGATTATCCAATAACAGAATTTTGACAGGCAATTGTTTGCGTTTGATGGTGCCTAATTCTTGAACATTCATCATGAACGAGCCGTCCCCAGATACGCAAACAACGGTATCTTCAGGTCTCGCTACTTGCGCGCCAATAGCAGCGGGAATACCAAAACCCATCGTGCCCAAACCGCTTGATGTTAAGAAATTTTCAGGGGCATCCACCGTAATATGCTGCGCTGACCACATTTGATGTTGCCCTACATCCGTTGTAACAACCGTGTTCGGTTTCATTTTATCGGACAGTTGTTTCAATAAGAGTGGTGCATAAATAGGTTCACCTGGGTGGTCATAACGCCAACCAAATTCTGTTTTCAGCTGCTGAACCTCGGCTTGCCATGGTGCAATGGCTTTTTTCAGCATTAACTTTGGCAATAACACTTTTGCATCACCGTGTAAGGCTACATGGGTTTGGCGCAATTTATCCAATTCAACGTGGTCGATATCGATATGAATGACTTTGGCATTTGGTGCAAAGGTATTTAATTTCCCAGTGACACGATCATCAAAACGTGCTCCGACGGCGATAAGCAAATCACAGCGTTGAACAGAAATGTTAGCGGCTTTCGTGCCATGCATGCCTAACATTCCCAAGTAATTTTCATCTGCTGGATCTGGCGCGCCTAACCCTTTTAATGTTGAAACAGAGGGTAAGCCAGTGTAGGCGATAAATTCCCTTAACTCCGAAACCGCACCCGACATCCCTACACCACCACCGATGTATAACATGGGTTTTTCTGATTGTTCCAACAATGCTCTCGCTTGCTGTATCTCAATCTCAGGGAATGACATTTCTTGCTCTACTGGCATTAAGAACGGTGATAGCTCTGCGTGTTGTAGCTGAATATCTTTCGGAATATCAATCAGTACAGGTCCTGGACGCCCACTATTTGCGATTGCGAAAGCTTCAGCAAGAATGCGAGGCAAATCTTCTATCGATTCAACTAAAAAGCTATGTTTTGTACAAGCCAGAGACAAACCTAAAACATCAATTTCCTGAAAAGCATCCGTCCCAATAAATTCAGAAGCCACTTGACCAGTAATGGCGACAACGGGAACAGAATCTAACAATGCATCTGCTAATCCTGTTATAACGTTTGTTGCACCAGGGCCTGATGTCGCGATACAAACTCCCGTTTTACCCGTTGAGCGTGCATATCCAATTGCTGCAATAACCGCACCTTGTTCATGTCTACACAGTAAATGTTCTACACCCCCATCATACAATGCATCATAAACTGGCATAATTGCTCCCCCAGGATAGCCAAAAACCGTATCAACTCCCTGAGTTCGCAACGCCTGAACCAACCATTGTGCTCCGTTCATGCTTTTCTCCTGTCTGCCTACTTTTTATCTGTTTGTATTTATTATGTTTTGTATATTTTTTTGGATTAACAAAATTTGTGTCAAAAAAAACCCCGCGCCTTTCGGTGCGGGGTTCTCGTAAGATCTGGCTGTTATTTTAGCCTTCGTCGTCCAAGTGCAGCCCCGCACGGTGGGATAATAATCACCACCACGCTAATAATAATTAGGCTAACTGCTTGGATAAATGCGTTCATGAGTTTTACTTTTTTAACTTTATTTGTTGTCCTTATTAAAGAGGTATCATTTTAAAATCATTTTGACAACTTTTATTTAGGTTATTTATTATCAAAATATTTATCTTAAATAAATTCATGCAGTTAAGTAAAAAACAGAACAATATGCTATAAGAATAGTAAGAAAGCAGTAATTACCCATGAATTAGATAGCATAATCAGCTGTATCCCCCATGACCTTTTAATAAAAATGGTTCAATCTCACTTCTCCCAATTGATTATTTTTTCTTTAGCGTATCCAATGCTTTATCAAAATGCACAATGACAAAAAAAACATCAAGCCGAGATATACCAACCCCTCAAAGCACCCCCCAAAAAAATGAAACAGCTAAGTCACTAAACAAATAAATTATCGAGTGGCTTCGCAAATAGTATTTTCATCCATTAAATATCAGCTAGTTTTTAACAGAATATTACTCTGTTATTTATATCGGAGGTTTTATGGCACTAGCGATTGTTTACACTAGAGCTTCGATAGGCATGGAAGCACCACTTGTCACTGTTGAAGCTCATATTAGTAATGGGCTTCCAGGGCTAACATTAGTCGGTTTACCCGAAACAGCCGTCAAAGAATCCAGGGATAGAGTCAGGAGTGCGCTACTCAATAGTGGGTTTGAATATCCCGCAAAAAAAATAACGGTAAATTTAGCACCCGCTGATTTACCAAAAGAAAGTGGTCGCTACGACCTTGCTATTGCAATTGCGATACTCGCCTCATCAGGCCAGATCCCACATGATGCATTAAAAAAACATGAATTTTTAGGTGAACTGGCACTTTCTGGTGATATTCGTTACGTCAATAGTGCTATTCCTGCGGCACAAGCCGCATTAAAACAACAACGCATATTAATCATTTCAACTAAAAATCGGCATCAATTAAATTTATTACCCAATAAAAGCGTTCAGTTTGTAAGTTCTCTGCTAGAACTTTGCCATTATTTTAATGGAAACAATGAGCTTGAGTTTAACTACCAGATAAATCAACCACCCCCATCAGCTAAAAATGAAGATAACATCAACGATATTATTGGCCAAGAACAGGGTAAGCGAGCACTTGAAATTTGTGCTGCAGGAGGACACCATTTACTCCTTCTAGGGCCTCCTGGAACAGGTAAAACAATGTTAGCTAGCAGGCTCATTACACTATTACCCGCTCTTACGCCTCAGGAAGCACTAGAAGTCGCTTCGCTACATAGTTTAAGTCAAGCTACTCAAAGTGCTATAGATTGGCCAATGAGGCCATTTAGAGCTCCTCATCATAGTGCATCAGTGGCAGCGCTAATCGGTGGTGGCTCACTTCCTAAACCAGGGGAAATATCACTCGCTCATCACGGTATTTTATTTTTAGATGAATTACCCGAGTTTAGCCGTGCTGTCTTAGATTCATTAAGAGAACCTCTTGAGTCAAAGGAAATTAGTATCTCTAGGGCAAAAGCAAAAGTCTGTTACCCTGCCAATTTTCAACTTATTGCCGCACTAAATCCAAGTCCAACAGGGCATTATCAAGGTGCAATGAGCCGTTCCTCACCAATATCTATTCTACGTTACCTTTCCCGCATATCAGGCCCATTCTTGGACCGATTTGACCTTTCCATTGAAATTCCTTTGTTGCCTATAGGTTCACTCAGCACCCCAAACCCTCAAGGAGAAACTAGCGAGCAAATACAACAGCGCGTCATTGACGCAAGAAATAAACAGTTAGCACGGGCAGGGAAAATCAATTCTTTACTAACATCGAGAGAAGTGACACAGTTTTGCGCTCTCAACTCTAAAGACGCTTTATTCTTAGAACATGCACTAAACAAATTAGGTCTTTCTATCCGAGCTTGGCATAAGATTTTAAAGGTTTCTCGAACCATTGCAGATCTCAAGGAATGCTCAAATATTGAACGAGTGCATTTATTAGAAGCTCTTGGCTACAGAGCAATGGATAAGTTATTGCTTCATTTGCAAAAACAAGTAAGCTGAGGAGAGGAGAAATAAAATATGCTCCACCGTACAAAATAAAGGGACCGAAGTCCCTTATCTTATACGATGGTGATATTAGTCATCTGTATCAGTATAGTCTTCCGAAGGATCTATCTGTGGTTTACCGCCAGATAGCGTGTGGAAGCGTTTTGGACGATTAATACGACTAGAATATTTTACCCAAACTTTTTCTTCTGGAGTAACTGGCTCACGCTCACCGCGGCAAACAGCAACGAAGAGTTTTTCCTCGTCAGTTTGTGCAGCACGTTTACCTGTATCAAGCTCGTTAAAAGCTTGACCTAGGCGTTCAAGCAACTGAGCTTCTTTAATGGTGAAATCACCATGACGAGAAAAGCCACGTGGGTAATGCTTATTATCAAAAAAACGATTAGTCGTGATGAAGCTATCTGCCATCTGACACACTCCTAACTTATTGCAGTCAAACTCTATATGGCGCGGAGTATTAGACAGCATTGACAATCTGTAAAACAAAACATTTAAATCATCACGACAAAAATAATTGGAGATGTATGTGGACAGCGAGTTATTGAGAACTTTTTTAGAGGTAAGCAAGACTAGGCACTTTGGTAGAGCAGCGGAATCACTCTACTTAACGCAATCTGCTGTCAGCTTTCGTATCCGACAGTTAGAGACTCAACTTGGCACCAGTTTATTCACTCGCCATAGAAATAATATTCGATTAACCGCCGCTGGTGAGCGATTAGTACCGTATGCTGAATCGTTGATGAACACCTGGTTACAAGCCAAAAAAGAAATTTCTCACGCATCACAGCATACAGAGCTTTCAATCGGTGCTACCGCTTCTCTATGGGAAGGCTACCTCACTGACTGGGTGGAAGCGCTTTATACTCAGCATGATGAATTACGATTAGAAGCTCGAGTGTCGACCCGACAGTCTCTCGTAAAACAGCTACACTCAAGAGAATTAGATTTGCTAATTGCCACTGAGCCGCCAAAAATGGATGAGTTCGAAAGTACGATTATTGGAACTATCGAGCTGCAACTAATGGCTTCACAAAAAAATATTGCTTTGACAAATTACAATTACATAAAACTAGAGTGGGGGGCTGATTTTCATCCAAAAAATGAATCTGCACTAACTCAAGATGATACACCAGTGATGATCACGACATCCGCTCATATTACCCGTCAATTACTTCCTGTATCGCTTTCAGCGGCATTTTTACCCGCACATTGGATACATCAATATCCTGCACTAAAAACGCTGTCAGAATCCCCTATAAGTAAGCCACTCTATGCCGTATGGTTACAAAAAAATGATCAACAGGCTCTTATTAATCAATTAATTAAAACACCAATAAAAAATGCGCCGTTGCACGAAACTAATTAAGCAAAATGAATTATTTGCTCATTCTGTTTCTCGATGATGGTATTAAATACCCTAAAACATATTCTATCTGCTTAAGGTGAACTCAAAAGCTATTAAAATAGAGCCTAAGATAGGTTTTTATTGATAAATAAGGGCGTACTAACTCCAATCGCACCCTTACCCTTAATTTAATTTTCTGAATCCTTTTAGCAAAATGCAGAAGCGCGGATTTCTTTATTCTGATATCGCCCTGTCCTTGATATTCAAATATAACTGACCAGAGAGATAAGTAAGAATCGAGTGTCATACTAATACGATAGAGTAATTTGATTATATATCAATCACTAAAAAGTGATAATTAATGGCATTTCTGTGAGAATTTGAAGAAAGCAAGAGTGGTAATAATAAACAAGGAGCAATAATGAAAGGGTGTTCGTAAAATTTAGATAAAGAAAAACCCGATTAATATAACCGGGTTATCAATAGATACTTCTTTTATTATTACTTAATTGGTAACTGGCAGGGGCGGAGAGACTCGAACTCCCAACACCCGGTTTTGGAGACCGGTGCTCTACCAATTGAACTACGCCCCTAAATTAAGTGGCGGAACGGACGGGACTCGAACCCGCGACCCCCTGCGTGACAGGCAGGTATTCTAACCAACTGAACTACCGCTCCACTTATTCATTTTGCCTTTCGGCAGCTTACTGCTATTGAGCAATAAACTTTTAATTAATGTCTGGCAGTTCCCTACTCTCACATGGGGAGACCCCACACTACCATCGGCGCTACGGCGTTTCACTGCTGAGTTCGGCATGGGGTCAGGTGGGACCACCGCGCTATTGCCGCCAGACAAATTCGGTTTCGTTCACGTTTAGCGCATTTTCTTCGCTAAACCAGAACATCAATCTTGAACAAGCTGCTGTGTCCGTCACCTTTCGGCTTCTCACTCACATT
>NZ_JBBPXM010000028.1:0-12476 GCF_050446505.1 Providencia sp. SP181
AATTAACTCATTAATCGTAAATAAATGTTTACAATAAAATGCATCACAGTTCTAATTTAAATTATTTTAATGTTGATTTTTTGTTAAATTAATTATTTATCAGTGGGTTAATTTGATGTAAATTATTGTTTACTTATGTGGAAATATTTTACATAAATGGATTGAATTGTTTACGATGCATGGTATGTTATTACCCATGCACTCAAACACAATATGTAAACAATAAACCAAGCAAATATAAGCTAATTAAGTAGGTAAAAAATGATCATGCAAAAAGATGTACTCAACAACGTGAATATTCAAGACGAACAGGTATTAATCACTCCTGAGAGTCTGAAAGAGAAATATCCGCTGAGTCACAGCAACCTGCATGCCATTGCGACATCGCGTCAAGTTATTGCGGATATTATCCATCAACGTGATCCTCGCTTACTCGTGGTATGTGGTCCTTGCTCAATCCATGATGTGGATGCTGCGATTGAATATGGTGAACGCCTACAAAAATTAGCCGAAGAGTTAAGTGATAGCTTATATATTGTGATGCGTGTGTATTTTGAAAAACCACGGACAACTGTGGGCTGGAAAGGCTTAATAAGTGATCCATTTATGGATGGTTCATTCCAAATGGAAAAAGGCCTTCATATTGCTCGCGACTTATTGACTAACTTAGTCAATATGGGGCTGCCACTGGCAACTGAAGCATTAGACCCAAATAACCCACAATACTTAGGGGATTTATTCAGCTGGTCTGCAATTGGTGCAAGAACCACTGAATCACAAACCCACCGTGAAATGGCATCAGGACTCTCAATGCCTGTAGGGTTTAAAAATGGGACTGATGGTAGTTTATCTACCGCAATTAATGCATTGAAAGCGGCTGCAATGCCACATCGTTTCATGGGAATTAACCAATCGGGCCAAGTTTGCTTATTGCACACCAAAGGCAACAGCAATGGTCATGTGATTTTACGCGGTGGTAAAACACCCAACTACAGCGCAGAAGATATCGCGGCGTGTGAAGCTGAAATGCGTAAAGCGGGGCTGGAACCATCCCTAATGGTGGATTGCAGTCATGGTAACTCAAATAAAGATTACCGCCGTCAGCCACTGGTGGTTGATTCAATTATCGAACAAATTGTTAATGGTAATGAGTCAATTACAGGTATTATGCTGGAAAGCCATATTAATGAAGGCAACCAAACATCTGAACAGCCACGCGATGCGATGCAGTACGGCGTTTCTGTAACAGATGCCTGCATTAACTGGCAGACAACAGAGACTGTATTGCGTCATTTACATCAGGCATTATTGCCTGTGCTTGAACAACGCACGCAGAAATTGAGCAAAGTGAGCTGATCAAGGTATTAGTATGTCTGTTGAGTTATCCCATTTACGGGACCAAATTGATGCGGTTGATAAATCCTTATTGGATTTACTAGCTAAAAGGTTGCAACTTGTGGCGGAAGTTGGCGAAGTCAAAAGCTTACATGGGTTGCCAATTTATGTACCTGAGCGTGAGTCGAGCATGCTAGCGGCTCGGCGCGCCGAAGCAGAACGTATGGGGATCCCGCCTGATCTGATTGAGGATATTTTACGGCGGATCATGCGTGAGTCTTACGCACGTGAAAATGACAAAGGTTTCAAGACACTCAACCCGAATGCTGGCCCAATAGTTATTGTGGGTGGCGATGGGAAGATGGGGAGGTTATTCCATCGTCTTCTGACGTTGTCAGGTTACCAAGTAAAAACGCTGAATCAAAATGATTGGCCGCAGGCAGAATCGATTGTTGCGGGTGCAAGTGTGGTGGTGGTCAGCGTACCTATCCACTTAACTGTTCAGGTGATTAATCAACTGCCAAAATTGGATAAAGACACTATTTTGATGGATATCGCATCTATCAAGCAACAACCATTAGAAGCCATGCTAGCGGCACATGAAGGGCCAGTTCTGGGGCTTCATCCGATGTTTGGCCCCGATATTGGCAGCGTAGCAAAACAAGTTTTTGCATATTGTCATGGCCGTGGTGCTGAGTCTTATCAATGGTTCCTTGAACAGCTAGTAGTTTGGGGGGCGCGTTTGAAAGAAATCTCAGCGCAAGAGCATGATAAAAACATGAGTTTTATCCAAGCATTGCGCCACTTTACGACGTTCACTTATGGGCAAAATTTGGCGAAAGAGGATATCGATTTACAGCAGCTTCTTGAGTTGTCATCTCCCATCTACCGTTTAGAACTCGCGATGGTGGGGCGGTTATTTGCTCAAGATCCCCAGTTGTATGCAGATATCATCATGTCTTCAGATAAAAACGTAGAATTAATTCGCCGTTATCATCAGCTTTTAGGGCAGTCTATTGAAATGCTTGAAAATAAAGATAAAGCAGAATTTATTCGCCAGTTTAATCAAGTTAGTGAGTGGTTCGGCGAAGATGCTCACCATTTTATGAAAGAAAGCCAGTCATTGTTGCAACGCGCCAACGATAATCGTAAGTAATTATCCCCGCCTTCTATTGTATTGTTTGCAGTAGAGGGCTTTTTTACTGTTAATTTTTTGTTATTTCAGGTAATCTTTCTTTTTCGACCTTCGAAATTCGATATTTTATTTTGAATAAGTAATTTTACTTATTTCCTGTGCTTTCTATTGAAAAATCTCCTTTCTAATCTAAAACAGATATCTTCCTCTATTTAAGGGTAAATTAATCGATTTATAAAATTGATATTTAATTATCGATCGATTTATCTGGTAAAGATGTGACGTATTTTACCGATAACATTACTCATTCAACGATGGCTAGCGTGGTAAACATATGTCTTTTAAAAATCTCAAAATTAGTATGAAGTTAACGATAGCATTTGGGGGATTTGTTACGCTTATTATCCTGAGCTCACTCTTTTCTTTGGCCAATATGAACCGAGCCAATGATGGAATGAAACAAGTTCTGTATGAAAGTTACCCCATTGCCTCAACAGCAGGGCAGATGATGGATAATTTTTATTCATTTATTGGTATTCAAGAATTGATTTTACTTGATGACCGAGGGAGTGATAAGCGACGTGAAGAGTTAGCCAAAATTACATTGAAAATTAATGAATTGATGGACAGCTTAGAAAAAAATGTCACGGATGATCGTTCTAAAGAAGTCCTTTCTGAATTGCGAATTATTCGCCAACAATTTCATGCATCAATCGCTCGTATCAATACATTCCTTTCTGAAAATAACCGTCAAGCGGCTATTGATGAAATGATGGTAAAAACGTCTAGTATTCAGCGTGATTATCGAGACCATATTCAAACGCTAATGGCTATCCAAGATTTAGAAATGCAGGATATTGGGCGTACCGTCAATACCCATTATGAAAGCAATAAAATTTTACTGGCGATTCTTTCTGTGATCAGCATTGCTGCGGGTTGTGCGATGGGCTGGTTTATTACCATTATGATAACCCGACCACTCGAAAATGCGGTTGGTTTAGCGCAGTCTATTGCGAGTGGTGATTTAACGAAAGACGTTAAAGTAGATTCAAAAGATGAAACAGGTATTTTATTAAATGCATTGAATGACATGAAAGGCCAGTTAGTTGAAATTGTTCAAGAGGTGCAAAGAGGCTCTGAAAGTATTTCCGCGGCCGCTGGACAAATTGTGGCAGGTAACCAGAACTTAGCCGCCCGCACCGAAGAACAAGCCGCATCTGTTGAAGAGACAGCAAGTTCTATGGAACAAATTACCTCAACAGTAAAAAACACCACTGAACATACTCATGAAGCAAGTATGTTAGCGGAACAAGCGGCCGTTGTTGTGCAGAATAATGGTCAAATGATGAATCAGCTGACGAATAAAATGCGAGCTATTAATACGTCATCATTACAGATGACTGATATTATTAACTTAATTGATTCCATTGCATTCCAAACCAATATTTTGGCATTAAATGCTTCGGTTGAAGCGGCAAGAGCAGGCGAACATGGTCGTGGTTTTGCGGTCGTTGCGGGAGAGGTACGTTTATTGGCACAAAAAAGTGCGGCATCAGCCAATGATATCAAAGGGCTGATTGAGAACTCTTCATCGCAAACCAAAGAAGGTATGGAGCTCGTAGAGAAAGCGACAGAACAAATTCATGGCATGATTGATAGTGTGAAAGAAATGAACACGCTATTACGAGAAATTGGCCAAGCAAGCCAAGAAGAAAGCGATGGCATTTCACAAATTAACAGTGCTGTAGGGCAGTTAGATTTAACCACGCAACAAAATGCTAGCTTAGTCGAGGAGTCCGTTGTGGCGGCAGACTCATTAAATGAACAAGCATTTCATCTAAAAAAACTCGTGAATTACTTCCGCGTTAATTCTAACTACCAGTCAGAAACGACGGTATAATTTTGAATGAAGGCTGCTTTTCTATTTAAGCAGCCTTTTTACGTTTAATTATGGTGCTACTTTTTCAGGTTCAACGGGAACAATATTTTCAGATGGATAGCAGCCTAACACTTTTATTGAGCGCGTAATCGCAGAAAGTTCTTTGAGTGCTTGTTGCAGGTTATCTGAACGTAAGTTCGCATGAACATCCACATAAAACATCTCCTCCCAAGGTTTGCCATTAATTGGGCGAGACTCTAATTTACTCATAATTATCTTATTATTTTTTAAGATAATTAGTGCATCAACCAATGCACCAGCTTGCTGACCTGTGGTGATTAATAACGTGGTTTTAGCAGGAACTTGTTCAGTGACTTCAATAGACTGTAGTGCAACGACAATAAAGCGGGTCATATTGATTTGTTGGTTTGCTAAATTGTGTTCAACAACATGTAAGTTATACAGTGCGCCACCTGCTTCACTGCCCAGGGCTGCAACATTAGGGGAGTCTTGCTCCGCCACCATTTGCATCGCAGTTGATGTACTGTCGCAATATTTTATTTTCCACTGTGGGAACTGGGCTAAATATTGGCTGCATTGCTGGAAAGGTTGGGGGTGACTGTAAACCGTATCAATGAGGCTTAAATCAGTATTACCCGTGGTAAGCAAACAGTGGTTAATGGGTAAACGGATTTCCCCCACAATAGAGAGTGATGTATTTTGCAGTAAATCATAAACATCATTAATGGCGCCAGAACTGGTATTTTCAATCGGTAAAATACCGTACTCTGCTTGTCCACTTTCGACTAATGAAAATATATCTTGGAATTTATTACAGCTACATTCGACGAGTTGGTCAAAATGGCGGGCCGAATATTGGCGAGCCGCGATATGTGAGTAAGAACCTTTGGGGCCTAAAAAAGCAAAACGGGCAGTGTCACTTGGTGTTAAGTTTAAGTGCTTTTGTAAAATCGCTTGTTGGGTTAATACAGAGTCCTCAATGATCATCTGAAATAAGCGAGTAATATAAAAGCCGTCAAGCCCCAGTAGCTTACCTTTATTAATTAACACATCTAAAAGCTGACGTTCGCGGTCTTTATCACGAATAGGGCGGTTGTCATCAATTTTTGTTTCCGCAACTTCTGCTGCAAACCCACGGCGTTTTGCCAAAAGGTTTAGGAGCTCACTATCTAACTGGCTTATTTTTTCTCTTACTTTCAGTAAATTAGTGCTGTTTTCCATCCTGCCCACCCTGTAATGTCGTGATATAAAAAAAGCCCCCTAGTTGGGGGCTTTCTAATTTTGTCTTCTTTTCTTTCTTGAACGACAAAAGCCCCTAATTAGGAGTTGCTAAAGAAGAAAAAGAAAACAAAATTACGTTTCATGTGAATACCTTTAAATAAACTTGATTCAAATAAACCCGATACGCAATAAGAAGTCAATAAAAAAGAATCATAAACATAAAAAACGCGCCTATTGCAGGCGCGTTTTACAAAGTTTCAAGATAAGTTGATAGATAATATAAAATTATAACGTAACGAGGTTCGCTTCTTTTACACTATTGTTGGCTCTTCTTGATTCTCCTTTATGTTGCACTTTATTGAGTTGTCTTTCGAGTTTGTTGATCAGTTCATTTATTGCAACGTACATATCTTCATGTTTGGCGCTAGCGACTAATTTACCTGTCGCTGTTTTGATATTTGCATCAACCATGAAACCTTGTGGCTCTTTTGATAAAACAATATGCGTATTTATCAGGGAAACTTGCCACTTATCCAATTTTGTTAGACGGCTGTCAATGTGTTCACGAATAGCTGGGGTAATATCCATTTGTTTGCTAGTTATGTTCACTATCATAGTGTTACCTCTCATTGTTTCCGTCTTTGATGAATTCAGAATACGCGTTATCAGTAATAAAAAATTGATGTAGATCACATCTGATTCAGGGGAGAGTCAACACGCATCCGAAGTGTGATTTTGTATAAAAAAGGGGAGGAAAAGCATTGCCAAAATGAATGGATTAGTGGAGACTGATTAGGTTGGCTATCGGTACGGTTAATAGTCGGATCTTTTTTTGGGTTAAAATTTAGCTAATCTAAAAGATTGATTAATACAAATAAAAAAGTAAAAGAATACGGTAACGATTGGAAGCCAATCAGACAAACAAAAACAGCAGCCGAGGCTGCTGTTTTAGATCAAACTCGAGATTATTGTGGGTTCGCAACAATAATACTTTCGGCTTTATTTGCTTCTTGGTTTAAACCCATTTGTTTATACGCAATTTCCATGTATGGCAAGGCATTACGTGTTGCTTCAGTGTCTGGGTAATCTTTCAGCATTTGTTCTGTGCGATTAACAACCGCGACATAAGCACCTCGTTTGTTGTAATATTCAACCACAGAAAGGTCGAATTTTGCCAAACGTTCTTTTAAGTAGACTAAGCGCTTGCTAGCATCGTTTGCATACATACTGTTAGGATAGTAGCGAACTAGCTGGCTTAAGTCCTTAAAGGCGACGCGAGCGTGCTGAGGGTCTCTATCTGAACGGTCGATACCGAATAAGCCTTGCAGTAAACTATCGTCCAAGGCCATAGCGGTTAAACCGCGCATGTAAAGTACATAGTCAATATTTGGATGAGTCGGGTTTAAACGCATGAAACGGTCAATTGCCGCTATCGCCATAGGCAGCTCAGCTGATTTATAATAGGCGTAAATCAGGTCTAATTGAACTTGCTGGGCGTATGGGCCAAACGGATAACGGTTATCAAGGGCTTCAAACTGTTTGATGGCAGCTTTAAAGTTACCGTCCTGTAGTTTTTGCTGACCCGTTGCATAGATTTCAGCTGGGGAGCTATCAGGGCTGACTTCAGGGTTGCTTGAGCACCCAGCTAAAACCAGGCTCAACGTGGCTGCAGCCACCAGATTTTTCATACGTATCATCACGTGTAGGTTATCCTCTGAGTGTTTCGAGGGAGTCTATCCATAAGGCTCCCGGCAAAATTCGAGTTACAATAGCATATATTTTAAATGAAACGGCAGCGCCGTCAAAATACAAACACCAAAAAGTAGATTAATTTATGGCTCAACAAGTACAACTTAGTGCAACTATCGCTGAATCACAGCTCGGTCAACGTTTAGATCAGGCTTTGGCCGAATTGTTCCCTGATTATTCACGTTCACGCATAAAAGAGTGGATTTTAGATGATAGAGTGCAGGTTAATGGCAAAGTTATCAATAAGCCAAAGGAAAAAGTTTTAGGTAGTGAACAAATTTTAATCGATGCCCTTATTGAAGAAGATAATCGTTGGGAACCTCAGGATATTCCACTTAACATTATTTATGAAGACGAAGATATCCTAATTATTAATAAACCGCGTGGATTAGTCGTACACCCAGGGGCTGGAAACCCAGACGGAACAATCCTAAATGCTTTATTATACCGTTACCCAGAAATTGTTGATGTTCCAAGAGCAGGGATTGTTCACCGTCTTGATAAAGACACCACAGGACTAATGGTGGTCGCAAAAACCGTTCCAGCACAAACCCATCTAGTCGAGTCTTTACAGTTAAGAGAAATTACGCGTGAGTATGAAGCGGTGGCGGTGGGTCGTATGACTGCTGGTGGTATGGTTGAAGAGCCGATTTCTCGCCACCCAACGAAAAGAACTCACATGGCGGTTCACCCAATGGGTAAACCAGCGGTCACACACTACCGCATCATGGAGCATTTTAGAGCACACACGCGTCTACGTTTACGTTTAGAAACGGGTAGAACGCACCAAATTCGTGTTCACATGGCACATATTAACCATCCATTAATTGGCGATCAATTATACGGTGGCCGTCCTCGCCCATTAAAAGGTGCCACGGAAGAGTTTTTAGAAGTGATGCGTAATTTCGATAGGCAAGCACTGCATGCAACAATGCTGCGCTTATATCACCCAATTTCAGGTATTCAAATGGAGTGGCATGCACCACTACCTGATGATATGGTTAAGCTTATTGAAGCCTTAAAGGCAGATACTGAACTTCATAAAGACAATATGGACTGGTAATGAGCACACTGATTTTCCCTGATTGGCCGCAGCCTAAAAGCGTATCAAGTTGTAGCACAACCCGTGCGGGTGGTGTGAGCCTGCCACCTTTTGACAGTTTGAATCTTGGCGACCATGTAGACGATCGCCCTGAAGCCGTCAGTGAAAATCGCCAGCGCCTTGTTGAACTTGCTCAATTACCACAACAACCCGTGTGGCTTGAGCAAGTCCATGGTACGCACGTTCTTCATCTTAATGGTGGTGAAATCAAAAACAAACAAGCAGATGCAGTGTATAGCAATCAAGCAGGGCAAGTTTGTGCCATTATGACGGCGGATTGCTTGCCTGTTTTATTTTGTAATCAAGCGGGAACAGAAGTTGCAGCGGCTCACGCAGGGTGGCGGGGGTTATGCAATGGCATTCTTGAAAATACGGTTCGTCAATTTATTAGTCCTGCTAATGAAATAATAGCGTGGCTCGGCCCTGCAATTGGTGCAAAAAAATTTGAAGTGGGCTCTGAAGTTAAACAGGCGTTTGTTAATCAATCATCTGATTTAGCTTCTGCTTTTACATCTCATAATGAAAAGTATCTTGCTGATATCTATTTATTAGCCCGTAAAAAGCTCAATGCGGTAGGGATTAATGCCATTTATGGTGGCGATTTTTGCACGGTAAGTGATGAAAACAGATTTTTTTCCTACCGACGTGAGGGAAAAACGGGAAGAATGGCTTCTTTGATATGGGTAAATAACTAGTGTTTAGCGTTTTACTCTAAATTAACAGATATAACAAAAATTATTCAATACAAAACTTGAATATTTAAAAATAGACCTCATCTAGTATCCAGTAGCAAATTTAATCTCATTTATCGGAGGTGTTATGCGTCTGGATCGTTTAACTAATAAATTCCAGCAAGCTCTCGCTGACGCCCAATCTTTAGCCCTTGGGCGTGAAAACCAGTTTATCGAACCTATTCATCTATTAAGTGCCTTATTTAATCAAGAAGGTGGCACAGTCCGTCCTTTGCTGACGACACTTGGCGTTAACGCGGTGCAATTTAAGCAAAAGATTGAAGATGCATTAGGGCGTTTGCCTCAAGTACAAGGTGTGGCAGGAGACGTTCAACCATCAAGTGACTTAATGCGTCACTTGAACCTATGTGATCAATTGGCACAAAAGCACGGAGATGACTTTATCTCCTCTGAATTATTTCTTATCGCCGCTTTAGAAGCCAATACAACATTAGCAGACATGCTCAAAGCAGCAGGTGTTAATAAAGATAATTTAAAAAAGGCAATAGAACAGATGCGTGGTGGAGAAAAAGTGAATGACCAAAGCGCTGAAGACCAGCGCCAAGCCTTGAAAAAATATACTGTTGATTTAACTGAACGTGCAGAACAAGGCAAATTAGACCCAGTGATTGGCCGCGACGAAGAAATTCGCCGTACTATCCAAGTATTACAACGTCGTACAAAAAACAACCCAGTGCTGATCGGTGAACCTGGTGTAGGTAAAACCGCCATTGTTGAAGGGCTGGCACAACGTATTGTGAATGGTGAAATACCTGAAGGCCTAAAAAACAAACGTGTTTTATCCCTTGATATGGGGGCCTTGATTGCGGGGGCTAAATATCGAGGTGAATTTGAAGAGCGTTTAAAAGCTGTTTTGAATGACCTCGCAAAACAAGAAGGCAACGTTATTCTCTTTATTGACGAATTGCATACCATGGTTGGTGCAGGTAAAGCAGATGGTGCAATGGATGCGGGGAATATGTTGAAACCTGCGCTTGCCCGTGGAGAATTACACTGTGTTGGTGCTACGACGTTAGATGAGTACCGTCAATACATTGAAAAAGACCCTGCGTTAGAACGTCGTTTCCAAAAAGTGTATGTCGCAGAGCCTTCAGTAGAAGACACGATTGCAATTTTGCGTGGTTTGAAAGAGCGTTATGAGCTTCATCACCATGTACAAATTACTGACCCTGCGATCGTCGCAGCAGCAACGTTATCGCATCGTTATATTACCGATCGTATGTTGCCAGACAAAGCTATCGACTTAATTGATGAAGCGGGTGCAAGCCTGCGTATGCAAATGGATTCAAAACCTGAATCCTTAGATAGATTAGAACGCCGTATTATTCAGCTGAAACTTGAACAGCAAGCACTGAAAAAAGAATCGGATGAGGCGAGTAAAAAACGTCTTGAAATGTTAGAAGAAGAACTGACAGAGAAAGAACGTGAATATTCTGCGTTAGAAGAAGAGTGGAAAGCGGAAAAAGCCTCGTTAACGGGCACTCAGCATATTAAAGCAGAACTGGAAAATACGCGTATCGAAATGGAAAAAGCGCGCCGTATGGGTGATTTAGCAAAAATGTCTGAATTACAATATGGTCGTATTCCTGAATTAGAAAAACAACTTGAAGCCGCAACTAAAGCGGAAGGTAAAAGCATGAAGCTTTTACGTAACAAGGTGACTGACGTTGAAATTGCTGAAATTCTAGCGCGCTGGACTGGCATCCCTGTTTCAAGAATGCTGGAAAGCGAAAGAGAGAAACTGTTACGTATGGAACAGCAACTCCATCAACGTGTGATTGGTCAAGACGAGGCAGTAGTGGCGGTATCGAATGCAATCCGTCGTAGCCGTGCAGGGTTGTCTGATCCCAATCGACCAATTGGTTCCTTTATGTTCTTAGGGCCAACAGGGGTCGGTAAAACCGAGTTATGTAAAGCATTGGCGAACTTTATGTTCGACAGTGACGATGCAATGGTGCGTATCGACATGTCCGAATTTATGGAAAAACATGCGGTATCACGTTTAGTGGGGGCACCTCCAGGGTATGTTGGTTATGAAGAAGGTGGGTATCTCACAGAAGCTATCAGACGTCGTCCATATTCTGTCATTTTGCTAGACGAAGTTGAAAAAGCACACCCTGATGTTTTTAACATCTTATTGCAAGTGTTGGATGATGGGCGTTTAACGGATGGTCAAGGCCGTACCGTAGACTTCCGTAATACAGTAATCATCATGACATCTAACTTGGGCTCTGACTTAATTCAAGAAAGATTTGGCATGATTGGTTACTCAGAGATGAAAGATATGGTGATGGAAGTGGTATCTCACAGCTTCAGGCCTGAGTTCATTAACCGTATTGATGAAGTGGTTGTTTTCCACCCACTAGGCAAAGAGCAAATTACGAATATTGCAAATATTCAGTTGGCTCGTTTATATAAACGTCTTGAAGAGCACGGTTATGAAGTTACCGCGACACCAGCAGCACTTGAGAAAATTGGTGAAGCAGGTTTTGATCCAATCTTTGGTGCAAGGCCGTTGAAACGTGCAATTCAGCAGGAAATTGAAAATCCGCTAGCACAAGAAATCTTGTCTGGTCGGTTACTTCCAGGAAAACCTGTTGTTTTAGATGTTGAAAACAACGAAATCGTAGCAAAACAGTAATCAATGAAGGAAGTTTAGTTCGTTGATTCAGTAGTAAAACTTAAAGGCGGCATTCGATATGCCGCCTTTTTCTTATCAATTTGGTTAGAAAATCGCTTTTTTTGGTCTAAAACTGGGCGTGAAGTGCAAAAGATAATCAGTTGAAAATTATTTTCAAAAAAATACTTGCCAGATTTTTCTGACTCCCTATAATGCGCATCCACTGACCGGGAACAAGACAACGCAAAGCGCGGTGAACACTGAAACGGCAGCGAGAGATTCTGAAAAGAAAAAGCAAAAAATTGCTTGACTCTCACGGAGGAAAACGTATTATACGCCTCCTCGCAGCAACGACCCAGAAGGTCAAATTTCACGACGAAATGCTGCAACGCTCTTTAACAATTTATCAGACAATCTGTGTGGGCACTCACAGGACACTATCAAAAAAATATTTGATTTTAAGTCTTGAAGAGTGACTAACACGTTAATTCATATATATGAAATAAGGTAGTAACGCTTATTTTGGAAGGATAACGCGAAGGCAAGCAGAGATAACCCGAGACAGTACTTAGGTACGGCGAGGGGAAGCGATGCGAAGCCGACAAAGTTAGCCGAACAAAAGAACGTTACGGTCAGTAAGACATTCTTTGAGCATCAAGCTA
>NZ_JBBPXM010000029.1:0-10225 GCF_050446505.1 Providencia sp. SP181
CTGACTAGAGGTGATATTCTTGCCTCAATAACATCACAGGTGAGCACATGGTTAAGCAATATTCAGCAGAATTTAAACTCGAAGCCGCTAAAATGGTGGTTGACCATCATTATTCCGTGGCTAAAGCCGCACAGGCTATGGGCGTGAGTCTTGCCGCACTTAATCGATGGGTTAAAAAACTGCGATTAGAGCGACAAGGTAAAACACCGACGGGACTTCCACTTATACCCGAGCAGATTGAACTTCGTGAGATGAAGAAAAAGATACAACGCCTTGAAATGGAAAACGAAATCCTAAAAAAGGCTACGGCACTCTTAATGTTGGACTCACTGAGGGATTCGCGATAATCGACAAACTAAGAGCGCATTACCCCGTCACCACGCTCTGCCAACTTTTTGAACGTCATCGCAGTAGCTATCGGCATTGGCACCATCGAATGAAGAATGCCGCACCAGATGCGGCACGAGCGATTAAACGGAGTTTAGCTAAAGAGGCTTGGAACTTAAGTGGCGGCTCTGCAGGCGCAAGGACTATCGCCACCATTGTCACGATGCAATACGGAGTGAAGATGAGCCGTTATCTTGCTGGTAAGTTAATGAAATAAATCGGGATTACGAGTTGCCAGTACGTAAAACATCGCTATAAACGAGGGACAAGGGAGCATGTCGACATCCCTAATTTACTCGGCCGCCAATTTGCTGTCACAGCGCCCAATCAAGTGTGGTGTGGCGATGTGACGTATATTTGGACAGGAAAACGGTGGGCTTATCTCGCCGTCGTGTTAGATGTTAGACCTTTTTGCACGGAAACTCGTTGGTTGGGCACTCTCCCTATCCCCCGACACCACGTTGACATTAAAAGCCCTGCAAATGGCTTGGGAAATGCGGGAGCAGCCAAAAGGAGTGATGTTCCATAGCGATCAGGGCAGCCATTATACCAGCCTTGAGTATCGTCAACGGTTATGGCACTATCAAATAGTCCAAAGTTTGAGTCGGAAAGGTAACTGTTGGGACAACAGCCCAATGGAGCGATTTTTTAGAAGTTTAAAACATGAATGGATGCCTTCAATGGGTTATGGAAGCCTGAAAGAAGCAGAACACAGAATTATTCGTTACATCACAGGCTATTACAACGAGATCAGACCTCATTGGTATAACGGGGGATTGACCCCAAATGGATCAGAGCGGCTGTTCTACAAACAGTCTAATGGCGTGGCCAATATTAGTTGACCACTTCATCATCTCACCCGAGTAGGTAAGAATGGCATCAATCAAATCTATGCCTTGCGCACTATCAAAAGAGCGAGCAGCATTAGCTACATCGTCGAGTTGCACTGGCTCAACGACATCAATATTCCTACTACTTTGAGCATATTTATGCCTAGATTTTGCATTTATTGAATCACCGATTACAAGCAAAGATTCATTTTGAGCTCTATTAAAAATATCATATTGAGCAGCTTGTTGAGCTTGTAAGTCAGTGCTTGTAACCCGGACAATGGCTTGTGGTGAACATAGCCAGGGCATGTCGAAAGATCTATTTTATTACCTTGGATCAATATATTTCGGCAATCGAGTACCCACTGTCCAAGACCATGGGAACCAGCATTATTCCATCTCCTCTAGGGGGTTCCTCACCGGAACCCCAACATGGCGACGCTGCATTTTGCATGCAGCATCATTGCCTGGAATAAGATCCTATTGGGATAGGCTCTAAGATTCTGCTTAATTATAAGCTATAAATCTCTACGGTATTATTAGACCCTTACATCATACGAAAAGAAATGAAAACCTTAGCGCTCATCACAATTCAATTTTTTCAAAAAAAATAATTTAATAGGAATTAATTATTAAAATATATTTCATGTAATTTACCAGCTGGCTTTAATTTTAGATTAGCTATATACAAATTGGCTGTCGTACTTGCATATAACCCCCAACTATAGAAGTATTCTCTAAGATCATCTCCGGTAATTTTACAAATATTAATAATAAAAGTATCAACTTTTAATTGCTCATCAACACTATCAGTTAAAGGTAATGCCCTTATCCGCTTAAATAACTCACTAAAAACAAACCAACCGTATGCATTTTTTATTTCTTCAAACATAACAAGTTTTATAAATAGTTCGTCTTCGTCCTCACTTTCATGTAAATAATTTTTAATTGGCAATGAACGATATGTCATAGATTTATCGCGCATTGAAAATCCATTTTCATCTTTTTCAGAAAGTCTACTTGGTTGTCCCATTTTTTCTTGCACATACAATGAAAACAAATTAACGCTAATTTCGGTTAGACTATCCCACGTCCATGAACGTTGTTGATATGTATGACCAATTTCATGCCATATTGCCCACTCTGTCGATAATTTATAAGGTTCAGTTAAATCTTTTGTATTATAAAATTGCATACCAATGAACTCATTGGATGCATACATATAAAATTTATCTTGTTGTTGTGTACGAAAATCCACAATAAAATGATGCCGTAGTGGCGAAGACCTATCTTTAGGTGTCTTATTATCAAAACCAGCTAGCTCATCTTGCATTTGAATTACTTTGTTAATCATTATTAATGTTTTTGAAGGATCTTTTATAGGATAATTATTGTAGACTGCCCTTGGCAACGTTATCATTGCTCTTTGAGATAAAAGTTGTACATAAGGAGCATTTTTATAATTAGCAAGTTCAGAATGCCAATCAGATAACGTTGATTCCCCTTGAATAAAAAATGGAAGATTTCTCCCTCCATAAAACTGAATTTTCACAAAATTATTTAAAATATTAATATCATCTAACGATGTTAATCGTAAGAATATTGGTCCATCTTGATTTGATTTTATTGTGGATACTCCATTACTTAACCTTATTTCTTGTTGGTCTAAATCAACACCAAACATTGGCCTAAAACCTATCATAACACTTAGATTCTGGTTTTTATTAACCCCCTCTACTTTTATAGTTAAAGTTTCATCTGCAAGTAAATATTTACCTGTAGGTTGTTGGTCTGAAAGCTTCATGCTATCCATTCGGTGAGATTCTATATTTGAGTCAGGTAGTGAACTTATGGTGTATATATTATTATGTATATCAAAATATTTTGCATAAACAGGGGGGATAATAAATATAAAAAACATACACCCCGCTACTTTTAAAAAATTCAAATTTTTAATTAATAACATTAAAACTCCTTAACCACTCTATTTAATAATACATATAAAAATGATTTGAATTTACCAACACGTAAAACGCGTAAATTAATTGAAATATGAAAGATATGATTTATTGATTTTCTCCTCTTTAACATTATCTTTCAATATTATATAATTTCCTATAGTGCTTGTTGCATAAGTTTTATTGCTAACGGTTTATTAGGCTAGCAAATCTGGATATTTCACCTAATTTTTAATCATTTCTTTCTTAAAAAGAACATAAAAACAACAATTTAATAATGTAAATTATACGTATTAAAATTAGTGCTATGTCATTCTAATAATAAATCTATTGATAGATGAATGAAAAACCTAAATAAAAACCCAACAATAATTATTAGAAAAAGAAAACCTGCAAATTTTCTTTTCATGAAAAAAGAAAATAATTTAATATCTCCAAAGAACAATAAAAATTTAATCAACGCGATAATAATTATAACCCCATCAAGTATAATAATAAAAATTTCTTTTATCATCCATGTTTTTGGGCTTATAAAATTCACATGACTAATTTCTTTTGAATTATCCAATCGCACATAAACATAAAATACAAAAATTGATACAACCACTACTAAAGAAGCTAGTTTAATAATTAAAACAATCATTGACTTATTTAATTGATTAATCATCATTATTCATAAATATTTAAATTAACAAAATTCTATTTCATTTTGTTTTAGTTAATGAAAAACAATTAATTCATTCTAATTTGTATATTGAAAATCATTATTAAACTCACTATTTATAATTTTCAATATAACTATTATGATTTATCCATTAAAAAAAAATCTTTAATTTCATCAAAAAAAATAGTTACTTCTAATTCTGACAACTCAAGACATTTAAACAATTTATTTAATATACTAAAGCTTATAATATTCATTCCATTTTCATAGCGAGAAATTTGTTGTTGACTAACTCCAATCATCTGACCTAAAGATGCCCCAGATATTCCTTTATGGCATCTATAATATTTTATTTTGTTACCGATATAAAATTTTAATAATTCATTTTTTTCCATATAACCTCTATTTAATTTATTTTAATAAAAACATTATTTTAATGCATGTAAATACGAAGTTTCATACATTATTATCACAACATATAAATGAAACAAAACCAAAATAATCACAAATATAAAAATAGTTATAATTTTAATTGATTTTATTACAATTCAATTGTGAGTGATTTTTTGTCGAGAATGATTAAAAAAACTAACACACTCTGTAAGAGAAAAACAGGTCGTGTATTCAATATGTAGATTATCATAATAGGTAATGTTCGCGTTCAATAAATGTGCCAATGATCTTGTCGTGCATTTCTACTGACTTTGAGTAGCCTAATGTCTTACGATTAAGTCGCTTTAAGCGATTTCTCAAGTTCAAATTTTCTCTTTCTATTCGTTGTGTATAAAACTTACTTGCTACGTGTTTTTGTTTGGGCAATATTTCATAAGCACTGAACTTACCTGTGCACCAAAAAACCACATTAAACCGAGACAGTAAAGCCAGTAACTGTCGAAGAGTTTTCTTGTTTCGACGACCAAACGTATGCGCAATAATTCGTTTTAGGCGAGGCTCCCAAGCATACCAGAGCCAGCGTTGTTGCTTCTTATTAGCCACAAAAGACCACAGTTCATCAACTTCGCAAAGGAGTTCAATGTGCAAATTATCAAGGCGTAAAGACGTTACCTGCCGTGGCAAGAGTTTTTTAAAGTGCGAACAACCGCATTAATACTGATATGTAAGGCTCTGGCGGTATCACGAATACCGGCATTATTCATCGTGAGGTCAATAATTTTATCCTTTGTTCCAGGTTGGCAGGCGCGATATTCATAATCCAATTGGAAACTTCGGCTACAGCCTTGGCAACGATAACGTTGATGGCCAGTACTTCCTAATCCATGTTTTTTCACTGGGGAAGTTTGTTGACAAAATGGGCACTTTACATCGACTTTAGCCATGAATATTCTCCGGTAAATTACCTTATATTACAGGTTGTTCACCGGATTGAATACATGACCGAAAAACAAACCGCACCTTAAGTCTTTTATGTAATAAAATTCATGATTTAATATTTATTGATTTTCGATAATTTGTCAACAATAATTATCGAAAATCAATAAATATTAAACTAACATACTGTTTTATTGGTATTTGTAGCAAATTTGAGTTGATGGTAAACCCTAAAGGAGCGACTAGGTAGTTATGGGACAATAGCCCAATGAGACGTTCCTAAGAAACACATTGGTCGTGTATTCAATATAGAGATCATCACAATAGGTGTGTTCACGCTCTATGAATGTGCCGATGATTTTGTCATGCATTTCAGGTGACTTCGAGTCACCTAACGTCTTACGGTTAAGTCGTTTTAAACGGTTTCTCAAGTTTAAGTTTTCCCGTTCAATTCGTTGTGTATAAAATTTACTGGCGACATGCTTTTCCTTCGGTAATATCTCATCAGCACTGAACTTATCGGTACACCAAAAAACAACATTAAATTCAGAGTGTAAAGTCAGTAAATGGCGAAGCGTTTTCTTATTACGGCGCCCAAACGTATGCGCAATAATCCGTTTTAGGCGAGGTTCCCAAGCATACCAGAGCCAGCGTAGCCACAAAAGACCACTGTTCATTACCCTATATTACAGATTACTCATCGGATTGAATACATGACCCTAATTTTTGTATAAGTACCCTTTTTAGATTATCTTATTGATTAAAATAAAGAAGGCACTTAAATGGACAAAAATATTAGCAAAGCCCTTGCATCAGAGTCGGCTAAAAGTATTAAAAATGAGAAAGATCTTAGCGAGTTTTCATCTCTGCTTAAAAAGTTCACCATCGAAGCTGCATTGAATGCTTAACTTTCTGAATAATGATAAAAATCAGTCAACCGTGGCGAATAATTCTCGGAATGGTTTTAGTCAAAAGACGCTAAAAACAGAGAATGGCACCCTATTAATTGAAGTTCCTCGAGATCGTCAATCTTCTTTTGAGCCACAGCTTATCAAAAAGCATCAAACACGCATGATTCATATGGACGAGCAAATACTTTCTTTGGGCTTGTTGCAAATAATCGCCAAGACTGCTTTTTGCTCAACAGTGATGAATGTTTCACGCAAAAATAGTCTCTACATTGAACAATCGATTCATAAAGGCATATCTCTCCCATACTCGATACTCAGGTTCATATCGACGTAGCCATGCATCAAATTGACCTTTATTCAGTTTACGCAAAGTTTAAAATCCTTGGATAGTTGACTAAGCCTGCTTCGCCGATTTAAAGCCGCCTGTGGCAACAATGCGCTTTTTTATCGGGGCATGATCAGACTCAATCCGATTATTGAGGGTTTTGACTTGCCGTTGTTTCACGTCCGCACGGAGTTTACCTTCTTTGATCAAACGGGCTATAGAGTAGCCATAAGCCGCATGCTTATCGGTGTTTAATGTTTTGGGTTGTCGTTCAGAGGGATAAGGTTTTAATTCGCGTTTGAGAAATACATAGGCGGCATGCCAGTTACGTTTAGGTGAAAAATAAACATCCGGTGTGTCTCCATGTTTATCTATTGCACGATAAAGGTAACACCATTTTCCGTTCACTTTGACGTAGGTTTCATCAAGCAGCCAAGAGGAAACAGCCCGAATGAATTGATATTTTTTTGAGTTTTTTACGGAGAATGGGGGGCATATTCAATAAACCAACGATAAATCGTTGAGCGGTGAACCGAAATCCCCCGTTCAGCCAGCATATCACTGACGTTGGCATAGCTTAACGGTGTAGAGCCATACCAACGCAAGCACCAAAGGATGATAGTGGGGGCAAAATATTTCCATTTAAACTCGTTTGGTGACATGAGTTTAACCTAAAGTGATAATCAATAGTGTGAGTGTTTCTCACTTAGGTAATTGCTGCAAGAACATAAGCACGCCTGTGGCGTGAGCATCGCGGCAGAGCCGCTCTATTTCTAGGCAACTCCCTTCTCGTCTTTTATACTCTGCTCTATGTCTATTCCCAGGCCCGCCAAATTGCTATTCCAATATGACGACGCATGGAACATAAGCACGCCTGTGGCGTGAGCATCGCGGCAGGGCCGCTCTATTTCTAGGCAACTCCCTTCTCGTCTTTTATAATCTGCTCCATGTATATTCCCAGACCTGCTAAACTGCTATTTCAATACGATGACGGATGGAACCGCTTCATTGATAACAACCCTGTCGATGAATGGCAACTCCTCTGTGTTGAAAAGATGCTCGCCTGTAGCACTTGTGCGATGGGCGTTCGTCGTTATTGCTGCTCTTCTCCCGAATGCACCCATTCGCGCTTCTTTTGTCAAACCTGTAAATCCAAAGCCTGCAGTGCCTGTGGCCTCAAAGGCACAGAACAGTGGATTGCACAACAACGGCATATTTTGCCAGATTGTGAGTGGCAACACATTACCCTCACGATGCCTCACCTGCTTTGGCCTTTCTTCAACAATAATTGGATCTTGCTCAATCAACTCTTTCGCTGTGCCACTCGTGCTATGCTCAAACATGCCAAGAGCCTTGGCCTCGAAATTGGCATTTTTTGTGCTCTGCACACCTACGGTCGCCAACTCAATCAACATCCCCACATTCATTTATCCGTCACACGAGGCGGTCTCACCCAATACCACACCTGGAAGCCGATTTTCTTTAAAAAGAAAGACGTCGAAAAAGTCTGGCGCAGTGCCGTTATTCGGCTCCTTCGAGACAATTATGCTCAGTTACAACCGAATAAATTGCCTGGCTTCGGGCATATTCGCGATTACCCAACGTGGTGTCGTTACCTCAATGCCCAGTTTCAACGGTATTGGAAGCTCCATTTTGCTAAGAAGACCCGAGGGGCCTGGCACAATGTAAAATATCTGGGCCGTTACCTTAAGCGTCCTCCCATCTCCGCCTCTCAGCTTAAACATTACAGCGGCGGCACCGTGGTTCATCATTATTATGACCACCACAGCCAACAATACCGACGACAGACCTTATCCCAAGAAGAGATGATACGACGTTATGTCAGTCATATCCCAGCGCGGCATTTTAAAATGATCCGCTATTACGGTTTTTTAGCCAATCGCAAACGTGGGCACTTATTACCTAAAGTCTATGACGCGTTGGACATGATACATCCTAACGAGCCTAAAAAACCGGGGTTTGCGGCACTGATTAAAGGATTTTTAAACACAGATCCGTACCAATGCATTTTATGTGGAAACCGACTGCGGTTTATGAGTGCGGAAAAAGGCCTACACGCGGTCACTTTGCTGTCAGAAAGACGGGATAAAATGGCTAAAAAACGATGGCTACAAACCGCAGCGTAGGATCAGTGTGCCTATTATTTCAGTTTTTGGTTAAAAATAGTGCGATTACGCGTTAGCATGGTTAAGTTTAAATACGATAGTGACCCTTTAGTAGACTCTCATAATGAAACATATCGTTATTAACTCATTAAACTGTTAATCGAATTTCCTAACCATCAAGTCGGTTATTTCGGTAGATAATGTTTGTAAACAGACAAAATTATCCGTTCGATTACAGTTTTTTCTCCAACACTTTTCTATGATTGATGCTGTTGATTTAAACAGTAAATCATACAGTTTTGGATAAGTTTCAGGAATAAATGCGTCCGTCGGCACATCAAATTCACCAGCTAAAAAACCACCAAACTGAACTTTGCATTCACCTTCTGTTCGTTGTTTAATCTGTAATAATAATTGACCTAAAACAGCCAGCTTATCAACGCTATTAGCCTTTAGTGATTCACGAAATTCAGTAATTTTTCTTTCTAAATCTAGCTCTTTTAGAGTTTCCTGATGCCAATTAATGTAGCTATCTTTCTGATATTGCTTTGGGATCTCCGACATAAATTATACCTCTGTTAGAAAGTAGTATTTAGCTACTTGTTCAGTAACAGATTTTACTTCCATACTACAATAACTACTTGATATTGCTTTATAAACTAGCATTGCACAGTCTTTTCTCTCTCCAAAACCATCTTCTATTTTATAAAATTGAGTTATTCCTGTTATGACCATTATTTCTTGCCCTATCCAGCGCCCTCCGCAGTGGTGTTCAAATTCAAATTGTTTGGCGGGTAGCATTTTTGAAAGTTCTAAATAATCTGGTTTGGGTTCTAAGATGGTGTCCCATAATTCAAGTGCTTTTTTGTAATAGGAAAGAATGTCAGTATCATCGGAAATTAGCTTTTCTATTGTGTATCTCATTATCATTTCTTTTTAATAGTTAAAGGTGGTTGATATAGTTACTGATCTAGGCTTGTTGGTCAATCTGAGTTCAATTTTGTTAATCATCTATAACAGCGAGAGACATGAAAACTTGTTTTCGTGTCGGGGTCGCTGTTGAACAAACGAGCAAAGCGAGTGCGTTAGATTTAATGTTAAAGTTATCAACAAGGTCCACCAGCATCTTTGATTTAAGATCTTTTTTTTCTTGATTGATCTTAAAACCTTAAAACCTTAGACCCTCAAATAAAACTATCAAATTCAATATATTGCTTATTGAAAGGTTGACGTTTGCGAGACTAAAGGTTGATGCTTTCAAGACTAAAGGTTGATACTTGCGAGGTGAAAGGTTGATGTTTGCAAGGCTAAAGGTTGATGTATGCAAGGTGAAAGGTTGATGCTTGCAAGACATTATCGCTCATTTTGTATGCGAAGGTTGTTTCTTATACTAATATAACGCAATGCTTTGATATATCAGTAGATTATTTATTTTTTCCTTGTGGATAAAACTAAATTACATGAGAACAATGGTTAAGCATTCATACTGTTTGAAGCTGGTGGACAATTATCATAACAGGAATCTGTGTATTTGTGTGGTTGATCACAAAAGGTTGATGTTTGTGAGACACATGCAGTGATACTTAAAATACATAAAATGGATATATATCAATATGATATGTTTAAATGGTTGACGTATGCAAGACTTCCTCCGAAAAGATACTTTTCAAACGTGCTGTGAAAGGTTGATGTCTG
>NZ_JBBPXM010000030.1:0-8276 GCF_050446505.1 Providencia sp. SP181
CGTCCATCACATCACTTCATATGTTGCCATTCACAATCCGGGAGGATGTGCTGTTGCTCGGCAATCCATTGTTCTGTTGCCTTCATGCCACAGGCACTACACCCTTTACTTTTGCCGCTTTGGCAGAAATGTTTTGTATGAGAACAGGCAGGCGAAGCGCAACAATAACGGCGAATGCCCATAGCCCCTGTCCCGCAAGCGAGCATCCGTTCGATGACGAGTTTATGTCCACTCGGAAACGGCATGACCGTTTTTAATGAGAAATTGATCCCAGCCATCATCAATCTGGAAGAGAAGTTTTGCAGGTCGTGGTATGTGCATTGAGGGATTATAGCGAGTGAAGTTGTTTGAATAAAGCGCTACTGTGACAGAGTCTTAGCTCCCGCCATAGGCGGGCAACTGTTCAATAGTTATAGTGAAAAATGTTCTCTGACGATTTCACGACCTATTTCAATAGAAGCTGTCGCTGCTGGTGACGGGGCATTACATACATGTAGCGAACGTTTTCCTTTTATAAAATAGAAATCGTCTACGAGCTTCCCGTCACTGGTTAATGCCTGAGCACGGACACCCGCAGAGCCTGGATGTATATCAGCTTCACGTAAATCAGGGATTAGCTTTTGTGCATTTTGAGTAAACAGTTTGCGCGAATAAGAGCGGCGAAGTTCTGCCATCCCTTCACCAAAATAATGACCTGCTATTTTCCAAAAGCCCTTATAGGTGAGAACTTCAGCAAGATCTTTTAAGTTAATATCGCTTTTTTTATAACCTTCACGCTTAAACGCTAATACCGCATTAGGTCCAATGTCACGGTACCCGTTGTACATACGGGTAAAATGTACCCCTAAAAATGGAAAATCAGGGTTAGGAACGGGGTAAATGAGATGTTTTACCAGGTAGTTTTTATTGGCATTAAGCATAAAGTATTCACCGCGAAATGGAACTATTTTCATGCCAGTGTCATAACCTGCCATTTTAGCAATACGATCACTAAATAATCCTGCACAATTAATCAACCACTTACCTGTAAATTGGTTATTGGATGTCGTTACTGTGACACTATCGTCCGTTTCATTGATCGCCGTTACAGCTTGACCAAACGTAATTTTACAGCCACGAGATTGAATGATTTCAACGTGTTTTGCTGCAATTTCAGTATAATTAACAATTCCTGTATCAGGAACTAATAACGCAGCAATGCCATTAACATAAGGCTCTCGGGCTTTCAGTTCACCTTCAGTCATTTTGATCACTTCAAGCCCATTATCAATCCCACGCTGATAAATATTTTCTAATGCACTCAGCTCTTTTTCATTGGTAGCGACAATCACTTTGCCACAACGATCGTAATAAAGATTATGCTGTTGGCAAAACGCATAAGTGGTGATATTGCCTTGCTTAGCCAACCTTGCTTTAAGGCTTCCTGGCGTGTAATAAATACCAGAATGAACAACATTACTATTATGCCCACTTTGGTGAGCCGCAGGACAGAATTCTTTATCAATCACAAGTAATTTTAGTTCAGGTTGACTTTCTTGTAGCGCACTTGCAACCCCCAATCCGACTAATCCCAGCCCAATAATAATCACGTCATAAGTCATAATGTTATCCATTTTATAAATTAATAGGGTTCTTGCTGTCAGCTATTTAATTTGCCACGTACATTAGGGGGGGGGACAAATAATAAATTAGCATGTTTTTTGCTCAAAGTTGATTAGGTTTTTCAGGCTAATACCGTATCCTCATTGAATAATCGACTCATAAACGCAGACCGCTCGTGTACACGAAGCTCTCATTCATTGCGACGCAGCTATTCTTCAAGGGGGTCTATCGCATTAATAAATGAAATTAGCTAATATCGCGCTTTTATCGTGTGAACTCAGCCTGTCTTTAGTCCAAAAAGCCTTCATACGACATCATTGCCCAATGCGTTCGTTGGTATTTGGCTTATGCCTTAACCTCGAAGACATGGGTGGTTTAAATTACAAGCCTCCCTTGAAGGATACGAACTAGCTAAATTTCTTGAGTAGGGCTTGTGATCAAGAGACAGCCCGCATGCGGATAGTTATGATTTTAACTGACCTAGTGCTGATCATTTAAATATTTAGGTTCTTTAGGTAATTTAAAACAACAAAATAAGCAGATAACCAGCACTACCATTACATAGATAAAAAAGGTATTTTCCGCTCCAATGGCTTTAAATTGCAATGCAATAGACGGTGCTGAGCCACCAAATATCGCATTACCGATAGCATAAGAAACACCTACTCCTAGAGCACGCAGATGGGGCGGAAACATTTCTGCTTTTACCAACCCGCTAATCGACGTGTAAAAGCTGAGTAACATCATTAAGAATATTAGCAGTAAAGCAACGAGGATGGGGGATTGGGCGAAATGGCGCATACCTAATACCATCACTGGATAGATAAATGTAATCATCGACAATGTGAAGGTGATCATGGAAGCACGACGGCCTATCTTATCGGAAATGATGCCGAATAATGGTTGCATTATCATAAACACAAACAGTGAGGTGGTCATAATATAGCCGACAACTTTACTATCAATACCAATATTGGTGAGATAGGTTTTTGAATAAACGGTAATAATATAAAAGCATAATGATCCTGCAGCAGTATAGCCAATCACTAATATAAAAGATTGCCAATGTTGCTTTAGCAGGGCAATTAGAGATCCCGACTCTTGAGATTCTGCGGCATCATTACTTAGTGTTTCATCTAACTGCTTTCTCGCAATCAGTGACACAATAGCCGCAAAACCACCGAGAATAAAGGGGATCCGCCAAGCACCATCATGTAATTGTTGTTCACTGAGAAATGCTAACATGATGACACTGAGTAAGCTGGCAAGTAATTGTCCACCTGACAGAGTGACATATTGAAACGATGCAAAAAAACCACGTTGACCTTTAAGACCAAGTTCACTCATATAGGTTGCAACAGCTCCATATTCACCGCCAACAGATAAACCTTGCAGTAACCGCACTAATAGCAATAGTAGAGGTGCTAACATACCGATTTGATCATAAGTTGGGAGAGCTGCAAATAAAAAAGAACTAAAGCCCATTAAATAGATTGAGGCGACCATTGAACGTTTTCTGCCATGTCGGTCGGCAATACGACCAAATAGCCAGCTGCCAATTGGCCGCATAAAGAAGCTTGCAGCGAACACCCCCCAAACATAGATGGACTGAGTGAGAGGCTCCATAGTTTGAGGTGTGAGTGCCTTAGTAAAATATGCAGCGAACACTGCATAAATATAAAAATCAAACCATTCGACTAGATTGCCCGAAGCAGCCCCAACAATACCACGAATGCATTTTGCTTTTTCGTTTGCATCTAACGAAGCGTCCGTTTTTTTTACACTAATTTTGAGTATATTCAATTTACCACCATTGTAATCACATTAACAATACGTTAATTAATAGTGACATTTACTTATCTAGTCAATATTTGACTACCTAATAAATTAAATATTGAGATCAATCCTCTGTTTTTTAGGCTTCCAGCAAATAATAAATTAGCATTTTTTCATCCAAAGCTAATGAGGTATTTCAGGTTGAAAGCGTCTCAATATTGAATAATTGATTGATTAAAAAGAGTTTGTTGTGAGAACGGGCTTGTTGCAAAAATTACCTAAGTGAGAAACACTCACACTATTGATTATCGCTTTAGGTTAAATTCATGCCATCGAACGAGTTTAAATGGAAGCATTTTGCCCCCACTATCATCCTTTGGTGCTTGCGTTGGTATGGCTCTACCCCGCTAAGCTATGCTAACGTCAGTGATATGTTAGCCGAACGGGGTATCTCCGTTCATCGCTCTACCATTTATCGTTGGTTTATCGAATATTCGCCAATACTCCGTAAAAAACTCAAAAAATATCAATTCATTCGGGCTGTTTCCTCTTGGCAGCTCGATGAAACCTACGTCAAAGTGAACGGAAAATGGTGTTACCTTTACCGTGCAATAGATAAACACGGAGATACGCTGGATGTTTATTTTTCATCCAAGCGTAATCGGCATGCTGCCTATGAATTTCTCAAACGCGTATTAAAGCCTTATCCCTCCGAGCGGCAACCAAAAACCTTAAATACCGATAAGCACGCAGCTTACGGTTACGCCATCGCTCGCTTAATTAAAGAAGGGAAACTCCGCGCTGACGTGGAACAACGGCAAATCAAAACCCTCAACAACCGTATTGAATCGGATCACGCCCCGATAAAAAAGTTGATTGTTGCCACGGGCGGCTTCAAATCGGTGAAGCGGGCTTGGTCAACACTTCAAGGATTTGAAACCTTGCGAAAACTGAATAAAGGTCAATTTGATGACTGGTTACGTCGATATGAACCTGAATTTCGAGTGCGGGAGCGATCTGCCTTTATGAATCGATTATTCGATGTGGAGACCGTGTTAGCCTGAAACATCCAATGAGCTCTGAGCAAAAAACGCGCTAATTTATTATTTGCAACAAGC
The DNA here is from genome assembly GCF_050446505.1 of Providencia sp. SP181. Taxonomy (NCBI): domain Bacteria; kingdom Pseudomonadati; phylum Pseudomonadota; class Gammaproteobacteria; order Enterobacterales; family Morganellaceae; genus Providencia; species Providencia sp. SP181. The sequence continues at coordinate 4,497 of NZ_JBBPXM010000030.1, forward strand.
CCATCTGCCTTTATGAATCGATTGTTCAATGTAGAGACTGTTTTTGCGTGAAACATTCATCACTGTTGAGCAAAAAGCAGCCCTGGCGATTATTTGCAACAAGCCCTTTAAAAGGCACTGTTGCAAATAAAACTAGTTATAGCACGATTTATCATTTTGCTTCTTTTGTGGCGCATTCAAATAATCGACAACAGCCTTGTCCACACATGAGCTAATTCCCGATAACGCCAACGTGTGCCCATCTCCTTCTAGTGTAATCAATGCCCCCTTAAATTGGGTTGCCATATTTCTTGCGTTCAGCCATGGAGTAGTAGGGTCATGTCTCTGTGCAACAAAAAATAACTGAGGTAAGTCTACTGTGTTAATAGAGCGTCTAGTAAAAACGTTGCTCTTCCAAGGCCACAGATCGCACAGATCAAGAGCATCAGTTTGCTCTGGTAAGAAATTAATTGCTGGAAACGCTTCTCTTATTTTTCTTCTATAATCAAGAATATCGCTTCGACTGAGTTCAGGAGAAGAAAAGTCGGCACAAGTAATAGCAAGCAAAGCATCTGTGGAGTTATCTGAAGTTTCTTGATGATTATCCGAAGTAGAGTCAAAATCATGCGGGCTAAAAATATTCTGCTGGATCAATATATTATTCAGTTTTTCATCAATTTCTCCTTTACTAATTTGCTTTACTACTGTGGCTAGGTCGGGCCAATTCGACTTCCATAGCAATAATGAATAAGTTAATGTTATCAATTCTTGCGCTGATACTTGTACACCATCTAAGCCAGATAGAGGCGTGTAATATAGCTCATTTAAAAGTCTAGTATATTGCTGGGTTGCAACTACTTTATCAGCAGAAAGTGGGCATTCATTTTCTTTTGCACACCATGCAGCAAATCGCTCGAAAGATGCCTGATATCCTCTTTCTTGATTAATACGCATGATGAAAGTATTGCTAGCTTCTTCAATATCAACAACACCATCAAGGACCATGGCTTGAATGTTATTGGGAAAACGTTCAGCATAAAGCAAGGCAACCTGAGTGCCGTATGAATATGCCAGTGCCGTAAGTTTTGTATTACCTATCGCTTGCCGAATACGTTCGATATCGCTTACAGCTTCGTCTGTACCAATGTGCTTCAGAATATCAATGCCAGTATTTCTAATGCAGGAATTGAGTAAGTCTTGGCTGTAATTTTCGAGTGCTAGAGGTTCTTCTTCTATCGTACAGTTGATTATTGGCTTAGAACGCCCAACTCCTCTGGGATCGTATGCTACAATATCCCACGATTCATGTATTTCTTTGGCTGCCCCCTCGGTATCGAGCGGTGAATCAATACCTGAAATACCTGGTCCACCACTAATAACTACAAGAGAACCTTTACTTACTCCTTTAGCTGGAAGTTTAGTAAGAGCAAGTCTGACTTCATTGCTAGAACTAAGCTCATTAATATTTTTGTCATTAGTGTACTTTAACGGAACATTAATGTACCCACATTGTAGTATGGGGAGCGCAGGCTCTTTAAACCAGTCATTAAATTCTATATCTGAACAGTCTTGCCATTGAATTACTGAAGCTTCACTGCGAAATGATATAATTCCCATTAAAAAAAACATACATATAAATAACTTCATTTAACTACCTCCGAAACCATTGGTTAAATTATAAATAACTCAATCAGCTTATTTAGATTGAGATAATTCTTTTAGATAAAAAACCTTCGTTTTCTTTTATTAGCCTTCCATCGAAGCTATGTTATTCTGTAATAATACTGTGATTTATTAATTCAGCCTCTGATATACTTTTATTCCATTGGATAAAATCTTGGGTCGTGTATTCAATATGTAGATTATCATAATAGGTAATGTTCGCGTTCAATAAATGTGCCAATGATCTTGTCGTGCATTTCTGCTGACTTTGAGTAGCCTAATGTCTTACGATTAAGTCGCTTTAAGCGATTTCTCAAGTTCAAATTTTCTCTTTCTATTCGTTGTGTATAAAACTTACTTGCTACGTGTTTTTGTTTGGGCAATATCTCATAAGCACTGAACTTATCTGTGCACCAAAAAACCACATTAAACCGAGACAGTAAAGCCAGTAACTGTCGAAGAGTTCTCTTGTTTCGACGACCAAACGTATGCGCAATAATCCGTTTTAGGCGAGGCTCCCAAGCATACCAGAGCCAGCGTTGTTGCTTCTTATTAGCCACAAAAGACCACTGTTCATCAACTTCGCAAAGGAGTTCAATGTGCAAATTATCAAGGCGTAAAGACGTTACCTGCCGTGGCAAGAGTTTTTTAAAGTGCGAACAACCGCATTAATACTGATATGTAAGGCTCTGGCGGTATCACGAATACCGGCATTATTCATCGTGAGGTCAATAATTTTATCCTTTGTTCCTGGTTGGCAGGCGCGATATTCATAATCCAATTGGAAACTTCGGCTACAGCCTTGACAACGATAACGTTGATGGCCAGTACTTCCTAATCCATGTTTTTTCACTGGGGAAGTTTGTTGACAAAATGGGCACTTTACATCGACTTTAGCCATGAATATTCTCCGGTAAATTACCTTATATTACAGGTTGTTCACCGGATTGAATACATGACCAGATTTTGTAATATAGTATCCAAAGTAATAATTATTGGTATTTTTTAAATCACCAATCCATTTTTTTCTTTCCACTTATTCACTTTTTCAAATATACAGCTTAAATAAAGGATTACTACTCCTAATAGTAGCTGCTGTAGACTATATAATTCAGTACTTATTATGGATAAATAATCAGAGTTCCATTCATCAAGCATGGAATCAAAAAAAGTACGAATATAAACATTAGCAATATATCCAATAACAAGTATCAAACCTATATACTTTATATTTCTAATTCTACTTTTCGTAAATACATTCCCATTACGCACACCTCTACAGAAAAGATACATTTGAAATAGGACAAGAAAAATTACCAAATTGTCAATAATGAAATATAAATTATCGCCTGATGTCCACTCTATCACTTTTGCATCTTGAGGGAAATATTGATTATCACTCCCCGACCAAAACAATAAATAAGCACAAACAATCGGAAGAGTAAACATTAGAAATAATAGCGTACTCTCCAAGATCAGACACAACCGAACTTGTATTTTATGCGAGTGAGAAACATTCCTCATATTTGTCTCCTATAGGCTATGAACTTTAAAGTTAAATATTATTGATATTCGATAATTTGTCAAGATAAATTATCGAATATCAATAAATAAAAGGGCTTATTGCAAAAATTATCTAAGTGAAAAACACTGGCACTGTTGCAAATAAAATGGTGGGGCTGAGTTTTTGGCGCTCAGTTATATTACAGACCAAAAGCCCTGTTCACTAGACGCACTTCTCCTAATGGTTGCCAGGGGCTTGTTGCAAATAATCGCCAAGGCTGCTTTTTGCTCAACAGTGATGAATGTTTCACGCAAAAACAGTCTCTGCATTGAACAATCGATTCATAAAGGCAGATCGCTCCCGCACCCGAAACTGTAGTGGTCAACTAATATTGGCCACGCCATTAGACTGTTTGTAGAACAGCCGCTCTGATCCATTTGGGGTCAATCCCCCGTTATACCAATGAGGTCTGATCTCGCTGTAATAGCCTGTGATATAACGAATAATTCTGTGTTCTGCTTCTTTCAGGCTTCCATAACCCATTGAAGGCATCCATTCATGTTTTAAACTTCTAAAAAATCGCTCCATTGGGCTGTTGTCCCAACAGTTACCTTTTCGACTCAAACTTTGGACTA
>NZ_JBBPXM010000031.1:0-6472 GCF_050446505.1 Providencia sp. SP181
TGCAAGGACGATTGCCACCATTGTCACGACGCAGTACAGTGTGAAAATGAGCCGTTATCTTGCCGGTAAGCTAATGAAAGAGCTTGATATTACGAGTTGCCAGCATGTCAAACATCGTTATAAACGCAGGACAAAGGAACATGTCGACATCCCTAATTTACTCGGCCGCCAATTTGCTGTCACAGCGCCCAATCAAGTGTGGTGTGGCGATGTGACGTATATTTGGACAGGAAAACGGTGGGCTTATCTCGCCGTCGTGTTAGACCTTTTTGCCCGGAAACCCGTTGGTTGGTCGCTCTCCACGTCTCCCGACACCACGCTGACCTTAAAGGCTCTACAAATGGCTTGGGAAATGCGGGGGCAACCAAAAGGGCTGATGTTTCATAGCGACCAGGGCAGCCATTATACGAGCCTAGAGTATCGTCAACGGCTATGGCGTTATCAAATCGTCCAAAGCCTGAGCCGACGGGGTAACTGCTGGGACAATAGCCCAATGGAGCGATTTTTTAGAAGTTTAAAACATGAATGGATGCCATCAATGGGTTATGGAAGCCTGAAAGAAGCGGAACACAGAATTATTCGTTATATCACAGGCTATTACAGCAGCATCAGGCCTCATTGGTATAACGGAGGGCTGACCCCAAATGGATCAGAGCGGCTGTTCTACAAACAGTCTAATGGCGTGGCCAATATTAGTTGACCACTTCAGCTCGATAATTTTTTAATTTTCAACATGAGGATTTTTTGGGAAATTGAATTAATTAATTTCACTAAGAATGTAAAAAACTTCATTTAAAATAAGCACTATTTTAATTTAAATAGAATACATAATAAATCGCCGGAATTTTTAATAAAAAAAATGAAATAAAATTGGTTATTTTTCAATAATAACCATTTAAATACCTTATTGATTTTTATCAATTAATTTAATCTAACCATTCTGGTGAAAATAATTTTTAAATGCCATTTTTATTTTCACGCTAAAATAAAAACCACCATATTGATAACAACTTTTAGGCATAAAGAGATGATGTATTCAAAATGTAAACCTATGTATTTAACACTTGTAATATTTGTATAGATGATTGTCGTTCAGCACATGAAACTAGTCTGTTTTTTACGTAATTTATGTCCATATTAAAAATGTATCCATCGCCGTATTAGAATATTCCCCATAAAAAATGGTATTTTTTACGGTAAAAAAACTGACTTTAGCTACTTGATAGTTTTTTGAGTAAATATCTAAATAGCAGGTAGTTTAAACTCCTTTATATTACATTTGGCTATGCATACTGGTGTAAAAAACCACTGAATAGAATTTAAAAAAAAATCATAATGAATCAAGGTTATTCAATCTCTGAGATTTCGTACTCTCTAGCAATTGCACTGGTTTCCATTCCCCAGACAGAAGCTCTGGCTCTTTTCTGATGAGAGTCAAAGGTAACCTGGTTTGTAAAAATTTCTTCGACTTTCCAAATCAAAGGATCTGCCGTTTCCATAACTTCAAATGACACACATCCAGCTTCTTCCTTGGTCAATCTCTTGTGTTCATGAAGATAATGGCGAACAATTGCTACTTCATCTGCACTTTTACACACCAAACGACCTGTCAGTTTAATCATTATTATTCCTTTTTTTATAAAGTTGTAGCAGTTTTCCTGACAGTGAACCTGTATTAAATAATCGAGCTAAAATAATTAGTAAATATCAAAAACGATACTTATCGTTTCTATCCAGAACGCGATAGTATGTTTATATTCAATAGTAACATAATTTAACATACCTTATTATTCAGATAACATTTTTTTACTTATTGTTTTTAGTATCTATTTTAGCAAAGATATAGACAAAAATAGTATTGACAGAGCATTTATTTTTGATATATTTATCTCAACAGCAGGTTATATGCTGTTAGTCGTGAAGTAAAATTTATAGTGATTAACGCGATGATGTAAGGCTATGATTTTCTGATAAGTTTAAGCTATAATAGCTGACAACAGAATTAAGGCCATGCATTAAGAGTATATATCGCGATGAGAAGTGTACCTCTATTTAGTTCATATAGAATAATAATGGACTTTGTAAAATTTCACATGGGAAAATTAGTTAATTAGTTAATTAGTTAATTAGTTAATTAGTTAATTAGTTAATTAGTTAATTAGTTAATTAGTTAATTAGTTAATTAGTTAATTAGTTAATTAGTTAATTAGTTAATTAGTTAATTAGTTAATTAGTTAATTAGTTAATTAGTTAATTAGTTAATTAGTTAATTAGTTAATAAAACCATATAGTAAAAACATGTGCATTTTTAAGTAGCATCAAAGTAGTACTAAATTAGTAGTTATTAATGTTTATCATAAAATATGATGTGCCATGCCATAAAAGTCCTGACATTGAAATGTGTCAGGGCTTTTATATTTAGTGTTCAGTTATGTGTTTTAACCTTAGCATTTTTTCCGCTAAATCGGATGTGACACTAAGTGCCTATCCCAAAAGGATTTTATTCCAGACAATGATGGCACAGGCAAAATGCAGCATCGCCTCGTAGTTTTCAACCCTTTTCTCCCAGCGGGTGAGTACACGACGGAAACGGTTCATCCAGCTATGTGTTCTTTCCACAACCCAACGATGAGCCTTAAAATCGCTGTTTTTGCTCGCCTCTGACTCTTCTTTCCTCGACTGGATGTGAGGCTCATAGCCATTGTTTTTCAGATACGACACCAGCCATTCGGCTTCGTAGCCTTTATCCATACAGAGGCGTAGGTTTTTGACCTTTTTTCCTGTCTGGATGGCATCAAGTGTATCTGCAACCAGTTTTATGTCGTGTGTATTCGCTCCCGCTACCACTACAGAGAGCGGTAATCCGTTCGCATTGGTCATCAGACTGCGTTTTACGCCCTGTTTTCCCCGGTCAGTTGGATTACGGCCTGTTCTTTTGTGCCTGCCAGCGGTGATTTAGTCATGCAACCGTCCATTGACAACCATGACCAGTCAATAGCATTCAGCTTTTCACTGGTCAGCAATCCGTTTTGCCAGAACCGCTCAAAAACACCGGCATCACGCCACTCCTGAAAGCGACGATGGGCTGAACTTGATGAACAGATACCCGTCCCATTTAATGCATTCCACTGGCAACCTGTTCTGACTGCAAAGAAAATGGCGTTCATTGCTGCGCGATTATTGACGCGTCTGCGATGCGTCCCCAGCGGATATTGAGTTTTATGTTCCGGAATAAGCGGAACCATTTTATCCCAGAGTTCATCGCTAATCTGCCACTTGCTGCCTGCCATACATTGCCCTCATAAATTATCGTAACCCATTATATTATACGATAATTCCTTTTGGGATAGGCTCTAAGTAGGCTTTCAATATCAGATGCAAATTAGCCTTTTTCAATTACTTTCTTTTTGGTCATTATCATCGCAATGATCAACAATAAAATTAAGGAAATAGATAAAGTTAATAGTAAAGAATAGAAACCATTCCACTGATATTTTTCAATCACAATAGATAATGGGTACCCTGCGATTGATGCACCAATATAGGCAAATAAACTCACGAAACCTGTCGATGCTCCTGCTGCATTTTTATGGGAGTTTTCAGCCGCAGCCATCGCAATTAAAAATTGCGGGCCAAAAATAAAGAATCCTGTCATAAAAAACAAGAACGAAAAGACATATTCATTATTAACAGGCACAATCCACAAACAAAATGACGTTACAATGATGCCCAGCGCGTAAATAATGTTCATTTGCGCACGGTTACCTTTAAAAATTATATCAGATCCCCATCCTGCAACAATGGCTCCGAAGAAACCCCCAACCTCGAACATCATTACGACAGCGTTAGCTGAAAGTAGATTAAAGCCATGCTCTTCGATTAAATATAAGTTTGCCCAGTCGTTAATACCAGTCCTAACGATGTAAATAACCGCATAAGAAATGGCGAGTATCCAAAGCACTTTATTTTTGAAAATATATTCGTTAAGAATTTTACCCAAAGGCAAACCTGCACCTTTAGCTTCATATTTTAGCTCTTCAAGGTCATTACGCCATTCACCAACCGTTGGTAGCCCCATTGCACGAGGTCTATCACGCAATAAAATACATAGTCCAATGCCGATTACAATGGCAATGACACCAGGGATGATCATTCCGTAACGCCAACCGAATGCGAGCGCAATACTACCAGATAAAATGGGAATTATCGCGCCACCAATATTATGAGAAGTATTCCAAATCGCCCACCAACGACCTCGTTCATTACGAGAATACCACGTATTGAGGATCTTAGCGCAAGGTGGCCAGCCCCAACCTTGAAAAAAAGCATTAACCATCCATAAAACAATAAAGATGGATATTGAAGAAGTTAAGCCGAATAGAATATTCACCACGCCAGTTGCGATTAGTCCAATTCCCATAAAATAACGTGGATTCGACCTATCGCCGATAATACCAGAAAGAAATTTAGATGCACCGTAAGTCAGGTAGAATGCAGTTCCCACCATACCTATATCGGCCTTGGTGATCCCTAAATCCGTTAGCATTTCAGGCATCACGAAATTAAAACTTTTACGTGTGAAATAAAAAATAGCGTATCCAATGTAGCTCACAATCATTAAATGCAATCGCCAGTATTTATATTTAGCGTCGATTTCAGATTTCGATATTACCACTGGTATGTCTGGTTGTTCCCTAAATATTGACATATTTAACTCCATCTAAAAAAAATTCAAAGAAAAAATGTGACAATCACTTTATAGCAATAATAAGAGAACTTTCTTATATATTATATTTTTATTTAAAAATGCTATCTATATCTAAAAACATAAGATTAAACACCTAAATAGTGCGATTTTTTGGTCATGTATTCAATCCGGTGAACAACCTGTAATATAAGGTAATTTACCAGAGAATATTCATGGCTAAAGTCGATGTAAAGTGCCCATTTTGCCAACAAACTTCCCCAGTGAAAAAACATGGATTAGGAAGTACTGGCCATCAACGTTATCGTTGTCAAGGCTGTAGCCGAAGTTTCCAATTGGATTATGAATATCGCGCCTGCCAACCTAGAACAAAGGATAAAATTATTGACCTCACGATGAATAATGCCGGTATTCGTGATACCGCCAGAGCCTTACATATCAGTATTAATGCGGTTGTTCGCACTTTAAAAAACTCTTGCCACGGCAGGTAACGTCTTTACGCCTTGATAATTTGCACATTGAACTCCTTTGCGAAGTTGATGAACAGTGGTCTTTTGTGGCTAATAAGAAGCAACAACGCTGGCTCTGGTATGCTTGGGAGCCTCGCCTAAAACGGATTATTGCGCATACGTTTGGTCGTCGAAACAAGAGAACTCTTCGACAGTTACTGGCTTTACTGCCTCGGTTTAATGTGGTTTTTTGGTGCACAGATAAGTTCAGTGCTTATGAAATATTGCCCAAACAAAAACACGTAGCAAGTAAGTTTTGTACACAACGAATAGAAAGAGAAAATTTGAACTTGAGAAATCGCTTAAAGCGACTTAATCGTAAGACATTAGGCTACTCAAAGTCAGCAGAAATGCACGACAAGATCATTGGCACATTTATTGAACGCGAACATTACCTATTATGATAATCTACATATTGAATACACGACCGATTTTTTTAGGGGCTGTCCTAGATAAGGTTTAAATTTTACCTTTAACCATTTGTTTTAACATGGTTAATTGCATTTTTGCATTTGGTGTGTTAAATCGCCACTCACATTCCTTCAAATACAGCTCAAAATGGGCTTTAGGAATGCCGTTAAATTTACGCATGTGACGCTTCGCCTGATTCCAAAAATTCTCATATGCCATTGATGTGATTTTGCCGGTCTTTTTTGTCGACAAACTGCGTGCTGTGGTTAATTCTGTAATGCTTAAAATCGCTCACATCCAGTACATCATAGCTGGCAAAATTATCGGTGTAGACGATGCTGTCAGGGTAAATTTTTGACTCAATTATCGGCAGTAATGTCCGCGATTTAGCATCGGGTATGACCTTGGTATAAACTTTACCACCACGCTTGAGAAGCCCGAAAACAGGCACTTTCCCGGCAGCACCTCTGCCACGCAAACCTTTACGACCACCACCAAAATAACTTTCGTCCAATTCAATCTCGCCATCAAACCAAGTGTGCTTATCAACATGCTCTGCTATCAGCACTCTGAGCCGGTGAAAATTGAAGTGGTCAACTAATATTGGCCACGCCATTAGACTGTTTGTAGAACAGCCGCTCTGATCCATTTGGGGTCAATCCCCCGTTATACCAATGAGGTCTGATCTCGCTGTAATAGCCTGTGATGTAACGAGTAATTCTGTGTTCTGCTTCTTTCAGGCTTCCATAACCCATTGAAGGCATCCATTCATGTTTTAAACTTCTAAAAAATCGCTCCATTGGGCTGTTGTCCCAACAGTTACCTTTTCGACTCAAACTTTGGACTA
>NZ_JBBPXM010000032.1:0-6137 GCF_050446505.1 Providencia sp. SP181
CTGCCGGGAAAGTGCCTGTTTTCGGGCTTCTCAAGCGTGGTGGTAAAGTTTACACCAAGGTTATACCCGATTTTAAGCATTACAGAATTAACCACAGCACGCAATTTGTCGACAAAAAAGACCGGCAAAATCACATCAATGGCATTGAGAATTTTTGGAATCAGGCGAAGCGTCACATGCGTAAATTTAACGACATTCCGAAGGTACATTTTGAGCTGTATCTGAAGGAATGTGAGTGGCGTTTTAACACACCAAGTACAAAACACCCAATAACTACGCTAAAACAGATAGTTAAAAGTAAAATTTAAATCTTATCGAGGGGATGTTATTGATTATCGATAATTTTAGTTGACAACTCATCGATAATCAATGAATATTGAGCCATGAGTTTAATTACTATAAAAAAATAAAATTATGGTGTTTTTTTACTCTTATGAGTAAAGTACAATTCAATTATATCAGACTGTGTAAGTTTAATGTATGCACTTACATTTATTTGCGCCTGAAGAGATGACAAACATTCCCATCAATACCAAGAAGTAAATGTGTATGAGAAGGTGTTTTCTTTATTCCAAAAAACATGATATGGGTTATATGAAATATTTTCAATAACTATGCTAGATTAACAGACCAATTATATTAGTTGGTAATGATATAAATTTTAATTATCAGTAATATTAAAGAGCTATATTAGGTATATTATTATTTTGGTACGTAGGACATCAAGATTAAGTTTAAGGAATGCATGCTAAAATTTAAACCTTATCTAGGACAGCCCCTTGATTTTTGTACAAACGGTTATTCGTAAAATCAAAGAAATACCATATTTTTTGTAAATCACATTATCGTTTTGCTACATTTTCTTAATGCCTATGTGATAAAAACTTTCAATTTTACACTATTAATAGCAATAACATATTAATATGATAAATACTTCTAAATATAAGGTGAAGATATAAATGAGAGCCTATTTTTTCATTCTGTTTTTGATCGCAATTTTTTGTAACACTTCGTATTCAATAAGTAATAAATATACAATAGATTCGGATAGCCAATTAATACTATCAAATGGAAATATTAAGTCTATTGGTAATGTGCATGCTGTTAGCGGAGATATGATTATTAAATCGGATGAAGCTACTTATCATCAAGATAATCCAAAAAATATTTTTATAACAGCGGTAGGAAATCCAATAAAATATGCAGGGATAACTGAAGATGGTAAGCCTTTCTCTGGAAATTCTAAAAAATTCAAATATATACCAAAAACTGGCGAAATGATTCTTATTGGCGAGGCTTTTATTCAACAAAACGAAAACACATTATCGGCTGAGTTAATAAATTATAATGTTATTACAAAAAAAATGACAGCTTCTGCGGCGCCTAACAAAAGAGTACGAAGTGTTTTTTATCCAGAAGGGTTACCACAAAAAAAATAAGCTAATTGTGATGATGTATTCAAAATGCGGGCTTGATGGTTAGGAATCTCAATCAATGCAGTGACGCATTAATCGGGTGTTTTGAACGCTACATTTCTATTAAATTCTGGCCGTTTTTTCGTTGATTAACCATGAGAACAGTCGTTCGGTTAAATTATCATTTAAAAGCCTAATAATAGGCACACTGATCCTACGCTGCGGTTTGTCGCCACCATTTTCTAGCCATTTTATCCCGACTGCATGACTCCCTTTTTCCGCACGCATAAACCGCAGTCGATTTCCGCATAAAATACATTGATAGGGAGCCGTGTTTAAAAATTCTTTCATCAATGTCGAAAACCCCGGTTTTTCAGGCACGTTAAGATGTATAATATCCAACGCGTCATACACTTTGGGTAATAAGCTGCCGCGTTTGCGATTAGCTAAAAAACCGTAATAGCGGATCATCTTAAAATGTCGGGCTGGGATATGGCTGACATAACGTCGTATCATTTCTTCTTGGGATAAGGTCTGTCGTCGGTATTGTTGGTTGTGGTGGTCATCGTAATGATGGACCACGGAGCCACCGCTGTAGTATTTCAATTGGGAAGCCGAGATAGGCGGACGTTTTAGATATCGGCCCAGATATTTCACATTGTGCCAAGCACCGCGTGTTTTTTTAGCAAAATGCACTTTCCAATAACGTTGAAATTGGGTATTGAGGTAACGACACCAGGTCGGATAATCGCGAATATGGCCAAAGCTAGGACATTTATTGGATTGTAACTGAAAATAGCTGTCTCGAAGAAGCCGAATGACGGCACTGCGCCAGACCTTTTCGACGTCTCTCTTTTAAAAAAATCGATTTCCAAGTGTCATATTTCGTGCTCCCGCCTCAGGTGACGGAGAAATGAATGTGCGGATGTTGATTAAGTTGGCGACCATAAGTATGTAGGGCACAGAAAATGTCAATTTCGAGGCCTAGGCGCTTTGCGTGTTTGAGCATAGCACGCGTGGCACAGCGAAAGAGTCGGTTGAGCAAGGGCCAGTTGTTGTTGAAGAAAGGCCAAAGGAGGTGGGGTATCGTGAGGGTAATGTGTTGCCATTCGCAATCAGGCAAAATATGCCGTTGTTGGGCAACCCATTGTTCGGTTCCTTTGAGTCCACAAGCACTGCAGGGTTTGAATTTACAGGTTTGGCAAAAGAAGCGTGAATGTGTGCATTCAAGAGAAGAACAGCAATAGCAGCGAACGCCCATAGCGCAGGTGCAGCAGGCGAGCATCTTTTCAACACAGAGGAGCTGCCATTCATCGACGGTGTTGTTATCAATGACGCGGTTCCATCCGTCATCGTATTGAAATAGCAGTTTAGCGGGTCTGGGAATAGACATGGAGCAGAGTATAAAAGAGGAGAAGGGCGTTGCCTAGAAATAGAGCGGCTCTGCCGCGATGCTCACGCCAATAGCGTGCTTATGTTCAAATGCATGGCAAGGTCATCGGTGCATTCATAGCGCGTGAACACTACCTATTATGATGATCTCTATATTGAATACACTGTCGTAAAATTCTCTGATTTTGTCGCTTCAAATCACCTCCTAAGAAGGCAATCTGTTGAGTACAAGTTTTACGCCAGACACCGTTAAGCTTATCCCAGAAAGATATGGATATTTTAGTGTTCATCATCAATTCAATTTGGGGCTGTCCTAGATAACTAAAATCATCTAGGATAGCTCTATGTGAAAGAGCTGACTCAGTTAGTACAAACAGGAACGGTTAATTAAGCTGTTTATTTCAGGCTCTACAGTTCGTATCGCTGCCAATTCAATCAACATCCTCATATCCATTTATCGGTAGCTCACGGTGGGCTTTGCTTAAAACACAGTATCTGGCAGCCTATCTTCTTCAAAAAGAAAATCGTTGAGCGCTACTGGTGCCAGGCCGTCATTACTCTACTACGGAAAAATTACGTTTCATTAAATTTTTTCGCTGCAGGTTATTAACACATCCGTGATTACCATGAATAGTGCCAATTTCTTGAGGTCCAATTCCAGCGCCGCTGGAAAATTCACTTAGCCAAAAAACTCTAAATCCCCGACAAAACGTCAATTACCTTGGTCGTTACCTGAGGCGTCCGCTGATCGCCGCGTCTAAACTGCGTCATTACACCGGGGGCTCGGTCGTCCACCATTACTTCGGTCACCGAACTGGGCTGCATCGCACGCAACGACTGAGCTAGGAGGATATGCTGTGGTGCTATACCAGCCACCCCCCGTCTCGCCATTTTGAAATGGTTCGCTATTATAGCTTTCTAGCTAATCGCAAGCGCGGGACGTTATTAGCGAAAGTCTATGATGTGCTGGAAATGAATGTGAAAGATAAGCCCCAAAAGCCAGGATTTGCCCCACTGATGAAACAATTTACAAATGTAGAAACGTACCAATGTGTCTTATGTGGAAGCCGAATGGTTTTTAACTCTGCAGAGGCAGGATTCCGAGCTGAAACATTATTAGACATGCGTCGCCAACAATTTAAAACAGCACGGTGGTTACGGCAGGCTGGCCAGGGAAGATCCGTTTAAAATTTGGACAATCGTATAAAATGCAAGCTAAATGATGAAAATATAAATAATCACAAATTGATAAAACAGATGATCTGTCATCGACGTAGGGAGTTAAGGTTAGAAACGTGGGTAAAAAAAACATTCAATTAATGAGATGACCACTCCCTCTTTCAACGTTCTATACCTAGAAAAACATCATCAGGGGAACTATCATGGAAAATATGACGCTTATTGGTCTCGATCTGGGTAAAAACTCTTTTCACATTCATGGCGAAGATCGCCATGGAAAAGCCATTTACCGTAAAAAATTTACGCGGGCTAAATTGTTTCAGTTTCTGGCTAATTGTCCAGCAATGACTATCGTAATAGAAGCCTGTGGTGGTGCGGAAGCTCACTGAGCTAAGTTAATATCGCATCAATTTGTTCGCCCATTAGTCAAATCGAACAAAAATGATTTTATTGATGCAGAAGCCATTTACGAAGCTGTATCGAGGCCATCAATGCGATTTGTTCAGCCTAGAACTGAATTTCAACAAGCCATGCATGCTTTGCTCCGAGTGAGAGAGTCTTTGGTCAGATATAGGGTCAAAACAACAAACCAGACGCACGCGTTTTTATTGGAGTTTGGCGTCAGTGCCCCAAAAGGCACAGCGTTAATAAAGGCGGGAGCTGAAATTTTAGAGACAAACAATTCCCGCCTTACCTAAAAAATTTGCTTCAAAAACTGCGCAAGCATTACGATTATCTTCTTGAGCAAATTAAAGATTTAGAGGCTCAATTAAAGGGATCGTTGAATGAATATTGCACAGACCAACGCTTACTGTCTATTCCGGGCGTTGGCCCGTTGACTGCCAGCCTACTTTCGGCTCAATTAGGTGATGGAAACCAATATGGGGACAGTAGAGAGTTTGCTGCATCAACGGGTTTGGCCCCTCGAAAATATAGCACCGGAGGACGAAGTACGCTTTTATGGATCAGCAAACGAGGCAATAAAAAACTCCGTGCATTATTAGTCCAATGTGCCCGAGTCTATCTGCGAACACTGACTTATAGATCGGGTAAACTTGCAGATTGGGTCAAGCAATTATTACAGAGAAAAAACAATTTCGTCGTTACCTGCGCGTTGGCCAATAAGCTAACCAGAATAGCCTAGGCATTCACAACGCGTCAGCAGTTCTTTGATTCTAAATTATCATAATGAAATAATGGGTTATCTGGTTTTGCGAAGACTGATTATAGATGATATTAACGGCTAACCGACCTAATGAAAAACCTGTGGTTAGGAATGGCAGCTAAATTGCCGCTCAAGCTTATAAGGTTCATCAGGCGCGGAACTCATCGAGGCGCAGGCATAAAAGCCTATTAATATGCCAGATAGATTTATACAAGCCAACAATATTATTTGTATCAGTATTGCAAAAACGGGAGTGGTCATAGATCCTAACCATCAAGCATGACGGTCATTTCTACTTTGTTAGTAGGCGGGCATCTGAACTTAGCTTTGACATTAAAATGATCTAGTTGTAAATATTAATGCTTCCGTCCACATTAGCAATGATTCGGCTATTCTCGCTACGTAATGTTTTACCATCGAACACTTAAATGGTGCGGTTACTATCATTTTGGGACTGTCCTAGATAAGGTTTAAATTTTACCTTTAACCATTTGTTTTAACATGGTTAATTGCATTTTTGCATTTGGTGTGTTAAATCGCCACTCACATTCCTTCAAATACAGCTCAAAATGGGCTTTAGGAATGCCGTTAAATTTACGCATGTGACGCTTCGCCTGATTCCAAAAATTCTCAATGCCATTGATGTGATTTTGCCGGTCTTTTTTGTCGACAAATTGCGTGCTGTGGTTAATTCTGTAATGCTTAAAATCGCTCACATCCAGTACATCATAGCTGGCAAAATTATCGGTGTAGACGATGCTGTCAGGGTAAATTTTTGACTCAATTATCGGCAGTAATGTCCGCGATTTAGCGTCGGGTATAACCTTGGTGTAAACTTTACCACCACGCTTGAGAAGCCCGAAAACAGGCACTTTCCCGGCAGAACCTCTGCCACGCAAACCTTTACGACCACCACCAAAATAACTTTCGTCCAATTCAATCTCGCCATCAAACCAAGTGTGCTTATCAACATGCTCTGCTATCAG
>NZ_JBBPXM010000033.1:0-5417 GCF_050446505.1 Providencia sp. SP181
AAAAAAAATAGTAAGCGATAGAAACATAAAATATTTATGCCATTTCACCCCAAAATCAAACTTAGATAAAATCATGAAAGATGGGATTGATCTAAGAAATATAGAAACCATGGAGGTCACTGATCAGTCAAGATTTGATGGGTCAAAAAACATTTGCCTAACCATTAGTGAACCAAATACATGGATGATAAGTAACAAGAAGAAAAAAGGGTTTGATCTAGCCCTGCTCATCATAGATCCTAAAATACTTTATGAGAAAGAGTGCTTATTTTTCCCGTACAATGCTGCGACAAAAAGTTATCGCAACTTACCTGCTGAGCATTTCACTGGGGCAGCTGCTTTAGAACGACTTTTTGATAAACAAATCACATTCCAGAAATCACAACAAGAGCCTCAAACTGTTTATAGAAATGGTTTTTTAAAACCATCAATAACAACAAGCAATCAAGCAGAGGTTCAAGTAACTGAAAAAATAGAAGCCATTAATATAATGTTTATTATTAACGATGGTGATATATGTTTAAATCAAGATCAAATCGAAGAGATAGATAAAAAAGAAAAAACAAAAAGAAGCATTGAATTAAAAAAATTAAGCGATGATATAAAGAAAAGAAACGAAAAAAGAAGGGCGGACCAAGAAGAAGTAGAATCAAGGCGCAAAGAAATCTCCAAAATGGAAAGCAAGTCCTTTGATATAGAACAATTCATGAAAGAAATTGAAGATCTTGAAAAAAATCATCAGAAATATAAATACCAGCCCACGCCCATAAGGAAAACTAACAATTCAAAACCAACAACAGATTTTATTAGCGCAGGTAAAAAACAGGGGTCAAATAACAGTGGTAGTGACTCAAACACATTTGGTGTCGTGTTTTTTATTATTCTTGTAATTCTTTGGTTTCTCTTTAAATAGGTTTTTGAAATGACAAAAAGTGTAGGCAGTGCAACGAGACCAATATTCATACCAAGTAAGGAAGGTGTTGGGGTTAAAGAGTTAGACGTTACCTTTGAGTGGCACCTAGGAATGAGTTCCGAGGTAAGGAAAAGATCTATAAGAAGCCTACATAAACAATCTGAGATTTTTGGTTTTAAAAAAACACTGGAAGCATCAAGTAAATCAGAACAGAAGATAGGTATAAGCCTCAGTGCATTTCACCTTAAAAACATATCAGGATACCCTGTAGAAAACATATTTCAAAGTAGCAAGGTTTTCATGAAAGGTGGACCATATAGAGATATATTATCGAAAACGCCTAAAGAAGCAAAACAAGATGTAAGATTAAAAAATAGCGGTGAAATGCTCTATTTTTTACTCAATAAAGAAAAATTTCCGTTAGAGCCAAAAAGCCTTTTTTACGATTGGATTTATATGCAGGTATTGTTTTCAGACACAAACAGAGAACTAAGGGACGAGTTTTTACAAGCTGGATTTGACTCATTTAGTGATATAGAGTTCAACCCAAAAAAATCTTTTAGCTGTCAAGCAAGAACATTAGCTCTAGCTGTATCTTTGGTTGAAAATGGAGAGCAGGAAAACTTTATATCAGACCCAGTTAAATTCAATCGAGAAAAAGAAATATATAAAAAGGTTAATTTTCAAACATCTCTTTTCTAAAGAAATATCAGCGATTATTTTTGATGTAAATCGCTGATATTCAATGAATGCTACATCCTCATACCGCGACTACGTTTCACTTGCATCCGCTGCTGGTTGGCTTGCCTGTTTATCGATTGGTTAAGCGTTTGAAGGCTGTCTGGAACTCCGCTAACTGCTGAGTTAAATCCTCGGTTTTTTTCGCCTCGTTGGTTAATTGCTGACTTAAAACCGTCACTTGCTTGGTTAAGCTGCTTAACTCCGTTTTCAACGCTTGCGCTGTTCTCTGATGATCGCTGTCTAATTTCTCTAATGCGCTCAACAGCATTTTTTCTAGCTCGGTCATCGTTTAATACCCTTTCAGTATCATGAGAGTGTTGCCCTCGCTGTCTTTGAATTGCACCAACGCTGGATCTACTTGTACGCAAACCCGTGGATTCTTGCCGTTTGTCTCGCATTTGGTTATGACTGCTTTCGGGGCTATCTTGTCCCATTGCGCTTTTTGTTCTTGATAGCCGCTGAGGCTCTGATAAGCCGCGTACGCCCATATCGAGAACCCTACGGCTAACAGAAACGGAATCATCGGTAACAGACATTGCCACGTCCTGAGAGTGGCGAATTTCCTGTATTCCGCGCGTAACTCCTCTTTGTTCTCGTTGATAACGTTCTTGATGGTATTCAGCCTTTCTTGCGAGGCGTTCCTCAAGATTTCGGCTATTTCTTTCGTACTCTGCGCTTCGTTGTTGCTGATAGTGGCCTTTAGCGTTTCGGTACTCTCGTTCAGGGCTTTCGCCCACTGAGAAGTTTTGTTCATACAATGCACCTTTTAATCGGATATTTCGCCCGCCGTCAGGGTCGGCAATGCTGATACTGCTAGGGGTCTGCCTTGCCACGGTGAAGCCCTGCTCTTGCAAGGCGCTCACAATGTCGCTGCGGTCTTTGATAAAGCCAGCCTCTACCCCTGTCGAAACGAACTGATTGAGGGCTTCTGCGGCTTCCAGCTTGTTCTGTGGGAGGTTGCGAGGGGTAACAAGAAAGCGTGTTTTTTCGGGGTCGTTGGGGTCACTGAGCGAATATTTAACGTTGGCGCACTCTTTCCACGCATCGACTAACGGGCGGTCGGCGCGGTCGAAATAGGGCTGTAATCGCTTGCCGGTCGTTAGCTCAACATTAGGGATCACGAAATTAAGCTCTAACCGCCCTTTATCCCGATGCTCAACCCATAAAACGCTATATTGGTCCTTATCCAGTCCAGCCATTAGCGTGGATTCAAAGCTATCCATAAGCTCCTGTTTATCACTTTCGGGAATGTTCGACTCCTCAAAACTCAACACGCCAGATGTATATTTTTTCGCATAGGGGCTACTGTCGCATAAGTCCTGTATCTCCTGCGGATCGCCCCGTAATAGCGTGGCATCTTCGCGCATACCGTCACGCCCTAGCAGATATTCAGGCGCACCACTGCCACGCCCCACGCCGCGCCGATGGAATTTAACTATCATCGCCAGTGAACTCCTCACGGACCAATTTCATGTCGCGCTCAATCGTAATGAGCAATTCATACAGCTTCGTGCGCGTGAATACGGGGTCGTTGTGCAAGTGCCGGGCAATCTGATTGACGTTATTACCAATGCCAGCAAGCGCGCGTAAAAGTTGCGGATCAACGAGGGGGATTTTTCGCGCCTTTGGCTTGCGAACATCGAGGCAAGTTTCGCGCATCCATTCCGCTAATTTTGGCGAGGTGCAACGTGCCAATAATGCGGCGTGCTCTTCCTCGGTGAGCCTGATTTTGATCTCTTTGGTGCGCTTCTCGGTCATGCTCTTGCCTCACGTTTTAGGCTTTTGACGTTAAGGGGTAAAGGGGATCACCCCTTTCCAGCACGGAGAACACAAAGGGGACTCCGTGTATGCTGGCTTATTATTGTTTAGGTATGTAAGTGTAGGCGACTTTTTAGGGGCTGTGAAGGGTGAAAGGAGTCAAAAAGGAATCAGGGCGTAAGTGCAAAATACCAGTGCGGATGATCTGCTGCTTCCTCGCTTTGACAGACTTCGCTAGTCAAAGACTGCGGCGAGCAGTGTGGGCGTATTCTTAGGGACATGAATCAAGGGATGGAGGGCTTAAAGGGTAAAGGGCGAAAAAACACCCCTACGGGCTATTATCTGATATTAGGCTTTATCCAGTGTCACTTTTTCGCTTTAGCTTTTCGGCGGTAATACGTTTTACGGCTGATTCCTAAATCGAGCCACGGTTGCAGAGTTTCGGCTGAGTCGGCTACGGGCTTACGCTTCGAAATCTTACCGCCAATCTTACCGCCCTTGCGCCCTCTAATGGCTTGTATCTCTGGCGTGTGGGTCTTAGCAACCCAATCGAGCCAACCTTGCTCGTTGAACCGCTGATACGTCCATTTTGCCACGCTCTTACCGATAGTGGCGCACTCGGCTGACGATAACGGCGTAGTAAGTTGCAGGTTATAGGCTTCGACTCGCTGTATGGATGCCTCTACCCACTGGGGATAGTCTGGAAACCCCTGTCTAATCGCTCTGTATGACCACTGGCGCGTTTTCTCGAATAACTGACAGTTACGCCCTAGTCCGTAGTCGTAATCCACTCTACGGGCTTCTGAGGCGTTCATGTCGAGGCAATCGGCTAGCCAGTCCAGCGTATAGCTATTTTCTTCCCATACGGCGACTTGCCAGTGAGCGTTAAGGGGATTTTTGCAGATAAGCCCTGAATAATTTACATCGGCATCGAGTGCATGACGCAAGGCACGTTCAACGGCTGCGGCATACTTCAACGGCTTTAAACTCGCATCGGGCGCGGTTCTGACTGAAGTTTCAAGGCAATAAATCAGGTGAGCATGACCATTTTCGGGATTTTTTACGGTGATATTGGGTGCTGGCACTTTGCGATCTGCCCAATCAATCGCCGCCCCTGCGCGGTCTACGTCAAAAACGAGATAATAGCGGTGAGTTGCGCCGTTTGGCTGGATATAACGCGCTTTCTGGGCGGTCGCTTTCGCAACGATACGCAAGCCTGTGGCGAGGTCGTCCGTGTAGTAAGGTTTCTTCGGTAATCGCTGTGAGAAAATCTCAATCTGTTGCGCTAACGCTGCCATGTGTTAATATTTCCCTGTTGTAGCAACTAGCCGTGCGTGCCGCACTGAGCCTTGCTGTACTTAGAAGCCCTGCTTACTCTCTTCCGCCAAGTTGAATAGTAAGTGGGGTTTTGCTTTTCTGAGATACTACTCTGTAACTGTCTGTTTTTCACGCTGTTTAAATCCCTCGGCAAATCCTAGTGACCAACCTATCGGATCATCCTGTGCGGCTTCGGGCATTGGCTTGCCTGAATTAAGTCCTGCCAATCGCCCTGCCTCGCGTGAATTCTCTTTCACCCATACGGTAACTTGCTTGTAACCAGCCTCGCGCATACGCTCTTTATACGCTGCCTGACCACGCTGATTTTTCACCCGATACTTATGTGCAAAAAAATCGCCTGTTCTTTTATCGTGTAAATCTTTCATAAACACCCCATGATTACTGGTAAACAGTAGTTTTAGCAAGATGATTACTGGTAATCAATTTATTTTGCTGATAACGCTAAAACCTAACAAACCAAGCGCGGATTTTATGCGCCTGGTTTGTTAGGTTTTAGCGTTGAGCAAGCGCAGCGCGGTAGCTATATTAATTACATAATTAATGAAATAATATACACAACCAATCAAAAAATATCGTATGTGTTGCGATATGTTTTGATGCGGAAAAACGTTACCACAGCATATAAAATTTAAATAAAATCAAGAAAAATGAATAATAAAGAAGATAT
>NZ_JBBPXM010000034.1:0-4553 GCF_050446505.1 Providencia sp. SP181
AAAAAAAACAACCAATAATTAGACAATAAAAAAATATTTGAATATTTTAGATGCAAAAAAGCCGAAATGACTTGCATCATTTCGGCTTAATCGCTCTAATTTGTTAGCACGCTAGTTGCTACGATTAGACCTCGCAATCCAATCTTAGCAACTGGAAGCTAGCTTGTCACTACTTCCTTAAAACCATTCAACGACATTAACCCAAGCGTGCCACTTGATTGACTCGGACTTAGCCCGGTCTCCGAAAGGATAAACAGGCAAATTGTGGTAGTAAAACGTACCGGAACACGAGATTCCGGCTCTGCCTCCGAATCACGCTGCGGTATCGAAAGATTACAGTGCGTACCTGATAAGAGTATCAATCAACGGACGAGGGATTTCTGGGATTGCACCGTCGAAAGAAACCCAACCTAACCAGACTTAGCTAAAGGAACGAGCTAAGAAGCCATGACCCAAGAACTAATCATGGAGAAAAGCAACGACAGAATGATGCTGTTGCTTCGCTCCGTTTTGATTAGTACCACATTGGGGCATTAGTTTACTTTTGCCAAAAAAGTATAGTTATCTTCGTAACCGTGAACGAACAAAATCAAAACGCGGACCACTAATTGCACTGGTTAACTCTTGATGAAATAATGATATAGGTTTTAAATCTCTAGGTTTTTTAGTTAATTTATAACTAGCATTCGCCTGTCTTTCCATCGATACTAAGCGCCCAGCAGCACCAGTTGAAACTTCAGCTTTACTCCACACATCAAAAAAAATTGCATTAGGTGATATACCTAAACATATTAAGCCATCATATTCTCTGTGGTACCTAATATGATTAAATTGAAAGCTTCCACTAACATCTTCAGTAGCTGTTTTTAGCTCGAACTCAACACCCTCTATTTTTATATCCCATGAATTCTGATACAGCCTATGACCATGAATATCTTCTGGAAAAACACATTGAATATTAAATTCATTACATAAATCCTCAATGAAATTTTGCCCAATAGATCCTACTTTTGTATTTGAAATTCGCTTTATTCTCTCAAAAACCGAGTCATTCCACTTATTCGCATCCTCATGCTCATCAAGAACCCTAAGCATCATATCTATATATAAATCACTCATTTACATATCCATTGTCAGTTAAAACTCTTTTTATATGGTACATGCTAATATGCCGGCAATTATGTGCAGCCAAATTACAATATTTATACCAATCAGCTTGTTGTAGAATATTAACTATTTTTTCTTTATCTTTTTTTATGATTAAACCATATCCACACGTATATTTTACATCATTAAAATCAATAACTAAGCTTGGCGGCTCATGATAAAAAGTCCTTTGCAAAAAATAATCAGCATCAGCCATTTTTTCTTTACCACAAAGTCGCTCTTTTCTTAGATCAACAGTGAAAATATCAATCCAATCATCGCATTTTTTTTCTTTTTTTATAAAATTATCGCCTTTTTTCCATATCTGCCAAAGTGCATTAATTTTAATATTTTTACCATTTAGAGTGACAAAACTATTGTTTGGCAATATCTCTGAATGCACCAATTGCATACCTTTAACTCTATGTTTCGGTGAGCCTTTCCCATCACTTTGAAATGACATAGGCAAAATCATGCCTATGTAATCGGAAAATTTCGCTGCATGATTCATAAATTCAAGAGCTAACCAAGCTCTGTATCCAAAAGGAGGATTCCCTATTGTGATATATTTACATTTGGAGTTAGGATTCCATGATAAAAAATCATGCTTAATCACATTTTTATCGTGAAAAATAGGCATTAAATCCAACCCAATCCTTTGATTTTTAGGGAGTAATTTATAAAAACTACCATCTCCAATTGATGGTTCAATAAACTTATAATTACCTAAATAAACATTTTCATTTTTTAAAAATTCAAAAAAATTATTATAACAATATTCAGCTACATCAGTTTTTGTAAAGAACTGGTCTAAATTAACATTATCAATATCAACCCAAGATGGTATCTGAGGGTTTTTCCTCCATACCTTATTTCGTTCATGAATGGTTTTTTCAAGATCAAACCTATCTAATAACATAAATCACCTATTTGAATACAAAGCATTGCCTGGCTAACATCACGCATACGATACAGTTTGCTTATGCATCGACAACAAACAATATTTTGATTAAAAAAACCCGCCCCACCGAATAGACATTGAAAACATAAAGCTAAGTTTAGCAATATATTAAATTAAGCAGATTATCCTATTTAAACTTATAAGGAACCGTTACTAAATCTCATCATTACAATTAGCTTCCTATAAGACCCATTATGTTAAACGGGCAAGTTTAACGTCTAAAACAGCCCGTTAGTCATAATAAAAACGCCTCAGAGCGATTTTGAGCACCAAAAGCACTCACACTCACCCAAATACATACTGAAAGTTTAGAACGGTTCTGAACGAATTAGAGCGCATTTTTAACATCATTTTATTTCAGAGCAAAAAGACACTGAAACACTTAAAAAAACAAAGATTAGAATCCTGAAATGGACTCAAAATTTTTGAGTCCATTTCAGGATTGAACAAAGGGCTTGCCCTGCGTTAGAAAACGTCCTGTTTTTTACTGGTGTTATTGAGGCTCTTTGGCTTATCGACTATTTTTTCAATTTGTTGTTTTAAATGTAGTTGATCTCGGTATATCACATTTTGGTTCGCTTTAAGTACCTCCAGCTGATGATTGAAATACCACGAATTAAACGCCATCAAACCGGCTGCAAAAATGACGCCTGCTCCAATAAACCACCAAAACCGATTTTTTAGCTTATCATATTCATATAACAGGGTTTTACGGGCGGATAGCGTTTCCTGATTAATCATTTCCGCTTGTTGTTTAATGGAAAATGCCGCTCTTTCAATCGATTTGAATGAATTTGCTGTTTGTTCGCCCAATAATTGTCCCACGTTCATATTTTTAATTTCATCAGTGACATTCTGTCTAACTTGCTGCGACACATTTTCAGACACGGATTTAAACTCTGCGACCGATTCAATCATGGTCTCTATCGCCTGAGAGAGTTCTTTTTGCTGACGCTCAGCCAACAGGGCTATCCCTAAAATTTTTTCACTTTCAATAATCGCCATAGCCAAACCCTCGTTCCCGTTCAATGGTTTTTTCTTTGATAACGCTGCGCTCTATCACCTGTTTTTGTTCAGCAATATCCTGTTTTAAATCTGCAATAAAACTCTGTTCAAACCGCTCTCGGTAATGCTCCATCACTTGTTTATATTCCGAGAGCCATTTTTCATCATGAAAATCGATATACTGCATTTGCTCTTGCCCATATAGCTCAATATCAGGCTGCTCCCGAAGCTGTTTTAGACTGAGTTTATCCTCGTCCGTGAGTCGTCCTGACGCTTCAAATCCCAAGTGATATTCCGGCAAACGTTCTATCCCTTGATCAGCCAGCGAACGGTGATCTACGCGAGCGTTTTCAATCCCTAAATTTTCAACATAACGATTATGGGTATCAGCCCAACGCTCACGCAAATCAATCAGCGCCTCGCGCTGTTCAGTTAACGTTAAGCTATGCCCTGAGTCCTTTTGCGCGCCACCTCGCTCAGGATATTTCGCATTAAACCGTTTAAAATACTGGTCTGGCGCGCGTTCTATTCCGTCATTCACGCGTAAACTCATCATCACATGCGCATGCGGCTGTTCCCCTCCATCAATACTAGCGGTGGGATTATGGATCGCTAACGTGTAAGCATGACGCTCACCCAATTCTCGGCTCACAAACTCACGAACCAGCCCAATTTGCTGCTCGCTGTTCAGTTCTCGAGGGAGCGCGATTTCAAATTCACGGTAAGCAGAGCCATTTTTTCGCTCAAACTTATCAGCCGCTTGCCAGAAATGCTGCGGCTCCTCTTTTGCCCATGCAGGCATGTTGCCATGCTCAACATGCACAAGATCGCCTCGATGCTGATATTGCCCCTCTCGAGTAATGTAATCGGCATGTGCTGCACCGCGTCCTTTTGCACCAAACTTTACACTAAAATGGTAGGTTGCCATCTTGGGTTTTAGCCCCCTGCAAGGGCGCACGTTTCTTGCCGTAGGCAGAAACATATAAGTGCGCTATATACTATAGTCTCCATTAGCAGTATAGGCGTAATTCTGATTTAATCGAAAGGATAAAATTAAAAGGTCGAGGTAAAAATGCGCACAACCAATATTGAATGGATCGCCAAACGCATGGAATTGATCCGCAAGTTCAACGAAAAAACGGGGCGACAAAGGGAAATTATCCGACTACTGGATATCGAAAACCGGACATCATTAGAGCAAAAGCAACTCCATGCACTCGCAACAGCAGAAAAAAACGAATTACAGCGACAAGAAACCGCGCAACGACTAGAGATACAAGAACGCATTGCCAACAAGAAGAAACGACGCGAGCGCAATCACCAGATGTTTCTGTCTGCAGGGATGCTAACGCAATCCGGCTTGGTCGATAAAGTGACGGGAAAACCTAACTATGAACCTGAACGACTCATTAAAGCTTTCTCTCGATTTAATGAAAAACTT
>NZ_JBBPXM010000035.1:0-4379 GCF_050446505.1 Providencia sp. SP181
TTTAAAGGTTGTGTCAGTACTAACTGACCGCACCATATTGCTGATATGGCTCAGTTGGTAGAGCACACCCTTGGTAAGGGTGAGGTCCCCAGTTCGAATCTGGGTATCAGCACCATATAATCGGCATTTAAAAAGAATTTACCTAGCGGCAATAGCGCGGTGGTCCCACCTGACCCCATGCCGAACTCAGTAGTGAAACGCCGTAGCGCCGATGGTAGTGTGGGGTCTCCCCATGTGAGAGTAGGGAACTGCTAGGTTTTAAATATAAGAAGCCACCCAATGGGTGGCTTTTTGCTTTCTGACGCTTATGAAAAGTAAGTAAATCATTCCATAATGATCCCGAAATTATCTTATTTTATTATTCTTGCTACCCACGATTAAGTCTGGCTGATAGACTTACTTCATTATTGTTATATTTTTCCTGAAGGTAGTAATGAATCCAACTTCTGAACTCAAACCATTCAACAGCTTTGGTATTGATGCAAAAGCATTATCAGTTTTTATAGTAGAGAATAAACAATCACTCCATCAACAATGGCTGAAAGCGAAAAATGATAATTTACCAGTATTGCTGCTTGGTGGGGGGAGTAATGTTTTATTTGTAGAGGACTTTGACGGTGTCGTTATCATTAATCAGCTAAAAGGTATTGAAATTACAGAGTCTGATGATTATTGGTATGTGCATGTTCAGGCCGGTGAAAATTGGCATCTATTACTGGAAAAATTACTACAAAAAGGTATCTATGGTGCGGAGAATCTTGCTTTAATCCCTGGATGTGCGGGGTCCGCGCCAATTCAAAACATCGGTGCTTATGGTGTTGAACTGAAAGATATTTGTGATTATGTGGATATTCTGTCACTTGAAACAAATCAAGAAACGCGTATTGCAGCGAGTGAGTGCCAATTTGGTTACCGTGATAGCATTTTTAAACATGAGTACCAACAGGGTTATGTGATTGTTAGCGTTGGGCTGAAATTCGCAAAAAAATGGCAGCCTAAACTTACCTATGGTGACTTAACACAGTTTAATCCCGAAACAGTAACACCTAAGCAAGTTTTTGATGCAGTGTGCCAGACTCGAAGAAGTAAATTGCCTGATCCTGCAGTTACTGGTAATGCTGGTAGCTTCTTTAAAAATCCTGTGATTCCAGCTGAAAAAGCAGCAAAAATTAAGCAAGAAAATCCAAATTGTCCTCAATATATCCAAGCCGATGGTAGCGTGAAATTAGCGGCTGGTTGGCTTATTGACCAGTGTGGTTTGAAAGGGCATGAAATAGGGGGAGCGGCAGTTCACACTCAGCAGGCGCTTGTTTTAATTAATAAACATGAAGCGACAGGGGGTGATGTTGTTAACCTAGCGAAATACGTTAGCCAAAGCGTTGCAAAGCGTTTTGATATTATTTTAGAACCTGAAGTTCGGTTTATTGGTCGTCAAGGTGAGGTTAACGCAATGGATTATATTCAATGAAAGAGACATCAATCCCTTTACAGCTGATAGATATTTTATCGGATGCTCAAATACACTCGGGCGAGCAACTCGGCGACAAACTTGGCATGAGCCGAGCTGCGATTAATAAACATATTAAAACATTACGCTCATGGGGTTTGAACATCGAAACGGTGACGAGTAAAGGGTATAAGCTGCCTCACCAAATAAATTTACTGAATAAAGACAGGATCAAACAATACGTTAATGGCGTCAATATCATTGTGGAACCTGTTATTGATTCTACGAATCAGTATATGCTTGAACGCATTCCAAGTTTAACATCGGGAGATACTTGCCTTGCAGAGTACCAGAGTGCAGGTCGAGGCAGAAGAGGTCGTCAATGGATTTCTCCCTTTGGCTGTAACTTGTATTTATCTATGTATTGGAAGTTAGATCAAGGCCCTGCGGCTGCGGTTGGTTTGAGCCTTGTTGTTGGAATAGTGATTGCGGAAACTTTAAACAAAATAAGTAAAGAAAAAGTAAAGGTAAAGTGGCCAAATGATCTGTATATGAATGATAAAAAGCTTGCAGGTATTTTAGTTGAATTAACGGGTAAAACAGGTGACGCTGCTCATATTATTATTGGTATTGGCATTAATATTGGAATGAATAAAACCAATATTGAAAATACAACTGCAATAACGCAAGAGTGGGCATCTTTGAGAGATGAAGTTGAAGATATAGAACGAAATGAATTATCGGCTAATATTATTCAAGCATTAAAAGATTCATTAATTTTATTTGAAAAAGAAGGATTAAAACCGTTTTTGGATAGATGGTTTAAACTTGATAATTTTTTAAATAGAAAAGTTAAATTACTGATTGGTAATGATATTATTTCTGGCGTTGAGCGTGGAATTAATGAGCAAGGTGCATTGTTACTACAAAAAGATAATGGCGACATAATTCCTTATATTGGCGGCGAAATATCATTACGGCCAAACGAGTAATATATAATTGGCCGAAAAATTTCGGCCAATATAGATTTTATTTCCTTAGTCTGACATTTTGAATTGAATGGTTTTCACCTTTTGTCATTATTAAGCTTGCACGCTCTTTGGTAGGTAAAATATTCTCTTCGAGATTTAGCCCATTAATTTCATCCCAAATAGAACCTGCAATATTTACAGCTTCCTCTTCACTCAATTTAGAATAACTATGAAAGTATGAATCTGGGTCGGAGAATGCGCCTTGCCTAAACTTAAGAAAACGACCGATGTACCATTGTTTTAATAAAGCAGGAGCTGCATCAACATAAATTGAGAAATCAACAAAGTCAGAGACAAATACATGGTGTGGATCTTGTGGGTAGTCCATATCACTTTGTAACACATTGAGCCCTTCCAAAATTAAAATATCAGGCTGATCAATAACTTGTTCTTGGTCAGGCACAATGTCGTAGGTTAGATGGGAATAGACCGGGGCACGGACATTTCGCGCGCCTGATTTAATTTGAGAAACAAAGTTAACCAGTTTTCGCATGTCATAAGACTGTGGAAAACCTTTTTTCTTCATAATATTCCGATCTTTTAATACTTGGTTCGGATGAAGAAAGCCATCAGTCGTAATTAAATCAACTTTACGGTGCTCAGGCCAACGGGTTAATAGTGCTTGTAATAAACGTGCTGTTGTACTTTTACCTACAGCAACGCTACCAGCGATACCGATGATATAAGGCACTTTTGCTTCACTAGTTCCTAAAAACTGCTCTAGGACAGCCTGACGACGTAAGTTAGAACTAATATAAAAATTCAATAAGCGCGATAAAGGTAGATAAATTTCAATAACATCTTCCATTGAAAGCTCTTCGTTAATCCCTTTTAACTCGAGAAGCTCACTGGATGTTAATGTCAAAGGGACGGAATCACGGAGTGTTGCCCAATGTTCTCTATCAAATTCTAAATATGGCGTAGTAATAAAATTTTCGTTCTTTTTCATAAACCAACATCTGCCTATTTTATGCAGGTTGGACAGGTTGCCTAAACACCCGTATCCAAAAAATTTGCTAGCATCATAGCGAGTGATGGGGGGGAGGCGTAGGTTTTTTTATAATATTTGTGAATTTTTTTTGAATTACACAAAAAAAATAGGTGTGATCGCTTGGAAAATAACCGATTAATCAGAGCCCTAAAAATGTGATGGGGACTAAATAATAACATTTGAAATGTTTTGATTCGATTATCGGGCTTTACGGACTAAATAATAATGGATTATAGTTAACAGCTACTGTTGATGTTTTAATCTCAAAATAGTTAAAAAATCAACAAAATCACAAAAAGCGAACAAAATGTAAGCAAACGAACAAAAAATTAAATTTTTTTGTTGCAACATGCGCTCACTCTTCCTAGAATGCGCAGCACTTGATGCCGGCATAGCTCAGTTGGTAGAGCAACTGACTTGTAATCAGTAGGTCCCGAGTTCGACTCTTGGTGCCGGCACCATTAAAAATTTGGATAGGTGGGATACCCAAGCGGCCAAAGGGAGCAGACTGTAAATCTGCCGTCACAGACTTCGAAGGTTCGAATCCTTCTCCCACCACCATCTCCAAGAAGATTTCTTTATAGAAACTTCAAGGAACAGTTTAACAGCTGATAACTCAGGTAGCCGAGTTCATTGCGGGCATCGTATAATGGCTATTACCTCAGCCTTCCAAGCTGATGATGCGGGTTCGATTCCCGCTGCCCGCTCCAAGATGTGCTGATATGGCTCAGTTGGTAGAGCACACCCTTGGTAAGGGTGAGGTCGGCAGTTCGAATCTGCCTATCAGCACCACTTCCCTTATGTTCTCAATTATCTCCCTGATTTGTCTCCTGAAAAAAACAAGCGAAATAATTTCTTGCTTGGTTGATGTGGTTTAACCACCGATTCCGTGTCTTAGAGGGACAATCTA
>NZ_JBBPXM010000036.1:0-2741 GCF_050446505.1 Providencia sp. SP181
GGAAACCTCATACTGGTGGCGACCAAATACCCGAACAAGGAAAAATTGATACGGGTGGAAACCAGCCCCCAGAACCGATCGAAAAACTGCCTGGAACATCTATTCTTGATACTCTATCTATAGATAACCTCGCCTATTTAGACAAGATTACACAAGGTGAACATGCGGGAATCAGAAATAAAGAGGGGCGTCCAGTCAGTTCAGTCATTAATGATGTTCAAAAATCGCGGCCTTCAGATATCTTAATACAAGATGATGGTCGTTGGGTTGTAAAAGGTAATGGCGGAAGAATACATCTAATTGAGCCTGATGGAGAAGTGGTCTCATCATTTAAAAATAGTGATAAAAATACGGCTCAACGTACTAGAGATGGGCGATGGAATAGACCTAGCAATGAAAAACTAGATGAATTTAAAGAAAAATTTTCTGATTATGTGAGGTGGTAGGATGGATACACTAAAAATTAATTACATACCAGAAGCAGATGTAACTTTATTTGATATTCGTTTATCTGAATCGGAAGTTGTAATTTATACAGATTGCTTAAATTACGTTTTAACTCATTTATCTGATGAGCAAATATATGAAAAAACGGAATGTTCAAATAAACAAGAGTTATCACATTACTTGACAGATCTAAAAAATTTAATGAAATCAATGGAACATAGAAGATACCTTCCTGATAGGTACAAAGATCTATAAAAAATAATGGGATAGTGGCTCTTTAAAGAGCCACTATGCCAACAAATTTTAGTCTCTTACCTCAATCATTTTACTCGCTCTCAGCCAACTGGATGATCAACTGTCCGGCTTGGCGAGTGAGGGTATGTGGTTACTCACCTTAAACCCAAACTCACTCAATCACTTGCCGCTTAACGTGAGTTGTGGGCTGGGGTTTGGTTTACCTCGGTTGGGGGGAACCCATTGTATACTTTCTGGTTTTGACCACTGCTTCTTTAGCCGTCAGTGTTTTTACACTACAATCGTGCTTATTCTCAGCTGTGAGAGCATGGCGTCCAGTCGGTTCAGTCATTAATGATGTTCAAAAATCTAGACCTTCAGATATTTTAGTTCAAGAAGATGGTCGTTGGATTGTTAAAGGTTCTGGTAGAAAAGTTCATATAATTGAGTCTGATGGAGAGGTTGTCACTTCTTTTTATAATCCGAAAGCGAATACAGACAACAGAATCAAAAAAGGTGAATGGCAGCGACCTTCTAATGAGCAATTAGATGACTTTAAAGAAAAATTCTCTGATTATATTAAATGGTGATGGTATGGACTTATTACAAAAAAAATGTATTGCAAGTGTAACTCTATATGATGTGAGAGCTTCAGAGGGGGAGTTAATGGTTTACGAAGGGTGTATTGATTATGTATTAGCTAATTGCTCTGATGCAGAAATACTCAAAATCACGGGTTGTGAAAATGGGGAAGAATTATCATTTTACCGAGAAGAACTTATTAGATTAATCAAAATGGTTGGAAATCCAGAATATCTTCCTGATAGATATAAAGATCTATAAAGCTTTAATAGTGTATCAGTATTGAATAACAAAGGAACTGTTAGAACTGATCTCTCACGTGGTGGCGTCGAATACCGTTTACCTAATCGTAAAGGCATTAGATATAATACGGATGACTCATTTAATACTGTGTTAGATCCAAAGAAGACAATAAAATGAAAGATAATAAATTAGAACTATTTTTTTCAAGTCCAATGGAATATGAGAATCTAACGTTAGAAGTTCAATTAAATTGGGGGCGGGTTGCAGAAATTAATCAAGATAAAGGTGTAGACAATTTAGAAGTTGAACTATTTGGTTCAGATCTATCCCGCGGTTTTACAGCGAAAATGCCTTTAGATGATCTAATTTCAATATTAATTGAAGCCAGAGATACATTAAAGAAACAATAAACTTTTATTGAATTAATGGTCTTACTCGCTGTTGGCTAATTGGATGATTAACTGTCCAGTTTGGTGCGTGAGTGTGTAATTGCTACCTTAGGCAATACTCAGTATGGCTACTGAGATTTACGAAGGTAGCATTACTGATTTACCAAACGCAAAAGCGAAAAAGAAAAAATAATTTTCTTTAATCGCATAGATAAACAGTATCTCTAGTATGCTGTTTATCACCAAAGCAAATTGAAGCCAATGTGGAAACACGTTGGCTTTTTTTATTTTTGTGAATATAAACAATTAGTCGCATGTGCCTGTCAATTATTTATTAAAAACGATATTAATCATTTTATAAATAATATGTTTTTAATTTTAACTAACGAATGTTTATTAATAATAACGGTTAGTTGACTATAAAAATATTAAATTCTAATTTCTTTGTTCTGTTTTTTATAACTAATAAGGAAGTTAGTTTATGGATGATGTGACACACCTAGGTACAATAACTGTAAGGGGAAACAATCCAAGAGAACATTTCAATGATTATTTTAATAATTATGATAATGCTCATGAAGATATTGATTTAACAGGGAGGTATGAAGGATTAAAAAATATTTTACATGAAAATCTATATGATAATAAAAATATAGCTCATATCCATGATGATGTTGATAATCACAAAGTCGATACTTTTCAAGATTCTTCTACTACAATTAAGGATGATTTAAAATCTAAACAAACATTAATTGAAAATGATTTAATTACATTGAGAAAGGATATTGCGGAGATTGAGAAATCGCCTGGCTGGAAATTTATCATTGATCCGCAAAAGTACCCTTG
>NZ_JBBPXM010000037.1:0-1127 GCF_050446505.1 Providencia sp. SP181
ACGTTGGTACTATCGGCCACGTTGACCACGGTAAAACTACTCTGACAGCAGCTATCACTACTGTTCTGGCAAAAACTTACGGCGGTTCTGCTCGTGCATTCGACCAAATCGATAACGCACCAGAAGAAAAAGCGCGTGGTATCACCATCTCTACTTCTCACGTAGAGTACGATACGCCAACTCGCCACTACGCACACGTAGACTGCCCAGGACACGCCGACTATGTTAAAAACATGATCACAGGTGCTGCACAGATGGACGGTGCAATCCTGGTTGTTGCTGCGACTGATGGCCCAATGCCACAAACTCGTGAGCACATCCTGTTAGGTCGTCAGGTTGGCGTTCCTTACATCATCGTGTTCCTGAACAAATGTGACATGGTTGATGACGAAGAACTGTTAGAATTAGTTGAAATGGAAGTTCGTGAACTTCTGTCTCAGTACGATTTCCCAGGCGACGACACTCCAGTTGTTCGTGGTTCAGCACTGAAAGCGCTGGAAGGCGAAGCTGAGTGGGAAGCGAAAATTGTTGAATTAGCAGGTTACCTGGATTCTTACATCCCAGAACCAGAGCGTGCAATTGACCGTCCATTCCTGCTGCCAATTGAAGACGTATTCTCAATCTCAGGTCGTGGTACAGTAGTAACAGGCCGTGTTGAGCGTGGTATCATCAAAGTTGGTGAAGAAGTTGAAATCGTTGGTATCAAAGAGACTGCGAAAACAACTTGTACTGGTGTTGAAATGTTCCGTAAACTTCTTGACGAAGGCCGTGCGGGTGAGAACGTAGGTGTTCTGCTGCGTGGTACTAAGCGTGAAGAAATCGAACGTGGTCAAGTACTTGCTAAACCAGGTTCAATCAAGCCACACACTAAATTTGAATCAGAAGTTTATATTCTGAGCAAAGATGAAGGTGGTCGTCACACTCCATTCTTCAAAGGTTACCGTCCACAGTTCTACTTCCGTACAACTGACGTAACAGGTACTATCGAACTGCCAGAAGGCGTAGAGATGGTAATGCCAGGTGATAACATCAACATGATCGTTACCCTGATCCACCCAATCGCGATGGACGACGGTTTACGTTTCGCAATCCGTGAAGGTGGCCGTACTGTAGGTGCGGGTGTTGTT
>NZ_JBBPXM010000038.1:0-937 GCF_050446505.1 Providencia sp. SP181
TGTAAGCCTGTGAAGGTGTACTGTGAGGTATGCTGGAGGTATCAGAAGTGCGAATGCTGACATAAGTAACGATAATGCGGGTGAAAAACCCGCACGCCGGAAGACCAAGGGTTCCTGTCCAACGTTAATCGGGGCAGGGTGAGTCGACCCCTAAGGCGAGGCAGAAATGCGTAGTCGATGGGAAACGGGTTAATATTCCCGTACTGGTGATAATTGCGATGGGGGGACGGAGAAGGTTAGGCTGGCCGGGCGACGGTTGTCCCGGTTTAAGGATGTAGGCAGGTGAATTAGGCAAATCCGGTTCACTATATGCTGAGGTCTGATGACGAGTCACTACGGTGGCGAAGTAGCTCATACCCCGCTTCCAGGAAAAGCCTCTAAGCTCTAGATTATCATTAATCGTACCCCAAACCGACACAGGTGGTCAGGTAGAGAATACTCAGGCGCTTGAGAGAACTCGGGTGAAGGAACTAGGCAAAATGGTGCCGTAACTTCGGGAGAAGGCACGCTGGCATTAGGTGAAGTGGTTTACCCATGGAGCTGAAGCCAGTCGCAGATACCAGCTGGCTGCAACTGTTTATTAAAAACACAGCACTGTGCAAACACGAAAGTGGACGTATACGGTGTGACGCCTGCCCGGTGCTGGAAGGTTAATTGATGGGGTTATCCGTAAGGAGAAGCTCTTGATCGAAGCCCCAGTAAACGGCGGCCGTAACTATAACGGTCCTAAGGTAGCGAAATTCCTTGTCGGGTAAGTTCCGACCTGCACGAATGGCGTAATGATGGCCAGGCTGTCTCCACCCGAGACTCAGTGAAATTGAACTCGCTGTGAAGATGCAGTGTACCCGCGGCAAGACGGAAAGACCCCGTGAACCTTTACTATAGCTTGACACTGAACATTGAGCCTTGATGTGTAGGATAGGTGGGAGGCTTTGAA
>NZ_JBBPXM010000040.1:0-782 GCF_050446505.1 Providencia sp. SP181
ACGAGTAGGGCGGGACACGTGTTATCCTGTCTGAATATGGGGGGACCATCCTCCAAGGCTAAATACTCCTGATTGACCGATAGTGAACCAGTACCGTGAGGGAAAGGCGAAAAGAACCCCGGCGAGGGGAGTGAAATAGAACCTGAAACCGTGTACGTACAAGCAGTGGGAGCACCCTTTAGGGTGTGACTGCGTACCTTTTGTATAATGGGTCAGCGACTTATATTCTGTAGCAAGGTTAACCGTATAGGGGAGCCGTAGGGAAACCGAGTCTTAACTGGGCGAATGAGTTGCAGGGTATAGACCCGAAACCCGGTGATCTAGCCATGGGCAGGTTGAAGGTTGGGTAACACTAACTGGAGGACCGAACCGACTAATGTTGAAAAATTAGCGGATGACTTGTGGCTGGGGGTGAAAGGCCAATCAAACCGGGAGATAGCTGGTTCTCCCCGAAAGCTATTTAGGTAGCGCCTCGTGAACTCATCTTCGGGGGTAGAGCACTGTTTCGACTAGGGGGTCATCCCGACTTACCAACTCGATGCAAACTACGAATACCGAAGAATGTTATCACGGGAGACACACGGCGGGTGCTAACGTTCGTCGTGAAGAGGGAAACAACCCAGACCGCCAGCTAAGGTCCCAAAGTCATAGTTAAGTGGGAAACGAAGTGGGAAGGCTCAGACAGCCAGGATGTTGGCTTAGAAGCAGCCATCATTTAAAGAAAGCGTAATAGCTCACTGGTCGAGTCGGCCTGCGCGGAAGATGTAACGGGGCTAAACTAT
>NZ_JBBPXM010000041.1:0-616 GCF_050446505.1 Providencia sp. SP181
TCATTTTTTATTGCCTGTTAAAAAATGATGGTTAATAATAAATGATGTTGCAACCTTGTGCACTATATTCCTATAAGAGGTGTTATGTATAAAAAAATTATATTCGTGTTATCAGTCATCGTGCTCTGCTCATGCACGAATGAGCACCTACATGATACTGATTCCTTAGCGTATAAATCTGACAAGGCTGTGATAGCAGTCTCTCCGAAAAATGAAAGTAAAAAAATATTAATTAGCTACCAGCCGACACTGAAATCTAAAATAAAAAATGATATTGATAAATCAGGAGCTCATGTTACTTACGATCTGAAAAACATGAATATTTTTGTTATTTCTGTTCCTGCTGAAATGAATGAAAAATATATTAATTACTTTAGGTCTGTAGATGGAGTATATGGAGTTCAAGAAGATAGCGTTATGCATCTGAACTGAGTATCATGGAGTCTTAGCGCTATTTTAAGCACTAAATTAGGACACTTTTCGGGCTTGTTGCAAAAACTACCTAAGTGAGAAACACTCACACTATTGATTATCGCTTTAGGTTAAATTCATGTCACCAAACGAGTTTAAATGGAAACATTTTGCCCCACTATCATCCTTTGGTGCTTGCGTTGGT
>NZ_JBBPXM010000042.1:0-536 GCF_050446505.1 Providencia sp. SP181
GGGTAGTTTGACTGGGGCGGTCTCCTCCCAAAGAGTAACGGAGGAGCACGAAGGTTGGCTAAGCATGGTCGGACATCATGCGGTTAGTGCAAAGGCATAAGCCAGCTTGACTGCGAGAGTGACGGCTCGAGCAGGTACGAAAGTAGGTCTTAGTGATCCGGTGGTTCTGAATGGAAGGGCCATCGCTCAACGGATAAAAGGTACTCCGGGGATAACAGGCTGATACCGCCCAAGAGTTCATATCGACGGCGGTGTTTGGCACCTCGATGTCGGCTCATCACATCCTGGGGCTGAAGTAGGTCCCAAGGGTACGGCTGTTCGCCGTTTAAAGTGGTACGCGAGCTGGGTTTAGAACGTCGTGAGACAGTTCGGTCCCTATCTGCCGTGGGCGTTGGAAGATTGAAAGGGGCTGCTCCTAGTACGAGAGGACCGGAGTGGACGCACCACTGGTGTTCGGGTTGTCATGCCAATGGCATTGCCCGGTAGCTAAGTGCGGAAAAGATAACCGCTGAAAGCATCTAAGCGGGAAACTTGCC